>JBNKIW010000016.1:0-85544 GCA_050290865.1 Rhodomicrobiaceae bacterium | reverse complement strand
GTGGATGCCGCCGCGGCCGCGACGCTCGCGCGCGCCTACACGGGCGATGACGGCGCCTGGGAAACGCGCGAAGCCGCGTTCGGCGCCATCCAGGCCGAGTTCTATAGGCGGCGAGGGGGGACGCAGCAAATCGAGGACAAGCAGGAACATGGGTGGGGGCGGGTGTAACGAATGGGGGGCTGTGCCAGTGAACGAGGGGGTTCTGCAACAGCGGATTTACAAGAGGGGAATGACATGATGGATGTAAGTCAGGAAACGACTGACCAGGTTGCACGGCGTGGCGAAGAAATACTTGATGCGCTATCTGACTTTCTGCACCCCTTCCTGGAAGGCGACACCGAAATAACTTCGGTGTTGTTAGCGTTGGCATGGTGTCTCGGATATTACGTTGAGGCATTTCCAGTCGAATCCCGTCAAGACATGCGCGACATGGTAGACGAAGAGATTGATGGGATTGTCGCGACGCTTGAGGAAGAAGGGATGGCGGGCACACTTCGCGTGATGCCGCTGCATTGACGGCGCGGGCACTGCTGAGCAGGGAGGGGCACCAATGACAAACGACATCGACATCGAAGCACGTGCTGCGTTTTCCAGGAATCTGCGCGCGTTTCGCAGGCGACTTGGTCTCAGCCAAAATGAGGTGGCCAGAGCGACCGGCATTGCGTTGACCCACGTCAGCGATATCGAGCTGCGCAAGGTGAACTTCACTGTCGATACCGCCGTAAAACTGGCGGCAGGACTGAACATGCCGCTGTGACTGTTGCTCAAGCCGGATATCGAGGCCGAGCCCGTATCCGGCGGGTGCCTGAGAAACAGCCGACGCGGATCAGCCCGCGCACCGCGGCAAGAAGGCGCGGGCCGGATAGGATAGCTCTTCGAAACGCTGCCTGTCGATTGCAAAGACCGCGGGCCTTTGCACGCCGCATCAATCACGTCCCTGTGATCATGGCTCAAAAAAAGGGATTGGGTGCCGGTGGGGTGCCGGCGTGGGTGCCGGTCTTTTGGGCAGGACCGGCACCCGCCAAACCCTTACTGAGCAGGGGTTTCCGCGCGCGGGTGCCGGCGGTGCCGGCGTTTTCACCCCTATATTCGGAAAGGGGGGCACCGTGTTCACGTATTGTGCTGGGGAGGCTGCGGAACTGAGGGCGTCAGGAGAGACGGTCACGCGGGAGTATCAAAATAATCAGTTGACGGTATTGTAATGATTTTGTAATCTACATTTCGTGATGGCACGGCTTCGTGAGGTTGTTATGAGTGGCATAACTCGCAAGACGGTACATTCAACAAGTAATAATATCGATATACATTTGGTGTACGACGCTCTCGAAGCATTTATACGTGATCAAACCGACGTCTCATGGCAGCATTTTCTTGATGCGATTTCCGCTGTCACCGGAAATAGTTCAACGATAGACGGGGCGAAGGAGGTGCGGAAGCCGCGCGCTGGACATCGTCGCAACGGCCAACGTGACCGGTTACTGCCCCGCCCTGCGGTTGAGGTCATGGTTGGCCTGAAAAAAACCACCATCTACGAATTGGTCAAGCAGAAGCGTTTTCCCGCGCCGGTGAAAATCGGAAAAGCGACACGGTGGAAAGCGTCTGAGGTGTCTGAGTGGATTGCGGACCGCGATCGCGGTGCGCCGATCTCCACCTAATTGCGTGGCTTCAGAAACGCACCGCCCGCTTGCCGGTCGAGGAAATCCCCCCACCACTGCATCATCAAGCGACGCTCCTGGATGTACTCGGCGCGGTTATAAGCCGCCCGCACCTGGTTTCGCTCTAAGTGCGCGAGTTGCCGCTCGATTACCTCAAAGCCAAAGTTATGCTCGCCGTGCTCACGGGCTTCGTTGAGGATGGTGGACGCCACTGCGCGGAAACCATGCCCTGTCATGCGGCTGTGATAACCAAGGCGGTACAGCGCGTACAAAAGTGTGTTGTTAGATATGTGCTTGCGATGGTTCGCCGCGGCGAAGACGAAGCGGCTTCTCTCGCCATTGATGGCCCGCAATTCCTCCAGCACGGCAAGCGCCTGGCGCGAAAGCGGCACCAGATGCTCATCCTTCATCTTCATTTTTGGGCCAGGGATGATCCATAACGTCCGACGGACGTCGAACTCAGGCCACTCAGCGGCAATCAGCTCCGCCGTGCGCACAAATGTGAGCGCAAGAAGCTTCAGCCCGAGCCGGGTCACTGGGGCACCGTCGTAGCCAGCGATGGCCGCCAGCAACTCGGGCAGCTCTTCCGGGCGGATCGCAGGCATGTGCTTTTTGACATGTGGAATGAGGGCCCCACGCAGATCCGCCGCAACATCACGGTCGCACACGCCGGTCGCGATGCCATAGCGAAATATCTGCCCGCACGTCTGCCCCATGCGGTGCGCCAGTTCCGTGGCCCCGCGCGCCTCAATCTTGCGGAGCACAGCCAGCAGTTCTGGAGCGGAGATCTCAGCAATCGGACGCGTTCCCAAATCCGGGAAAATTAACTGCTCCAGCCGCTGAACGACATAAAACGCGTGGCGTTGCGACCACCGCTCACTTTGATTTTTCACAAACTCACGGGCAACGAGTTCAAACACGTTCTGTGCAGCGAGCCGCGAGGCCCTCTTCAATTCCTCCTTCGCGGCTGCCGGGTCCCGGCCTTCTGCGAGAAGGCGGCGGGCCTCATCTCGACGCTCGCGCGCCTCCTTCAGACCCACGATAGGGTAGGCGCCAAAAGCGAGGACCTTTTCCTTCCCGCCAAAGCGATACTTGAGACGCCACAGGCGCGAACCACTGGGCTTCACCAGCAGATACATGCCCGTGCCATCGGCAAGCTTGTAGGGCTTCTCCCGCGGCTTCGCCGTTCTAACGGCTGCTTCCGTAAGGGGCATCTGGCAAACATCCTCCTTGGGGGTATCGGCGATGATCTGCCGGTATGATGCCCCCAAATATACCCCCAGACAACACCGGATGCAGACGGACGTAGGCGGACGATGGCGGAAAGAAAATGGATCACAATCGCAAAATTCCGATGGAAATCCAGGGGGAGGCCGGACAATGGCGAACGTAGGCGGACGATGGCGGAAGGAAAAGTGGTGCGGGTGGTCGGAGTCGAACCGACACTCTGTCACCAGAACTGGATTTTGAGTCCAGCGCGTCTACCAATTCCGCCACACCCGCACATTTGTCCGCCACGGCGTACCGCCAGCGGACACGAGCAGATATACCCGCATGCTCAAACACAGCCAAGACAAAACCGCGCACCAACAGGCCGGCCGCGGCCTCTCACGTCCTCCCCGCGATCTTGAGCGCAAACGCATAGGCCAGCGCCACCTCCTTCAGCCGGTCGAAGCGGCCGGACGCTCCGCCGTGGCCCGCTTCCATATTCGTGCGCAGCAGCAGCAAGGTGTCACCGGTCTTCGCCGCTCGCAGCCTGGCCATCCATTTTGCCGGTTCCCAATACGTGACGCGGGGGTCCGTGAGGCCCGCCAGCGCCAGGATGTGCGGATAATTCTGAGCTTCGACATTGTCATAGGGCGAATAGGTCGCAATCGTCCGATAATCGGCGCTGGAGGTGATCGGATTGCCCCATTCCGGCCATTCGGGCGGCGTCAGCGGCAGCGTGTCGTCGAGCATCGTGGCCAGCACGTCCACGAACGGCACTTCAGCGATGATGCCGAGGAACAGTTCCGGCGCCATATTGGCCACCGCGCCCATCAGCATGCCCCCCGCCGAACCGCCATGCCCGACGATCCGCCCCGGCGAAGTGAAGCCGTTCGCGGCGAGATAGCGCCCCGCGGCGATGAAGTCGGTGAACGTGTTGACCTTCTTCTCCTGCCGCCCCTCGCGATACCAGCGGTAGCCCTTCTCCTTTCCACCGCGGACATGCGCGATCGCGTAAATGAAGCCGCGGTCCACGAGGCTGAGCCGGTTGGTCATGAACGAAGCGGGCATGGAGATGCCGTATGAGCCGTAGCCGTAGAGCAGGAGCGGCGCGGACCCGTCGAGCGGCGTACTGGTGCGATAGAGGAGCGAGACCGGCACGAGTTCGCCATCCTCGGCGGGCGCGAAGACGCGGCGCGTGACATAATCCGAAGGGTTGTGCCCGCTCGGCACCACCTGCGTCTTGCGTAGCCTCCGCTGGCGCGTCGTCATGTCGTAGTCGAAGACCTGTCCGGGCGTGGTCATCGACGAGTAGTTGAAGCGCAGCGTGGTCGTGTCGAACTCGTAGCCCGGCACGACTCCCAGCGAATAGGCTTCCTCGTTGAAAGCAATGCTGTGCTCCTCTCCATCGTCGAACGCACGGATGACGACACGCGGCAGCCCGTTCTCCCGTTCCAGCCGCACGAGATAGTCCTTGAAAACCAGGATCGACATGATGAGCCGCCCGGGACGATGCGGTTCGATCTCGCGCCATTCACTCCGGCTGGCGCCGACTGCCGCCTCCATGATGCGGAAATCCTCCGCATCGCCGGAATTGGTGAGGATGATCAGGCGCCCGTCACAGCTATCGACCGAATATTCGTGCTGCTTCTCGCGTTCGGCGACGAGAACGGCCGGCGCCTCCACATTCGCCGCGTCGATCAGGTACGCTTCGGAGGTCTGCTGATCGCCGCAATGGATGATGATGAAACGCCGGTCCGCGGCCTCGCCGAGGGAGACGAAGAATCCCGGGTCCGGTTCGTCATAGACGAGGATATCGTCGCTCGCGGGCGTGCCCATGCGGTGGCGGTAAACCCGGCGCGGACGCAGGTTCTCATCGAGCCGGACATAGAACAGCCACTGCCGGTCCGGGCTCCAGACGATCTCGCCCGACGCCGTGTCGGGGATTTCGTCGCTGAGCGCATTGCCCGTCGAAAGGTCACGAACCTTGATCGTATGCAGTTCGGACCCTTTATCGTCCACGCCATAGGCCAGGAGTTCGTGATCGTGGCTGTGCGCTATGCTGCCGATGGAGAAGAAATGCAGCCCTTCGGCCAGCTTGTTGCCATCGAGGACGACTTCTTTTGCCCCGCCCTCCCTGGGCTCCCGGCAAAAAAGCGGGTGCTGGCCCCCGGTCACATAGCTGCGGAAATAGGCCCACCGCCCGTCCGGCGAGGGCACGGTGGAGTCGTCCTCCTTGATGCGGCCCTTCATCTCCTGGAACAGCGTCACCTGCAGCGCCTCTGTATCGGCCAGCATGGCCTTGCTGAAAGCGTTCTCCGCCTCCAGATGCGCGCGGATGTCAGCGGCCAGCACCGACGGGTCGTGCATGACCTCCTGCCAGTTCGCGGCACGCAGCCAGGCGTATTCGTCGGTCCGGGTGATGCCGTGACGGACATCCGTCACGGGGCGCTTCTCCGCGATGGGAGCGGCAGGCGTGGTTTGACTCTGATCCATGATCCCCTCGGGCGGTATTCCAGCATGCTCCCAATAAGCGCCAATTGATGGCGGCTTTCAAGACGGCTCCGCACCTATCCCCGTTCCGCAGCCAGGGTTCACATCGCATTCCTTTGTTCGGCCGGAATCTGTCCGGGCCCTGAGACGACGTGCAATTGCCACAGGCGCCTGCCATAACATTGCCTATGAGCTACGAAAGATACGCCATCTACTGGGTACCCGCGCCGGACAGCCCGCTCGCTGCATTCGCACGCGGCTGGTTTGGAGCCGAGGTGGAGACCGGCGAAGCGCTCGCCGCGCCGCGCGCCGATCTCGGGCTGGACGCCGCTCTTGTGGAGCGGGCCACGGCCTCGCCGCGCCGCTACGGCATTCACGCGACCATCAAGGCGCCGTTCCGCCCGCGCGAGGGTGCGAGCGCGGATGAACTTGCCGGGACGCTGGCCGCATTCTGTGCACGGCGGCGGCGCATCCGCTCCGCGCCTTTGCGGCTTCATCGCTTCTCGCGCTATCTGGCGCTCGTGCTGAGCGGAGACCACACGGACATCGGCTGGCTGGCGGACGACTGCGTAACCCATTTCGACCGTTTCCGCGATCCCCTCAACGGCGACGATCGCGCCCGGCGCCAAGGTGATCTGCCGCCGGATGCCACCTTGCTGCTGGAGCAATTCGGCTACGCGGACATCTTCCACCGCTTCCTGTTCCACATCACGCTGGCCGGACCGCTGGATGAGGCGGAGCTGAACGCGGTCGAAACGGCGCTCACGCCCGCCGTTGCGCCTCTCACCGCCGCGCCTTTCACATTTGAGGATCTCTGCCTGTGCGGCGATCCGGGCGGCGCCGGCCTGTTCCGCGTGCTCGCCCGGGCTCCGCTGATGCGGTAGCTACAGCAGCTTGCCCGGATTGAGGATGCCCTGCGGGTCGAGCGCGGCCTTGATCCGGCGCATCAAGTCCATTTCCACCGCGCTTTTCACCCCCGGCAGCACGTCGCGTTTCATGCGTCCGATGCCGTGCTCGGCACTGATCGACCCGCCGTAGTCGAGCACGATGCGGTTGATCGCAGCGGCCACGTCCTCCCAACGGTCCAGAAAGGCGTCCGTATCCGTGTCCACCGGCTGACTGACATTGAAATGAATGTTGCCGTCGCCGTAATGGCCGAAAGGCACCGGACGGCAACCCGGCACCGCCGCCTTCACCGCCTCATCGGCGCGGTGCAGAAACTCGGGAAGATCGGCGACGGGCACCGACACGTCATTCTTGATGCTGCCGCCCTCCTGCAACTGCACCTCCGACATCATCTCGCGCAGCCGCCAGAAATCCGCCGCCTGCGTCAGCGAAGCCGCGAGCACACCATCGGCGACAATGCCCGCCTCGGCGGCGTCCATCAGCATACGCTCGGCAAGAGCGGTCGCGGCATCGTCCGGGCGCAGGCTGGAGATTTCGAACAGCACGTACCACGGATAGGCGGCGCCGAGGGGGTCGCGCGTGCCGCTGGCATGGCGCAGCACGAAATCCATGCCGATACGCGGCATCAGTTCGAACGCCGTCAGTTCCCCCGCCCCACGCTCATGCGCCAGCTCGAACAGCCGCGCGGCGTCCTCCAGGCCGGCCAGCGCGACGAACGCCGTCGCTTTGGACTTCGGTTGCGGCAACAGGCGCAGCACCGCCGCGGTGATGATGCCCAGCGTACCCTCCGAGCCAACGAACAGGTCGCGCAAATCGTAGCCCGTGTTGTCCTTACGCAGCGCGCGCAGACCCTCCCAGATGCGTCCGTCGGCGAGCACGACCTCCAGCCCCAGAACCTGATCGCGCGCGTTGCCATAGGCCAGCACCTGCAACCCGCCGGCATTGGTGGCGAAATTGCCGCCGATCTGGCAGGAGCCCTCGGAAGCGATGCTCAAGGGAAACAGCCGCCCGGCATCTTCGGCAGCCTTCTGCACAGCGGCGAGCGTCACGCCCGCTTCGGCAATCAGCGTATGCCCCCGCGCATCCACCGCGCGAATGCGATTGAGGCGCTCCAGGCTGACCACCACCTCCGGTCCGAACGGGATCTGTCCGCCGACAAGGCCGGTATTGCCACCATGCGGCACGATGGCCGTCCGCGTGGCATCCGCCAGCGCCATGATGCGAGCGACCTCATCCGTACTGCCCGGTTTCAGCACGAGGGGAGTTTTGCCCGTGTAGAGCCGCCGCCATTCGCTCAGGTAAGGCGCCTGATCGTCCGGCGCGGTAACGGCGTGCTTCTCGCCCACGATGGCGGTGAAGGCGGCCAGCGTGTCGGCGGAGGGCGACGGGGGGAGTTCGGGGGGCATTCGCGTTCCCTTATTGGAGCTGACGGATATCACCGCGGCGCCGCCGCACGGCGCAACCGGTCATTGATTGCCTCACCCAATCCCTCATCGGGGACGGGTGCGACGGCGATCGCTGCCGTTTCCACGGCATCAAGCGCGCGGAGATGAGCAAAGAGGTTCGCCGCCGCCTCGCGCAAATCGCCGCGCTCGCTCAAATTGAGGCTATGGCCGTTGGCGACCGGCGACGGACCGAAAGCAAGAAAACTCTCGCCGGGCTGCGGTGCTGCGACGTTGAGACGCAGCAGAGCCCGCGGCGCATAATGCGAAGTCATCATGCCCGGCGCCTGCGGCGTCGCCCCGCCGCCCGGCATCGCCAGCGGCCTGCCCAGCACCGTCTCGATCCCGGCGCGCGAGACCGCCCCGGCGCGCAACAGCATCGGCGCTTCGCCCGCCAGCCCGACGATGGTTGACTCGATCCCCGCCGGGCAGCGGCCGCCATCGACGATCACATCCACCGCCTCGCCGAAATCCGCCGCGACATGCGCCGCTGTCGTCGCGCTCACCCGTCCCGAACGGTTCGCGCTCGGCGCCGCCACGGGCACGCCCGCGGCCTTGATCAACGCGCGCGCCACCGGATCTGACGGAACCCTGAGCGCCACGGTCGGCAACCCCGCGCTCACCAGATCGCACAAACCCGCCCCTTCGCGGCGCCTCAGCACGAGCGTCAGCGGTCCGGGCCAGAACGCCCGCGCCAGCCGCTCCGCCTCCTCACCGAACTCGGCCAGCGCCCCGGCTTCTTCCCTCGACGCCACATGCGCGATCAGCGGATTGAAGCGCGGCCGCCCCTTGGCTTCGAAAATGCGCGCCACCGCCTCGCCATCCAGCGCATTCGCGCCCAGCCCGTAAACCGTCTCGGTCGGGAACGCGACGAGCCCGCCCGCGCGGATCACCCTCGCGGCGTCTTCAATGGTTTCGGCGGCGATACGGACGGAACTTCCCATTCCCAGCGGGCTCCGCGGCGGCTCTCAGCCTGACGTTTTCGTCAACTTGATAACGCGAACTTGCGAACAGACCATTCCCTATACATTATGTGGTTAACCAAAGCTGCCGCTATTTCGTCAAATCGTAGCGGCCCGGCCCATTTGCCCAGACGGAGGAACAATGCCCTACAAGGCGCCAGTCGCGGATATCTCCTTTGTGCTTAACCACATCGCGGGCTTTTCGACGCTCGTCGAAGCGGGCGCTTTCGGCGATCTGGATATGGCGACGGTCGAGGCCGTTATGGAGGAGGCCGGACGCTTCGCCACCGAGGAACTGGCCCCCCTCAACCGCAAGGGCGACGAACACCCCGCCCGCCTCGCGGGCCGCGACGTGGTGACACCGCCGGGCTGGACCGAGGCCTACGCCAAATTCGTCGAGGGCGGCTGGACGGCGCTGCCCTGCCCGGAGGCATTCGGCGGCCAGAATCTGCCCTTCACCATGGCCAGCGCCACCCTCGAAATGTGGAGCGGCGCCAACATGGCCTTCGCCCTCTGCGTGCTGTTGAGCCAGGGTGGAGCGGAAGCGCTGGAGCGCTACGGCTCCGCGGCGCTGAAGGCCAAATACATGCCCAAGCTCGTGTCCGGCGAGTGGACCGGCTCGATGCAGCTCACCGAGCCCCATGCCGGATCGGACCTGCGCTTTTTGAAGACGCGCGCCGTTCCCGCGGGTGATGGCAGCTATCGCATCACTGGCACCAAGATCTTCATCACCTATGGCGAACACGCGATGACGGAGAACATTCTCCATCTGGTGCTGGCGCGCCTGCCCGACGCCCCTCCCGGCACGAAGGGGATTTCCATGTTCGTGGTGCCGAAATTCCTCGTCAATGACGACGGGTCGCCGGGGCCGCGCAACGACGTGTTCTGCTCCAAGCTCGAACACAAGCTCGGCATCCACGGCAGTCCGACCTGTGTGATGAATTTCGGCGACGAAGGCGGCGCGCTGGGCTGGATCGTGGGCGAGCCGCACAAGGGCCTGCACTACATGTTCACGATGATGAACCGCGCCCGGCTCGGCGTCGGGGTGGAAAGCGTCGGCCTTGCGGATGCGGCGTATCAGCAGGCCCTGGCCTTTGCGCTGGAACGCAGGCAGGGGAGCGTTTCGGGCACGCCCGGGACGGAAATGACGCCGATCATCAACCACCCGGATGTGCGGCGCATGCTTCTCTCGATGAAGGCCAAGGTCGCCGCTGCGCGCGCCATCTGCCTCACCAATGCCGTGGCCATCGATCTTTCCGAACGCAGCCGGGACGAAGCCGTCCGCACGCGCGCCGAGGGCGAGGCGGCGCTGCTGACACCCCTCTCGAAGTCCTTCGGCTCGGACGCCGGCGTGGACGTCGCCTCGGAGGGCGTGCAGGTGCATGGCGGCATGGGTTTCATCGAGGAAACCGGCGCCGCGCAATACTATCGCGACGCGCGCATCAACCCGATCTACGAGGGCACCAACGGCATTCAGTGCATCGATCTCGTCCGCCGCAAACTGCCGATGAACGGCGGGGAGACGGTCCGCGCGTTCCTCGGCGAGTTGAGCGAGATCATCGGCCAGGTGAAGACATCCAACGAACCGGCGCTCGGCGCCACGGCGGAGGCCCTGGGGGACGGCCACGCCGACCTCACCGAGACCACCGAGTGGCTCGGACGCAAACTCATGGAAAACCCGGATGCGGCGCTGGCGGGCGCGACACATTATGGGCGCATGTTCAGTCTGGTCACGGGCGGCGCGCTCCTGGCGCGCGGTGCGCTGTCGGCCATCCGCGAAGGCGGCGGGGCCCATGAGGGGCAAATCCTGCTGGCACGGCATTTCGCCGAAACGGAGGTTCCGGCCACGGCAGGTCTGAAGCCCGCCGTCTGTCGCAGCCACGATACGGTCCTCGCCAAGGCCGCGGACGCCCTTTTCGAGTGACGACCGCGCGTTCCGGGGATCGAAAAATGAAAGAAGACGTCATGGCCCCAATTCCAACGTGGTTCAAAATGAGATATGAATTCCACCCCTAAGGTTCCAAACAGCAATAATCGTACCGGGCATTTCAAACTTGAGACGGGGAATTTTTCAGTGAGTGAGTTCGTCAATGTCAGCGTTGAGCATGGCGTGCAGACCATCCGGATGGCACGCACCGAGAAGAAGAACGCACTGAATGCGGAAATGTATGAGGCGCTTGCCACCGCCCTCACCGCGAGCCACAGTGATCCGGATGTGCATGTACGCATACTGACAGGCTCCGAGGGCGTCTTCACCGCAGGCAACGACATCGCCGATTTCATGGCGGCGCGGGAGCGGGGCGAGGAAGTCTTGGCGCCGACGCTGGCGTTCCTGCGCTCGCTCGTCTACGCGGAAAAGCCGATCATCGCCGCCGTGGACGGCCTGGCGATCGGCATCGGGACGACGCTGCTGCTTCACTGCGATCTGGCCTATGCCACGCCGGAGGCGGTGTTCGTCACGCCGTTTCTCGATCTCGGACTGGTGCCCGAAGCGGCATCCAGCCTGCTCGCACCACAACGGATGGGGTATTCGGGCGCCTTTGCGCTCCTCGTGGCGGGCAAGCCGCTGACCGCCGAAGCGGCGCTGCGCGCGCATCTCGTCAACCTGATCGTGCCGCGCGAGAACCTGGACAAACATACGCTCGCGGTCGCCGCCAAACTGGCTACCAAGCCACCGAGGGCGCTCGCCATGTCCCGTTCGCTGCTGCGCCCCAATCCTGACGACGTGTGGGCCCGGGTGGAAGAAGAGGCGCGGCTGTTCAAGGAATGCCTGAATTCGGACGAAGCGCGCAAGGCGTTCGAAGCCTTCATGACCAAAGGCAGTGCCGAGCACGCACATTGATGGCGGAACTGCCGGAGCAATCGCCGTGTCATGGCCGCGCTTTTCACACGGCCGTTATGTGGTAAACGTGGAGTGAATGGGCGGCGCGACCTGCTGGGGGCGGCAGGGTTATGGGAGGACTGTCGGAAATAATGGAAATGCTCAGCAGCAAGACGCTCTTCATCACCGGAGGGAGTCGCGGTATCGGGCTGGCCATCGCCGTGCGCGCGGCCCGGGACGGCGCCAACATCGTCATCGCGGCCAAGACGGCCGAACCACACCCGAAACTGCCGGGCACGATCTTCACGGCCGCCGAGGAAATCGAGGCGGCGGGCGGCAAGGCGCTTCCGCTGGTCTGCGATATCCGCGACGAGGAGCAGCTCGGCGCGGCGGTGGAAAAGACGGTGGCGACCTTTGGCGGCATCGACATCTGCGTGAACAACGCTAGCGCCATCTCGCTAACGGATACGCCGGCAACGGACATGAAGCGCTTCGATCTGATGCACCAGATCAACACGCGCGGTACTTTCCTGACCTCCAAGCTCTGTTTGCCCCATCTGGCCAGGGCCGCGAACCCGCATATCCTGATGCTCTCGCCGCCCCTGGACATGAAACCGCACTGGTTCGGCGGGCACGTCGCCTATTCCATCGCCAAATACGGCATGAGCCTGTGCGTGCTCGGGATGGCGGAGGAACTGAAGCCGCAAGGGATCGCCGTCAACGCCTTGTGGCCGCGAACCGTCATCGCCACGGCGGCGGTGAACAACCTGCTCGGCGGCGACAGGCTGATGCGCATGGCGCGCACGCCGCAGATCCTCGCCGACGCAGCGCATCTCATCTTCACGAGGCCGTCGCGCGAATTCACCGGGAATTTCTGCATCGACGACACGCTTCTTTACACGCATGGCGTGAGGGATTTCGACCACTACCGGATCGACCCGTCTCAGGATCTGGCACCAGACTTCTTCGTACCCGCCGACAGCGTGCCGCCGGTGAGCTTGAAGGCCGTGATGTAAGGGGGGAGCCGCGCGGCGGCGGGTTTGCGAACCGCATTTGATTTTAACCGGGGGAGAGGGAAATGCAGCAGTTCTGGCGAGGGGCTTTGGTCTGCCTGGCCGCGCTGTCGCTTTGCGGCTGCGGGGGGTCCAGCGCATCAAATCCAGGTGCAGCGCTTGCTGCGAAGGACAGCTCCGTTTACGGTCGCTATTATCGCGATTGTGTGCAGCGCGATCCCTTTCACGACAAGAGAGCGCGGCATGCGGCGTGCGGCTGTCTCTACGCCTACGCCAAAAGCAACTTCAACGAAATCGAAACGGAGTTGATGATCGCGCGCACCTCCGGCGACAAGAGCAAGGCGCAGGAGATCACGGCCAGGCCCGATTTCGACAACACGGCGTTCAAGCGAAAAGCGTCGGGCATCATGAAAGAGGTCGTGTCGTGCTCCATGGCACGGGCCGCGCGATGATGCCGGAGTAAGCGGCAGGGAGCGTCAACTGCTCTAAAATCCGCCTGTGCGTTGCCTGCCTGCCGGCGCGATTGCGCCGAACTGCCCGCTTGCCGAATCCGCAAATCCATGTTCACCTCGGGTATGGCAACGCTTTACCTATCGCATCCGGCCTTTCTGGATCATGACACCGGGGCGGGGCATCCCGAGCGCGCCGATCGTCTCCGCGCGATCGAAAAAGTGCTCGGCCACGAACTGTTCGGCGACCTCAAGCGCGAGGAACCGCCCAAAGCGGATTTCGACGCCATCGCCCGCGTTCATACCCGCGGCTATATCGAGGCGATCCGCAAGGCCGCGCCGACGGAGGATATCGTCTATCTCGACGGCGATACGATGATGTCCCCGGGATCGCTGCGCGCGGCGCAATACGCGGCGGGTGCGGCTCTGCGTGCCGTCGATGCCGTGATGGCGGACGAGGTGAAGACCGCCTTCTGCGCCGTCCGCCCGCCGGGCCACCACGCCGAGCCGCGCCATGCCATGGGCTTCTGCCTGTTCAACAACATCGCCATTGCCGCCCTGCACGCACGCGCCACCCATGGCACCGAACGCATCGCGGTTGTGGATTTCGACGTTCATCACGGCAACGGCACCCAGGCGGCGTTCTGGTCCGACAAAAACCTCTTCTTCGCCTCCACACATCAGATGCCGCTCTATCCCGGCACGGGGCATGCCAGCGAAACCGGGGTCGCCAACAACATTCTCAACGCACCCTTGCGTCCCGGCGACGGCGGCGATGCATTCCGCGAGGCACTTGCCAGCCGGATCTTGCCCGCGCTCAGCGGTTTCGCCCCGGACCTAGTCCTGATATCCGCCGGTTTCGACGCCCACCATGACGACCCGCTCTCCGATATCCACCTCGTCGAGGACGATTACGCCTGGGCCACTTACCGCATTGCCGAAATTGCACAGAAATTTGCCGGGGGACGGGTTATATCGCTGCTCGAAGGCGGCTATGATCTGCGCGCGCTCGCTCAGTCGGTCGCGGTCCACGTTAAAGCCCTGATGGAGGCCGGCGCTTGAATATGGCAGCACCCGTCTCCCAGACAACGGAGGGGGAACAATGGCGAAACCATCCGACGCTCACGCCGATATCGCGGCGATGACCTTCGAACAGGCGCTGAAGGAACTGGAGCAGATTGTCGGCAAGCTCGAACGCGGCGATGTCGAGTTGGAGCCGTCAATTACGCTTTACGAGCGCGGCGAGGCCCTGCGTGGCCACTGCGAGCAGCTTCTGCGGCGTATCGAAGCGAAGGTCGAGAAAATTACGCTGGACGCTCAAGGCGAGCCAACGGGGACGGTCGCCATGGACGCGGAGCCGTGACAAATTGTCTCAGTGCTTACCCTACCCGCGCGATGATCTACTTACCGCACGATTGCGTAACGTCCATGATAACGCCAGCGATTGCCGCGACGCTCATGTGCAGCGAGGGATGAATTCCGGTGCCGCCTAGCAGCAAAACTCCGCTCCTGGATCAGATCGAAACACCCAAAGACCTCCGCAGCTTCAGCGAGAAGGAGCTGCCCCAGATCGCCGCCGAGCTGCGGCAGGAAACGATCGACGCAGTCTCCGTGACCGGCGGGCATCTCGGCGCCGGGCTGGGCGTGGTCGAGCTGACCGTGGCGCTGCATTATCTCTTCGACACACCGCGCGACAAACTGATCTGGGATGTCGGCCACCAGTGCTATCCCCACAAAATCCTTACCGGGCGCCGCAGCCTCATCCGCACGCTGCGCCAGGGCGGTGGCCTTTCGGGCTTCACCAAGCGCGACGAAAGCGAATACGACCCCTTCGGCGCCGGGCATTCATCCACTTCGATCTCCGCCGCGCTGGGCATGGCGGTGGCACGCGATTTCAACCAGGAAGATCACAACGTCATCGCGGTGATCGGCGACGGCGCCATGAGCGCGGGCATGGCTTATGAAGCGATGAACAACGCTGGCGACATGGACCCGCGGCGGCTCATCGTCATCCTGAACGACAACGACATGTCGATCGCGCGGCCGGTGGGCGCGTTGTCCGCCTATCTGGCGCGCATCAACACCAGCCACACCTATCTCTATCTCCGCGACGTCGTTAAGCAACTCGCCAAGATCCTGCCGAAGAACTGGGAGCGCCGTGCCGCGCGCGCTGAGGAATATACGCGCAGCTTCTGGACCGGCGGCGCGCTGTTCGAGGAACTCGGCTTCTTCTATGTCGGGCCGATCGACGGACATAATTTCGACCGCCTTCTGCCGGTGCTGCGCAATGTCCGCGACGCCAATACGGGGCCGGTGCTCGTTCACGTGGTCACGCAGAAGGGCAAGGGGTACGAGCCCGCCGAGAAATCCGAGGACAAATATCACGGCGTCGGCAGGTTCAACGTCGTCACCGGCACACAGGCGCCGCCGAAATCCAATGTCCCGACTTATACGAACGTGTTCGCCAAGGCGCTCGTCGAAGAGGCGCGCGCGGACGACAAGGTCGTAGCCATCACGGCGGCGATGCCTTCGGGGACCGGGCTGGACATGTTCGGCAGCGCGTTCCCAGATCGCTGTTTCGACGTGGGGATCGCCGAACAGCACGCAGTGACGTTCGCGGCCGGACTGGCGGCGGAGGGCTACAAGCCATTCACGGCCCTCTACTCGTCCTTCCTTCAGCGCGCCTATGATCAGGTGGTGCATGACGCCGCCGTGCAGAAACTGCCGGTGCGCCTGGCAATAGACCGGGCCGGGCTTGTCGGCGCCGACGGACCCACCCATGCGGGCGCGTTCGACACGGCCTTCCTCGCCTGCGTGCCGCACATGGTGGTGATGGCGGCAGCCGACGAGGTGGAACTGATGCACATGGTCGCGACAGCCGCGGCGATCGACGACCGGCCGTCTGCGTTCCGCTATCCGCGTGGCGAAGGCTGGGGCCTGGAACTGCCCGAGCGCGGCCAGCCGCTGGAGATCGGGCGCGGCCGCGTGGTGTGCGAAGGCTCGGCCGTCGCATTCCTGTCATTCGGTTCCCGCCTCCGCGAATGCCTGGGCGCAGCGGATCAACTCGCCGCATACGGGCTCTCCGCGACAGTGGCGGACGCACGCTTCGCCAAACCGCTGGACGAGGATCTCATCCGCCAGCTCGTTCGCCATCACGAGGTCCTGGTCAGCGTCGAGGAAGGTTCGGCGGGCGGCTTTGGCGCGCATCTCCTGCACTTCCTCGCCCAAGAGGGCCTCCTGGATCACGGAGTGAAGGTTCGCGCCCTCGCGCTGCCCGACCGGTTCATGGAACAGGACAGCGTCGAGCGCATGTATGAGAAGGCCGGGCTCGATGCCCGCTCGATCGCACGGACGGCGCTCACCGCGCTTGGACGCGCCGAACGGGTCTCCGGTGCCGGCGAGCCCGCGTAAGCGGCCTGTTGCGCCATAGCCGAAGGCTCCAAGCATTATCCCCCACCCTCGCGAACCGGGAACGGGGGAAACTTTTCGCTGCCAGCCCGTATCCGTGACCGGTACAACACCGGCAGGCGCGCGATGACATCGGCGCAGCATAGCAAACCCAGGATTACGTGAGGTATCCAAGCCAATGCCGCAGGAACTCGGCATAGCCCGCCTCGGCACGCAGGGCGACGGCATCGCCGAGACGTCCGGCGGGCCGGTCTACATCCCCTATACTCTCCCGGGCGAGCGGGTGCTGGCGGAGGTCGCGGGCACACGCGGGCGGCTCCTGCAGGTGCTGGACGCCGCGCCCGAGCGCCGCACGCCGATCTGCCGCCATTTCGGCGCTTGTGGCGGCTGCGCGCTCCAGCATTTCGAGCAGGACGCCTGCCGCGACTGGAAGCGGCGGCGGGTCATCGAAGCGCTCGCCGCCGAGCGGATCGCCGTGGAGGTCGAGCCGGTCCATACGGTGCCGCTCCAAACCCGGCGGCGCGCGGCGCTTTCCGCCACAAAGGCGGGCGGCAAGGTGACGCTCGGATTTCGCCGGGCCGGAAGCCATGACATCGTCGATGTGGAAGAGTGTCCGGTTCTCTTGCCGAGCTTGACCGGCGCGCTGCCGGGCCTGCGCGAGCTTCTCCGTGGACTGCTGCCGGGCGGCGAGGCGCGCCTTCTCCTGACAGCGGCGGACAACGGCCTCGATGTGGTCATCGAACCCGACCAGACGAAACTGTTGCCGTTCACAGCCGCGCATGGCCGCCTGGCTGAACGGCTCGGCATCATCCGGCTGGCGGCGGGGCGCGAGCTGCTCATGAGCCTCAGCGCACCGCAGGTGACATTTTCCGGCGTGGCCGTCGATCTGCCGCCGGGGGCGTTCCTTCAAGCGGTCGCTGAGGCGGAGGGCGTTATGACCACGCTCGCCGCTAATGCGTTCGGCAAGACGAAGCGCGTCGTGGACCTGTTCTGCGGCCTGGGCACCTTCACCTTCGCCCTCGCGCGCAAGGCGGCCGTGACCGCCATCGAGCAGGACCGCACGCTGCTGGCGGCGCTTGAGGCGGCGGCGCGGCGGGCGCGAGGGATCAAGCCGGTGGAAGCGCTCGCCCGTGACCTGATGCGCGAACCGCTCTCGTTCGTGGAACTCAAAGCGTTCGGCGCCGCCGTGTTCGACCCGCCGCGTGCCGGCGCTCTCGCGCAGGCCCAGGCGCTCGCCCGCTCAAGCGTGCCGCTGGTGGTGGCGGCATCCTGCAATCCCACTACATTTGCCCGCGATGCCCGCGCGCTCATCGGCGGCGGGTACAGACTGAAGCGCGTTGCGCCGGTCGATCAGTTCCTGTTTTCGGCCCATGTGGAGCTTGTGGCGGTGTTCGCGCGGAAATGAGCGGGCATCCGCCGCTCAGTCTTCGATGGCAATCCCGTCGCCCTCGCGGATTTCTCCAACTTCCGCCACTTCCGCATAGAAGCCGAGGCTCGACTCGCCATAGGTGCGCTGCAGCATCGGCGGGATCGCCGTGTCGCGCTCGGCGGTATCCGGATTGACGTTGGTCGCATCGCACCGCTGCGTCGCGGCGAAAACCTTGAGACGCGCGGAACCGATATGCAGCGTCCTGCCGATCCATTTGCGCTCCGCCCACGGTTCGGCACCCTCGAAATAGACATTGGCGCGGAACCGCAACGGGTTGAGCGACGCTCCCACCTGATCCCCGACCTCGCGAACCGTCGCAAGATTGACGAAATGCAGACATTTCGCCGCAACGTCGGAAAAGCTGTGCCCCGCCGCCGAGAGCACGCGCGGCGGCCCCTTCAACTCGTCATGACAGTAGCTCGCGAAGAACTGCTCGACGAGTTGCCGCCCCAGTTTCGTGTTCAGCGCCCCGCGCGCCACCGGCTTGCCGTCGCGGAAGATCGTCAGCGTATGCGTCGCGTGGTCGAACTCCGTCCGCAGGAGGGCCAGGCGTTCGTTGCGCATCAGCATGAGGAAATTGATCTTCGGCATATGGCGCGGCACGTCCGAATCGAAACGTGAGTCGCCGTTTTCGATGGCATAGATGCGGTCGCCGGGCACGGTCTCCCCGGGCGTGAGCGCCACGGCCTCCAGTGGCTGCGGACTGAGGCCCTTCACCGGATAACGGTAGAGGGAAACAACTCTCATATTGTTCGCCGAACTCATCGCTGGATGCTGCACTGCAAAAACTTGCCGCGGCGGATCATGCCCCTTTTTGCACTGCGAAGGCAATCTTATATTCATCAACAGGGACGCCTTTTTAGGGTCCGTTATTGCTTTCGTCATAATCAGGGCGCCGAGGGCCGTGCTATAAGGCGGCAGTGGCGTGCCACGGAGGACCATCCATGAACATCGACAAATTCACCGACCGGTCGCGGGGTTTTCTGCAGTCGGCGCAGGGGCTGGCGCTGCGTGAAGGACATCAGCGGCTGGCGCCGGAACATCTGCTGAAAGTGCTGCTGGATGATCCCGAAGGGATGGCGGCCGGGCTTATCTCCCGCGCCGAAGGGCGTCCGGGCGACGCACTGACCCGTGTCGAGCAGTTGCTTGCCAAAATGCCGAAAGTCTCGGGGAGCGGGGCCGGGCAAGTCTACATGGCGCCCGCGCTGGCCAAGGTTTTCGATCAGGCGGAGAAGCTCGCGGAGAAGGCGGGGGACAGCTATGTGACCGTCGAGCGCATGCTCCTGGCCCTGGCCATTGAGCCCGACGCCGAGACCAGCCGCATTCTCGCCGATGCCGGAGTGACGCCCGTAAGCCTGAATGCCGCAATCAACGACATACGCAAGGGGCGCACGGCGGACAGCGCTTCCGCCGAGCAGTCATACGACGCCCTCAAGCGCTACGCCCGCGACCTCACCGAAGAGGCGGCGAAGGGCAAGCTGGATCCGGTCATCGGGCGCGACGAGGAAATCCGCCGCACCATCCAGGTGCTCTCGCGGCGCACGAAGAACAATCCCGTCCTTATCGGCGAGCCCGGCGTCGGCAAGACGGCCATCGCCGAAGGGCTTGCGCTGCGCATCATCAATGGCGACGTACCGGAGAGCCTGAAGGAGAAGAAGCTCCTCGCGCTCGATATGGGCGCGCTGATCGCGGGCGCAAAATATCGCGGCGAGTTCGAGGAGCGGCTGAAAGCCGTGCTCCAGGAGATCACCGCCGCCGAGGGCAACATCATCCTGTTCATCGACGAGATGCACACCATCGTCGGCGCGGGCAAGGCGGAAGGCTCGATGGACGCCTCCAACCTCTTGAAGCCGGCTCTGGCCCGCGGTGAGCTGCACTGTATCGGCGCCACCACGCTCGATGAATACCGCAAGCATGTCGAGAAGGACGCGGCCCTCGCCCGGCGTTTCCAGCCGGTCTTCATCACCGAACCGTCGGTCGAGGACACGATATCCATCCTGCGCGGGCTGAAGGAGAAATACGAACTGCATCATGGTGTGCGCATCGCTGACAGCGCGCTGGTTGCCGCCGCCACACTGTCGAACCGCTACATCACCGACCGCTTCCTCCCCGATAAAGCCATCGACCTCGTGGACGAAGCGGCGAGCCGCCTGCGCATGCAGGTCGACTCCAAGCCGGAGGAACTCGACGAACTCGACCGACGCCTGATCCAGCTCAAGATCGAGCGCGAGGCGCTGAAGAAGGAGACCGACGCCGCCTCCAAGGACCGCCTGACCCGCATCGAGCGCGAAATCGCGGAAATGGAGGAAAAGTCGAACGCGCTCACGCGCCGCTGGCAGGACGAGAAGCAGAAACTTTCGAGCGCACAAAAACTCAAGGAAGAGCTGGACGCGCTGCGTATCGAGCTCGAGCAGGCGCAGCGCCGCGGCGACCTCGCGCGGGCAGGCGAGCTTGCCTACGGCATCGTTCCGACCAAGGAGAAAGAGCTGCGCGCCATGGAGGAGGCCGACGTGAAGCGCAGCGCCACCCTGGAGGAAGCCGTCACGCCGGACCACATCGCGGGCATCGTCTCGCGCTGGACCGGCATCCCGGTGGACAAGATGCTGGAGGGCGAGAAGGAAAAGCTCCTGCACATGGAAGAAGCGCTGGCCCGCCGCGTCATCGGCCAGGAGGATGCTTTGCGCGCCGTCTCCACGGCTGTGCGCCGCGCCCGCGCCGGCCTGCAGGACCCAAACCGGCCCATCGGCTCGTTCATGTTCTTGGGACCGACCGGCGTCGGCAAGACGGAATTGACCCGCGCGCTCGCCGAGTTCCTGTTCAACGACGAACAGGCGATGGTGCGCATCGACATGTCGGAATACATGGAGAAGCACTCCGTCGCCCGGCTGATCGGCGCGCCTCCCGGCTATGTCGGCTATGAGGAGGGCGGCGCGCTCACCGAAGCCGTGCGGCGGCGGCCCTATCAGGTCGTGCTGTTCGACGAAATCGAGAAGGCGCATGCCGACGTCTTCAACGTGCTGCTGCAGGTGCTCGACGACGGGCGCCTGACCGACGGCCAGGGCCGAACGGTCGATTTCCGCAACACGCTGATCATCATGACGTCGAATCTCGCCGCCGAATACCTGGTCGAGCAGGCCGCGGAAAAGGAAGACCCGCACATCGTTCACGCACGGGTCATGACCATCGTCCGCCAGCATTTCCGGCCCGAATTCCTCAACCGCGTGGACGAAATCCTCGTCTTCCACCGGCTGAAGCGCGAGCAGATGGCGGCGATCGTCGATATCCAGATCGCGCGGCTGCAGAAGCTGCTCGACGAGCGGAACATCAGCTTGGCGCTGGACAACAAAGCCCGCGAATGGCTGGCGACGGAAGGCTACGATCCGGCATACGGCGCGCGGCCCTTGAAGCGGATCATCCAGAAGAACGTGCAGGACCCGCTATCGGAGATGGTGCTGGAAGGCAAGATCAAGGACGGCGACACGGTGCATGTTTCGGCCAATAAGACCGCGTTGCAGATCAACGGGGAGGATGTGCGCCACGCGGCTTGATGCATGGTGCCGGGGAAGGGGACTTCAGCACCCTCTTCCCGGCGTCCCCTCTTCAAGCAAACTCCATGATCACCGCATCCACCGCTAAGCTATCGCCCGGCTTGGCCTTGACCGCCTTCACCGTCGCGTCGCGTTCGGCGCGCAGGATGTTCTCCATCTTCATCGCCTCCACGACGCACAGCGGATCGCCCGCCTTCACATCCTGGCCCTCCGCCACGCCAATGGAGCGCACCAGCCCCGGCATCGGACAGCGCAGCCTCTTCGACGTGTCCGCCGCCTTCTTCTCCGGCATCAGCGCGGCCAGCTCCGCCTCGCGCTCGGTGTAGACACGGACCGGCACCACGATGCCCGCATGCACGAGTTCGACGCCATTCGGAATGCCGCGCACCTGCACCACCAGCAGCTCGCCGTCGAGCGTCCCCCGCCATACCGGCTCGCCCGGCCACCAGCGCGACTCGACGACCGCCTTACGCCGTACACTGCCATTCTCGCCAAGGAGCGCAACGCTGACAGGCTCGCCCAGCGCCCCGCTCACCCGCAAGCGCACGTCCTGCCCCCCAAGGCTCACGACGCGCAGGTCCGAGAAGCATACAGCCTCGCCCGCCATCTGCCCCGAAATCCTGCGTCGGCGCATATTGCCGAGATGGTCGATGGCCACGGCCACCGCGGCCAGCCGGTCGCAGTCGGCGACACCGGGCACGCGCGGGCTGAAACCGGCGGGAAATTCCTCGCCGATGAAGCCGGTGGAAAGATCGCCCTCCTGCCAGCGCGGGTGCTGCATGATCGCCGCGAGGAACGGGATGTTGTGGCGGATGCCGTCGATGTAGAAAGCATCGAGCGCCGCGCTCATGCCAGCGATCGCCTCGAAGCGCGTCGGCGCGTGAGTGATGAGCTTGGCGATCATCGGGTCGTAATAGAGCGAGATCTCGCCGCCTTCATAAACGCCGGTGTCGTTGCGCACCGTGACCGCCCCGGCCGCCCCCTCCGCAGGCGGGCGATAGCGCACCAGCCGCCCGATGGAGGGGAGAAAATTGCGGTAGGGATCTTCGGCGTAAACGCGGCTTTCGACGGCCCAGCCGTTGAGAGTCAGCTCATCCTGATGAAGCGGGAGCTTCTCGCCCGCCGCGACACGGATCATCTGCTCCACCAGATCGAGCCCGGTGATCATCTCCGTCACCGGATGTTCGACCTGAAGCCGCGTATTCATCTCCAGGAAATAGAAATCGCGGTTCTGATCGACGATGAACTCCACCGTCCCGGCGCTCTCGTATTTCACGGCCCTGGCCAGCGCTACGGCCTGCGCGCCCATCGCCGCGCGCGTCGCCTCGTCGAGGAAGGGGCTGGGCGCCTCTTCGATCACCTTCTGATTGCGGCGCTGGATCGAGCATTCGCGTTCGAACAGATGGACCGCGTTGCCGTGCTTGTCGCCGAGCACCTGGATTTCGATGTGCCGCGGATTCTCCACGAACTTCTCGATGAACACGCGGTCGTCGCCGAAGGACGATTTCGCCTCGGACGTCGCCAGCGCAAAGCCCTCGGCCACCTCCTCCGCCGAGCGCGCGATGCGCATCCCCTTGCCGCCGCCGCCCGCCGATGCCTTGATCATCACCGGGTAGCCGATTTCGGCCGCGATCTTCACCGCCTCGTCCGCATTCGCGATCACGCCGAGATAGCCGGGCACGGTCGAGACCTTGGCGCTGGCGGCGAACTTCTTCGACTCGATCTTGTCGCCCATCGCGCGGATGGCTTCCACATTCGGGCCGATGAACGCGATGCCCGCCGCCGCGAGCGCTTCGGCAAAGGCCACGTTCTCGGACAGAAAGCCATAGCCCGGGTGGATGGCCTCGGCGCCCGTCGCCCTGGCCGCCTCGATCACCTTTTCCATGACCAGGTAGGATTCCGCGGCGGGCGCCGCGCCGACATTCACGGCCTCGTCCGCCATTTCCTTGTGCAGCGCGTCGATGTCGGCGTCCGAATAGATCGCAACCGTCTTGATACCCATCCTGCGCGCCGTCTTGATGACCCGGCAGGCGATCTCGCCGCGATTGGCGATCAGGATTTTTTTGAACACGGGGCGGAGTGCTCCCTTGGAGGTTCTTGTTGGCGATCAACGTTTATCGTGAGTTGCGTCCCGCGTCACGGGTCAGCGTGAAATTGTGGCCGTTCAGGCGCGCAAAACCGGTGCACAGCTTGTAGGCGCGGGAGAAATGCGGTTCAACCTGCCGATTCGTCTATATGCGGGATCACCCGCTCTACAGCATCGGCAGCGTTTGTGGACGCCGCCCCAACGGAAACGCCGCGTCGATGCGTGCGATCTCATCGTCGCTCAGTTCCAGATCACCAGCGGCGGCGTTCTCGACGATATGCGCGGGCCCAACGGCCTTGGGGATGGCAAAAACGGATTGCTGCCGCGCCAGAAACGCCAGCGCGACCGCCCGCGGACAAGCGTTGCGCGCATTGGCGATGTCGATCAGTTCGCGCCCGCCGGCACTGTCCGCCGCGGGGAACTGGTTCTGTCCGAAGGGGCTGTAGGCGACCACGGCGACCCCCGCCGCTTCGCACCACGGGATGACCGCGTGTTCCGCCGCGCGTTCCTGCAGATGGTACAGCACCTGATTGCAGGCGGGCAGCGCACCGGTCGTCTGCCGCAGTTCCTCCAAATCGCCCTCGTCGAAATTGCTCACGCCCCAGGACAAGATCTTTCCCGCCTCCTTCAGTCGCTCGAATGCCTCCGCGGTCTCGTCCAGCCGGTATTTTCCCCGCCAGTGCAGCAGATAGCAGTCCAGCCGGTCCGTGTTCAGCCGCTTGAGCGAACCTTCGCAGGCGTCTATCGTCCCATTCAGACTGGAATTTGCCGGCAGCACCTTGGAAACAAGGAAGACCTCGTCCCGGCGGCCCTCGATCGCCTCGCCGACGATCTCCTCCGCCGCGCCCATGCCGTACATTTCGGCGGTGTCGATATGCGTCATGCCCAGCTCGAGGCCGCGTTGGAGCGCGCTGACGGCAGACGCGCGCCGCCCCCTTTCGATGAACCATGTGCCCTGGCCGATGACGGGTACAGATGATCCGGAGCCACCGAAGGGGCGCTGTTTCATGGGCGGTCCTCGTGCTGTTATGCGGCGCGGGAGGAAAAAATCCTCGTCGAGTGTCTTTTGCCACGGCCATTGTACACACAGTCACCGCGATACGAAGCGGAAAAGACGGCTCACGGCCACCGCTTCGTCATGGCGAACCCTCGCCGGGCGCGGGGCGCGGCGATGCGCCAGTTACCGCGGCGCCGGAAATAGGGTACGGTGGGGGTGATCGGGAAAGCGCAAGACGACTTCGCGTATCCCGCAGTATCGATGCCCTCCGACCCGTGGAGTTAATGGATGAATACAGAAATCGACGCATTGAAGGCTGAGATAGCAAAGGAATATGCTGCACTGGGACAGCATCCGGTCTTTACCGCCCTCAAGACCATCGACGACCTCCATACGTTCATGGAAATGCACGTCTTCGCGGTCTGGGATTTCATGTCGCTGCTCAAGCGGCTTCAGCGTGAATTTACGACGCTCAGCGTGCCCTGGACGCCGCCCCGGAACTTCGTCGCCGCGCGTCTCATCAACGACATCCTGCTCGGCGAGGAGACCGACGATGCGCCGGGCGGCAAGCATATGAGTCACTACGACCTCTACGTCGCATCCATGCGCGAGGTCGGTGCCAACACCGCCAAGGTGGAGGGGTTCATCGACCTGGTGCGCAGTGGCGAGACGGTCGAGGCGGCGCTGGCGAAAGTCGATGCCGATCCGGTGGTGACGCGCTTTGTGACCTCGACCATCGACACGGCCCTGAACCGTCCGACACACGAGGTGCTGGGCAGTTTCTTCTATAGCCGCGAGAACGTCATACCGATCATGTTCAAGGCTCTGCTGACGCAATGGGGGTTCGACGCCGCCCGCGCGCCGGTTTTCGTCTTTTACCTCGAACGCCATATCCAGCTCGATACCGACCGGCACGGGCCGGCCGCGAAGGCGATCATCGAGGAGCTTTTCGGGCAGGACGACACCAAACTGAAGGAACTGCATGTCGCCGCCCTGGCAGCCGTCCGCGAGCGCCGCATCTTCTGGGATGGCGTGCTGGAGCGACTGCAGCAGCGGGCGTGACGGCCGAGCCACCAGGAGTATCCTGGCACAGCCAGGAGGGTGGCCGAAAACGATCGCGGCGGGAAGCGCAAATCGGGGCCACCTTCCCGTGTTGCCTATCCCGCCGCCTCCATCCGTCGCCGTCTTTCCGCCGGGCGCCAGTACAGCCCGAGGCAAGTTCGCACCCCATTCGCCGCACGTGCGCAAGCGAACTTGCTTCGGAAAAGCTGAACTAGAGTCAATAACTTGCTAGTACGCTTAACCCGCAGGAAATCCTGTGAGAGCGTGCAGCAAGTGGGGCAGGATTTCCTGCGGGGCGTACTAGTCTCGATCGCAACCGGCACCGGAACGTTGCGTCTCCTTGAAGATCAGGTCTAATGACACTAATTACCTGTCTTGATAAGGCATCCTGATCACTGTGATTTCGTTCAAACAGCTCCGCTATTTCGACGCCGTCGCGCGGCTTCGCCATTTCGGTAAGGCAGCGGAGCTATGCGCCGTGACGCAGCCCGCGCTTTCAATGCAGATCCAGGAACTGGAACGGACTCTGGGCGTGCAGCTCGTCGAGCGTCGCGCCCGGGGTATCGCCCTGACGCCAGCAGGTGAGGAGATCGCTACGCGCGCGGCCCGAATCCTCGCCGACGTTCGCGACCTCAAGCACTTCGCCCAGCTCAGCCAGCCCCCGCTGTCCGGCATGCTCCGCCTCGGCATCATCCCGACCGTGGCGCCTTATGTGCTGCCCCGGCTGCTGCCGCTCCTGCGCGGGCAGTATCCTCGGCTCGATCTACAGGTGAGGGAGGCACAGACGCACCACCTGACCGCGGAACTCCTCGACGGCTCGCTGGATGTGCTGATGTTGGCGCTGCCGATCGAGCAGGCAGGTCTCGAGACACTCGCGCTGTTCGAAGATCGTTTTCTGCTGGCACTGCCCATGAGCCGCGAAACCCCGGACCGCCTTCTGGCCACCCCGGACCTTCTGGCGGAACACCGGCTGCTGCTGCTTGAAGAGGGACACTGTCTCCGCGATCAGGCCCTGTCCTATTGCCAGACGCACGCAATGGGCGACGTCGGCATCTTCGGCGCTTCGAGCCTGTCCACAATCGTGCAGATGGTGGCGAGCGGGATGGGCGTGACGCTCTTGCCCGAGATCAGTCTCGCGGTGGAAACGCGGCAGGGGGCTTTGCAGCTCTTACGGTTTGCGGAACCGGAGCCGCGCCGCATTCTGGGACTGGCATGGAGAGCGACCTCGCCGCTCAGGCGGGATTTCGAGGTTTTGGGCGAAACGATCAACATGTGCCTCGCAGCGAAGGCGGTGGAATAATCACCCCCGCACACGCGGCGCAACGCACCCCCAACAAGCCTCTGCTACTCAGTCAGCTTGCGCCGTATTACCTCGAACTGCTCCAGCGAGCGGTAGCGAATAATGATCTCACCGGCTTCACCGGAGCCCGGGTATATCTCAACGGCCAGACCCGTAGCATCGGACATCTCCCGCTCCGCTGCGCGGGTATCCGCATCTTTCTTCAACACCATTGGCGCGGCGCGCGGCGATGAGCTTTCTTTGTTTTTCCGCGTCGCAAACAGTGCCTCCACCTCGCGCACATTCATGCCCTCGGCGACGACCTTCTTTGCCAGCGCCTCGCAATCCTCGCGGCCGATGAGAGACCGCGCATGCCCGGCGCTGAGTTCACCGGAACGCACCATGGTTTGTACGGACTCCGGCAGTTTCAGAAGGCGCATCGTGTTGGCGAGATGGGACCGGCTCTTGCCGATGATCTGACTCAGCTCTTCCTGCTTGTAACCGAAACGCTCAATGAGATCGCGATAGCCGGTAGCCTCTTCAATGGCGTTCAGGTCGGCGCGCTGAACGTTCTCGATGATCGCAAGTTCCAGCGCTTCCTGATCGGACAGCGCCCGAACGATCGCCGGGATCAGATGCTGCGATGCCCGCTGCGCCGCCCGCCATCGCCGTTCACCTGCCACGATCTCATATTGCTGGCCATTCGCTCCCACGGGCCGAACGATTATCGGCTGTACGAGCCCTTTCTCGCGGATCGATGCCGCAAGTTCCTCCAACTCCGTCTCTGAGAAGTTTTTTCGCGGATTGAATGGGCTCGGACTGACCCGGTCCACCGGCAGCATGCGCTGATCGCCGTGCCCTGGCAGAGGCTTGTTGACGCCGGTCGCCGGCACATTCTCACCGATGAGCGAAGCAAGGCCCCGCCCGAGCCGGTTCTTCTGAGCCGGAATGGGGATCGTGTTCATGTCCTTTTAACCTCTCAGTGCCGCAGAACTGGCGTCTCACGCTGCCGAGGCGCTCTGCTCGCGATGAATGATCTCCGCCGCCAGCTCGATATAAGCCTTGCTGCCGGGACTCTTGTGGTCATAAAGCAGGATCGGCTTGCCATGCGAGGGCGCCTCCGCGACACGAACGTTCCTCGGGATGACCGTGGAGTAAACTTTTTCGCCGAAGAAATCCCGCACCTCGGTCGAGACTTCATCGGCCAGCTTCGTCCGCGAGTCATGCATGGTGAGCACCACCCCGTGGATCTCGAGCGCCGGATTGAGGCTCGCCCGCACGAAATCAATGGTTTCTTTGAGCTGCGTGATACCTTCGAGGGCGAAGAACTCACACTGCACCGGCACAAGAACGGAATCCGCGGCTGCCATTGCGTTCAATGTCAGAATATTGAGAGATGGCGGACAATCGATCAGAACGTAGCGAATACGCTCCTTCAACGGTCTGTCCCGTTCCGACGCCCGCAGAGAAACGATAGCGTCGCGCAGGAAATAGGCACGGTTTGGCGCGGCGGAAATCTCCGGCTCGAGACCGGCCAGATCCCGTGTGGCGGGCGCCACGAATAGCCCCGGCACCATCGCCGTCTCCACCATCGCCTGTTCGAGCGCGGCGGCCCCCGCCAGCACGTCGTAGGTGGAGACATGCCGGTCATCCTCCGGCACGCCGAGACCGGTGCTGGCATTGCCCTGCGGATCGAGGTCGACAACGAGCGTGCGCTGTCCGGCGGCGGCCAACGCGGTGCCCAGATTGATGGCTGTCGTCGTTTTGCCGACGCCGCCTTTCTGATTGGCTACAGCCAGGACGCACAGGCCCTGCTGCCCATAAGCATACGTATTCACGGCGAATATTCCCCCTGAGAGATCAAATCCCTGACCTCGATGATCCTTCCATCGCCGCTCGTGCGGCTCGGCAGGCATATGTACTCAAAACGCCAATTCCGCCGCGCCTCATCCAGCTCCAGATTCGCCTCGCGCCCCTTGAGAAACAGCCCCACGGTGTTCTCCGCAAAGAACCCACGGGCCAATCCAAACAGGCGGTCCAGGGGTGCAAGCGCCCGGCTTGTCAAAATATCAGCCGTCCCGGCCTGCCCCCCACGGGCAAAATCCTCCACGCGGCCTTCATGCACGACGGCCGGAGCCCCCGTCCGCCGTGCCACCTCATTCAGGAAAGCGCATTTCCGGCTGTTCGACTCGATGAGATGCACAATTTGATTCTCCTGATTCGCGAGCAGAATGGCAATCACGAGGCCAGGAAATCCTCCGCCGCTTCCGAGGTCAATCCAGGATTTTGACGTAGGTGCACACCTGAAAAGCTGCGCGCTATCCGCGAAATGACGATGCCAGAGGTCTCCAAGTGTAGACGGAGCCACGAGATTGACGGCACGTTGCCATGTCTGCAACAGCGCGGCGTAAAGTTCGAGTTTTTCCACAACTTCACGTGAAACTCCGAAGGCGGCGGAAAATTCGGCGGGTCCGCTCACATGATGCGCTTGTTCGGGAGTAGCGCAGAGATGTGGAACTTTGCTCATGTCAGACAATCGCGCTCCTTCGGCGTGGCGCCTTTTTCACATGGGTGAGAATCAGCATCAGGGCCGCAGGCGTGATGCCGTCGATGCGGCCGGCCTGGGCCAGTGTCGCCGGGCGTGTGCGCTCCAGCTTCTGGCGCACCTCGGTGGACAGGCCGGAGATCGAGCCATAGTCGATACCCGCCGGTATGCCGACCGCCTCATCCCTGCGGTAGGCCTCCACATCAGCAGCCTGGCGCCGCAGATAGACGTCATAGGCGGCGTCGATTTCGAGTTGGCCGGCGATGGCGGGGGCGATCTGCGCCAGTTCAGGCCAGATGCTGGCGAGGCGATTGACGGCCATGCCCGGAAACGCCAGGATTTCGAACGCCGAACGCCGCCGCCCGTCGCGATTGAGGCCGAGACCGTGCGCGTTCGCTTCATCAGGCGTGACTGTGAGCGATGCCAGGAGATCGCGGCCGGCGGTCAACGCCGCCTGTTTGGAGGCGAAGACGGCGGACCTTTCCGGACCAACACAGCCAATTTCCATCCCGCGGGGCGTAAGCCGCGTATCGGCATTGTCCGCCCGCAGATACAGCCGGTACTCGGCCCGCGATGTGAACATGCGGTACGGCTCCGACACCCCTCGGGTCACGAGATCGTCGATCATGACGCCGGTGTAGCTCTCCGTACGCGACAGGATGAAGCTGCGTCCTCCGCCTCCTGCAGCGAGCGCCGCGTTCAGCCCGGCCACTAGGCCCTGCGCTGCGGCTTCTTCATAGCCCGTCGTGCCATTGACCTGCCCGGCCAGAAACAGGCCGGATAGGCGCTTCGCCTCTAGCGTCGGCTCAAGCTCACGCGGATCCACATAGTCATACTCGATGGCATAGCCGCAGCGGATGACGCGTGCGGCTTCAAGACCCGGAATGGTACGCAGGAACGCGCGCTGCACATCCTCGGGAAGCGAGGTCGAGATCCCGTTCGGGTAGACGGTGACATCATCGAGACCCTCCGGCTCCAGGAAAACCTGATGGTTCTGGCGCTCTGCGAAACGCACCACCTTGTCTTCGATCGACGGACAATAGCGCGGCCCGGTGCCCTGGATCTGCCCCGAATAAAGAGGCGCGCGGGAAAGATTGTCACGGATGATGCGGTGCGTTTCCGCCGTCGTATGGGTGATGTGACAGACGGTTTGCGGCGTCTTGATACGGCCCGTCAAAAAAGAAAACGGAACCGGCGGATCGTCACCAGCCTGCGTGGTGAGCGCGTCATAGCGGATCGTCCGGCCATCAAGACGCGCGGGCGTACCTGTCTTCAAACGCCCCATGCGAAATCCCAGCGCGTAGAGACGATCTGCGAGACCGAGGGCTGGTGCCTCACCGATACGCCCAGCCGGAATCCGGGTGTCGCCGATGTGGATGAGGCCCTTCAGAAAGGTGCCTGTCGAGATCACCACGGCCCCTGCCGTGTACTCATTCCCCGCCGCAGTGATGATCCCCGCCGCCTTTCCATTGCGGACGAGCAAATCTTCCACCGGCTCGGCTATCACATGCAACCCCGCGGTTGCGGCTAGGGCTGCCTGCATGTGATGACGATATAGTTTGCGGTCAGCCTGAGCACGCGGCCCCTGCACGGCGGGACCCTTCGAGCGATTCAGCACGCGGAACTGGATGCCGGCGCCATCCGCTACGCGCCCAATCAAGCCGTCGAGTGCATCGATCTCGCGAACCAGATGTCCCTTCCCCAGCCCCCCGATGGCCGGGTTACATGACATCTCGCCTATCGTCCCCAGCTGGTGCGTGGCCAGAGCGACGCGAGCCCCCATGCGCGCAGCGGCAGCCGCGGCTTCGCACCCGGCATGGCCGCCGCCGACAACAATGACATCATAGGCCACGATACACATGGGTCCAGCTCCAGATCCCTTTCCTTCCGCAGGCCGCCGCACACTATCGCGGCCGGCCGCCGGCGTCAAAACTCGCCCCCCCCAACAAAGACGCCACGGCCACAGCTCCGCGAAATAAAAAAAAAGGCGGCCAGGGAGGCCGCCTTGGAGGTTCGTTCCCGCCGCCTACCAGCGTGGCATCCGGCAGTATTTTCTCCACCCCCAGCACTTCGGCGGACAGCCGTCCGCATCGCAGTAACTGGCACAGTGGTAGCAGAAGTCGCGCGTGAAGCGCTGATAGCGGAACCGCGGTTTGCCGTCCGAACTCCAGCCTGGGTCCGACCGGTGCCGATGACGCCGCCGCGGCGGCGGGGGCGGAGTATACTCGTCATCATAGGCGCGATATCCACCGCCATAGTCGCCGTCATATCCGCCACCACCATACTGAACCTTCTGCAGCGCCGTATCAGCGCCGCTCGCCTGACCGATCTGCATGCTGGAAGCGGCCGATGCCGTGCCTGACGCAGCGACGCAAGCCGCCGTGGCAAGCAGGACGGCGCAGAACGCGTAAAATGCCTGCTTCATGGGGGAACCTCTTCTAATGCGCAGTAATCAAGATTTTCTCTTATCCGCCCCAGCAGGTGAATGCCGGCTGAATATCCGTTTCATATGAAACAGTGCGCGGAGCATCATTTCCCTATGCAGAAGTCGCCGAAGATGCGGTCCAGAACATCTTCGACATCGACGCGCCCGGTCACGCGTCCGAGCGCCGTCGCTGCGTCGCGCAGGTCATCCGCCCTGAGTTCGAGCCGGGAGAAATCGCCAGCGAGAAACCGGTCCAGCGCTTCCAGGCTCCGGCCGAGCTCCTGCCGGTGCCGCAGCCGCGTGATGACGGCCACTTCACCAGTCCCAGCAAACGCTCTGGCCTCCGCCGTCAGACGGTCGATGAGGTCGCCCATGCCCTGGCCGGTGCGAACCGATATGCGATGGGCACCCTCATGGTCACTGGAAAGGGTCGATGCGAGGTCGATCTTGGTGATCACCTCAATGACACGCCCCCCGGAACTGTCCTCAGGAAGCCAACCGGGACTTGCGGCCACCCCGCCTTCAGCCTCGCTGAGCCACAGCACAAGCTCGGCTTCCTTCGCGCGCTCCAACGCCCTGCGGATGCCCTCCTGCTCAATCTCGCCCACCGCTTCATGTATTCCCGCGGTATCTATCAGGATCACAGGAAAGCCCGCCAAGTCGAGCCGCACTTCGATCACATCGCGCGTTGTTCCGGCTTGGGCCGAAACGATAGCCACATCCCGCTGCGCCAGGGCATTCATGAGGCTGGATTTGCCGGCGTTCGGCGGGCCAGCGATCACGACACGCAAGCCGTCGCGAAGGATCTCTCCACGCCGCCCATCCGCCAGGTGCGCGGCAATATGTGCCCGCAACGCCGCGACCACCGATCGGGCGCCGGCCGCGACAGTGTCGGGCACATCGGACTCATCGGAGAAGTCCAACTCGGCCTCGATACTCGCCAGCGCTTCGATGATCGCCGAGCGCCAGCCATCATAGAGCATCCGCAACTCGCCGCCGGACTGCCGAAGGGCCAGACGGCGCTGTTCCGCTGTCTCGGCGTCGATCAGATCGGCCAAGCCTTCTGCAGCGGTCAGATCGAACTTGCCGTTCTCAAAAGCGCGCCGCGCAAATTCCCCCGGTTCGGCCATTCGCAGGTCCGGCAGCGCCGCCAGAGCGCCGAGCACGCCCTCCGTCACGGCGTGGCCCCCATGGATGTGAAGCTCGGCCATGTCTTCGCCCGTGAAGCTCGCAGGCGCCGGAATCCAAAGGATCAGGCCACGATCCAACACCTCGCGGGTTTGCGGATGGCGCAGGTTGCGAAGGGTTGCCCGCCTGGGCTCTGGCAGCGCCCCTGCCAAGTCGTGGAGTGCATCGCTGGCCGCCACACCAGAAAGACGGACGACGGCTACGCCCGCTCTGCATTGCCCACTGGAGAGCGCAAAAATGGTGGTCACATCCAATCTCCGCAAATAGGCACACCACGGCCACAGGTCTTTCCCGGCAAACATGAATACAGCCGCAGGCAGGCTCACCCCTCCTTCGCCAACATCTCGATAAGGCAATCGAAAGATATGCGCCACACAAGAACAACGGATCCCGTCACGGTCTCCTGAGTGGAGCGCCGCATGGGACGGAACGCCAACGGCTTCGGCTGCCGACGAGGCGTGACGTATTCGAGCGCGCCCTCCGGAGCACCTGTGTTACGCTCCGCGCGGGACGATCGACCTGGCGCCACGGGGCCAACGAGGACCAAAATGGGAGAAGAAGATTTGCTTGCGTGCGAACTGGATCACATCGTCATCGGCGCTTCTTCTTTGGAAACCGGCGTCCGCTTCATTCGTGACCGCCTCGGTGTGGACATCGGTCCTGGCGGCAAACATGACCGAATGGGAACGCACAATCGCCTCATGAGGCTCGGTGATGATTGCTATCTCGAAGTGATTGCAGTTGACCCTGAAGCGCCCGCCCCCGCTCGCCCGCGGTGGTATGGGCTGGACGAGCAGGCGATCCTGGCCAGCCTCGCCGCACAACCTCAGCTTCTGACCTGGGTCGTGCGCTGTGCGGATATCGACATGCAGATCCAGGCCGCCACTGTTTCAGTCGGCGCGATACTGCCCTTGAGCCGGGGAACATTGCGCTGGCAGCTGACCGTTCCAGACGATGGGCATCTTCCCGGTGGTGGCGTTGTTCCGCATATCATCGAGTGGGATAGCGGCGTCCGCCCGTGGGAAACCATGACCGATCCCGGCTGCCGCCTCGTCGAACTGACCCTGACGCACCCCGATCCACTTTGGCTAGCAGACGCTCTGGCTTCGCTCGGCGCCCCGCGCCTGGAGCGCGTTTCCGTTCGCAAGGGCGGCATTCCTTCTCTGACCGCGCGAATAGCCACACCTTCAGGCGCGATCGTGACACTATAGCGGTGTAGGAATTTGCCCGGTGCCAGCTCCCTCCGGTATTTCCGGCGCCTCTTCGCCGGTGCCGGTTTCAGCCGCCATCTGGACTCCGCCAATAATACGCCACGCGCGTCAACCTCACGCGCCCATACCGCTCTTGCGCGGTCAGCCAGGGTTTACCGCCGAGCTGATCATAAAACGCACAAGCACGCTCGTTCTCCTCAAGCGCCCACACGACCAGATCCGCCAGGCCGCGCCGGCGCAGAATCTGGCGAACCGAAAGGAAAAGCCGCTTACCCAGCCCGATACCTTGAAAGATCGGAGCAAGGTAGAGCTCGAAGATCTCTCCCGTATCCGGATAGGGCAGACGCGTCCGCCCGAACGAAGCGTATCCCTGCACCTGACCATCAAAGATCAGCAGCCGCAATCCTTCCTCATGTCCCGCCGCACGCGCCCACCAGTCCGCGCCATGCCGGGCGATCATGCGCGTCAAAGCCCCATGGGGAATGATGCCCTGGTAAGTGGCGCGCCACGCCTCTTCGTGCACCTGTGCGATGGCCGCAGCATCGCCGGGCACCGCCTCACGTATGGTAATGATCCCTACGCCCATACACCGATTATAAGCGTCTCACCCCTACTTTGCGAGCCTCGCGGAGATTGCGTGCGAGCCCGACTTACCCCGAGATGTTTTTCTGACGCCGCACACCAATCAATCTCAGCCGCAGGGCGTTGAGTCTTATGAAGCCCTCCGCATCGCGCTGGTCGTAGTCCACAGCCCCTTCCTCGAAAGTTACGAGGTCCTGGGAGTATAGGGTATAGGGGGTTTCACGTGAAATGACGCTCACTGACCCTTTGTAGAGCTTGAGCCGCACCGTGCCCGTTACGAACTCCTGCGACTTGTCGATCAGTGCCTGGAGCATCTCGCGCTCCGGTGAAAACCAGAGACCGTTGTAGATCAGCTCGGCATAGCGCGGCATCAACTCGTCCTTGAGGTGCGCGGCACCGCGATCGAGCGTCAGGCTTTCGATCCCGCGATGCGCCGCGAGCAGGATCGTACCGCCTGGCGTTTCGTAGACGCCGCGCGACTTCATGCCTACGAAACGGTTTTCCACCAGGTCGATACGCCCGACGCCGTGCGTACGGCCCAATTCGTTCAGCTTTGTCAGCAGCGCCGCTGGTGACAAAGGCTGTCCGTTCACGGCCACGGCATCGCCGCGCTCGAACCCCACCTCGATGATTTCGGGCTGATCCGGCGCATGTTCCGGATCGACGGTACGCTGAAACACATAGCCCGGGCATTCCTCCGCCGGGTCTTCCAGAACCTTGCCCTCGGATGATGTGTGCAGAAGATTGGCGTCAACCGAGAAGGGGGCCTCGCCCCGCTTGTCCTTCGGCACCGGGATCTGATGCTTCTCCGCGAAATCCAGAAGCGCATTGCGGCTCTTGAATTCCCACTCCCGCCAGGGCGCGATGACGCGGATATTCGGCTCCAGCGCATAGTAGCCCAGCTCGAAACGCACCTGATCGTTACCCTTGCCAGTCGCACCATGACACACGGCGTCGGCGCCGGTCTCGCGGGCGATCTCGATCTGGCGCTTGGCGATGAGCGGCCGGGCGATCGAGGTGCCCAGCAGGTAAATCCCCTCATAAACCGCATTGGCGCGGAACATCGGGAAGACATAATCGCGCACGAATTCCTCGCGGAGATCCTCGACATAAATCTCCTTGATCCCCAGCATCTCGGCTTTGCGGCGGGCGGGTTCCAGCTCTTCCCCCTGCCCCAGATCGGCGGTGAAGGTCACCACCTCGCAGCCATAGGTCACCTGAAGCCATTTGAGGATGATCGAGGTGTCCAGGCCGCCCGAATAGGCGAGCACGACTTTTTTCACGTCGGACATGTGTGCGCTTTCTCAGTTGCAAGGCTGGGGTTTTATAGGGGGGGCACGAGGCACCGCGCAAGACCTTTGCGGGCACCGCGCGAGCGGGGGGGGGCGGTGAACATCAAGCCGTGGACATGTGCGGGAATATCGAGCCCCGCTGGCACGCCCACCCCGCAGGAAATCCTGTAAGTGCATGCGGCAAGCGGGTCAGGATTTTCTAGCGGACGTATTAGGCATCCACCGTGCCCAATCCTGGTCCTGTGCTGATCAAGCGCTGCTTATAATCCGCCCGTGAAAAGGTCGGAAACGGCCTGACGGCGTTCAGGAATGCGAGTGAGCGCCGGGATGCGGCCTGCCCCGGCAATTGCGGCAGAACTCCGCTCAGCTTTCTGCTGCCCGCCGAGGAATGCGGGCAGAGGACGCGGCTGAAAAGCTCCAGCCAGGGATCGCGCCGGAGTTGCTGACGTCTCGACGTCGATTTCCGTGTTCTCCGAACGGCCGTTGACGAGCGCACCCGTTTGAATGCTGGCCGTCGTTTCCACCTGATCTTCCGCCACTGCTCGCGCGAGCGCGCTCTCATAAAACAGCGCGGAGATCGGGTCCCCCCAATGTCCCGGCACAAAGGTACGAAAAGCTCCTCGAACGGCGTCACCATCGCCCCCCGCCGGACGATCCTCCGATGGGAGCGACGCTTGCGCTTCGCTCTCGGCCGCAGTCGGACGGGCTGGCGAAGCCTCTGCTTCACCGGCCTGGTCTTCCTCATGTGCTTGACCAAGAGGGCGGATGTCACGCTCATTGCCAGCGGAGTACGCCGCAGTCCTGCGACCCGGCGGACCAGCTTCCGAATTCGCGTCTTCTTCAGCGTCATCGATCCCAGGGGGACCGGCCTCCCGAGCCGCATCGCGCCGCTTTGTTTGTGGAGGAGGGCCCGCAAGCACCGTCACGGTTGCCGCGCCCCCCGACAGAGCATTGCGCGCCTGCTCTTCCGGTGGCGCCTCCTGCGCGAGCCGCCCCGCATCCGTCCCAACTCGCGGAATGCGCTTATCCGGCAGCGCTGCCCTTTCCGGCGGCAGGGCCACCAGCCGTCCGCTCAATTTGGGCAGGCTGGCAGCTACACGCGCACTCTCCCCAGGGGTTCTCATCACCTGATGCCACACGAAGGCCAGAGCCCCCGCGGCGATGAACAGCGCCACTACCGCCGCAGCGTAGAAGCGGAACGCATACCGCCGAAACTCCTGCCTCGCCTCGAATTCCGGCCGGATACGGCCCTCGGCGTCGATCTCGTCCCTGTCGTAGGCGCGGCGTTTCTCGGGATCGCCCAGAATGCGATAGGCGTTCGAAACCTTCTTGAAGCGGTCCTGCGCCGCCGCATCGCCAGGATTCAGGTCGGGGTGCAGCGTCTTGACCAGCGCCCGGTGCGCCGTGCGGATGTCTTCCGGCTCTGCGGTCCTCGACAGACCGAGAATGTCGTAGAGGTCGTCTTCCTTCTCTGGCTCCGGGACCGGGTATTGGGAAAATTGCGGGCCATCATCGAATGGCGCGAACCAGTTCTCCGGCGGCGTCAGTGCCGCGGGCAACGCCGTCGTGGCGTCGCCAAAGGCCTGCCCGATCTGCTGCTGCGTCAGGTTGCGCGCATTGGTGAAGCTGGCGCCCATGACGACGGCGCGGCTCAGATTGGCGGCGGTGAAGTCGGCATGATCGAGGCTGGCGTCGGTCAGATCTGCTGCAATGAGCTTGGCCCGGTCAAGGCGGGCATGCATGAGGTCCGCATTCTTGAGATTGGCGCCTTCCAGATCCGCTTCCGTCAGTGTCGCAAAGCGAAGCATGGCGCCTTCGAGGTCGGCCGCCCGCAGATCGATGGGACCGCCATTGCTGGGTCCGAACTGCCTCTGGCTCAGCGCGAGTGTGGCATGGCTCAGATCAGGAACGACGTAGGGATTCGCCTCGCGCCACTCGTTCCAGGCTACCGGCCCCTGGCAAAGCTTCTCCAAATGAACAGGATTGGCCACAACGAATGCTCCCCCACGAGCAATACTTACCCCTGCAACAAGGCAGTGGAGATAAAATCAGCGCCAAGATTCGACCGATATGTGGGCTTTTCTGAGGCGCTTTCCGATGCAGGCTGAGGGGTCGGGCAGCAGCGGTTCGAACCGCACCGCGGGGCATTCTCATGTTGAGGTTGCATGGTGATGGGATTACTCGTAGGAACGCACTCTCGTGGAAAACGTCTCGCGATACTATCGCCAAGAAAGATGCTTGACGCAATTCATGAAATTACGGATGCGAGCGCCTCACGCACCCATTTGCCGCGCCCCTGTGCGCGAAGGCAACAGTCCCGCAGGCAGCCTCAGCCCTGCCACGGTTACGGCTTCGCCTTGGATTTGGACTTGGGCTTTCCGGATTTCGGCTTGCTGCCGGGCGCGGATTTGGGCGGCGGTGCGGACAACCGCTTCTTGACATCCGCACGCAGCTCCGGCGTGCATGCCTCTCCCCGCTGGCGATATCCGGCGAGCATGTAACCCTGCATCGTGCCGTGCAGCATTCCCATGATGGCAAGCTGCCTGCGGTTCATCTTCTTGCGGTGAAAAGCCATCATTGGCGCGAACACGCGCCGTTTCCAATTCAGCCCGCAATGCTGGGCCGTACCCGATATCAGCCCGGCCGTCATCGCCCGGCGCGCATCCTCGATGGAGACGGGCGGGTGCGCCTTCTCCTCGGCGGTCGCGGGCGCGCATTTCTTCTTCGGGCCGCAGAAAGCTTCCGGCATCCGGTCGAGCACGAGCCGCAGCATTTTCGTGACCGACTCGGCGCGCAACAACCGCTCGACAATCTGATGCGACATGCTCTGAACGACCGCCGGATTCTGCTCGTCGAGTTCGGCCCGCATCCGGGGCGTACAGGTCTTCAACACTTGCAGATTGGTGTAGACCCGTCCCTGCTGTATGGCATGGATCATCCGCAGCAAAGCCATGGCCCGCACGTTCGAACCATACTTCTGTGCGAAAATACGCATCATGAAAGCGTGCGTGCGGGTCTCCCACTCCAGACCGCACCATGCGAGCTGCGCCGACTTGACGCCTGTCCTCAACGCAAGGCGCGCATCCTCGATCCGCACCGGCGGCGTGGCAAATTCCTCCGGCGTCGGCGGAGCGCAGCGCTTTCCTCCGCAATTGACCTTCGGCAGCATGCGCAGCGCCTGCCTGATCGCACCCTTGGCGTCGTTGGCTGAAAATTGCGGTGCCGTACGGAGCCCCTGCGCGCAGACCGGAACCGCGAACATTATGGCAGCGGCAAACGCGAGCAGACCCACTCCCGGTGCAATGCGCATCAATCGATATCCTCAAGGCGGAAGGCGGCGCCGAGTCAATTCGTATACGTTGGATGGTCCGCGAGCCAGCGCGATTTAAGCAGCGTCGCGCTTAAATAACAACAACACTATACGCAAAGGTAAACAGGCTCCAACGCGACATCGCTCTTCGGCGATATCGGGATGGGCGGGGCATTCGGGACAAGTCCGGCGCGGCGCTCCGTCAGCGCCTTCACCCAGTGAGACGGAGGAACTCCTGGCCGGCACCGATCACCGTGGCGATGATCGCGGTAGGATTGCTGACCGTATTCCCGCGCCAGGCGACGATCTGATCCGGGCGGATGAGAACGAGATTGGCCTCGTACAAATATTGCAGCTCCGGCATCGGGAGGTTCAGTACGGTCAGATTCAACCCGGCCGCCTCCGCCGCGCGGGCCAGCGACGAGGCGTGCGGGTTTTCCGGCCCAGTCTGCAGGAGCGTCCATTCAGGGCCGAATTCATCGTAGAGTGATCGTTCGGGCGCGAGCCACACATGCGGCGCCCGTCCACCGGGCATCGCCGTGGGGATGTAGACATTGGCGCTGTCGGGTGGAGCCGTGCCGGCGTCCCTGATGATGATCGGCGAGCCGTCATAGCGATAGCCGAAGGTGACGCCGGGGATGTCATATTCGTGCCGGGCCTGCCGGGTGAAATACTCCCCGGCCGCGTGGCGCGCGATGTCGCCCAACTCACCCTCTTCCTCGATTTCTGGCGACGGTGTGTTCTTGCCCAGTTCGTCGGCGAACTCGCGGGCATAGGTGGTATTGCGCACCGCCACGGGACGGCGTTCGAGCTCGTAGGTATCCAGAAGGCGCTCCGGCGCCTGGCCCTTCACGACCGCCGCCAGTTTCCACCCCAGATTGACGGCATCCTCGACCGCCGTGTTGTAACCCAGCCCTCCCGCGGGCGTGAACAGATGCGCCGCATCGCCCGCCAGGAACACCCGCCCGCACCGCATGTGTTCCGCCACGAGGGCGCGGCCCGCCAGCCATATGCCGTGCGACAGGATCTCCGCCTCGACCGGCGCGCCCACGGCGGCCTCGAACATCCGCAGAGCCTGAGCGTCGTCGATGGTGTTCTCGTTCTCCTCGTCCCGCAGCTGGGTGTGAAAATCGAACTCGTCCTTGCCGTCCACCGCCACCATGTAGGCGCGCCGGTCGGAATTGAAGGTGACATACATCCAGGCGGGCTTGCCCTTGGAGATTTCGTAGAAGCGCGGCACCCGAAGATGGACGGCGAGCATCCATCCGCCCATGAACCCGCGCACCGCGCCATGCTCGCCGACGAGCGGAATGCGCAAAGTATTGCGGACAACGCCCCGCGCGCCGTCGGCGCCAACGAGATATTGGGCGCGCACCGTCTCGCGCCGCCCGTCAACGGTACTCCTGATCTCGGCCGTTACACCGGAGCCTTCGTCGGTGAAGCTCATCAGCTTCTGATTGAAGTTGATCGAATTGGACGGATATTGCCGGGCATGTTTGAGGAGGACGTCCTCGACCCAGCGCTGCGACACGCGGTGCGGCATCTCGGCCGCACTCCACGATCCCGCCTGCAGCCTGCGCATCGGTTTGGCCGACTCCGCCGATGACGGCATGGAGAGCCGCGCCAGCTCATGCTGGGCGAACCTGGTGAAATAGGCGATATCGGTCGGATAGTCGGCGGGGAGCCCGAGAGCGCGCAGCTCGGCGGCGAAACCGAGACGGCGGTAATGTTCCATCGTGCGCGCCTGCGTGGCGCAGGCCTGCGGCTTGAGTGTCGTCGCCGCGTCCTCGTCCACGAGCACAACCGAGATGTCCCGGCGGCCCAGCTCATTGGCGAGCATCAGACCGCAGGGCCCCGCGCCGATGATGATTACTGAGCACTCGGTCGGCATCATGGGCTCTTTCTTCCTTCACTGCTGCGCACTATGAGCAAGAAACCTGAAGGAAACGCACAGACGATGCGTAGAGTTTTATGGAAATTGCCTTTGCCGCGGGGAGGCAGATTGGGGAAGCCGCGCCACGCGCCGCCGATCTTCCTCGGAAACTGCGCGGCGGGCGTGTTACCAGTGGTCAGGTTTTTTGCGGCGGCGGCGCCGTCAATTCAAAGGGAAGTGAAATCATGTTGCGGGAAAAGATCGGGGAATCGTTGAAGACGGCCATGCGCGCGAAGGATGCCGCGGCGCTGTCCACGCTGCGCATGATCGGCGCGGCGATCAAGCAGAAGGATATCGACGTTGCGCGGGCGCGCGGCGATCAGCAGATCAGCGACGAGGAGATCCTCAACCTGCTGCAGGGGCTGATCAAGTCGCGACGGGAATCGATCGAGCAGTTCAAGACAGGCGGACGCCAGGATCTCGTGGACAAGGAAACGGCGGAGATCGACGTCATAGAACAGTTTCTGCCGAAGCAAATGAGCGATAGCGAAGCAAAGGACGTAATCAAATCCGTCATTGCGTCGCTTGGCGCGAGCAGCATCAAGGATATGGGAAAGGTCATGAACGAGCTGAAGACGAAATACGCCGGACAGCTCGACATGAGCAGGGTGAGTGGAACTGTGAAAGAGCTTCTGAGTGGCGGAAAGTGAGCCGGTTTAGCAGACTTATATTTGTCCTTGCGGGGAGAAAATTGCGCATCAAGCCGCCTTCTGCTTTCCCGGCGGCGCGTTGCGCAGGGCGGCAAGAAGCTCCGCCTCGCGCAGCTTCGCCGCTTCGATCGCCGCCATCTTGACCGGACCGAAGCCACGGATGCGTTCAGGCAACGCCGCCAAAGCCGCCGCCGCGCCATGCGTCTCGGGCCGCAGGAGCCCGGCGATCTCATCCAGCATCGCCTCGTAATCCGCGATCAGCCTTCGCTCGGCTCTGCGCTCTTCCGTATAACCGAAGATGTCGAAGGCCGAGCCGCGCAGTCCCTTCATTTTCGCCAGCAACCAGAACATCGTCCGCATCCAGGGGCCGAGGCTCATCTTGCGGCGGCGGCCCGTGGCGGGGTCGAGATGGGAGACGAATGGTGGTGCGAGATGGTACGTCAGCCGGTAGCTGCCTTCATAGGAGCGTGCGAGCTGGCGCGCGAAAGAGTCGTCCGTGAACAGCCGCGCCACCTCATATTCATCCTTGCAGGCCAGCAGCTTGAAATAGCCGCGCGCGACCGCCCAGGCTAACGCGTCGCTGCCCGGCACGCGCGCCGTCTCCAATGTGCGGACCGCCTCCACCCGCTGGAGATAGCGCTCGGCATAGGCGGCGTCCTGATAGCCGGTCAGAAAGCGCGCGCGCCGCGCAATCGCTTCATCCAGCGAGCGCGACAGCTCCTCACCGTTCAGCGGCAGCGTCGCTTTATCCACGAGCGCGGCCACTCCGTCCAGGTCATGCGCGAGCGACCGGCCCCAGCGAAATGCCTGCAGATTGGCATGCACGGAAACCCCATTGAGCCGGATCGCCTCGTTGATCGCCTCGGCTGAAACCGGCAGGAGGCCCTTCTGACAGGCAAAGCCGATGAGCACAATGTTGGCCATAGCCCTGTTCCCGGTCAGCGCCTCGGCGTATTTCTGCGCATCCAGAAAACTGCAGGCCGCCAGCCCGGCCCGTTCTTCGAGCGCGCGCCGCAGCGCCGCCGCAGGGATCGAAAGATCGGGCGCGTGTGTGAAGTCGGCGGTCATTGCCTCATGGCTGGAGGCGACGACGGACGTGCGCCCCCCGCGCACCACGCCCAGCACTTTGCCCGACCCCGCCACCACAAGGTCGCCACCGATGACGAGGTCGGCCCCGGCATGGCACGCGCGGATGGCGTTGATCTCCTCCGGCTCGCGCGCGATCCGGACATGCACCGCGACCGGCCCGCCTTTCTGCGCCAGCCCCGACATGTCGATGACGCCCGCGGCTCTGCCCTCGATATGAGCGGCCATGCCGAGAATGGCCCCCACCGTCACCACGCCGGTGCCACCCGTCCCGGTGATGACCAGCGAATAGGGGCGATCGAGCGGCGGCTGTTCCGGCTTCGGCGGATTGACGCGGGCGGCATCCTGCACGGAGATGCGGCGCACGCCTTTCTTGCGCACACCGCCTTGCACGGTCACGAAGGCGGGGCAGAAACCCTTGATGCAGGTGAAATCCTTGTTGCAGCCGTCCTGGTCGATGGTGCGCTTGCGTCCGAATTCGGTCTCGACCGGCTCGATGGCCACGCAGTTCGACTGCCGGCCGCAATCGCCGCAGCCCTCGCAGACCAATTCGTTGATGAGAATGCGTTGCTCAGGGTCCGGGTAGGTGCCGCGCTTGCGCCGCCGCCGCTTCTCCGCCGCGCAGGTCTGCACATAGAGGAGCACCGTCACGCCATCGATAGCCGCGAGATCGGCCTGCACCCTGTCCAGATCATCGCGATGGGCGATGCTGGTGCCGGCGGGGAAATCGGCGCGGGCGAAGCGCGATGGCTCGTCGGAGACGACGGCGATGCGCGTCACGCCCTCCGCCGCCATGGCGTGGGCCATTCTCTGCGGCGTCATCGCGCCATCGAGCGGCTGGCCGCCGGTCATGGCCACGGCGTCGTTATAGAGCAGCTTGAAGGTCACATTCACGCCGGCGATGACCGCGGCACGCACCGCGAGGCTGCCCGAATGGATGAAGGTGCCGTCGCCGAGATTCTGGAACACATGACGGCGTTTGGAGAAGCGCGCCTCGCCGATCCAATTTGCACCCTCGGCGCCCATCTGCGTGAAGCCCTCCGTCTCGCGGTCCATCCACTGCGCCATGTAGTGGCAGCCGATACCCGCATAGGCGCGCGCGCCTTCCGGCACGGTGGTGGAGGAATTGTGCGGACAGCCCGCGCAAAAATAAGGGATGCGTTCGGCGACCGATTGCGCGGCCCTGGCGTGGCGCGCGGCGGCTTCGAGTTCGCCGATATGCGAGCGGATCTCAGGCAGATCGGCGCGGGCCAGCATGTGCCGGGCGAGCGCCAGCGCGATCTGCACCGGGTCGAGCGCGCCCTTGGCCGGGAACAGCCACTCGCCCGCTTCGTCGCGCTTGCCGATGATCGCAGGGGCATTGGCGCGGCCGTAAAGCTGCTCCTTGACCTGCGTTTCGATGAGCGCCCGCTTTTCCTCGACCACCATGATGAGGTCGAGGCCGTTTGCGAACCGAAATACGCCCTCCGGCTCCAGCGGCCAGGGCACCGCCACCTTGTAAAGCCGCAGGCCATACTCGGCCGCCTTCACCTCGTCGAGCCCGAGGAGGTCGAGCGCTTCGGCCGTGTCCTGATAGCTTTTGCCGGTGGTAATGATGCCGATTTTTGGCGCGCGGCCACCGTGGAAGACGAGGCGGTCCAGCCGGTTGGCGCGAGTGAATGCCAGCACTGCTGGCCGCCGGTATTCATGGAGACGCGCTTCCTTGGCGAGGGCGGTATCGTGCAGGCGGATGTTGAGGCCGCCGTCAGGCATGGCGAAGTCGGACGGAATGACGGGCCGGACACGCCCGGCGCTCGCGTCGATCACCGCCGTCTGCTCGATATTGTCCTTCACGCATTTCAGGCCGACCCACAGCCCGGAGAACCGCGACAGCGCGACGCCGTACAGCCCGTAGTCCAGGATTTCCTGCACATTCGCCGGATTGAGAACCGGCATCATGGCGTCGATGAAGGCGAATTCCGACTGATGCGCCGAGGTGGAGGACTCGCAGGTGTGATCGTCGCCCATCAGCGCCAGCACGCCGCCATGGCGCGACGTCCCGGCGTGGTTGGCGTGGCGGAAAGCATCGCCTGAGCGATCCACCCCCGGTCCCTTGCCGTACCAGATCCCAAAAACGCCGTCATACGCGCCCTCGCCGCGCAATTCGGCCTGCTGCGCGCCCCATAGCGCGGTCGCCGCAAGATCCTCGTTAAGACCCGACTGAAACACGATACTGTGCGCACGCAAGAACGCCTGCGCCCGCGCCATCGTCAGATCGAGCCCGCCGATGGGCGAACCGCGGTAACCGGTGATGTAGCCCGCCGTGTTGAGACCGTTCGCGGCATCCAGCGCGTGCTGCATCATCGCCAGGCGTGCGACAGCCTGACTGCCGGTCACGTAGATCCGTCCACGGTCGAGATCATATTTGTCATCGAGGCCGACCTTGGCGATGGCCATGGGCGCACCCTCCGCAATGCTAAAAATACGGGTTTCACAAAGAATATGAGGAAAAGGTGAACGGTTTCAACCTGAGATCAAGCAAGAATGACCTTCCGCGTTGATTATCGCGGAAAGTTGTTTTAACGGGTCGCTTCCGAGGAATGTCTGTGCGGCGCAACACCTAAACTTTCGCGCCGGTGAAACATGTTGCATCATTATTAATGCACGTTTCACCTCGACACATTCTTGCGCCTTATCACGAGTTTTCGAAATATTCCTGCCCGCTCCCCGAAAATGGGGAGGCATTACGCACAATCGATGAAACGCAACCTTGCCTCTGTTCCCGGCTCACTGGCCGGCTCGACGCGCCGGTAAAAACAGGACTTCCGGCCCGTGTGGCAGGCGACGGCATCACCGCCAACCGCGACCGTCACCACCAGCGTGTCCTGGTCGCAATCCGTGCGCAGTTCGATCACCCGCAGCGTGTTGCCGCTGGTCTCGCCCTTCTTCCACAGCGAACGGCGCGACCGGCTCCAGAAATGCGCCTCGCCCGTCTCCAGCGTCAGTCTCAGCGCCTCGGCGTTCATATAGGCGAGCATCAGGACCTCGCCGCCGCCCGCCTCGGTGACGACCGCGGGCATCAGGCCGTTCGCATCGAAGCGCGGCGTGAAACGCGTCCCGCCTTCCAGTTCGGTCTTGCCGGCATTCATACAGCGTTATCCCCCTGCGACGCGCGAACCGTGGATCATATGCAGGAAACGGTTCCGGCAGTCGGTATCCTTGGCGAAAAGGCCGGTGAATCGCGTCGTGATCGTGGATGCGTCCGTCTTATGCACACCGCGAATCGTCATGCACTGATGCAGCGCGTCGATGAGGATGGCCACGCCGCGCGGTTTCAGCGCCTGCTCGATGGCGTCGGCGATTTGCGCCGTCATGGTTTCCTGTGTCTGCAGGCGCTTGGCGAAGATATCGACGACGCGGGCAAGCTTGGAGATACCCACAACGCGCTTGGCCGGCAGGTAAGCGACATGCGCCACCCCGATGATGGGCAGCATGTGATGCTCACAGTGCGATTCGAGGCGGATGTCCCGCACCATCACGATATCGTCATAACCGTGCACTTCCTCGAAAGTGCGCGACAGGACGTCCACGGGGTTCTGGTCATAGCCGGAGAAGAACTCGGCATAGGCGTCGAGCACGCGGCGCGGCGTGTCCTGGAGGCCTTCGCGCGAGGGATCGTCACCCGTAAACCGGATGAGGGTCCGCACCGCCGCCTCGGCTTCCTCCCGCGTCGGGTGCCCGGCCTGAGCATCATCAACCTCGGAGTGCCCGTTTAGCGCAGTCCCCTCTCCACGGAGTGTTTCCATCGCCTTACCTTCGCTGTTCCCCGGCTGCAGGCCACCGGATTTGTCTTTTGTCATCGCGGCCTCATACTGTCGGCCGGTCTGCTGCCGCAGGCGGCACGGCCGCGCTCCGGTTCCGGCGTGGATTCATCAGGAGCGAATTGCCGTATTGTCCTGGCCACCCTACATTATGGCCGTCCTGTCCGTCACGGGTTCTGCACAGATACGGAACATAAGGCGTGATATAACGTTACCGGCAGCGTGCTTCAAGCAAGCCGCCCCAGTGGTCGCAATCATGGTCAATCTCGACGAGCTTTACAACGAACGAATTCTTGAGCTGGCGGCTCACATACCACATACCGCGCGCCTCGCCTCGCCCGACGCGACGGCGACCGCCCATTCAAAGCTCTGCGGCTCGCGGATTACCGTCGATGTCAGTATGGTTAACGGCGTCGTCACGGAGTACGGGCAGGAGGTGCGCGCCTGCCTGCTGGGCCAGACATCGGCAGCCGTCATCGGGGTGCATATCATCGGCTCGACGGCCGAGGAACTGCGCGCCGCGGGGCGGCAGATGCGCCGGATGCTCAAGGAAGGCGGCGAACCGCCATCGGGCAAATGGGCTGACCTCGCTGTGCTGGAGCCGGTCCGCGGCTACAGGGCTCGACACGCTTCGACGCTCCTGGTTTTCGACGCTGTCGAGGACGCCCTCCGGCAGATCGAGGCGCGGCGGTCTTCGGCCACAGCAGGTTGATTCCACCTGAAATATGGGGAAGAAGACCAAGACACGCCGACAGTGCTTTTTCATCGCGGCGGCCTTGTGTCAGGAGGCCGGCCCACCCATTGTCCGGGTTGGAACCCCCGCTCATCAATCGAGGAAATGGCGCGTGCCCAAGTCCGCCACGGTTTTCGGCAAAGTCATGGCCATCGGCCTGAAGCTGCCCGTCCTCGTCTACCGCTACACGCTGTCGCCGCTCATCGGGCAGCGCTGCCGCCACCTGCCCACCTGCTCGGAATACGCCCTCGACGCCATCGACACCAACGGCGCGTGGCGCGGGTTCTGGCTGACCGTTTCCCGCCTGTCGCGGTGCCATCCCTGGGGAACGAGCGGCTTCGACCCCGCCCCCGATATCCGGCATGAACACTATCCCTGGGCGCCGTGGAGCTATGGGCGCTGGCGTGCGCACCACCTGCGGCACACGCACGGCGGCCCAGGCCACGAGGACGCCGCATGAGCGCGGAAGACGCGGGCGCGCGGGTTTCGCACAGGCGGCGGGCATGGCTGACGATGGAGCAGCTCGCGTTCTATGTCGGCGCGCCGATCGCGCTCTACAGCCTCATTCATTACCATCGCGTTCCGCTCTTCACGGTGATGCTGCCCCTGTCGGTGCTGTTCATCCTCGTGCTCACTCTTCAGCGCACATTCTCCTGGCGGGAAACGCTGACCACCGGCGTGCGCTTCCGCGATCTGGCGGGCATCCTGGCCACATTCGCCATCGCCGCGCCGCTGCTCGCGGCCTATGCCTGGGTCGCCACAGGCCCGCAGCATTTCCTGCTCTTCCCGCGCACCCTGCCCCACATCTGGCTGATGGTGATGGTGCTCTATCCGCTGATCTCAGTCACGGCGCAGGAGCTCATGTTTCGCGTCTTCTTCTTCCACCGCTACCGGCCGCTGTTCGCCAGCGATGGACAGGCGGCAGTCGCGCTGAACGCTGTGCTGTTTTCCTTCGGGCACATCATTTTCGGTGCCCTGCCGTCGCTGGTCATCAGCTTCTTCGGCGGCGTGCTGTTCGCATGGCGCTATGAGCGCACGCGGTCCTACTGGGCCGTGGTGATCGAGCACGCGCTTTACGGCAACCTGATCTTCACCCTTGGTCTCGGGCGGTATTTCTACACCGGCGTGGCAAACTTCTAAATCGAAGCCCGCCCAGCCGGGTGGACCCGGCCGGGACAGAATCGGAACCATCCTACTTTGTGAACAGGTGCTCGACGGCCGCGCGTTCCTCACGCAGTTCCGTCGCCGTGGCGTTCATGCGCTGCCGCGAGAAATCGCTGATCGCCAGCCCTTGCACGATCTCGTAGGCGCCGTCTCTGCAGCGCACCGGATAACCGTAGATGATCCCCGGCTCGATGCCGTAGGAACCGTCGGACGGAATACCCATCGACACCCAGTCGTCCTCCGCCGTGCCGAGCGTCCAGGACCGCATGTGATCGATGGCCGCCGATGCCGCGGAAGCCGCCGAAGACGCGCCGCGCGCCTTGATGATCGCCGCACCGCGCTGCTGCACGACGGGGATGAAGGTGCCTTCGTACCATTGCTGATCGACGAGCATCAGCGCCGCCTGGCCCTTCACGGTGGCGTAATGGATGTCGGGATATTGCGTCGAGGAGTGATTGCCCCAGACGATGACCTTCTTTACATCCGTGCTCAACGCAGCCGTCTTCTCGGCAAGCTGGCTGATCGCCCGGTTGTGATCGAGCCGCAGCATGGCCGTAAAACACTTCGGGTCGAGGTCAGGCGCATTCGCTTGCGCGATCAGCGCGTTGGTGTTCGCGGGATTGCCGACGACAAGCACTTTCACGCCGCGCTTGGCGTGCGCATTCAGCGCCTTGCCCTGCGGCAGGAAGATCGCGCCGTTGGCCTCCAGCAGGTCCTTGCGCTCCATGCCCGGCCCGCGCGGACGGGCGCCGACCAGAAGCGCGTAGTCCACGTCCTTGAAAGCCTCATTCGGATCGTCGCTCGCGGTCACGCCGTGCAGCAGCGGGAAGGCGCAGTCGTTCAGCTCCATGATCACACCCTCCAGCGCGGGCAGCGCGGGCGTGATTTCGAGCAGTTGCAGGATTACCGGCTGATCCTTGCCGAGCATGTCGCCGGAAGCGATGCGGAACAGGAGAGCATAACCGATTTGTCCGGCAGCACCGGTCACGGCAACACGTACAGGGGCTTTCAAGGTCATATGTCTTGCTCCGATTGGGGGCGAACGATCACGCCCGGGAAGGGCCGCATGGCGAGCACGGAGATATCGAAGACGGCAAGGAACTGCCGCCCGCAAAGGCATAGGCAATTGCGCCCGCACTGGCAAGCATCACGGGACGCCAACCTGTTCGGAGGACAGGCGATATGCGGGGTTATGCCTACGAAGCGAACCGCACCGCAGACGACAGACCGGCGGCGATCACGTATTCATCGAGTCGAAGAAATCGTCGTTGTTCTTGGTCTGGCGCAGCTTGTCGAGCAGGAACTCAATGGCGTCCATCGTCCCCATCGGGTTGAGGATGCGCCGGAGCACAAACATCTTCTTGAGCTGCGGGCCGGCGACCAGCAGTTCCTCTTTGCGGGTGCCGGAACGCGAAATGTCGATAGCCGGGAAGACGCGCTTGTCCGCGACCTTGCGGTCGAGAATGAGCTCCGAGTTGCCGGTGCCCTTGAACTCTTCGAAGATCACCTCGTCCATGCGGCTGCCCGTCTCGATGAGCGCCGTCGCGATGATCGTCAGCGACCCGCCCTCCTCGATATTGCGCGCCGCGCCGAAGAAGCGCTTCGGCCGTTGCAGGGCGTTGGCGTCCACGCCGCCGGTCAGCACCTTGCCGGAGGAGGGCACCACGGTGTTGTAGGCGCGGCCCAGGCGCGTGATCGAGTCGAGCAGAATCACCACGTCCTTCTTGTGCTCGACGAGGCGCTTGGCCTTCTCGATCACCATTTCCGCGACTTGCACATGCCGCGAGGCGGGTTCGTCGAATGTTGAGGATATCACCTCGCCATTCACCGAGCGCTGCATGTCCGTCACCTCTTCCGGACGCTCGTCGATCAGGAGCACGATCAGGTAGCATTCGGGGTGGTTGGTGGTGATGGAATGCGCGATGTTCTGCAGGAACACGGTCTTGCCGGTGCGCGGCGGCGCCACGATCAGGCCGCGCTGGCCCTTGCCAAGCGGCGCCACGATATCGATCACGCGGCCGCTCAGATCCTTCAATTCGGGATTCTGCACCTCCATCTCCAGCCATTCATCCGGATAGAGCGGGGTGAGATTGTCGAAATTGATCTTGTGCCGGGTCTTTTCCGGCTCGTCGAAATTGATCTTGTTGACCTTGAGGAGCGCGAAATAGCGTTCACCCTCTTTCGGACTTCGGATCTGCCCCTCGACGGTGTCGCCGGTGCGCAGGCCGAAGCGGCGGATCTGGCTGGGACTGACATAGATGTCATCAGGGCCGGGAAGGTAGTTTGCGTCGGGAGAGCGGAGGAAACCAAATCCGTCCTGCAACACTTCAACAACACCGACGCCGGTGATATCGATATCCTTGGACGCGAGCTGCTTCAAAATCGCGAACATCAGCTCCTGCTTGCGCAGCGTGCCGGCGTTTTCAACTTCGACCTCCTCAGCGAAACTCAGCAACTCCGTCGGAGTCTTTGCCTTGAGGTCTTCAAGTCTCATATCTTGCATTCGGGATCACTCCGAACTCTGGTAGGGGGCAAATAAGAGGAAGCGCGCCTTGGGTGGCGCGACTGAAGGTTGGGGAGCATTACGAAACGCCGATCCCGCTTCGGGGGAGGTTGTCCATGCGACCTGTAGAGCCACACGACACCTGTCTCCCAGGCAGGCTGAAAGGGTCAGATTTATCGGCCAAGAAGAAGATTACGACTCAACTATAGCAAACAAACGGCTGCAAAGGAAGCAGCAGTTTCTACGCCCGGTAATACCACGTCACTACAGCGGCTTGACGATGACCATGATCACGATACCGATCATCAGCAACGTCGGCAGTTCGTTGATAATCCGGTAGAAGCGCTCGGAATGCGTGTTGCGGTCGGCCTCGAAATCACGCCGCCATATGGACAGCATGCCGTGAAAGCCGGACAGGATGGTCACCAGCGTCAGCTTGATATGGAGCCAGGGCGCCATCAAATCGATGATCCCGAACCCGAAAATCATGAGGAGCCCGAGGCTCCACGCCACCATCATCGCCGGGTTGACGATGATCCGCATCAGGCGGCGCTCCATGATCTTGAACGTCTCGGACATCTCCGAGCCGGGCTTGGCGCGGCAGTGATAAACGAACAGCCGCGGCATGTAGAACATGCCCACCATCCACGCGATGACGGCGACCAAATGAAAGGATTTAACCCAGAGATACCACTCTGCAGGCAGTTCCATAAGCCCCCCGGACGCCGTCAGGCCCGCACCAGCTCGACGAGCCGGGCGACGTGCTCAACGGGTGTTTCCGGCAGAATTCCATGCCCAAGGTTGAAGATATGCCGGGTACCTTCAAGCGCCGCCATAATGTCCCCGACCCGCGATTCTAGCAAGTGCCCGCCAGCCACAAGTAGCAACGGATCAAGATTTCCCTGCACGGCGGACAACGGCGCAAGTTTTTGCCGCATGTAGCCGAGGGGCATCGCGGTGTCGCAGCCCACGCCGTCGACGCCGGTCATGCGGAGATAGGTCTCGCCGAGCGGTCCGGCTCCGCGCGGGAAACCGATGACGGGAACGCCGGGATGCCGCGCCTTGATTTCGCGCACCATTTTCACCGTCGGTTCGACGACCCAGCGCTGGAACTGATCGTCGGGCAGCACGCCTGCCCAGCTGTCGAAGATCTGCACGGCCATCGCGCCGGCACTGATTTGCCCGGACAGATAGTCCACCGATACATCGGCCAGCAGATTGATAAGCCGGGCAAAATTCTCCGGATCGCGATAAGCCGCAAGCCGCGCCGGAGCCTGGTCGGGCGTGCCGCGGCCAGCGATCATGTAGGTGGCGACCGTCCATGGCGCGCCGCAAAAACCGATCAACGCGGTTCCGCCCGGAAGCCCGGCACGCACACGCTCCACGGTTTCGAAGATGAGGTTGAATTTGGGGCCCGTCGCCTGCCGGTCGAGGCGTGCGAGTACGGATTTCGGATCACCGCCTTCGAGACGCGGCCCGTGGCCTTCCTCGAAGGCTACTTTCTGGCCAAGCGCGTCCGGCACATTCAGGATATCTGCAAACAATATGGCTGCATCGAAACCGAAACGGTGGATGGGCTGGAGGGTGATTTCGGCAGCCCAGTCAGGCCGGTAGCAGAGGTCGAGGAAGCCGGCTGCCTTGGCACGCAATTCCCGATACTCCGGCAGGTAGCGTCCCGCCTGCCGCATGAGCCACATGGGCGTTCTGGAAACCGTTTCTCCCTTGAGAACCTTGATGAAGTCCGGCGTGTGGGCGGTGTCGGTCGTGCTCAAATCCATCGCAAACCCTTTTCCCAATCTAAAAGTTTCTTTCTTTTTTTAATTGTTTTTTATTGGCCGTGGATTGTGAACATTCCCAGGCTTCACCAGCTTGTCTACAGGCCAATGACAATTCCGGCCAGACGCAGAGCGCCGCACAGGTCCCTGTTGCGGATCCCTCTGTGTGCTTATGGAAATCCGCCTGGACCGGCAATATGTTATGCGGGCGGCTTCATTGTATATCGTGAGGACAACCGATGCTCAACCTCGCTGACAAAACGTGGCGAAAATCATGCTTTCCAAAATTACCGGTTGGAGCGAGATTGGGCCGTCCCGGAATGCGATATTGTGGATACGTTTTTGATTGGCGTTAGGGACTCAGGAGGGAGTTTTCCCATAATGGAGCACACCCGCACCAAAGTGGCGACTTATCAACAGCCCGCCAAAGACCCGCGGAAGTTTTTCCACGTGCACATGGTGTCCGACGCCTCCGGTGAGACGCTCGCGGCGATCGCGAAGGCCGCGGCGGTCCAATATTCGGGCGTGCGGGCACTGAAGCACTCGCACCCCTTCGTGCGCAACAAGAGGCACCTCGACCGCGTCGTTCAGCAGATTGAAGCCTCGCCCGGGGTCGTGCTCTACACCATCGTCAACCGCGAGCTGGGTCTCGATCTGGAACGGCAGTGCGAGGCGATGAACATCCCGTGCGTTGCCGTGCTCGCGCCGCTCCTGAAGGTGTTCGAGGCCTATCTCGGCACGCCGTCCACGCCGGTCGTCGGCGGCCAGCACGTGCTCGACCTCGAATATTTCACCCGCATCGAGGCTGTGAATTTCACGCTCGCGCATGACGATGGCCAGCGCACCACCGATCTCGACAAGGCGGATATCGTGCTGATCGGAGCCAGCCGCACCTCGAAGACGCCGACGAGCCTCTATCTCGCCAATCGCGGCTTCAAGACGGCGAATGTCTCGCTCGTGCCGCGCATCCCGCCGCCGCCGAAGCTGGAGCAGTTGCGCGGCGTTCTCGTCGTCGGGTTGGTGGCCAGTGCGCAGCGCCTGTCGGAAATCCGGCGCAACCGTCTCCTGGGGATGAATGATGTGGGCAATCAGGATTACGTCAATGCCGAGCTGATCATGGAGGAAATCGCGTTCACGCGGCGCCTCTGCGCGCGTCATCAGTGGCAGGTGATCGACGTGACGCGGCGCTCCATCGAGGAAACTGCGGCGGCCATCATCCGTGCCTTTGAAGACCGGAAAGGCGAGGGATGAACGGCGCCGACCTGATCCTCGCCTCCGCCAGCGCGGGGCGCGCCGCCATCCTCCGGGATGCGAAGCTCGCCTTCCGTCAGGAACCCGCGGCTGTGGATGAGCGCGCGCTGGAGGCGGAAGCCGGATTCCGGGCCGAGCGCGTTGACGCGGGTGGGCTAGCGCTCCTGCTCGCCGCCGCCAAGGCGAAGGATGTCAGTGCGCGGCACGTAGAAGCGCTGGTGCTCGGCGCCGATCAGGTGATGGATTGCGAGGGCCTCCTTCAATACAAGCCGCCCACGCTTGCCGCCGCCCGCGAGCAGCTCCTGGCCTTGCGCGGCCGGACGCATACCCTCACCTCCGCGCTGTGCGTTGCGCGAGGCGGCCGCGTGCTGTGGCAACATCTCGACCGCGCGCGGCTGACGATGCGCACCTTCACGGACGCCTTTCTCGATGACTATTGCCGCAGCGAAGGCGACGCGATGCTGCAGTCGGTGGGTGGCTACCGTATCGAAGGACGCGGCATCCAGCTCTTTTCTGCCATCGAGGGTGATCATTTCACCATAATTGGTTTGCCGCTCCTGCCGCTTCTAGGCTATCTGCGCGATATTGAATGGCTTTCGCGGTAAGCCATACCGGAGACGTCTCATGAAACGTGCCTGCATCATCGGCTGGCCCGCCGGGCATTCGCGTTCGCCGCTCATTCACGGCTACTGGCTACGGCGGTACGGTATCGACGGAGCTTATGAGAAGCAGCCAGTTCCGCCGGAGGCCGCGGAGGAATTCATGCGCAAGCTTGGCACGCATGGCTTCGTGGGCGCCAATGTCACGGTGCCGTATAAGGAACTCGCCTTCAGCGTCGCTGCTCGCAGGGATGATGCCGCGATGCGTATCGGCGCTGTGAATATGCTGTGGATAGAAGGTGGACAACTCTGCGGCTCCAACACGGACGTCCATGGTTTTTTGCGCAATCTCGACGAGTCCGCGCCCGGCTGGGATAAGCCGGGTCTTCCCGCCGCCGTGCTCGGGGCGGGGGGCGCGGCGCGGGCCGTTCTGGGCGGTCTCGCCGAGCGCAGATTTGGCGAGATCCGTCTCATCAACCGCACGCGCGAGCGCGCCGAGGCTCTGGCGGCCGGTTTCGGTCCGGCGGTGCGTGTGGAAGATTGGGAGCGCCGCTCGGAAGCGCTCGAAGGCTGCGGCCTGCTCGTCAACACCACCACGCAGGGCATGACCGGGGCCGGACCGCTCGACATCAGTCTTGCCGGGCTGGCAAGCGGCGCGGTCGTGAATGATATCGTCTACATCCCTTTGGAAACGCCGCTGCTGGCGGCGGCGCGGGCGGCGGGTTTCCGCGTGGCCGACGGTCTCGGGATGCTGCTGCATCAGGCGGTCCCCGCCTTCGAGAAATGGTTCGGCGTGCGCCCCGAGGTGACGCCGGAGCTGCGCGCGGTCATCGTTGCTGACCTGGACGGACATCGGGAGCATTGACGGCATGCTGATCATCGGACTGACCGGCTCCATCGGTATGGGCAAGACGACGGTGGCCAACCATCTCGCGAAGCGGGGAATTCCGGTGCTCGATGCGGATGGCACCGTCCACCGCCTCTACGAGGGCGAGGCCGTCCCGCATATCGAGGCCGCCTTTCCCGGCACGACGGCGGACGGCAGGGTCGATCGCGCCCGGCTCAGCGCCGCGCTCATGGCCGCGCCCGGCGGTTTCGAACGTCTTGAAGCGCTGGTGCATCCGCTCGTCCGGCAGGCGCAGTGGCGCTTTCTTCAGGAACAGGCCGCCGCGGGCACCGCCATGTGCGTGCTCGACATCCCGCTCCTTTTCGAGACGGGCGGAGATGAGATCGTGGACGTGACGCTCGTGGTCAGCGCGCCCGCCGCCGTACAGGCCGAGCGTGTCATGACGCGGCCCGGCATGACGGCGGAAAAGCTTGCCGCGATCCTCGGCCGGCAGCTTCCCGACGCGGAAAAGCGCACAAGAGCAACCCATGTCATCGACACCGGCGTGAGCTGGGGAGAAACGCGGACGCAGGTCGATGCGCTTATCGAATCACTGAAAGATCGCTCCGGGCACGCCTTCGAGCACTGGCGTGCGCGGTACGGGTGAAAACGGAGTGAGCGGGAGACAGCGCCATGCGCGAAATCGTGATGGATACGGAAACGACCGGCCTCGATCCGCGGCGCGGCGACCGCCTCGTTGAGGTGGCCTGCGTCGAACTGCGCAACTACATGCCGTCGGGCCGCGTCTGGCACGAATATATCAACCCGGAGCGTGATGTCCCCCGCGAGGCCTTCGCCGTGCACGGCCTGTCCACTAAGTTCCTCAGCAACAAACCTCTTTTTGCCGCGCTCGCCCCTGCTTTCCTGGAATTCATCGAAGATGCGACGCTTGTCATCCACAACGCCTCTTTCGACATGGGCTTCATCAATATGGAGCTGGACCGCCTCGGGTACCCGGCCCTGCCGTCCGATCGGGTCGTCGATACGCTCGCGCTCGCCCGCCGTAAGCACCCTGGCGGACCGAACAGCCTCGATGCCCTTTGCAAGCGCTATGGCATCGACAATTCCGCGCGCACCGTGCACGGCGCCCTTCTCGATGCCGAGCTTCTGGCGGATGTCTATCTGCAACTCGTGGGCGGGCAGCAGCCAGGGTTCGATCTGAGCCACGGCGAGGATGCGGCAAAAGGAAGCAAGGCTGCCGAGGGGACTGTCCGCGCCCGTGCGCAGCCTTTGCTTTCCAGGATCGAAACATCGGAGCGCGAAGCGCATCGCGCTTTCGTCAGCGGCATGAAGGAACCGCTGTGGAACCTGTATCGGGAACCGCCTACTGAGTGACGGCGGGCTTCTCCTGTTCCTGCGACTGCGACATGCGCTGACGGTAGAGCGAAGCGAAGTCGATCGGGTCGAGAAGCAGCGGCGGGAAACCGCCTTCGCGGCTCATGTCGGACACCAGGCGGCGTACATAAGGGAACAGCAGCGCCGGGCATTCGATGAACAGGATCGGCTGGATGGCCTCTTTCGGCAGGTTCTTGAGCTGGAAACCGCCGGCATAGACGAGTTCCAGATTGTAGAGCACGCCCTCGTCGCTCTTGGCGTTCGCCTCCATACGCAGTTCGACCTCGTACTGGTCTTCGCCGATCGACTGCACGCCGACATTGAAATTGATCTGGATGTTGGGATTCTTGCCCGGTGTGCGGAAACTCTGCGGAGCGCTCGGGTTCTCGAACGACAGGTCTTTGATGTACTGGCCGAGAACGTTGATCTGCGGTTGCGTGCCAGCGCCGTCTGCGCCGCTGTTCTGTTCATTGGACATGATTTCACCCTCAAGCTGGTGGCTTCTGCTGATATTGTGCGGCGGCTGCCGCCCCGCGGCCGCATGGATGCCCTGCCGTCATGCGTCGGAGACCAACGTTGCGGAGAGGACAGTTCGCGGTGGCTTGCGGCAAGTCGCTAACACGGCGGCCAGTCCTTCGCAACTCGGATTGGCCCTGCGTGGGACAGCGGTTGCCCTCATCCATTCCGCCAGGGGGATGTCTTGTTTCCGGAACCGCGTTCGTCCTCGTCGTCCTGTTTGAGGCGCGGAGGCTTTTTGCCGCTGTCCCCTGGGTCGACTTCCTCGAATTCGGCATCGACGACATCTTCGGAACGGTGCGGACGGCCGCTCTGCGGACGCGGTCCCTGCCCGGATCCGGGCCCACGGCCTTGTCCCGGCGAGCCGGAGGAGCCGTCGCGATAGTGAAAATGGACCTGCCCGCTGGTTAGAAGGCGCCGGAATGTCGCCCTGGCGATGTTGCGCCGCACGCCAGGCACGAAGAGCAGCAGTCCGAGCGCGTCGGTGAGAAGACCCGGCGTGAGCAGCAGAACCCCCGCCACGAGAATACCCACGCCGTCGATGACGGGGAGGAGCGGCATTTCGCCCTTTTCGGCGGCCAGCATGAAGCGCTGCAGCGTCGCCATGCCCTGCGTGCGCATCAATATGCTGCCCGCGAAAGCGGTTGCGAGCGTCAGCGCGATCGTCGCCGCTACGCCGATAGCGCGTCCTGCCTCAATAAAGACAGCAATTTCGGCGATGGGAAGGACGATGAAGAGCAGGAACAGGATGAGCGGCATGGTTCTTGATCCCGATGGGGACGGCGGATAACGTGAGGCGGAATTCTTGCCGGTTGGCTTAACGGTTTCAATCGCGTAATTTGCTATAGGATGCGCAACCGGTTTCACCTTGGGGCAGAATCCTGGCATGAGCCAGGGTATTTGCCTATATGTGGGGGTGAGAACCTCTTCGCGCAAAGTGTATCCACAGAAGCTGCGGCAATATGAACGGCTCCTTCGACATTCTGACACTGATCTTCCTGGTGATCGCGGTTGTCATTTTCCTCCGGCTACGCAGCGTTCTCGGACGCCGTACCGGGAATGAACGCCCGCATTACGATCGCTACACACCGGCTGACGCCCAGCATGGCGAAGTTCGCGACAATATCGTGACCCTGCGCGGCGAGCCACACCGTGAGCCCGAGGAACTGGACGATGAGACTTTCGCCAAGCGGCTGAAGGACATCGCGCCTGCGGGCAGCGTCATCGCGAGCAAGCTTCAGGCGATCGCCCGGACGGATCGCAGTTTCGATCCGCAGCATTTCATGAATGGTGCGAAGGGCGCTTACGAAATGATCGTCACCGCCTTTGCCGCCGGCGATCGCAAAGGGTTGAAGCAGCTCCTGAGCCGCGAGGTGTACGACAGTTTTGCCTCCGCAATCAGCGAGCGCGAGAAAAACGCCGAGTCCATCGAGTTCAAATTCGTCGGTATCTCGGCCGCCGAAATCCTCGAAGCCGAACTGTCTGACAAGGTGGCCCAGATCACCATCAAGTTCGTCAGCGAACTCATCACGGCCACGCGCAGCCGCGCGGGTGAGGTCGTGGACGGCGATCCCACGCAGATCCGTGAAGTGACGGATGTCTGGACCTTCGCCCGTGACCTATCCTCCCGCGATCCGAACTGGAAGCTCGTCGCGACCGGTTCGATGAATTGAGAAGCGGAGCCTCGGGGGGTATGAGGGTATGCTGCTTTTCCGTCTCGCGCTGGCGGCCGTAATCATGGTCGCGCCCGATCTGTGGCAATGGCAGTTCTCCGGCGCCGAAGCGGCCACGGCCAAGCCGCTCAAGAAGACGCCCGTGGAATTCGCGGCGATCGAGGGCTGGGCGCAGGATGATCACGCCGCCGCCTTCGCGGCCTTTCGCAGATCGTGCAAAAGGCTGATCCCGGCGGGTAAGAAGCGGGAATCCGGTGCGCGTGATATCGCTGCTGTACAGGCGGTCTGCGAAGTCGCTCGTCTCCTCCCCGGCAAGCTCTCGCGCGGCGATGCGCGGCAGTTCTTCGAGGCGAATTTCACGCCGCATCTCGTCAGACGGCCGTCGAAAGGCGCGCTGCTGACAGGGTATTTCGAGCCTGAAATCAGGGGTTCGCTGAAACCGTCACAAGAATATGCGGTGCCGGTCTACCGCAGGCCGGACGATCTCGTCCTTCTGACGCCGGCGGTCGATCGCGGCGATCTTCCCGCCGAGTTGACGGCGGCGCGGCTGACGGCGGACGGCCCGAAGCCCTATTACACGAGGCGCGAAATCGAGGAAGGCGTGCTCAAAGGGCGCGGGCTGGAGATCGCCTATGTATCGGACGCCTATGAGGCGTTCATCATGCAGGTGCAGGGTTCGGGCCTCATCCGCCTGCCGGATAATCAATGTCTTCGCATCGGTTTCGCGGGCAAGAACGGGCATCCCTACACGTCCGTCGGCAAGCTGCTGGTCGAGCGCGGCTTGCTGCGGGCGGACGGAACGTCGATCAAATCGGTGATGTCCCTGATCCGCGCCGACCCGCGTCGCGGCCGCGAGCTGATGTGGGAGAACAAGTCGTATCCGTTCTTCGAAGTGCTCGACGGGGCCAAGGGGCCGCAGGGCGCCATGACCCTGCCTTTGACGCCCGGGCGAAGCCTGGCTGTCGATCCGCGCTACCACAAGATGGGTATGCCGATCTGGGTTGCCGCGCCGGAGATGAAGGACATGAAGGGCAAGCCGATCAGGAGACTGATGGTAGCCCAGGATACGGGTTCGGCCATTCGCGGGCCGGTGCGCGGCGACTTCTTCTGGGGTAGCGGCCACGCGGCCGGAAAATTCGCTGGCAACACGAAGCACGCCTGTGATTTTTATGTGCTGATCCCGAAATAGTTCGGGAAATACACACAACTTCCACAACAGAGTGCGCGGATGACTTCGGATTCGCCATCGCGAAAACGGCGACTGACTGCCGAGGAGGCGGAACTCTGGCTGTTTGCCATGCGCCAGGCGAAGGCGAAACGCCGCCGCGGTCGGGAGAAGCATGCCGCCGGAGAGGATGACGCTGTCGCAGCCGTGGAAGCGTCCTCACAAGCGCAGAGGCGCGGCGAGGATGCAGCCCCCGCGTCACGCCAACAAATGGCGGATGTGCGCGGCACCATTGCGCGCCCTCAATCCGGTCCCCCGCCTCTTTCGCCCTTCGACGAGCGTCAGCGCCGCAAGCTGGCCAGGGACATGGACCTCATCGACGCCCGCCTGGACCTGCACGGCATGCGCCAGCGTGAGGCCCACCGGGCGCTGACCTCTTTTCTCCGCGGTTGCGCCGCGCGCGGCATGCGGCATGTGCTGGTGATCACCGGCAAGGGGGCGCCGGAAGCCGTCAGGACGCGGGATTTCTACGGCGAAGAGCGCGGCGTTCTGCGCCGACTGGTGCCGATGTGGCTTGCCGAGCCGGAGCTGCGCGGCGTCGTTGTGAGCTACACCACATCGCATGTCCGCCACGGCGGCGAGGGTGCTCTATATGTCCGCTTGCGCAGAAAGAACGCGAAGGAATAACGATGCGCCCCCTCAAGCCGCGCGTGTCCCGCCCGGCTGGATCCCTGCAAGGCGGATGATCAGCGTGCCCGCAACCTCGTGCTCAAGCGCGGGTTTGAGACGGGTCTGGCGGACGGCCTCATGCGCGGCGGCGACAGCGTCCGCGATATCGGCGAGCCGCCAGCGCGCGCTCTGAGCTTTCAGCGCATCTTTCTGCTTGAAATGCGGTGGCGGGCGGAGACGCCCCGCCGCGATCTCGAAGGAGTCGCCGCGATCCATCGCCGCTCGCAGCGCGTGCAGTTCCTGGAGATGCCGCAGCAGCATGTTGAGAAACACGACGGCCGGCGTTCCGGCAGCGGCCAGCCCGTCCAGTTGCGCCAGCGCTTCTCCCGCTTTGCCGCCGAGGGCCGCGGCAATCGCGGCGTCGAAGGCGTGCGCCGAGGCGTCGCCGACAACGGCTTCGACGTGCGCCACGGTGATTTCCCGCTCCGCGCCCGCATAGAGCACCAGCTTGGCGATCTCCGACCGCGAAACGGCCCAGTCGCCGCCGAGGAGATGAGCGAGACGCTGCGCGGCGTCCGGCGCGATGGTATGGCCCGCCGCTTTCACGTCTTCACGGATGAGTTGCGGCAGGCTGCGCTCATCGGCGCCGTAGCAGACGACAGCTGCCGCATTTTTCGCCTTTTCGAAGAGCTGGCGGATCTTGGCGTCGCGCTTGAGATTGCCTGCTTCGATGACGACGTACGCCGCGAGCGGGCCGCCCAGCAGTTCCTCGAACAGGGCGGGTGTGAGCTGAGGGCTCATCTTCACCGCGATCACCGGGCGCCCTCCGAACAACGCCATGCTGCGGGCCTCGGCGGCGAGGCGCCCCGGCGTCTGCGACAGATCCTGGTCGCTGAGGCGGATGATTTCGCCCGGTGGCGTGCCGGAGGCGGCGAGCTGCTTCGCGGCCTGGCCTGCCAACTCGCTCACCCGGCCCGCGTCAGGCCCGTGAATGAGAAAGGCGTCGATCCGGCTCGCGGCGGATTTGAGAAAGCTCGGCAGTTCAGCGGTCTTGACGGCAACCATGGCGGTAGACCTCTTGATCCATTCCCCACGTTCGTAACGAAAGCTGGAACGGATTGTCAAAGCTGAACGCTTAATCTGCGGGGATGACCGTCAGCCAGCACAGCACGACACCGCATTGGGAGCATTTCAGCCATGATGCCGACATCGGCATCCGCGGGATTGGTCCGAACGCGGCTGCGGCCTTCGAGCAGGCAGCGCTGGCCATGACCGCGGTGATGACCGATCCGGCGAAGATCGGCCGCGCGAAGGCGGTGAACATCACCTGCGAGGCGCCGGACATCGAGCTGCTGTTCATGGACTGGCTCAACGCGCTCGTCTTCGAGATGGCCACGCGCGGGCTCATTTTCGGGACGTTCGAGGTGAGCGTCGAGGGCAACCGGCTGCACGGGCTGGCCAGAGGCGAGCTGGTGAACCGCGAACGCCACGAGCCTGCCGCCGAGATCAAGGGGGCCACCATGACCGGGCTCGCGGTCACCGAGGACGAACCGGGCATGTGGCGGGCGCAATGCGTGCTCGATGTCTGAGGAGGATGCCGTGGGGATGACAATGACGAAAGCCCTCGAAGGCGCGCGGACGGATACAAGCCGCCTGGAACCCGTCTCCGACTATGCCTGGCGCATCCCGCAGCAGGGCAACATGCTTGTGCCCGGTATCATCTTTGCCGACCGTGATCTCATCGGCGGCATGGACGAGAAGGTCTTCGAGCAGGTGATGAACGTCGCCACGCTGCCCGGCATCGTCCGCGCGTCCTACGCCATGCCCGATGCCCATTGGGGTTACGGATTTCCCATCGGCGGGGTTGCGGCGTTCGATGCGGAGGAGGGCGGCGTCGTCTCGGCGGGCGGTGTCGGCTTCGATATTTCCTGCGGCGTGCGCACCCACCTGACCGGCCTCACCCGCCGGCAGATCGAGATGAAGGCCGCGGAACTGGCCGAGGCGCTCTACCGGCGCGTTCCGGCTGGGGTCGGCTCGCACGGCTCGATCGTGCTGGACGAAGACGGCATGACGGCCATGCTGCAGGGCGGCGCCGCCTGGGCGGTGGAGCGAGGCTTTGGCCGGGCCGAGGATCTGGCGCGCATCGAGGAAAGCGGCTGTGCCGAGGGCGCAGACCCGTATGCCGTTTCGCCCAAGGCTCGCGACCGCCAGCGCCGCGAGATGGGAACGCTCGGTTCGGGCAATCATTATCTGGAGGTGCAGGAGGTTGCCGAGATCCTCGCGCCGGAGATCGCGGGCGCCTACGGTCTCAAGGAAGGCGACTGCGTCGTCACGATCCATTGCGGCTCGCGCGGGCTCGGCCACCAGATCGGCACCGATTTCCTACGCGAAATGGTTATCGCCGCGCCGGGTTACGGCCTCGTGCTGCCCGACCGCGAACTGGCCTCGGCGCCGGTCAATTCGGAACTCGGCCAGCGCTATCTCGGCGCGATGCGCGCGGGGATAAACTGTGCGCTCGCCAACCGCGAAATCATCGGCCATTTCGCCAGACAGGTGTTTGCCGCCGTCTGGCCCGAGCGGGATCTGCCGCTGCCGCTCCTGTTCGATGTCTCGCACAATACCTGCAAGGTCGAGACGCACAAGATCGACGGCAGCCCGCGCGAGCTGTATGTCCACCGCAAGGGAGCGACGCGCGCCTTCGGTCCCGGCCATCAGGCTTTGCCCGAAGAGCTGAGGCCGTGGGGGCAGCCGGTGCTCATCGGCGGCAGCATGGGCACGCAGTCGTATGTCCTGGCCGGGTGCGCGGAAAGCGAGGAGCGCGCGTTTTCCTCGGCGTGCCACGGCGCGGGCCGGCGCATGAGCCGTCACGAGGCGACAAGGCGGTGGCGCGGGCGGCAGATCGTGGACCAGCTCGCGGCGCGCGGCATCATCATCAAGAGCCCGTCATTGCGCGGCGTGGCCGAGGAAGCGCCCGGCGCCTACAAGGACGTGGGCGCGGTGGTCGATGCGGCGGAAAGGGCCGGTCTGGCGCGCAAGGTGGCGCGGCTGCGCCCGGTGATCTGCGTTAAGGGATAAGGCGCCACCGCAGTCGGGCGGTCAAAAAAAGAACATATGCTATCGCGGTCAACACCCTTTCCCGCGTGTAGCTTCCAGATTCTTAGCCACTTAAGAGAAATTTGACTCCAGTTTTGACAAAGAATCAGCCTTTAGTATCAATGGCTCTTGTCGCCACTCCTCCATCACTCACGAAGCTCTGAAAGGACGCGGAGCACAGTGTGTGCGTTCCGGAGAGCCGGGCTCCCCCCGGCACCCCAGAACACGGAGGAACTGCGATGAGAATCGCCTGTTTCTGGCCGAAGGCGGTGAGCGTCTGCTCGTATACTCGCACTCGGTTCGGCAAAGTGGAGCATGTACGTGCCCACTGCCGTTCAATACCGTCGAGATAAGCGCCGCAACGCTTTGATCGACTAAGGTCATAACAAGGCGGCAAGAGCCACCTCACTTCATAATAGATTCAGACTCGGATTCCGTTGTCTAGCACTTTTTTGTGCCTTCCAGCTGCTGCTGCGCTCATCCTCCCCCCGCGCTACCGTTCCGCTCGCCGAATGCATAACCGGAGCCGCGCACGGTACGGATCGGGTCCTTTTCCCGGCCGCGATTGATCGCCTTGCGCAGGCGGCCGACATGCACATCGACCGTGCGCTCATCGACATAGACGTCGTTTCCCCACACCCCGTCCAGCAGTTGCGTGCGGGAGAAGACGCGGCCCGGCGCTTCCATGAAGAATTCGAGAAGCCGGAATTCGGTCGGCCCAAGCCGGACTTCGCGCCCGCCGCGCGTTACGCGGTGCGCGTCGCGATCGAGGACGACGTCGGCGACGGAAAGGACGTCGGCAATGCGCTCCGGGCTGGCGCGGCGCAGGATGGCTTTCACGCGCGCCATCAGTTCGGGGAGCGAGAAGGGCTTGACGACATAGTCGTCCGCCCCGGTTGTCAGGCCACGGATGCGGTCGGTTTCTTCGCCGCGGGCGGTAAGGAAGACGATGGGAATGCCGCTCGTCGCACGGCCCGCGCGCAGGCGGCGGCACAGCTCGAGACCGGACAGACCGGGCAGCATCCAGTCGAGGATGATGAGGTCGGGTGCGCCCTCGGAAATGGCAAGCTCGGCCTCGTCGCCGCGGGTGGCGAGGGAGACGTGGAACCCCTCGGCTTCGAGGTTGTAGCGGAGAAGGAGCGCCAAGGGCTCCTCATCCTCGACCACCAGCACTTTCGCCGTCATGACGTCATGCTCCGCTACATGGATTCGGCGCGTGGCGTACTACGCGTCCGACGTGTCGGGCATTGTGTAACTCGTCGTGTCACCTTTCGGTCGCCGCTCCATGATTGCCGTACCGTGGACAAGGTAATTGATCATCTCGGCAATATTCGTCGTGTGATCGCCGATGCGCTCGATGTTCTTCGCGCCGAAAAGGAGGTGGGTGCACAGCCCGATATTGCGGGGATCTTCCATCATATAGGTCAGGAGTTCGCGAAAGATCGAGTTGTAGATGCGATCGAGATCCTTGTCGTGCAGCCAGACTTTATACGCCTTTTCCGCGTCGCGTTCGGAATAGGCGTCCAGGACATCCTTGAGCTGCTGCAACGCCGCCTCGCCCAGATGGGTCAGGCCGATCATCAGCTGTTTGGGCCTGTGCTCCTCGGCGATCGCCAGGGCGCGCTTGGCGATGTTCTTGCCCATGTCGCCGATACGCTCCAGGTCGCCCGCGACGCGAATGGCCGTCATGATCTGGCGCAGGTCGAGCGCTACCGGCTGACGGCGGGCGATCATGGAGATGGCGAGTTCCTCGACCTCATGCTCCAGCAGGTCGATTTGCTCGTCCTGCTGGATGGTGGCTTCGGCGAGCACCGGATCGCGATGCTCCATCGCATTGATGGCGCGGCTGACGACCTGCTCGGCGAACCCGCCCATCTGCGCGATCTTGGCATCGAGCGCCCTCAGCTCTTCTTCGAACGCCCGCACGGTGTGTTCAGTCATAACCATTGAATTTTCTCCGGTTTCGGTGCTGGCCGTCTCCAGTGAGGTCGTTTCCGCTTAGCCAAATCGCCCGGTAATGTAGTCCTGTGTGCGCGTCTCGCGCGGATTGGTGAAAATCTGAGCCGTCGCGCCTTCCTCCACCAGGACGCCGAGATGGAAGAACGCCGTGCGCTGCGACACGCGGGCGGCCTGCTGCATCGAGTGCGTGACGATGACGATGCAGAAATTCCGCTTCAGCTCGTCCATCAGTTCCTCGATCCTGGCGGTGGCGATCGGGTCGAGTGCCGAGCACGGTTCGTCCATGAGGATGACTTCCGGACTGACCGCGATGGCGCGCGCGATGCACAGACGCTGCTGCTGGCCGCCGGAAAGGCTCGTTCCGGGCTCGAGCATGCGGTCTTTCACTTCGGTGTAGAGGCCCGCCTTTTCCAGGCTGGTGATGACGATCTCTTCCAGGTCGGTCTTGGACTGGGCGAGGCCATGGATGCGCGGGCCATAGGCGACGTTGTCGAAGATCGACTTCGGGAACGGGTTCGGTTTCTGGAACACCATGCCGACGCGCGCGCGGAGCTGCACGGGGTCGATCTTCGGGTTGTAGACGTTCTCGCCATCAAGTTCGACCCTGCCGGTGACCCGGGCGCCGTCGATGAAGTCGTTCATGCGGTTGAGGCAGCGCAGGAAGGTGGATTTGCCGCAGCCCGACGGCCCGATGAAGGCTGTGATGGCCTTGTCGGGAACGTCGATGTTGACATCGATGAGCGCCTGCTTGTCGCCGTAGAAGCAGTTCACGGCGCGCGCGGTCATTTTGATGTCGGGCGTGGCAGTTGCCGCGACCGGGGCGTCTGCGGTGGCTGTCTCCTCGGCAGCAGGGGCTCCGCCGGGTGTCTCGGCGTGCGTACTGGCCCTGTCAGCCGGTCCGATATGCAGAAGTTCGTTCACGCGAGCCTCCATCGCCTCCCGTCTTCCCCCACTCTACCATTTTCGCTCGAAACGCTGCCGCAGAATGATTGCGAGCAGGTTCATGACGATCATGAATGCCAAAAGGACCAGCGTCGCAGCAGCCGTTCGCTCGACGAATCCGCGCTCGGCCTCCGTCGCCCACATGTATACCTGGACGGGCAGGGCGGTTGCCGAATCGAGCGGCGTTGCCGGATAGTCGATGACGAATGCCACCATGCCGATCATCAGAAGCGGCGCGGTTTCGCCGAGCGCCTTCGCCAGACCGATGATGGTGCCGGTCAGGATGCCGGGCATCGCGAGCGGCAGCACATGATGAAACACCGTTTGCATGCGCGATGCGCCGATACCGAGCGCTGCCTCGCGGATGGACGGGGGCACGGCGGCGGCGGCCGCGCGGGTGGTGAGGATGATCGTCGGCAGGGTCATCAGCGTCAGCACCAGTCCGCCCACGAGCGAGGCGGAGCGCGGCAGGCCAGCGAAGTTGATGAAAATCGCCAGACCGAGCAGGCCGAAGACGATGGACGGCACCGCCGCGAGGTTGTTGATGTTGACTTCGATCAGGTCGGTCAGGCGGTTCTTCGGGGCGAACTCCTGCAGATAGAGCGCCGCCGCCACGCCCAGCGGCACGGCCAGCAGAACCACTGTCAGCATCATGAAGAACGAACCGATGACCGCCACGCCCAGGCCCGCCGTTTCAGGTTGGCTGGACGCGCCGTAAACGAACAGGCCGGTGTTGAACGTCTTCTCGAGGGCGCCGCTGTCGATGAGCTTGTCCACCCACGCGACCTGCTTGTCGTTGAGCTGGCGGCGTTCCTCGGGTGTCTTGCGGCTGATCGCGCCCTTGACGAGCGCGTCGACATTGCCGTGCGCCAGCGCCCGGACGGGCTGCGTCGTGCCGATGAGGCTCGGATCGGCGGCGACCAGGTCGCGGAGCTGTATGTCTATGTTGCGCGAAAGCAGTTGACCGGCTTTGCGGCGCTCGCGCCGGCTGCTCGTATCGACATCGAGCGTCTTGTAGAGTGCAGCGTTGGCGAGCTTGATGTAATTGGCGTTCCAGATGTCCTTTGCGTTTTTCGTGCCCGACGGGTCGATCACGGCCGGATCCAGAAAGACCTCCAGGCGCACCACGGACTGCACGAACGCCGTGTAGCCCCTGCTGACGATGGACGCGAACACGGTGACGAGAAAGGCCAGGCTGACGCCGATAGCGATCTGGCCATAAGCCCGGAACCGGCGCTCCGCCGCGCGGCGCTTTTTCAGCTGGGCGTTCACGCGATTGGTGCGGCTCATACCGCCGCGATCATGTCCGGCTGCCGCGATCGTCATTCATATTGCTCCCGGTATTTGCGCACGATGTGCAGCGCGTAAACGTTGAGGCCGAGGGTGATGATGAACAGCGTCAGGCCGAGTGCGAAAGCCACGAGCGTTTGCGGGGTATTGAACTGCAGGTCGCCGGTAAGCTGGCTCACGATTTTGACCGTGATGGTCGTCACCGATTCGAAGGGATTGATGGTCAGGTTCGCGGCGATGCCCGCTGCCAGGACGACGATCATGGTTTCGCCCACGGCACGCGATCCGGCGAGCAGCACCGCGCCAACGATACCGGGGAGCGCGGCGGGGAGAACCACCTGCCGGATGGTCTCGGCCTGCGTCGCGCCGAGGCCATAGGAGCCTTCGCGCAGCGATTGCGGCACCGCGCTGATGATGTCGTCCGACAGAGAGGATACGAAGGGGATGATCATGATGCCCATCACCAGCCCCGCGCCCAGCGCGCTCGTTGCCGAGATGGAAAGACCGAAACTGGCGCCCAGGTCGCGCAGGAAAGGGCCGACCGTGATCAGCGCGAAAAAGCCGTAAACGATCGTCGGGATGCCCGCGAGCACTTCCAGCATCGGCTTGAACACCGCGCGCAATTTCGGGTGGGCATATTCCGACATGTAGATCGCGGAGAACAGCCCCAGCGGCACGGCCACCAGAAGCGCGATAGCGGAGATGAAGACCGTGCCCCAAAGCAGCGGCAGGAGGCCGAACTGGCCTTCGGCGCCACCTGCGCGCCCCGGCGCCGAGAAGCGCGGATCCCACACCGTACCGAACAGGAAGTCGAACGGGCTGACGCTCTGGAAGAACTGAATGGTTTCGAACAGCACCGAAAGCACGATACCGGCCGTAGTCAGAATGGCGACCGTGGAGGCGGCAATGAGGCCGACCATGACCACGCGCTCGACCGCGTTGCGAGCCCGGAATTCGAGGCGGATACGGCTGAATCCGTAAACGAAGCCCGCAAGGATCAGCAGCGCCGTGAGGCCGGTCGCGATCCAGCGGCTGGTTGCATGCAACTCGGCCAGATGTTGGGCGGCATCAATGATGTAAGGTTGTGGGTCCGCGGCGAGGATGATGCCCGCCTTGGCGAGAATGGACCTCGCGGTTTGCGCGCTCGTACGTAGTCCGGCCAGGTCGGCATCGCTCACCTGCGGCAGCCCATGGGCCACGGACCGGACGGTTCCGGCGATCAGGTTGAGCTCGCCCGCGGGCATGGCACGGATGGTGTCCGGAAGGCCGCGCATGGCCATTCGGTTGATGACCGCGGGCGCGGCGAGGGACCAGAGTACGAGCATCGCAAGCGCGGGCAGCACGGTCCAGACGGCGAGCCAGCCGCCATAATAGCCCGGACTGGAATGAAGGCAGCGTGGATTGGCGTGGGCGAGACGAGACGCTTTCGCAATACCGATAATGAACGCAGGAACTGCAGCGGCAAACAGGATAACCAGAAGGATACTCGACGTCACTGGGGCGTTCCGTTCTCGGGTTGCGTCCGGCTCCAAATCCGGGGGCAGACGGGACGGTGCTCGCCGCCCCGCCTGCATCCGATACCTTACGACATCGGCTTCAGGTCTTTGACGGTTTCGCGCAACTCCTTCGCCTCGTTCTCCGGCAGCGGGACGAGACCGTAAGCGGCGAGCGGACCGTCTTCGCCGATCATCTTGTCGGTGACGAAGAACTCCGTGTACTCCTTCAGGCCGGGGATCGCGCCGACATGCGCCTTCTTCACATAGAAGAACAGCGGGCGCGACACGGGGTATTCGCCCGTGGCGACGGTGTCGACCGACGGCTTGACGCCACTGACGGTGGCGACGCGGAGCTTGTCGGTGTTGTTCTCATAGAACGACAGGCCGAACACACCGATGCTCTTCTTGTTGCTCTGCAGGCGGGCGAGTGTCTCGGTGTAATCGCCGTCGATGTCCACGGCGTGCTTGCCGCCATCGTCCTTGCGGACCTTCATGCAAGCCTTCTTGGCCGCCTTCCTGGCTGCCTTCTCGTCCTTGCCCTCGGCCTTCGCCTTTTCCTGATAGAGCTTCAGGGCACCGGTTGCTTTACAGCCGGCTCCCAGAACCTTCTTTTCGAAGACTTCGCGCGTACCGTGCTTCTCGCCGGGGATGAAAGCAACGATATCCAACTCCGGGAACGCAGCATTCACCTGCTTCCAGGTCTTGTTCGGGTTGGCGGAGAGCTTGCCATCGACCACGATCTGCGGAGCGAGCGCCAGGAAGACGTCTTTCGGCTCCAGCTTGAATTCGGGGCCTTTCACGTCGGAGGCGAACACGATGCCGTCATAGCCGAAACGGACTTCGACGATCTCCTTGACACCGGCCTTCTTGCAGGCTTCGACCTCAGCCTTTTTCATGGCGCGGGATGCGTCGGCGACGTCGATGAACTCAGGGCCGACGCCTTTGCAGAACTGGTTGATGCCAGCGCCCGAGCCGCCGGACTCGACGATGACCTTGAACTTCGGATTGGCCTTCTGGAACGCCTCCGCGACGATCTTCGCGTAGGGCAGAACCGTCGAGGAACCGGCGATCTTGACTTCGTCGCGCGCGAACGCGGAGCCTTGAGCGGCGAGCGAGCCGACGAGGGCGGTAGCCGCTGCAAGAGCAATAAATCTGGCTTTCACGATGCTCTCCTTGACTTTTCGAGGTGGAGGCCGGGCAAGCGTGCCTGCCCCTCCGGCGGCAAATTAATCATCCCTCCGCCACTGTTTTATGACAGTCGGATGAAGCCTTTGTGACACCGTAAGGCATTGATTTTGTTACGTATGATCTGGATGCCGGTAACGATTTCCGCACCGGCTCAAGGACGGGGCGGCCTGCGTGAGGGCTGTGTCACATGTGGATCGCGCGCTTGGCGGTCGCCAGCGCCGCCTCCTTCACCGCCTCGCTTTCGGTCGGATGCGCGTGGCAGGTGCGGGCGAGATCCTCCGCCGAGCCGCCGAATTCCATCAGCACGCAAGCTTCGTGGATCATGTTCCCGGCGTCGGGCCCGATGATGTGCACGCCGAGAACGCGATCGGTCGCCGCGTCCGCCAGCACCTTCACGAACCCGTCCGTCCGACGGTTCACCTTGGCACGGCCGTTGGCGGCGAAGGGAAACTTGCCGACCGTGTAGGCGGTGCCCGCTTCCTTCAGCTCCTCCTCGGTCCGGCCCACCGATGCCACCTCCGGCGTGGTGTAGATCACACCCGGAATGACGCCGTAATTCACATGCCCGGCCTGACCAGCCAGGATCTCGGCGACGGCCACGCCCTCGTCCTCGGCTTTGTGTGCCAGCATCGGCCCGGCGATCACGTCGCCGAGGGCGTAAATCCCCGGCACGTTGGTCTGATAATGCTCGTCCACCACCACGCGGCGGCGATTGTCGAGCGTGACGCCCGCCTCTTCCAGACCGAGGCCGTCCGTGTAAGGCACGCGGCCCGTCGCCACCAGAACCGTGTCCGCGGCCAAGATCTCCTTTGCGCCACCGTTTACGGACTCGACCGTCGCCTTCAGCCCCGCGCCATCCGTCTCCACGGCCGTCAGCTTATGGCCAAGCTTGAAGGCGAAGCCCTGGCGGGTGAGGATGCGCTGGAACTGCTTGGCGACCTCAAGGTCCATGCCGGGGATGATGCGGTCGAGGAATTCGACGACCGTGACCTCCGCGCCAAGTCGCCGCCATACCGAGCCCAGCTCCAGCCCGATGACGCCTGCGCCGATTACCAGAAGCTTCTTCGGCACCGCCTTCAGCGACAGCGCTCCGGTGGAGGTGATCACCCGCTCTTCGTCGATCTCTATGCCTGGCAGGCGTGCGGGTTCCGATCCTGTGGCGATGACGATGGCCTTGGCCGCGAGCGCGGTCTTCTCGCCGCCGTCTGATGCCGTGACCTCCACCTGGCCGGGCGCGGCGATGCGGCCAGTGCCGCGGAAAGCGGTGATCTTGTTCTTTTTGAACAGGAACTCGATGCCCTTGGTGTTGCCTTCCACGCCCTCGGCCTTGTAGGCCATCATCGCTTTCAGATCGAGCTGGGGCTTCACCTTGATGCCCATGTGGCCCATGCCGCTGGCGGCCTCTTCATACAGCTCCGAGGCGTGCAGCAGCGCTTTCGACGGGATACAGCCGACATTGAGGCAGGTGCCGCCATGCGTGGTGCGCTTTTCGACCACGGCCACTTTCATACCGAGCTGCGCGGCGCGGATGGCGCAGACATAGCCGCCGGGGCCGGTCCCGATGATGATGAGATCGTAGGTATCAGCCATGAACCCTTATCCTCTTGAATCGATATTCCTTTGTTCGGCCATGGTGCCATTCCTTCGTCCCGGCCACGCGATCCGCGCAGGCCATCCGCGCGCAGTGAGAGTCAAGACGGGCCGAAGGCCCCCGCGTAGCGGCTCGGTCTTGACGCTCATGAGCACGGCGGCAAGATTGGTACGCGGTGGGACCAGGTTCTATAAGTCCAGCACCAGCCGCTGCGGGTCTTCCAGGCTCTCCTTCACGCGGACCAGGAATGTCACCGCCTCGCGCCCGTCCACGATGCGATGATCGTAGGTCAGCGCCAGATACATCATCGGGCAGATTTCGACCTTGCCGTTCACGGCCATCGGGCGGTCCTGGATCTTGTGCATGCCGAGGATGCCGGATTGCGGCGCGTTCAGGATCGGCGTGGACATCAGCGAGCCGTAAACACCGCCATTCGATATGGTGAAGGTGCCGCCCTGCATGTCCTCGATGGCCAGCTTGCCATCGCGCGCGCGGCGGCCGAACTCTACCACGGCGCGTTCGATATCGGCGATGGAGCGCTTGTCCGCGTCACGCAGCACCGGCACGACGAGGCCGCGCTCGGTGCCCACCGCGATGCCGATATTGTAGTAATTCTTATAGACGATGTCTTCTCCGTCGATCTCGGCATTTACGGCCGGCAATTCTCGCAGCGCATGAATGCAGGCCTTCACGAAGAACCCCATGAAGCCGAGTTTGACGTTATGTTTCTTCTCGAACAGGTCTTTGTATTGCGCGCGCGCGGCCATGATGCCGCTCATGTCCACTTCGTTGAACGTGGTGAGCATGGCGGCGGCGTTCTGCGATTCCTTCAGGCGGCGCGCGATGGTCTGGCGCAGCTTGGTCATGCGCACGCGTTCCTCGCGCGCGGCGTCGGCGGACGCAACCGGCGGGCGGGCGACGACGGCTGTAGGAACGGGCGAAGGCTTCTGCGCACCCGCCTCCATTGCCGCCAGCACATCGCCTTTCAGGATGCGGCCGTCCTTGCCGGTGCCGGGGATGGACGCCGCGTCGAGCTTGTTTTCGGTGACGGCTTTGCGTACGGCGGGCGATAGCGTTTCAGCGGCAGCGGATTTCGCCGCCGGGGCCTCGGCCGCTTCTTTCACAGGCTCTTTCGTCTTCGGCGCTTCAGCCTTCTTCCCGCCGCCGTTGGAAGGTGCCGCTACGCCCTCTCCCTCGCCGATCGAGCCGAGCAGGGCGCCGACGCCGACCGTCTCTCCCTCATTGACGAGGATCTCCGAGATCACGCCAGCGGAGGGCGCATTCACTTCCAGCGTAACCTTGTCGGTTTCCAGTTCGACAAGCGGCTCATCGGCGTTCACGGCGTCGCCCGGCTTCTTGTACCACTTGCCGACGATTGCTTCGGTGACCGACTCGCCCAGGACCGGCACGCGTATTTCTGTAGCCATCCAGTTGAACCCCTCAAAAACAGGAAGGCCGCAGGGGCACCCCGGCGGCCTTTGTTGTCCTAAAGCGTCAGCGCCTGATCCAGGAACGCCCGGAGCTGCGTCACGTGCCTGCTCATCAAGCCGGTTGCGGTGGCTGCCGAGGCCGGGCGGCCGACATAGCGCGGGCGGCGGTGGCCGATATTGATGTGGTCGAGCACCCATTCGATATTGGCTTCGATGAAGCTCCACGCACCCATGTTCCTCGGCTCTTCCTGGCACCAGATGATTTCGGCATTCGGAAAGCGGCAGAGTTCCTGGATGAGGGCGCGCGCCGGGAACGGATAGAGCTGCTCGATCCGCAGCAGATAGATGTTGTCGATCTTGCGGCTCTCGCGTTCCTCGAAGAGATCGAAATAGACCTTGCCCGAGCACAGCACCACGCGCTTGATCTCGTCATCCGGCGCCAGCTGCATCTGGCTGTGGCCGATTTGGGCGCCGTCCCACAGAACGCGGTGGAAAGTGTTGGGCGGCAGGAAGTCGTCGATCTCCGAGACCACGCGCTTGTGGCGCAGGAGCGATTTCGGCGTCATCAGGATGAGCGGCTTCCTAAATTTGCGATGCATTTGCCGCCGCAGAATATGGAAATAGTTGGCGGGCGTGGTGCAGTTCGCCACCTGCCAGTTATCCTCGGCGCAAAGCTGGAGATAACGCTCCAGGCGGGCGGAAGAATGCTCCGGCCCCTGCCCCTCATAGCCGTGCGGCAGGAGCATGACCAGTCCCGACATGCGCAGCCATTTGCGCTCGCCCGAGGACAGGAACTGATCGACGATCACCTGGGCGCCGTTGGCGAAATCGCCGAATTGCGCCTCCCAGAGCACCAGCGCCAACGGCTCGGCGAGGCTGTAGCCGTATTCGAAACCGAGCACGGCCTCTTCGGACAGCATCGAGTTGATTACTTCGAGCCGCGCCTGGCCCAGGGCGATGTGGTTGACGGGGGTGTATTTCAGCTCCGTCGCCTGGTCGATGATCACGGCGTGGCGCTGCGAGAACGTCCCGCGCTCGCAGTCCTGGCCGGACAGGCGGACCGGGAAACCCTCGTGCACCAGCGTGCCGAAAGCGAGCGACTCGGCCATGGCCCAGTCGATACCGCGGCCGTCGTCGATCATCTTGCGGCGCGCTCTGAACAGGCGTTCGATGGTCCGGTGCGCGTTGAACTGCGACGGGATGTGGGTGATCTTCTCGCCCACTTTCTTCAGCGTTTCGCGCGGGACGCCCGTGAGCCCCTTGCGCGGGCCTTCCTCGGCGATGGAAAGGCCGGTCCAGCGGCCGTCGAGCCAGTCCGCCTTGTTGGGGCGGTAATGATTGCCAAGCTCGAACTCTTCTTCGAGATGCTGGGTCATCGTCTGGCGCATCTGTTCGACTTCGCCGTCTTCGAGCAGGCCTTCATCGACGAGGCGGCGGCCGTAGGTTTCGATCACGCCCGGGTGCTCGCGGATGCGGCGGTACATCTTCGGCTGGGTGAACGCCGGTTCGTCGCCCTCGTTGTGACCGTGGCGGCGGTAGCAGAACATGTCGATGACGACCGGCTTGTGGAACTGCTGCCGGAATTCGGTCGCCACCTTCGCCACATGGACGACGGCTTCCGGATCGTCGCCATTCACGTGGAAGATGGGCGCCTCGATCATGCGCGCCACGTCCGACGGGTAGGGCGAGGAGCGGCTGAAATGCGGCAGCGTCGTGAACCCGATCTGGTTGTTGACGATGAAATGCACCGAGCCGCCGGTGCGATGGCCCTTGAGGCCGGACAGGCCGAAGCATTCCGCCACCACGCCCTGGCCCGCAAAGGCTGCGTCGCCATGGATGAGCAGCGGCATGATGCGCGTGCGCTCCGTATCGCGGTGCTGGTCCTGCTTAGCGCGGACCTTGCCGAGCACCACCGGATCGACGATTTCGAGATGCGACGGATTGGCGGTGAGCGACAGATGCACCCGGTTGCCGTCGAATTCGCGGTCGGCGGACGCGCCCAGATGGTATTTCACGTCGCCCGAGCCTTCGACGTCGTCCGGGTTGACGGAGCCGCCGCGGAATTCATGGAAAATGGCGCGATAGGGCTTGGACAGGACGGTCGCCAGCGCGTTCAGGCGGCCGCGATGGGCCATGCCGAGCACGATCTCGCGCACGCCGAGCTGGCCGCCGCGCTTGATGATCTGTTCGAGCGCCGGGACCATCGCCTCGCCGCCGTCGATGCCGAAGCGCTTGGTGCCGGTGTATTTCTTGTCGAGGAACTTCTCGAAAGTCTCGGCTTCGATGAGCTTGGCGAGGATCGCCTTCTTGCCCATGTCAGTGAAGCTGATTTCCTTGTCCGCGCCCTCGATGCGCTCCTGAATCCACGCCTTCTGCTCCGGCACCGAAATATGCATGAACTCGACGCCGATCTTGGAACAGTAGGTGCGCCGGACGATGTCCAGGATCTGGCGCATGGTCGCCATTTCCAGGCCCAGCACATGGTCGAGATAAATGAGCCGGTCGAGGTCGTTCTCGCCGAAACCGTAGCTTTCGGGCTGCAGTTCGGAATGCGGCAGACGCTTGGCGATGCCGAGCGGGTCGAGGTCGGCGGCGAGATGCCCGCGCACGCGGTAGGAGCGGATCAGCATCAGCGCCCGGATCGAGTCGCGCACCGCCGTCAGCGTCTCGCTGGGCGACAGTTCGAATCCGCCCGTGTGCGCCTGAGCGGCGATCTTCTGCTCGATGCCGCGCTCGGCGGCCTCGGCCCAGTCGCCCGCCAGCGCCGCGACCAGTTCTCCGTTTACCGGGACCGGCCAGTCGGTGCGCTTCCAGGATGGCCCCGCCGCGTCGGCGACGACGGTCTCCTTGCGCTCCTTGAGGCCGGCGAAAAAGGCCCGCCAGTCGGCGCTCACGGCGCCTGGATTGTCTTGAAAACGGGAGTAGAGATCTTCGATATAGGCCGCGTTGACGCCATGCAGGAACGAGGTCTGTTCAAAAAGATCGTTAGGGGTTTGTTTACTCATGATACGATCACTTCGCGTTCACAAAGTGCTGATCCCTGTTGCGCCAACGAATATGGTCCGCTCAAGGCGGACCATAAAGGCAGTCTTACTAAATTACGCCTAAGCCTTTAGACTTAGTACGCCCGCTCATAAATCCTGACCCGCTTGCCGCAAGCGCTCACAGGATTTCTGATCGGTCAAGCGTGCTAAGCAAGTCATTGAATCTAGTGCATTTTTTCCTTCTCCAAGTTCGCAGATGCGCGTGCGGCAAATGGGGTGCGAATCTGGCGAAGGGCTGTACTAGCCGCGCAGAACTTCCGCCAGTGTTGTCCCCAGGCTTGCCGGCGACGATGCCACCCGGATACCGGCGGAGCGCATCGCCTCGATCTTGCTGCCTGCGTCGCCCTTTCCGCCTGCAATAATCGCGCCAGCATGGCCCATTCGCCGTCCCGGAGGGGCGGTGACGCCGGCGATGAAGCCGACTGTTGGTTTTTTGATGCTGGATTTGGCCAGAAATTCGGCAGCCTCCTCCTCGGCCGAGCCGCCGATCTCGCCGATCATGATGATCGACTGCGTTTCGGGGTCAGCAAGGAACTGCTCCAGCACGTCGATGAACTCCGTACCCTTGACGGGATCGCCGCCGATGCCGACGCAGGTCGTCTGGCCAAGCCCGGCCACGCTCGTCTGGTGGACTGCTTCATAGGTAAGCGTTCCTGAGCGCGACACAATCCCGACCGAGCCTCTTTTGTGAATATGGCCGGGCATGATGCCGATCTTGCATTCGTCGGGCGTGATGACGCCGGGGCAGTTCGGGCCGACAAGCCGGGTTTTCGATCCCGACAACGCGCGCTTCACCTTGACCATGTCGGCGACGGGGATGCCTTCGGTGATGCACACGGCAAGCGGGATCTCGGCGTCGATGGCCTCCAGGATGGAGTCGGCGGCAAAAGCCGGCGGCACATAGATCACCGTGGCGTTGGCGCCGGTCTTGGCCATGGCCTCGCCGACCGTGTTGAACACGGGCAGCCCGAGATGGACGTTTCCACCTTTGCCCGGTGTAACGCCGCCGACCATCTGCGTGCCATAGGCGATGGCCTGCTCACTGTGGAAGGTGCCCTGGGCGCCGGTAAAGCCCTGGCAGATGACCTTTGTCTCTTTGTTCACGAGGATTGACATTCTGTCGTCTTTCTCCAGCTGTCGCGATTGGGGCGGGGCCTTGCCGGCCGCTGGTTTAACTGCTCAACTCTGATTTTGCGCGATATGCCGCCGTCAGGCCGTGCCTTTGCGGACCTCGGCGACGATCTTCTGCGCGGCGTCGGCGAGATCGTCGGCCGGGATGACCGCCAGTCCGGATTCGCGCAGGATCTTCTTGCCCAGTTCCACATTGGTGCCTTCGAGGCGCACCACCAGCGGCACTTTCAGCGCCATTTCGCGGGCGGCGGCGATGATGCCTTCGGCGATGATGTCGCAGCGCATGATGCCGCCGAAGATGTTGACCAGGATGCCCTTCACATTCGGGTCGGAGAGGATGATCTTGAAAGCCTCCGTCACCTTCTCCTTGGAGGCGCCGCCGCCGACGTCGAGGAAGTTGGCGGGCTCCTCGCCATAGAGCTTGATGATGTCCATGGTCGCCATGGCCAGACCGGCGCCGTTCACGAGGCAGCCGATCGTGCCGTCGAGCTTGACATAGGAGAGGTCATGTTTGGAGGCCTCGACCTCCGCCGGGTCTTCCTCGTCGAGGTCGCGCAACTCGACCATGTCCGGATGGCGGTACAGGGCGTTGCCGTCGAAATTCACCTTGGCGTCGAGGCAGAGAAGGTCGCCGTCCCTGGTGACGATCAGCGGGTTGATCTCCAGGAGGCTCATGTCCTTCTCGATGAAGGCCCGTGCCAGACTGCCGATGAGCTTTACGCACTGTTTGACCGCGTTCCCTTCGAGGCCGAGCGCGTAGGCGATCTTGCGGCCGTGGAACGGCGAATAGCCGGATGCCGGGTCGATGGTCAGCGTGATGATCTTCTCCGGCGTCTTCTGCGCCACCTCCTCGATGTCCATGCCGCCTTCCGTCGAGCAGATGAAGGCGAGGCGCGAGGTGGCGCGGTCGAGGAGCGCGGAGAGATAAAGCTCACGGGCAATCGCTGAGCCGTCCTCGACATAGAGGCGCTTCACGACCTTGCCTTCGGGACCTGACTGGTGCGTCACCAGCGTATGCCCCAGCATCTGCGTGGCGAATTCGCGGACCTCGTCGACCGACCGCGCCAGCCGCACGCCGCCCTTGTCGCCAGCCGCCGGCTCCTTGAACCGGCCTTTGCCGCGTCCGCCGGCGTGGATTTGCGCTTTCACGACCCAGACCGGGCCGGGCAGGCCCTGCGCCGCGCTGACGGCTTCGTCTGACGTGAATGCGGGCGCTCCCTTGGCAACCGGCACACCGTATTCCCGCAGAATGGCCTTGGCCTGGTATTCATGAATGTTCATTCGTCACTCCAGCGTTCGTTGAGCGAGGCTTTCGCGCCATCGGCGCGCGGATTTCATCATCCCATCTGCGCCAGACCCGGCGCGATACGCATACAGGTTTCCACCAGTCCCTGCACGGCCCCGACGGACCGGGCCAGATCGGCGCGCTCATGCGAGTTGAGCTCGATTTCGATGACGCGCTCCACGCCCTTGGCGCTGATGACGGCGGGGACGCCGATGAACAACCCCTTGGTGTTGTATTCGCCGTTGAGATAGGCGGCGCAGGGCAGGACGCGCTTCTTATCCTTGAGATACGACTCGGCCATCGTTACCGCCGCGGCAGCCGGTGCATAATAGGCCGACCCGCTTTTCAGCAGGTTGACGATCTCGGCGCCGCCATCGCGCACGCGCTTGATGATTTCGTTCAGCCGGTCCGGCGTAATCCAGCGCATCTTGACCAGATCGGGTAGCGGGATGCCGCCGACCGTGGAGTAACGCGGCAACGGCAGCATCATATCGCCATGGCCGCCGAGCACGAAAGCCGTGACGTCCTCCACCGAGACGTCGAATTCCTGCGCGAGAAGCCAGCGGAAGCGTGCCGAGTCGAGCACGCCAGCCATGCCGGCGATCCGGTTGCGCGGCACGCCCGTGATGCGGTGCAGCGCCCAGACCATGGCGTCGAGCGGGTTGGTGATGCAGATGATGAAAGCGCCCGGCGTATATTTCTTGATGCCCGCCCCGACCTGCTCCATCACCTTGAGGTTGATTTCCAGAAGGTCGTCGCGGCTCATACCGGGTTTGCGGGGCACTCCGGCCGTCACGATGACGACATCGGCGCCGCGTATATCGACGTAATCGTTGGTGCCGCGCAAAGCGCAGTCGATGGCGTCCACCGGCGTGGACTGGGCGATATCGAGCGCCTTGCCCTGGGGGGTGCCCTCGACGATGTCGAAGATGACGACGTCGCCGAGCTCCTTACTCGCGATGAGATGCGCAAGCGTCCCGCCGATCATTCCGGCGCCGATGAGTGCGATCTTTTTACGCCCCATGGCAAGCCCTCCAATGGTGTAAGGATGCGCGTTTGTCCGCTCGTGGTTATCGCGAAAGGGGGTGGATCGCAAGAAGACACATGCCTGACGCCGCTAATTTCCGCCCATCTTCAGCGTGGCGGGGGACGATTTTTGCGGCGGTGACGGGACGTACCCGGTCCGGCTCATTCGCCGCGATGTGATGCCGCACTGCGAATTGCTGCCAATTTGGAAAAGTTTTCTTTAATTCCGTGCGTTTCCGGGACAGGCATTCCTTGGCATCTGCGCGCTCTGTGGCTGGCGCATGTCCGTCATGCGCTTTCGCCTCTCGCGCGGCGGTTCGCAACATTCGCAGGGCCGGGGGGGAATACCACTCTGTGTCGGGGGCTCTGAGCGCGGGCGGCTCAATCCCTGAGCAGTTCGTTGATCGAGGTCTTGGCTCTTGTCTTCGCGTCCACGCGCTTGACGATGACCGCGCAATAGAGCGACGGCCCCGGCTCACCACTGGGGAGCGGCTTGCCCGGCATGGTGCCGGACACCACCACCGAATAAGGCGGCACGCGGCCCATATGCACCTCGCCCGTCGTCCGGTCGATGACCTTCGTCGACTGCCCGATATAGACGCCCATCGACAGAACGGATCCCTCGCCGACGGTTACGCCCTCAGCCACTTCCGCGCGCGCGCCGATGAAGCAGTTGTCCTCGATGATCACCGGCCCGGCCTGTATGGGCTCCAGCACGCCGCCGATCCCCGCGCCGCCCGACAGATGCACGTTCTTGCCGATCTGCGCGCAGGAGCCGACCGTCGCCCAGGTGTCGATCATGGCGCCGGAATCCACATAGGCGCCGAGATTGACGAAGCTTGGCATCAGCACGACGCCCGGCGCGATATAGGCCGAGCGGCGCACGATGGCGCCCGGGACGGCGCGGAAGCCCGCGAGCCGGAATTCCTGCTCTCGCCAATGGCCGAATTTGGAAGGCACCTTGTCCCACCAGACGCCGCCGCCGGGACCGCCGCTGATGGACATGGCATCGCTGAGCCGGAAGGAAAGCAGCACGGCCTTCTTCAGCCACTGATTTGTGACCCAGGTGCCGTTTGTTTCTTGTTGTCCTACCGCTTCGCCGCTTGAGGACACCTTCTCCGCAACGCGCACCAGCCCCTTGTCGAGCAGATCGAGCGCAGCCTCCACCGCGTCGCGCACTTCCCCGGTGGTGGCGGGGTTGATGCCCTCACGCGCTTCCCAGGCCGTTTCGATGATCGTCTGAAGCTGGTTGCTCATTGTCTTCCCCGATGACGCCGTTTTCGCTGTTCTGCGGTTTCGCAGCCTCGTTTGTCAACGGCGCTGGCGAGATCGCCGTGAGAACGCTTTCGAGGAACGTGACCAGGTCATCGGTGATGTGATGGATGTGCGGCGGCGGGCTGTCCCAGTTCGAGACGGTTTCCTGCGACCGGTGATCGGCATAGGTCGAGTGCACCAGTACCGTCGCCATCCCGAGAAGATGCGGATTCTCCAGATTATGGGGCAGATCTTCGAACATGGCCGCCATCCTCGCGTCCACGCCGTGCGCGGTGACGAAGCGCTCATAGGCCTCGGCATGGGGCTTGGGCGTGTAGCCGCTGGCGGTGATGTCGAACAGGTCGTCAAAGTGGTGAAGCACGCCCAGCTTTTCGGCGACGCGTTCGGCGTGGTGCCGCGAGCCGTTGGTAAAGATGAACTTGCGTCCCGGGAGCCGTTCGAGCGCGGCGCTCAATTCGGGCGATTCGTTCACCGGCGCGAGGTCGATGTCGTGCACATAGTCGAGAAACGCCTCGGGGGGGAGCTGGTGCAGCTCCATCAGGCCGCCGAGCGTGGTGCCATAGGTGTAATAGTAGTCTTTCTGGATGCGCCGCGCCTCCTGAGGCTCAACATCGAACAGGGTGCCGATGAAGCTGGTCATGCGCTGATCGATCTGCGCGAAAAGGTTGCACTCGGCGGGGTAGAGTGTGTTATCGAGATCGAAAACCCAGGTTTCCACGCGGCGGAAGGGATCAAAACTTGCGGACTCGTTCTTGGTCATGACCGTGATTACATAGTGTGCCCCTCGCGCGTTGTCATCCACCAGCGCCCTGGGACAGGACCGGGATCTGCTGGATCGATAGACTCCTTAACCGCCTCGGGAGTACTGCTTGGGCGCAAGCGAGCCCCGCCCCATTGCCGGCGTCTTTCTCCATCACCATATGCCCACTTTGGTTGAGAGATGGTTCGATGCCTTGGCGGGGGCCACGGAATGTGGCATCGGCAGAGGGGAGTGTTTGATTGCGGAACACCGGGAAAGCGTCGCTAAAGCCGGCGTCATCCGCGGAGTCCGCATACGAATTGAAGTGGCGGGGCGAAAAAAAACGGGGTATAGACACCCGCTATTACCTTCGCTCAACCCGAAGTTGGAAAGGTTCTGAAGGGGACTGGAAATGGCTGATCTGAACAGACGCACCGTTGCCGGTATGCAGACCGGCACCTACGCCGTAGACGAGGGTCTGCGCGCGTATATGTTGACCGTGTACAATTACATGGCTGCCGGACTGGCGATCACGGGTATTTTTGCCTATGGCGCCTTCCTCATGGCCGTCACGACCGATCCGTCGCAGGCCGTGGGTACACTGCGCAACGGCATGATGCTGACAGAGTTTGGCCGGGTTCTCTACACGACGCCGCTGAAATGGGTGATCTTCCTCGCGCCGCTTGGCCTCGTCTTCTTCCTTTCCGCTCGCGTGCACAAGATGAGCGTCAGCGCCGCGCAGGCGACGTTCTGGATTTATGCGGGGCTCGTCGGCGTCTCGATCGCCACGATTTTCATGATTTACGCCCATGGCTCCATCGCGCGCGTGTTCTTCATCACCGCCGCCGCCTTTGGTGGGTTGAGCCTTTACGGCTACACCACCAAGAAGGATCTGTCCGGCTGGGGTTCGTTCCTGATCATGGGCGTGATCGGCATCTTCATCGCCATGATCGTCAATATCTTCCTGGCCTCCAGCGCGCTCCAGTTCGCCATCTCCGTCCTTGGCGTGCTGATCTTCGCCGGTCTTACGGCGTATGACACGCAGCAGATCAAGGAAAGCTACTACGAGGGCGACGGCGAGACGGTCGCCGGCCGGAAGGCGGTCATGGGGGCGTTGCACCTCTATCTCGATTTCCTGAACATGTTCCTGTTCCTGCTGCAGCTGTTTGGCAGCCGCGAATAGGGCTCGGCGCAGGATCGCGTGAATCGGCAAGGCCCCGTTCCGGCGGGGCCTTCGCTTTTTCAGCGTACTGTGGTGAGTTTCCGGATGAGCCTTTGCCGGAATTCAGCATTATCATGCGCTCGCTCACATTTTTGATTCGCGCGGAAGGGGACATGACATGGCAATGCTCGCGCTTGCAGGATTTGCGTTCCTGGCTCTTCACGCCATCCCGGCCACACCCTTGCGTTCCAGACTGGTAGCGGCGATGGGTGAGAGTGTCTATCTGGGCGTCTACTCGCTTCTGGCGCTCATCCTGCTGGTTCTGTGGACGCGTGCCTTCGCCGCCGCGCCGGTCGATGCGCCGCTATGGTATTTCGCGAGCTGGTGGCCGTGGCTGAAGGCGGCGATCCTCCTCTTGGCGGCGTTCCTGCTCGTCGCGGGCGTTTCCACGCGGGATCCGTTGGCATCGGTACCGGGAAAGCCGGCACCCGAGCGGCCGGGGACGCCGAAGGGCGTCTTCACCATTACCCGCCATCCTTTCCTGTGGAGCGCGGGGATATGGGCGGTGCTGCACCTGATTAGCCAGCCCAACCTGCGTGGGCTGATCTTCTATGGGATGTTCGCGCTGCTGGCCTTTGGCGGAGCGAAGGTGATCGACATGCGGAAGGCGGTCCAATTCGGCGAAGCCTGGAAGCCGTTCGCGGCCCAGACATCCTATCTGCCGTTCCTGGCGCTGGCCCAGGGGCGCGCGAAGCTGGACTGCGCGGATATCGGCTGGATACGATTCATGGCCGCTCTTGTCGTTTGGGCGGGGTTCCTGCTCCTGCATACCTGGCTGTTCACCGCCAGCCCGCTGCCGGAGTTGCTGTGACGGAGTGTGCCTTTGCGAGACGGAAACGCTTGAATATGCGTGGAGAGGTGCGCTAAGACTATAACGGTTCGCGTGAAGGTGGTTCCGCCGGGCAGGGCGGTGAGAAGCGCGGGTTTTCTCGATAGTCTGGCGACGTGGCGGAGTGGTTACGCAACGGTCTGCAAAACCGTGTACCCCGGTTCAATTCCGGGCGTCGCCTCCATCCATCCCCCGAAAAATCAAGAACTTAGCTGACGCCCAGAAACGACAAAAACGACAAAACTGATGAACCGGGGTGACAAATGGGGTGACAAACGAGCCCCGGAGATTGGGCTGACCGTGGCGGTTTGGGCACAGTCTTGCGGGCGGTGACAAACCGCCTGATACCCCGTTGTCCCATTTCAAGTATGGATAGCTGCTCGGGTGAACTGCCTCCGCCATCGCGCCCGCGCCGCATATAGGCTGGCTCAACATGACGAATTGTCCTCACGTCCAAGCCAGCCGACATCGCCGGCCTTCCCGCGCAACGGCGCCGGCGCGCCTCGGGACTTCCCGGTGACGACATCAAACGCGGTATTCACGATCTGCGTCCCACAGAGGACTGAAAATCCGCGTGTCGGTGGTTCTATTCCGCCCCTGGACACCATAAAAAATCAAGGAAAACAAACGCTTTGGCAAGACACTGATGAAGTCAGTAGACCCCTTACTTGGGCGAAAAATCCGCCAAATCCGCCATTTCCGCAAGCTGTTCCGCACAAAAGTCGGCACACTAGTTAGGAAGCGTTCTCAATGTAAGAAGGGCGCGGCACCGACGCGCCCTTCCTCGCGATGATGCCGGTCTGCGCTTTTCTTGGTGTGCGCCACCAGGGACGGCGCCAGTCACTCGCCCCGGAGGCCTACGCGACAGCGTCACCGCGATCGACTGCCGCCGCCATGGCTATCGGACGCACCCATATCGGCTCGTTCGACAGCATGAAGCTCTCACCCGCCCAGGCG
>JBNKIW010000015.1:0-86998 GCA_050290865.1 Rhodomicrobiaceae bacterium | reverse complement strand
GGCCCAAGCTGCAGTCAGCCGCAATCCCATCGAGCCGAGGCAATAAGCCAGCGTCAGCCGGAGAAGATCACTGGCACTAAACGTGGCGGCCTGAGACCGCCGGACACACCACCCCAACACCAACAACAGAGGATACATCGCCGAACCTGCCCAAGCCATCATTTGAGGCAACGGGCGGGGTCGTCCGCTGAGTGCCCACAAAAAGCCGTAGCCGGACCGCCAAACCACTGAGCATCGTTGAGTAACGTCTGGTGAGATATCCGGGGTAGGTTGCTACGCGCTTCTCAGACATGGCCGCAGTTATTATTTAAAAACCCCATAGTAATAAGCACCTTCAATTACTCCACTGGTATAGTATCCACTCAATCCTCTAACCCCCCCCTTTGCAAAGTACACTTCCAAGTGCGGGTTCCCCCGTTGCGCCTTTTCGACGTTGGATACAAGTTGTTCATCGGCGTTCTTGACCAATACTCCGGCGAAACCGGCAGTTAGCGGGAAGATGTCATTGCCACTATCACCGCAGAAAACGACTTCCCTGCGATCCGCATGGAATTCCTGCGCAACATATTCCAGCGCAGTCAATTTAGTAGCGCTTTGAGGAAGAAAGTCCAGCAACCCTTTTCCGTTCTGGGAATCGTAACTGTAAACGGCAACCTCGTCGAAGTTACCGTTAATTCGATCGTCAACTGCCTTCAGGATATCGTCCTTTTTCTCGTGATCGACGTAGTAACTCTGCTTGAAAGCGTTCAAGTGTTGCCGCTCTTGCTCCCGCAATCCAGCAATATCAGCAACGGCGCCGCGGATCGAGCTGGCATCCCATCGTGGACTCGAGCGCTCGATATGAGTCGACCACCCATCATCGAACGACCAGGAACCGTTCTGGTATTTTCGAATAGTCGTACCGACGTCACCGCAGAGGATATCTGGATACCGAACGCCATATTCAGCGATAGCCTCTTCTGTCAAATCCAAATTGCGTCCTGTCACATAAACGACCAAGGTATCGTTTTGACGCGTCAATTCATTGAACATCGCTATCGCGTCAGGATCCGCAGGCCAATGGCCGTTTGGAAGCAGTGTGCGATCCAGGTCTGTAGCTAGAATTCTCATGACGTTCTCTCCTTGGCCGAGGAATTAGGCATAGTTCAGAGTATGTTCAGTGCCGCCGTCGTCATTGTAGGTAATATTGAAACACTGCGACTTCAAGTCGGCATCCAATGCAGCTACGGAGCTCCCGTTCTTCCATCGGAGGTTGAGACGGTGATCTTCCGTCTTACCAACTTCCAACCTTCCGCCAAAGGCTGGAAGGTTGTTACGAAGCCGCATTATCTTTAACTGATCCAGAACAATACTGCGTTTAAGCCCACGTTCTATATCATCCTGATAAAGAGTAGTGCGGTTAATCTCTTTGTGTCCCCCGGTTCCCCCTCTATCCGCCGCAGCGTAATCGTTGGTCCCGGCGAACAAGTCCAGATACCAGACCTGAGGGATCCCCGGCATAAACATCTGGATGGCACGGGCGAGCAGCAGCTTTCGTTCATCCTCACCCAGAGCACTAAAAAACGTCGAATTCACCTGGTAATAGGCGATTTTCTTCCCATCAGGGCCAAACAGATTCTTGACCCGACCACCTCGCTCCAGAATCCGATCCACCATCGCATCGATTTCCTGGCGGCTTATCAATTCGTGCTCCCCTGCTTCGTCACCCTTGAGATCAAGTACCGGGATGCCGTCATGACATCCGAGCATATTGATGGTCTCAATGTTCTTCGACTGGATCTCATCGATCCACCGGAGAAGGTGCCTGGAAGTACCGCGGTCCAGCGCATCGATCACCAGTCCGGGGAAGAAGAAATCGTATATGGGGTACCCCGCCTCGGAGACCTCGTTATGGAGCTTTTTTCCGTATTCGGAATGTATTTCCGGCAGCAGAACCAACCCGTATTTGTCTGCAGAACCTTTGATGCGAGCCAGATATTCCCAGGTCCCGGGTTTGTTAAAGAAGTTCGTTTCGCCAGGTTGTTTATGAAGATAGGCGAAGGCATCGAGACGGACGAGCTTGGCGCCGTATCCGCTCAGTTTTTTCAAGGTTGCGTCATAGAATTCCCAAACGCGTTCCGAAGCTGCATTCAAGTCCATCTGTCCAAGATACTTCCGACGCGCTTCAACGAGAGAAATAACTTCGGATCTGAAGGATGATAAGTCGCCAAACTCAATGTCGCTGGGTTTCTCTTTATTATGAATAGCGGTGTTAACCAAATCGACGATTTGTTGCGCCTGCGACGCGGAAATCCCCTCCAGCGACGACAGGTCCGCCGTGGTGAGTTCGGGGTAGCTTATTTCCTGGTAGAAGGTGTTCCAATATGGCCGCTCGCTTCCGTCCGGGAATCTGATCATGAGGATCGGCAATCCCGGTTTCCTCATAAACAGTTTATTTAGGTATTCATCATCCGGGATGATGTAACCTTCGTCGGACATTTCCCCTTTTGCGCGCCAGAACTCGTTCCAGTCAATAAAGAAATCCTTGTAGGGTGATTGGTCGCCGTTGCGCACGAGATCCTGAAATTGGGGGGAACCTACGGAGAGATGATTCAAAACCAAATCAAACTTTAGCTGAATTCCGAGCTTGTTCAGTTCGTCTACATCACTAGTAGATACCAGTTCTTCATTGAGATTGTAGTCGATCACCGAGAACCCCCGGTCGAGATCGCTATTGAAAAACGTCGGTAATATATAAAACAGTGAAAACACATCCTGCAGTTCGGAACGCTTGAGTAACGAAAGGGAATCGGAAAGCTTATATCCAATGCTATCAGGATAGGCATTGAACATAACACCATGAGGCGCGGCATTACCACTTTTCATTTTGACTCCTCTTGGAAATAGTTAGTATTGCTTAGGGGTCGGCATTGGCATTAAGAGTCCGTCCGGCATCATTTCGCTGTCCTGCAAAGCTTCCTCAGCATAAGGCGGATCGAGACCCAGCGTAGAAATGCGCGCGCTTGACGATCGCCACATTCACGCGCCTCGCGACGCAGCTGCGTGCCGCTTTGAACTGCGGCCCCTGACAGCCACCGTCGGCGCAGAGCTTGAGCAGAAACGGACACGAACCAAACAGCGACGCCATCGCGATCCTGAAAATCGGCGGCATCAACGACGGCGTGCATCAGCAGGCCTTGCGTATCGACGAGGACATGACGCCTCTTCCCTTGATCTTCTTACCGGCATCATAACTATGCCAGTCAATTACCCCCCCCCTTTTTTCACCGCTTTTCATTCTCTAACTACCTACGATCCCCGCCGTTGGGCTGGCCTCACCCCCCCAATTCGCAGCCTTCTATGTACAAGATGTGGTGAATGCGGTCCAGGGTACCGTTCCAGTTCCGAAGGTCAAAATAGCCGTGAACCGTGCTGCGCGGTGGCAGGTTTTGGACATGACCCGCCATTAAGGGCCCGTGGAGAGCACATACATCAGGCCATTGATCACCTCCAGCAGGATGATAGTACGCTTGCCGCCGCCACGCTTTACAGACGGGATCAGGGGGGGGGCGATCAATGCCCATTCTTCGTCGGCCAGATCGCTCGGATAGCGAAGTTTGCCGCGGTCGTACAGAGCCCGATTCTTGTTTGTCCACATCGGCGACGCACCCTCGAATCACGTCGCCTGTCTTGAATTATAAGGGGTTCCCGTGATCGAAGATGTCTTCGAACGGACACTAAGAAAGGTATGATACGGCACTACATCAGATGAATCCACTTCTTTTCAAGCGCTTAATCCAAGAAACTCTTGTAACCTCGTAGAAACGTTCTGGGAAGAGAGCCAGGAAGTGGCTCATGCTTATTTCGCTCAACCTGATGCCTGTAACAAATCCCGTCATCGAGAACGGGGGGAACCCTGTCACAGTGTCGCCAGAACACTGGCTTTCCGTGGAGCGCTTTGGCCCGATCACGACCGTGCGCTCAGGGTTGGTCGAGCCGACGACGCGTAGCGCGGTCGCGGTCGGAGGCCCGCCCGGATCGCAGTGGATGACAACGGTGACAGCGGCAGGCCTGCATAAATCCACGCGGGCGGCCGCCGGAGAGGCAGCGTGGCCGCGGCCTCTTCCGCGACGCGGGCGCGGGCGAAAGCTCGGCCCGCGGGCGAGCCCATGGCGGGGAAGCGCGCGAGGGGACGATCCATGACGAGCACCGGCATGCTGGCAAAAATCCTCCGCCAGTTTCGCCAGCGGTGGAATTGCGCGAGGTTGTCCCCGCCCATGATCCAGACGAAATGCACGGCGGGAAAGCGCCGCGTCAGGAGCACCAGCGTATCGGCCGTATACCGCGAGCCGAGCCCGGCTTCGCACGCCGTGACCTTGATCCGCGGATGCCGGGCCATGGCCTGAGCCGAAGCAAGACGCTGCGGCAAGGTCTTCAGAGCCCCGGCGTTCTTGAGCGGATTACCCGGCGTCACCAGCCACCACACGGCATGCAGACCGAGACGCTCCAGCGCCACGCGGCTGATATGCAGATGCCCTTCATGCGCGGGGTTGAAGGAGCCGCCCAGAAGACCGATACGCATCCCCGGGAAAGCGAGGGGCACACGGAAGGCATTGCGCTCGCCCCCCTGCCCTGCTCCGCCGCTCGTCCTCACGGCACTTTGTTCTTTTCGGCTTCAGCCGCGCGCTCATCGGCCTCACCAATGCCGAGGCGAATGGCGACCGACTGGCGGTGAGCGTCAAGTCCCTCCGCGGCGGCGAGCGTCATCGCGGCGGGGCCGAGGGCGGCGAGGCTCTTCTCGGTGAGCCGCAGGATGGACGTGCGCTTCATGAAATCGAGCACACCGAGACCCGACGAGAATCGCGCGGAGCGGGCCGTCGGCAGGACGTGGTTCGAACCCGACACGTAATCGCCAATAGCCTCAGGCGTCCAGGCGCCAAGGAAAATCGCCCCAGCATTGCGAATTTCGGCCATCAGCGCCTCGGCGCCCGCCCCCCCGATGGCCAGTTCCAGATGCTCGGGCGCGACGCGATCCACGAGCGGCGGCACCTCGCGGAGATCTTCCACGATGATAATGGCGCCGAATTCGCGCCAGCTCTCGCTCGCCACCTCCGTCCGCGGCAGCCGTCCAAGCTGCGCCGCGACCGCCGCCTCGACCCTGTCCGCGAACAGGACGTCGGTGGTGATGAGGATGGACTGCGCGGCGCGGTCATGCTCGGCCTGGGCCAGCAGATCGGCGGCGATCCATTGCGGATCGTTGTTGCCGTCGGCGACGATCAGCACCTCGGACGGCCCGGCGATCATGTCGATGCCGACCGTACCGAACACCTGCCGCTTGGCGGCGGCGACATAGGCATTCCCAGGACCGACGATCTTGGCCACCGGCCGGATGCTGCCGGTGCCATAGGCGAGCGCCGCCACGGCCTGCGCGCCGCCAATGGTGTAGACTTCGTCCACGCCCGCGAGATGCGCTGCCGCGACCACCAGCGGATTGATCTCACCGCGCGGCGCCGGCACCGTCATGGCGAGGCGCGGCACGCCGGCGACCCTGGCGGGGATCGCATTCATCAGCACGGAGGACGGATAGGACGCAAGGCCGCCCGGTACGTACAACCCCACCGCCTCGACCGCCGTCCAGCGAGAACCCAATTCCACCCCGGCAGCATCGGTGTAGCGGTCGTTCGAGGGCAACTGGCGGCGGTGATGCGCCTCGATGCGGTCGCGCGCAAAGGTCAGCGCCTTGAAATCCGCCGCACTCGCGCGGCTCATCACGCTTTCGATATCGGCCGCGCTCATGCGAAGCCGGTCCGGTGTCAGGTCGAGGCGGTCGAAGCGGCTGGTATACTCGATGACGGCGGCGTCGCCCCGCTCGCGCACCGCGCTGATGATGTCGCGAACGGCGGCGTCCACATCCTCGGCCTGCTCACGCTTGGCAGCCAGGAGAGCGGCGAAATCCGCCTCGAATTGCGGGTTCTTGCTGTGCAGTCTGATTGCCATTGCGGGGTTACTCGCTGCGAATGCCGAAAATCATAAGCCCGCCGGTGGCTCAAGCGGAAGCCGTTTCGTCGCCGCCGGGATGCTCCGGCTTGCGCTGCGCGCGCCACACCGGCCCGAGATCGCGCAATTCCGCCTCGATGCATTCGACGTCGAGCCGGATCGCCGCGTCGCCGGCGAACACAAGCGTAACAAAACCGCCCGGCGGGTTGTCCGCCTCGAATCTCAGCGCCAGAAGCTCCAGCGTCAGCTCCGGATTTCCCAGGTTAAAGCCATGAAACTGTGCTCGGTCAACCCTCTCGAAACGCAGAGCCGACCGACGGCGCTCGTAGCGCCCTGTGGCGGCATTTCGCGCTGCCTCGGAGCCAAGCCAGTCGAAACGGTTGAGCACGATGGCGAACCGGCGGTCCTGCGGCAGAAAGGCCATGTCACCCAGCCGCATGACGGCGTCCTGGACATGCGCCGAGATGACGTCCAGGTCCGGCTGGTCCAGGGCTATGAGTTTGAGAAGATCCACCATATCGCCAGCGAACAGATTCGCGCCGAATCGCGCTGCAGTTAGCTATAGCCGCTGCCAGCGCCCCTTGCCAAGCGCGGAGCAGCAGGCGCGGCGGCCTCGCGTCACACCATGGGGCGGGATGGTGAAAAATGGCTGAATAGCGGGCAGCGGAACCTTCTCAGGGGCCACCCGTTCGAGGCCGATCTCAGTGACGCCAGGAAGGGATTGTCTTCGCGAAAAGCCGAGCCGCTGGCTTCAAACAGACGCCGGGCGGCAGGACCATTCGCCGGATGTGGCGATCAGGCGCTCCAGCGTGCGGATGGTCGAGCGGTCGGCCCGGCCATTCACCAGTGCTGGCCGGAAATGCCGCTGCATGGCGATGACGGCCGCCTGCGTCTCGGAGTCAAACGTTCCGCCGACGGTAACGCCGTAGCCGTATTGAGCGAGCAGCGTGCGCAGCCTCGCAACCTCATCGCCGCAATCGTCCAGCCCCAGCCCTGTGTCTCCCTCGACCGGCGCAGGCTCCACCCAATGCCCGACACCCGCACGTGCCAGCCGCGCCCAGTCGAGCTTCTCGCCGGGATCGCGCTTGCGCATCGGGGCGACGTCGGAATGGCCGACCACCCGCCGCGCGGCAATGCCGTGACGCGCGACGATGTCGCGTGAGAGCGCTTCGACGGCCTGCATCTGCGCCTCGGGGAAATCCGGATAACCCGCGCTGTGGCCGGGATTGTGGATCTCGATCCCGATGGAGGCCGAATTGACGTCAGTCTCGCCATCCCACACAGCCCGGCCCGCGTGCCAGGCGCGGAATTCCTCGCGCACCATCTGGATGATGAGCCCCGCCTCATCGATCAGGTAGTGGCAGGAGACACGCGACTCTGCCGTGCACAGCCAGAGCATCGCGCGCTCGGCGGTCTCAAGCCCGGTGTAGTGCAGGAGAAGGATGGTCGGCGTCACTCCCTTGCGGCGCGGCTCGAAGTTCGGCGACGGATACCACGCCGCTTCGAGAGGCGTATCGACTGCGCCCGCTGCGTCCCCGCAGGTTCCGGCTAACATCCCTTTCAAAGTCCCCGCTCCTTGCGAATTTCGTCATACGCCTGATTCATGGCCGCAATTTTTGACGTGGCAATGTCGATCATCTCCTGCGGAAGCCCGCGCGCGATCAACTTGTCGGGATGATTGTCCGCCATCAGCCTTCTGTAGTGGCGCCGCAGCTCCTCGTCGGACACCTGCGGGGTAACGCCGAGAATATCATAGGGGCTTTCGCGCTCCGCGGTCACATGCCGGGCCAGCATATAGCTGAACTCCGCGGGGCTGAGGCCGAAAATCCGTGCGACCGTAGCAAGGTAGTCCTTTTCGCGGGGATGCAGTATCCCGTCGGCGGTGGCGATGTGGAACAGGGCTTCGAGGATATTCGCCAGCATCGCGGGGTCGTCGCGGAACAGGCCGGCAAGCTGTTTCGCGTAGGATTCGTAGCCCGCCACGTCCTTCTTGGCGAGATCGAAGAAACGGGCGACGTTCTGCGCCTCGCTCTCGGGAACCTGAAAGGCCTCCTTGAATGCGCGCACTTCGTCCCGCGTGACGACGCCGTCGGCCTTCGCCATCTTCGCGCCCAGCGCAATGACGCCCATGGTGAAGGCTATCTGCCTGTCGGCGCTGCCATTGTTGCGGTCCACGGCGAGATGCCCGGCAAGGCCCCCGATAAGCGCCCCGATCGGTCCGCCCACAGCCATCCCGGCAGCCGCCCCGGCAAGTTTACCCCAGATCGACATGGTGGCACTCTATGCCATTTGACGGTGAAAAGCTGGAAAAAATTCGATGCCCCTTCCGCGCCCGTGAAAGCGGACGCCTCAAATCGGGGCTGAGGACACGAACCGGCCAGGTGCGAGAAAAAGGGGCAAGGCACACGCTGCGAGAACAGATGCATTCATCCCCGAAACATGCTACGAAATCTCTTAGACAGCATAAGCAAAAGCATAAAACTGAGTACAGCCCAGTAGATTGGTCGTGTTTGCTCGAATTACGACGCGGCTGAGTTGGGGGGGAGTCTGTGGCTGGGCGCATGAGCGTCCCGCCAGGGAATAGCAGGGCACGGAATGGGAGAGTACTACGCCTGGGCGGCGACGGGCCACGTCGCAGAATACCAGTCCTGGCTCACACCCGAGGGGACTGAAAACACGCCTCGGGTCGCTGAAGACGAGATGGGCGTCCACATCGCCTCTCGGATGGTGGAGCGGCAGCATTTCACGCTGCGGCAACGCAACGGCCAAACTGTTGCCATCGACCTCACCAGCAGCGGCGTCGGTATGCGCAACGGTCACGTCGTGACGCTCGTCTGGGCGGCACGAGAGGGCTCGGCACACGGCCATTGCGTCTATGTGGAGAACCACACCACAGGCAGCGCCGCTCGCATCCCCCACAATGTCAAACTGATACGCTCGACGACGGGAACGGGCCGTCTCGTGCTGTTCGGCCTGGCGGCGACGATACCCGCGGCGATCGCGATGCTGGCATGGCTGTTCACGCCCGGCGCGCTGGGGGCGGTCGATCCCGGGGTGTTCTTCGCGGGAGCCGTGCTTGCGATCGTCGTCCTGTTCTTCGTCGGAGCGCTGGTCTCGAAGCTCCTGCTCGATTATCAGCGTTCCGAAGATGACGGCAGAATCTGGCGCGCCGTCAATCTGGCGCTGTCCGGCAGCGGTCCCGCCGGTGGGAGGGAGCCAGGCCGGCGCTGGTAGCGGCGCACCGGCGCGAGGCGTCAATCGTGTGTCAACTCCGTACCGCGGCGATTGGGAAGGAGCACCAGCCCGAGGACGAACGTCGCCGCCGCAACGGTGATGGGATACCATAGCCCGTAATAGATGTTGCCCGCCGACGCTGCCATCGCGGTTGCCATGAGTGGCAGCAGGCCGCCGAACCAGCCGAAGCCGATGTGATAGGGCAGCGACATCGCCGTATAGCGGACGCGCGTCGGAAACAGCTCGACAAGAAATGCCGCCAGCGGCCCGTAGACGATGCAGATGAACACATCCAGAATGGTCAAGAGGAAGATGACCACCGGCATGTTCATCTTCGCCGGATCGGCCCTCTCCGGATATCCCCTCGCCTTGAGCGCCTGCAGCACCTTTTGCGCGGCGTCCGTCTTCTCCCAGTTTTCGATCGGCAATTCCACGTCACCGCCGATGACGACGTCCCCGGGCTCGCCAGGCCGGTCGACAGTCTCGAACGAAAGCCCGAGCTTGGTCAGATAGCCGCGCGTCCGATCGCAATCGCTGTATTGCGTCCAGGGCCCGATGAAGATGTGAAGATGGCAGTCCGCCTTGTTCGTCGCCAGCGTGATGCGGGTTCCGGACTGGAATGCGACGAGGTCGGGATTGGCCGCCCGTGTCAGCCCCATGTAGATCGGCATCAGAGAAATCGCCGCCATGAACGTGCCCGCCAGGATGAGCGGCTTGCGGCCGACAAGATCCGACAGCCATCCGGCGAAGATGAAGAACGGCGCGCTGATCAGCAACCCGATCATGAGCAGGGTGCAGGCGAGGACGAAATCCACTTTCAGCGTCACCTGCATGAAATAGAGAACGTAGAACTGTGTCGAATAGGCGATGACCGCCGTACCTCCGACCGTCCCGAACAGAGCGGACAGCACAAGCCGCAGGTTGCGCAGCCTCAAAAAACTCTCCGCGATCGGCGACCGGGTGCCTTTGCCGAGCGCTTTCATATGCTGAAAGAGCGGCGTTTCCCGAAGACTGAGCCGGATATAGGCCGAGAAGACGAGCAAAAAGATCGAAAGCAGGAACGGAATACGCCAGCCCCATTCTCTGAACTGCTCTGCGGACATGGCGCTCCGGCAAAGCACGACCATCGCCAGCGATATCAGAAAAGCGACCGAAACGGTCATCTGGATCCAGCCTGTGGCGAGCCCGCGCTGATGCGCCGGTGTGTGCTCCGCCACATAGATGACGGCACCGCCATATTCCCCGCCGATGGCGAAACCCTGCGTCAGGCGCAGGAGCACGAGAAGGACCGGCGCCGCCCAGCCGATATCGGCGAAAGAGGGGAGCAGACCCATGGCGAAGGTCGATACGCCCATCAGCACCACGGTGAGGAGAAACGCGGCCTTGCGTCCTACACGGTCGCCGATATGGCCGAAAACGAGAGCCCCAACCGGGCGTATCAGAAATCCGGCGGCGTAGGTTGCGAAGGCAGCGAGCAGGGCGGCGGTGGCGTTGCCGGGCGGAAAGAACAGCGAGGCGAAGAAGGGGGCGAGCGCGGCGTAAAGGGTGAAGTCGTACCACTCGAATATGGTGCCGAGCGTGGAAGCGAAGACCACCTTCCGGTGCTCTGCGGGGCTGACGAACACCGTCGGCGACCGTGTCGCGTCAGCCTCGTATTGCATGATTTTCCCCCACAAGATACGCGCTGGCGGCGAACCACGTCAGCAATACGGGCGTATGCTCTCCCCCAGCTGCCCGCCGATCCACGCTTACCGCGCGCAACAGCGCTCACGCACTGCCCGGCGCCAGCGTGTCAAAACACCCACGCGGGGCAACGTAATCCACCGCACAGCGTCACGCAAGCGCCAAGCATTCGCAGAATTGCGCTAAGTGTTCGCATAGCGAACGTTTTTTTGGATCACTCGACGGTCGGCCTCATTCGAGATTGGTCCGGACTTGGACTCCAACCAGCCCGCCGCAATATCCCGCGACGCCCGGATGCGCCGGAATGATGCAACCCTCCGGCTTCGCGCGTCCCTGGTTCGGCCACTAAAGATGTGCCAGCTCCGACCCGCGCCGGTCAGGCAGCAGGATGAGCCCGATTATGAAGCCGATCGCCGCCACGCCCACCGGGTACAGCAACCCGGCATAGATGTTTCCCGAAGTCGCCACAATCGCCGTGGCCACCAGCGGCAACATACCGCCGAACCAGCCGTTGCCAACATGATAAGGCAGCGACATCGAGGTATAACGGATTCGCGTCGGGAACAGTTCCACCAGGAACGCCGCCATGGGCCCGTAGACCATGCAGACGAAGATCATCATGATGGTCAGCAGGAAAATGACCAGAGGCAGGTTCATCTTCCTCGGATCGGCCTTTTCCGGATAGCCGCTCGCCTTCAGCGTCTGAAGCACGCGATCGGCTGCGCGCGACTTCTCCCAATCCGTGATCGAACCTTCGAGCGCATCGCCGACCACGACCCCGCCGGGCTGACCGGGCCGGTTCACGGTGTGGAAGGAAACACCGAGTTTGGTCAGGTAATCCTTGGCACGATCGCAATCCGAGAATTTTGTCCACGGCCCCACGAAGACGTGGAAGTGGCACGTGCTGGTATCGGCGACGAGCGTGACCGGGGTCGAGCGCTGGAATACGACGAGATCGGGATTAACGGCCCGCGTCAGCGCGGAGAAGATCGGCAAATAGGTGATCACCGCAAGCAGGCAGCCGGCCAGAATGATGGGCTTTCTCCCGACCTTGTCGGAAAGCCATCCGGCAAAGACGAAGAACGGCGCGCTGAGAAGCAAGGCGATCATCATCAGCTGATAGGCGATATCGTAGTCCACCTTCAGCGTGATCTGCATGAAGAACAGGACATAGAATTGTCCCGTGTACCAGATAACCCCCTGCGCTGCCGTCGCGCCGAAGAGTGCGAGCACCACGAGGCGCAGGTTCCGCCTCCGCAGAAAGCTCTCCGACACCGGCGCGTCCGAACACTTGCCTGCCGCCCGCATATGCTCGAACAGCGGCGACTCTTTCAGGCTCAGGCGGATATAGGCCGAGATCGCCAGCAGGATGATTGAGAGGAGGAACGGTACGCGCCAGCCCCAGTCCGCGAACTGTTCTTTGGAAAGGACGCCGCGGCACACGACGATGACCGCGAGCGACATGAGGAAACCCACGGTTGCCGTGGTTTGAATCCAGCCGGTGGCGAGACCCCGCTGCACAGCCGGAGTGTGTTCAGCGACATAAATGGCAGCGCCGCCATATTCGCCGCCGAGCGCAAAGCCCTGCGCCAAGCGGAGCATGACCAGCATGAAGGGTGCAAACCAGCCGATATGTTCATAAGTCGGCAGAAGCCCCACGGCGAATGTGGAGGTGCCCATGAGGAGGATGGTCATGAGGAAGGCGTATTTACGCCCCGTGCGATCACCGATGCGGCCGAAAACCAGGGCCCCCAATGGGCGGATCAGAAAGCCGGCGGCGTAGGTCGCAAATGCCGACAACAGAGCGGCGGTTTCGTTTCCAGAAGGGAAGAACAGCCCCGCGAAGAACGGCGCCAGCGTGGCGTAGAGATAGAAATCATACCACTCGAAGGCCGTGCCGAGGGACGAGGCAAAGACGACTTTGCGATGCTCCCCCGGGCTGACAAACACCACTGACCGCCCACTGAAGCCCAGTCCCTCGTCGTAGCGCATGCTTCCTCCCCGCAGACGTGTCCCCCAACGCTCTGCCCCCAGAGCGCTTACGATGAACCGGCGTTTCCCCATCGCGGCGTTTATCCGCCGCTGTCTATGCTATCGATACCATCCGCGTTCACCGGACCTGCGGCCCGTTTCATGCTCAACGCGCTGCCCCGCCATCTCTTTGCACCGGACCGCAGCGACATTGCGCCCATCATACTGCCCTAGCGAATTGCCCCCTGTCTTTCCTGTTTTCGGCGCACACGTCACTACTCTATGCGTCATTTTGTCGCGCATCGCAGCCTTTGACGGAGCATCCTGCTGGGAAACAAGCAGCCCTCCGCCCGTGAGCGGATCGGACGACGCGGCAAAACGGCCCACCGAAGTCAGGGGGCAGGAGGTGGAGGAATGCATCCGGCGCTCAGCGGCTCGCGGCGTCGATTTCGCCGACGATCCGGCGGGCGGCCTCCCGGGGGTCGGGCGCGGCGGTAATCGGCCGCCCCACCACGAGATAGTCGGCGCCCGCGGCGACCGCCTCACCCGGCGTCACGGCCCGCGCCTGATCACCCTGCACGGCACCCGCCGGCCGGATACCGGGCGTCACGACGAGAAAGCCCTCACCGAGTTCCGCCCGTATCGCGGCGGCCTCGCGCGCCGAAGCGACCACGCCGTCGAAACCGGCCTCGCGCGCCAGCCGCGCCCGGCGCAGCACCAGTTCCGCGGGCTTCATGGAAATGCCCTGCTGTGCAAGGTCATCCGCGTCGAGACTGGTGAGAACGGTGATCGCCAGAAGCTTCGTGCGGCTGGCGCCGCGTCCGCGCACCGCTGCATCCAGCGTCTTGCTGTCGGAGCCGTGGACGGTGAGGAAGGATGCACCGAGCGCGGCGGCGCTGGCGGTTGCGCGTTCGACCGTGTTGGGAATGTCGGAAAGCTTGGCGTCGAGAAAGACGCGGTGTCCTTCTTCGGCGAGCGCCCTGATCAGTGGCAGGCCGTCGGCATAGATGAGCTCCAGCCCGATCTTGAAAACTCCTGCCTCACCTTTGAGCAGATCGGCAGCCGCACGCGCTTCTGCCGCTCGCGGGAAGTCCAGCGCAACGATCAGCCTGTCCGCAGCCCGCATCGGCCCTCCATCTGATGGTCTTCACGCTCACGCGACAGCGAGCACGGCGGCGGGATGGGAAAGGCAGGAGCGAAGGCACGCCCTCTGAATCAGGTCGCCTTGCCCATGTGATCCCAGAACTCCTTGACACGCTGCACGAAGCCGGACAGCCCCGGATTGGTTGCGTCTGTGGAGGCCTTCTCGAACTCTCTGAGAAGTTCCTTCTGCCGGCGCGAGAGATTCTGCGGCGTCTCCACTTCGACCTGCACATACAGATCACCCGTGAGCGTCGAGCGCAGAACCGGCATGCCCTTGGCTTTCAGGCGGAACTGTTTGCCGGTTTCCGTGCCTTCCGGAATCTTCACGCGCGCCCGGCCACCGTCGATCGTCGGCACTTCGAGCTGTCCGCCCAGCGCCGCCGTGGTGATGGTGATCGGCACCTTGCAGAACAGATCGGCTCCGTCGCGCTGAAAAATCTCATCCGGCGCCACCGAAAGAAAAATATAAAGGTCGCCGGGGGGGCCCGACCGCAGGCCCGCCTCACCTTCGCCCGCCAGACGGATGCGGGTACCATCCTCCACCCCTGGCGGGATGTTGACCGACAGCATGCGCTCACGCAGGACGCGGCCCTGGCCGTTGCAGGCGTGGCACGGATTCTGGATGATCTCGCCGCGCCCGTGACAGTGGTGGCAGGTGCGCTCGATGGTGAAGAAGCCCTGGCTGGCGCGGACCTTGCCGTAGCCGCCGCAGGTGGGGCACGGCACCGGGCTCGATCCCGGCTCGGCGCCGCTGCCCGAACATTCCTCGCAGGTCACAGAACCGGGCACCCTGATCTGCGCGACTCTGCCCTGATAAGCGTCTGTCAGCGAGATTTCCATGTTGTAGCTGAGATCGGCGCCGCGTTCGCGCGCCTGGCGGGTGCGGCGGCGCCCCCCCATGAATTCGCCGAACAGGTCGTCGAATATCTCGGACATGGAGGCTGAGAAATCGGCGCCAAACCCCCCGGGACCGGCACCAGCGCCATCGAAGGCAGCGTGACCGAAGCGGTCGTAAGCCGCGCGCTTATGCGGGTCCTTCAGCGCCTCATAGGCCTCGCTGACCTCCTTGAACCGCGTCTCTGCCTCGCAGTCGCCCGGATTACAGTCTGGATGATATTCCTTCGCGAGTTTGCGATAGGCGTTCTTGATGGCCTGGTCGTCAGCGGATCTCGTCAAGCCGAGCACATCATAATAATCGCGCTTGGCCATCACTCACCTGTTCCCGGTCACACTATTGCTCTTCGTTGCGCTGTTCATCAAGGGCTGCTGGTCTGCCGACGCGCCCGCCCGCGCATCCACCGTTGGAGCATAACCAACATCGGCGGAAAGGCGAAAGGCTTCCTCGACCTTCCCACGCTTTCCCGCTTTAGACTGGACCGGCCCGGCAACAAGTCCGCAGCCGCCCGCTCGATGGTAAATTGGGATTTACAGCCGCGAAGTGCAACAGCGGCGAAACCCGGATCAGAACTTTCTAAAGATCCCAAAGATCCTGAGGGCGCGGTCCACAGCGAAGCAACCGGCAATTGCCGTCTGCTCCCCTCGACGCCGCGCTTACCCATGCGCCACCGCCCCAACCGTGACCATCGGAACGCACCAATCGGAAGAAATTTTATCCCCGTATTTCACAGGGACACCGGCAAAAAGGGACGGCTTTCGCCATCCCTTGTGCCACATAGAAATCGCTTACGCAGATCTCTTCTTGCCTTCGTCGTCGCGAACTTCCTCGAACTCGGCATCCACGACGCCCTCGCCCGCGGGGTGTCCACCTTCGGCGTCGCCGCCAGGCTCGCCAGCTTCCGCCCCGCCCTGCTTGTAGACCGCATCACCGATCTTCATAGCGGCACGTGCGAGCGCCTCGATCTTCGCGACGATCACCTCGCGGCTGTCGCCTTCGAGCGCGGTCTTCAACTCGTTCATCGCGGCTTCGATCGCGGCTTTGTCGTTATCAGCGATCTTCTCACCGAGGTCACCCAGCGACTTCTCGGTGGAGTGGATCAGCGCCTCGCCCTGATTCTTGGCTTCAACCAGTTCGCGCCGCTTCTTGTCATCCGCGGCGTGCGACTCCGCTTCCTTGACCATACGCTGGATGTCGCCTTCGTTGAGACCACCGGAAGCCTGAATGCGAATGGACTGCGCCTTCTGCGTAGCCTTGTCGAGCGCCGATACGTTCACGATGCCGTTGGCGTCGATGTCGAATGTCACCTCGATCTGCGGGACACCGCGCGGCGCGGGGGGTATGCCCACGAGATCGAACTGGCCGAGCAGCTTGTTGTCCGCAGCCATCTCGCGCTCACCCTGGAACACACGGATCGTCACCGCGTTCTGATTGTCTTCGGCGGTCGAGAAAGTCTGGCCCTTCTTCGTTGGGATCGTGGTGTTGCGGTCGATGAGGCGCGTGAACACTCCGCCCAGCGTCTCGATACCCAGAGACAGGGGGGTCACGTCGAGCAGAAGCACGTCCTTGACGTCGCCCTGGAGCACGCCGCCCTGGATCGCGGCACCCATCGCCACGACTTCGTCCGGGTTCACACCCTTGTGCGGCTCCTTGCCGAAAATGGTCTTCACCGACTGAGTGACCTTCGGCATACGCGTCATACCGCCGACGAGCACGACCTCGTCGATTTCCGCCGCCTTGAGGTTGGCGTCGCGCAGCGCGGCCTGGCATGGCCCGACCGTCCTCTGAATGAGATCGTCGACGAGGTTTTCCAGCTTGGCGCGCGTCAGCTTCATCGTGAGATGTTTCGGGCCGGTCTGGTCGGCAGTGACGAACGGCAGGTTGATTTCGGTCTGGCTGACGCTGGACAGCTCGATTTTCGCCTTTTCCGCGGCCTCTTTCAGGCGCTGGAGGGCGAGCTTGTCGCCGCGCAGGTCGATGCCGTTCTCTTTTTTGAATTCGTTGGCGAGGTAATCCACGAGGCGCATGTCGAAGTCCTCGCCGCCGAGGAACGTATCGCCGTTGGTGGACTTCACCTCGAAGACGCCGTCGCCGATCTCCAGAATGGAAATGTCGAACGTGCCGCCGCCGAGATCGTAGACCGCAATGGTCTTGCCTTCCTTCTTGTCGAGCCCGTAAGCGAGCGCCGCCGCCGTCGGCTCGTTGATGATGCGCAGCACCTCCAGCCCGGCGATCTTGCCAGCGTCCTTGGTGGCCTGGCGCTGAGCGTCGTTGAAATAGGCCGGGACGGTGATCACCGCCTTCGTCACCTTCTCGCCGAGATAACCCTCGGCCGTCTCCTTCATCTTCTGGAGAATGAAGGCCGAAATCTGCGAGGGCGAGTATTTCTTGCCATGGGCCTCGACCCAGGCGTCGCCATTGTCGGCCTTGACGATCTTGTAAGGAACAAGCTTCTTGTCCTTCTCCACCATCGGGTCTTCATAGCGGCGGCCGATCAGGCGCTTGATCGCAAAAAGCGTATTCTCGGGATTGGTGACGGCCTGACGCTTCGCGGGCAGGCCATTGAGGCGCTCACCTTCCGCGCTGAAAGCCACGACCGACGGCGTGGTACGCATGCCCTCCGAATTCTCGATGACCTTCGGGGTCATACCCTCCATGATCGCTACGCAGGAATTCGTCGTACCGAGGTCGATTCCTATGACTTTCGACATCCGATAACCCTCTATAAATCCATCCGTCCGGCAGACTCCGGGGCCTGAACCCGTCAGCACCCCACGGCGTCCGCGCCGTGCTCAACATCTTCGCGCGACCGCCAGTCCCCTCATGGCATGCTGCAGTATTTGGCGGTTATATAGGCTGCCCTGTATGCGCGTACAAGCGGGCGAATTCAAGCTTCCACCCCCGTGCTATGGCAAAAGATTATAACTGCGGCGTGTTTCTGCAAGAGTGAGGCGCCAAAGGCACAGCCAGTATGAAAAGCACGCATTTTCCTGCAGGATGCAAGCGTTTTTCGCGCGCACCGCTGAATGTGCACAGACAGAACTGTCCGCTCCGGAGAGCGTCAGAGGAGCATACCGCGGAGCGGGCTGGACCTCCGCAGGCCGCCCTGCAAAAGGCGTTTTCCCCCTGGCGGTGCCCGGCTTCTCCCGTGCGACAGCCGCAAGGGCGGCCCTTCAGGGGGCACATCCGGGCGAATTTACCGCAGCTGTAATTGGGGAAAGCCGTCGCGCGGCGGTGGAAAGAGTGTTCGCGCCGGGGCGCGGGAACATCCAGCGCGGACGGCCACGATCTTGCCGACGGCGTCCAGCCTCCCGCCGTGCAATGCCGCTTCCCCTTCCGGCCGCAGCAATCTAAATGTTGCGCTTGGTGAATTTCCAGGCTGATATGCGCATGATGCAACGCCGTTTCTCCCACCGGGTGATGAAAGGCCGCCGGGCGTTCCTCGCTGCCAAGCGCCGCAGCGTGCCGCTCAAGGCACTCATCCCGAATATCGTAACGCTGCTCGGTCTGTGCGCCGGGCTGACCGCGATCCGGCTGGCCGTCGAGAGCCGCTACGACCTGGCGCTCGTGGCCATCGGCGTTGCGGCCGTGCTCGACGGGGTCGACGGGCGCATGGCGCGGCTCTTGAAGGCGTCGTCCCGTTTTGGGGCGGAACTGGACTCACTCGCCGATTTCGTGAGTTTCGGCGTGGCTCCGGCGATCGTGTTCTATCTGTGGGGCTTCACGTCCGTGCGCAGCCTGGGGTGGATCGTCGTGCTCGTCTTCGCGCTTGCGGCCGCTTTGCGCCTGGCGCGCTTCAATGTCGCACTCGACGCGCCGGCAAGGCCGTTATGGCAAAGCGCCTTCTTCGTCGGCATGCCGGTTCCCGCGGGTGCGATCGTGGTCATGCTGCCGCTCTATCTGGAAGGTTTGGGGCTTCCGACAGCTTTCATCAAAGTGCCGCCGCTTCTCGCCGTCTACGCGGTGCTGATTGCATTCCTCATGGTGTCGCGCCTGCGCACCTTTTCGGGGAAACTCATCGGGCGGCGCGTCTCGCGCGATTACGTCGCGCCCGTGATCGCCCTGGCGGCCCTGACCGCCGCGGTTCTGGCCACCTATCCCTATCTGACGCTGACGGTGGGCTGCCTGATCTATCTGGCACTGATCCCCGTGAGCATCCGCCGCTATCGCGAGATGGAGCAGGCGAGCGCCGCCGAAACGGAGGCGCCCGCCCTTGGGCATGAACGCGAAAGCCTTAATAGCGATAGTGATCCGGCTTGAACGGGCCTTCCTCGGGCACTTCCAGATATTTCGCCTGCTGCTGCGTGAGCTTGGTCAGACGCACGCCCAGCTTATCGAGATGTAACCTGGCGACGTGCTCGTCGAGATGCTTGGGCAGCGTGTAAACCTTGTTTTCATACTTGCCGTGATGGGCCCACAGCTCGATCTGCGCCAGCACCTGGTTGGTGAAGGACGCACTCATCACGAAACTCGGATGGCCGGTGGCGTTGCCGAGATTGACCAGGCGGCCCTCCGACAAAAGGATCATGCGCTTGCCGTCGGGGAACTCGATCATGTCCACCTGCGGCTTGATATTCGTCCAGCGGAAATTGCGAAGCCCCGCCACCTGAATTTCGTTGTCGAAATGGCCGATGTTGCACACGATGGCCATGTCCTTCATGGCGCGCATGTGGTCCACGGTGATGACGTCGAGATTGCCGGTGGCGGTGACGACGATGTCGGCCTTGGGAGCGATCTCATCCAGGGTCACCACGTCGAAACCGTCCATCGCGGCCTGCAGGGCGCAGATCGGATCGATTTCGGTCACGGCGACGCGTGCGCCCGCGCCGACGAGCGACTGGGCCGAGCCTTTGCCGACGTCGCCATAACCGCACACAACGGCCAGCTTGCCCGCCATCATCACGTCGGTGCCGCGGCGGATGCCGTCCACGAGGCTCTCGCGGCAGCCATATTTGTTGTCGAATTTCGACTTCGTCACGCTGTCATTGACGTTGAAAGCCGGGAAGGACAGCGTGCCCTTCTTCTCCATCTGATAGAGGCGATGCACGCCCGTCGTCGTCTCCTCGGATACGCCGCGGATATTGGCCTTCACCTTCGAATACCAGCCCGGCGTTCTCTCCAGCCGTTTCTTGATGGTGGCGAAGAGCGCGGCTTCCTCCTCGTTCTGCGGCTCGGCCAAAAGGCCCGGATTGGTCTCCGCCGCCGCGCCGAGATTGACGAGCAGGGTGGCGTCGCCGCCGTCATCCAGGATCATGTTGGCGGTTTCGCCATTCGGCCACTCAAGGATGCGGTCGGCGTAGTCCCAGTATTCCTCGAGCGTCTCGCCCTTCACGGCGAATACCGGGGTGCCGCGCGCGGCGATCGCGGCAGCGGCATGGTCCTGGGTGGAGAAGATGTTGCACGACGCCCAGCGGACTTCCGCGCCCAGTTCCTGCAGCGATTCGATCAGCACGGCCGTCTGAATGGTCATGTGCAGACTGCCAGCGATGCGTGCGCCCTTCAGCGGTTTGGAGGGGCCGAATTCGCGCCTTGCGGCCATCAGGCCCGGCATCTCGATTTCCGCAATGACGATTTCCTTGCGGCCCCAGTCGGCCAGCGAGAGGTCTTTGACGTGGAAGTCCTGTGCAGCGCTCATGTGGTTCGCCTTGTCGATTGTGAAAACTGGCTCCCGGTATACGGGGGACGCGGCGTCAACGCAATAAGGATATAAAGATATTGTTATATGAGGTTTGGCAGACGGCGCGAGGAATCCATCAGCACTGTCCGGATCGTTCAGACCGAACGCAAACGCAGAACCTTCGCGTACGCAGCCCGAAATCTCCCGGGCATCACGCGTCGCTACGGGGATATCATTGGACGCTCGAAAAAAGGCGCCGCCACCGTCCACTGCCGCCCTGGGGCTATTTCACCAGCGTAACCGGCACCTTCGCCAGGTGTACGACCTTCGTGGCGATCGATCCCATCACCAGCGAGCCGATCGCGCCGCGCCCGTGCGTTCCCATGATGATGCTGTCGCACCCCAATTCGTCCGCGCGCTTCGCAATCATCTCGGCCGTGTCGCCGATGACGATCTCGGCCGTGTACGTCACACCCGCCTTCTCCGCGGCAGCGACCGCCGGGCGCTGCACATCCTCGCCGTGCTTCTGGAGTTCTTCCTCCATCTTCTCTGGCGAGGTGTAAACCTGGATTTCGCCGTAGATCACCGGCTCCGGATAGACGGTAACGAAATTGACTTCGGCCGGACCGCGTTCCACCGCGACCTTGATCGCGTATTCCACCGCGCGCATGGCGTAATCCGATCCATCGACCGGGACGAAAATCTTGTGCATGGTGAGCTGCCTCCGGATAAAGGTTTCACCGGAGTATACGCCTTCAAGCGTTACCGTTCCAGGCTGCCATGGGGCGCGGCGGGGGGGCTATTCCTCTTCGTTGAAGCCTTGCTCCACGAGACTGGTGAGCGCTTCCAGCGCTTCCTCGGCGTCAGGGCCTTCCGTCTCGATGAGGATTGTGGAGCCCGGTCCGGCGAGCAACATCATCAGGCCCATGACCGATGAGCCGCTGACGCTTTCGCCGTCCTTGCTTACCGTGACCTCCGCGTCGAATCTCTCCACCAGCTTCGCAAAGGCGTTCGACGCCCGCGCGTGCAGACCCCGCCTGTTCGTGACCATCACTTCGGCCAGACACTGATACACGCCGGAAGCGGATAAGCTTTTCATATCTGCCTGCTGAATTATCGCTGCGGAATGGCCGGCAACCCGCGTGAGTATGCACCGGCCTTAGGTCTGCGGAAAGCTTTATTTAGCGCCGGGTTTAGGAATTATGGACGTCGGCCGGCTATGTTGCGGCGCAAACTGAGTTATCCTCAGGAAATCGTCGCGGCACAATTGTTTTTCCCACGCACCATATCACCGCTCGGGAGACTGCAGCCCGGCAAGTTCGCTCGCGCCCTCGCGGCAAATGGGGTGCGAACTTGGCGAGGGGCGCACGAGTGAGTCACCGCCCCGTCAGCACATGGCTTGCCACGTGAATATATTTGCGTCCCGCGTCCTGCGCCAAGCTCACCGCCTCGGCAAGGGGGCACTCCTCCCGCACACGCACCAGCTTCACCAGCATCGGCAGGTTGATGCCCGCAATGACCTCGACCTGCGATTCCTCCATGGCGGAGATGGCAAGGTTGGAAGGCGTGCCGCCGAACATGTCGGTGAGCAGCACGCAGCCATCGCCAGTATCGACACGCCCGACCGCCCTGAGGATGGCCTCGCGGCGCTCCCCCATGTCGTCATCCGGCCGGATGCAAACCGTGGCAATCTGTTCCTGAGGGCCCACGACATGCTCCAGCGCCGCCCGGAATTCTTTTGCCAGATTGCCATGCGTGACGATTACGAGCCCGATCATGCCCGAATCCATCTCCCCGGGAGAAAAATGCGGCGGCCACAGCGGCCTCCCGCCTTCATCGGATTGTCGCTCAAGCCCGGCGGCCGGTTCAAGCGCAATCCCTCTCAGACTCACCCCGATAGCAGATGATTTGCATTGATTTGAGATTTTTTTCGATTTTTTTCACTGCGTGATAGCCTCGAGCGCCAGACGCAGCTTCCAGGGCGCCGACGCTTCCAATGGCGCAAGCCGCAGAACGGGCAGCGCAATCCCGGCAAAGGTCTCCATCTCGGGTTTCAGCGGTGGGATGCGCGGCACATCGTCCGGATCGCTCAGCCGCACGGCCAGCCGGACCACGGCCTCGGGGCGATGAGGCAGCGATATGATGCCGACACCGCGGACCTCGATCTTTCCGGCAAGGGCCGCGGGCGGGCGGGCGACGACCCGCTCCCCCCGTGCCTCCAGCAGCACCTGATCGTCCGCAACCAGAAAGGGGCCCTGCGAAGCGGGCATCATCATGGCAAAACGCAGGGCGAGATCGGACTTGCCGCTGCCCGAGCTTCCAATCAGCAGAGCCGCCGCCGGACCAAGCGCCACACAGGTGGCGTGCATCAGGGCTGGGCGGTCGTTCATGACAGTGCGGGCAGTTGGATGACGAAGCGTGCGCCGATGACCGGCAGCACGGCGGCGCTGCCTTCACCCTTGCTGGCCTTCGAACCTGCCTCCACGCGGTTTTCCGCCCAGATGCGCCCGTTGTGGGCACCGATGATCTGGCGCGAGATGTTGAGCCCGAGGCCGGAATTCTGACCGAACTCCTCGTCGGACGGACGATCAGTGTAGAATCGCTCGAATATCCGCTCCAGGTTCTCCGGGCGAACGCCCGGCCCCTCGTCCTCCACCGTCACTTCGAGCACGTTTTGCTGGCGGATATGACGGCATGTCACGAGGATCTTGCCATTCGGCGGCGAGAAGGAAATCGCGTTGTCGAGAAGGTTGTGGACGACCTGCCCCAGGCGGCTCTCATGACCGCTGACGACGAAGGCGCCCTTGGAGGTGATCGCGGCGCGGCGCGCCATGCCGAGAATCTGAAGGTCGATGATGGGCGAGCCTTCGCGGTGAATGTCGTTCACAACCCCGCACATCGCATCCAGAAGGCTCGCAACGTTCACCGGGCGGCGGCTTTCGCGGGCCAGTTCGGCATCGAGGCGGGAGGCATCGGAAATATCGGAAATCAGGCGGTTGAGCCGCTTCACATCGTGCTGGATGATCTGCACGAGACGGTCACGGTCTTCGTCGTTCTTCACGATGGTCAGCGTGTCCGCCGCGCTTCTCAGCGAGGTCAACGGGTTCTTGAGTTCGTGCGCAACATCGGCCGCAAAGGATCCGATGGCGTCGAGGCGCTTATAAAGCGTCGCCGTCATCTCGCGCAGAGCCTTTGAAAGGTCGCCGATCTCGTCGGACCGATCGCCGAAATCCGGAATTTCCTCCCGCTTCTTGATGTTGTTGCGGACATTTTCCGCAGCCACCGCGAGACGATGCACCGGCCCGGCAATCGTGCTGCCCAGCACCAGCGAGAACACCGCCGTAACCGCGAGCACGAGCACCCATAGCCGGATGATCGATGCCCGCTCGCGCGCAAGAATCTCATCGATTTCGCCACCCGCGGTGACGAGAAACAGCGCCCCCAGCACCGGCCCGTCCCGCCGGATGGGCGCGGCCACGCTCAGGACCGTCTCGCCGAGTTCGTTGACGCGCACCATTGGCATCAGCTTGCCTTGGTCCAGTGCGCTGGACACTTCGGTCAACGGTTTGCTTCCGGCGGGCTGCTTCTCCGAGTAAAGAGGCAGATTTTCGCCACGCAAAAAGCGCTCGATACGCAGCCACGTCTTGTAGACGATACCTGGCTCGGCGACGGTCCGCTGCGCCTGCTGGAACCGGCTCAGTTCTCCCTTGAGGTAGACTTTGTTGCTGTCAACGAGAACCTGGCCATTCGTATTGTAAATGATGCCGTGTGTCCGGGTCGGTTCGAGAAGGCTGCGCAGCAGCTTCGCGGAACGTTCCGGATCGATACGGATCGGCGTGTTCTGCGGATCTCCCTCGTCGGACGCATGCTGCATCGTAAACAGCAGGTCCTTCTTTGCGGGCGTGCTGCTGCTGGAGTCGTATGTGGTGTTCTGCTCCACGGAGCGCGCAATAATGTCGGTCTGCACCTCCAGGGCCTTGATCTTCGCACCAATCAAACCGTCGCGGAAATCGTTGAGGTAGAGCAGCCCGAGCACCAGGACGACAAGGCTGATGATGTTCACCGCCAGGATGCGCCCCGCGATCGTGTTGAAGCGGTAATAGAAACCGGCGCGGGCGAACGCCGACATGAGCCAGCGCCAGACGCGCCGCATCCGCCCCGACGCCGCGGAAGGTGTCAGCTCCAATCGTTCAGTTAAGACGAGATTTCTGCTCTCAGCGTTCATTCCTTGAAGCGGTAACCGACCCCGTAAAGTGTTTCTATGACATCGAAACTGTTGTCGACATGCTTGAATTTCTTGCGCAGGCGCTTGATGTGGCTGTCGATCGTGCGGTCATCGACATAAACCTGATCGTCATAGGCGGCGTCCATCAGCGCATCACGGCTTTTTACCACGCCCGGCCGGTGTGCCAAAGCCTGAAGGATGAGAAACTCGGTTACGGTGAGCGTAACAGGCTTGTTGTCCCAGATGCAGGTGTGGCGCTCGGGGTCGAGCTTGAGCTTGCCGCGCTCGATAACCTTCGCGGCGTCCTCGATCCCCGCGCCGGGCTCGCGCGGAGCGGAGCGGCGCAGGATGGCCTTCACCCGCTCGACGAGAAGGCGCTGCGAAAATGGTTTACGGATAAAATCGTCGGCTCCCATTTTGAGGCCGAACAACTCGTCGATCTCGTCCTCCTTGGAGGTGAGGAAAATGACCGGCATCTCGGATTTCTGGCGCAGGCGCCGGAGAAGCTCCATGCCGTCCATGCGCGGCATCTTGATATCGAGGATCGCCAAATCCGGCGGGTCCATGGTCAGGCCGTCGAGCGCCGAAGCGCCGTCCGTGTACGCCTGGATCTTGTAGCCCTCACTTTCAAGCACCATCCGGAGCGAGGTAACGATATTACGGTCGTCATCAACGAGTGCGATTGTTGGCATGACCTTCTCTGCCTTCGCCGCCCCGGGCTCCGGCGTGTCCGGAGTTGAGCCGCAATGCTTTGTGGCCGAAGCGCCACAATCCTCGGGAAAATTGCATCGTAGTCCACTGTCGTTGGATTGCAACAGCGGAAATCGGAGTTACTAAATCCCCAAGCAAATCCGACATATTTGTGGCGTTCCGTCACGGGACCGGGAAAATGTCCGGGTAGATCGTACTACCTTCGGCGCCGCCTTTGTCCCGCAACGGCGGCATGAAGCCGCGACCATCCGCCGCCATCCCCGCCAGCCAGCCCCCAGGGGAAGCGGCACTCGGCCGCATCCCTGATTTTCCGCGCGCCCCCGAATCAGGCGTCCTTTTCCCTCTCCTTGCTCCCCTCTTTCGCAGCCAGTGTAGCCTGTGCCGCGGCCAGCCTTGCGACCGGCACACGAAACGGGGAACAGGACACATAGTCGAGCCCCACGCCTTCGCAGAACCCGATCGACGCCGGGTCGCCGCCGTGCTCGCCGCAGATGCCGAGCTTGATGTCGGGCCGCGTGGCCCGCCCGCGCTCGACTGCGATGGCGACCAGTTCGCCGACGCCATCCTGGTCGATGGAAACGAAAGGATCGTTCTCGATGACACCCTTGGAAATGTACTCGGCCAGGAACGACGCGGCATCGTCGCGGCTGAGACCGAAGGTCGTCTGGGTCAGATCGTTGGTGCCGAAGGAGAAGAACTCCGCTCCCTTCGCCAGTTCGCCTGCCCTGAGCGCTGCGCGCGGCAGCTCGACCATGGTGCCGACCTGGTAGACGACCGACGCCCCCTTCTCGGCGAACACGTCCTTCGCCACCTTGTCGATACGCTCTTTGATGAGATCGAACTCCGCCTTCACCGCCACCAGAGGTATCATGACCTCCGGCTCAACCGGCTTGCCGGCCCTGCTGCTGGCCTCGATGGCAGCTTCGAAGATCGCACGGGCCTGCATTTCCGAGATTTCCGGGAACGTGATCCCCAGGCGGCAACCGCGATGGCCGAGCATGGGGTTGAATTCCTCAAGCTGGGCGAGACGATGCCGGATCTTGCTCTCATCGGCTCCGAGAGCGCGCGCCACCTCCGCGATATCCTCATCCTTGTGCGGCAGGAACTCGTGCAGCGGCGGATCGAGCAGCCGGATGGTAACAGGCAGCCCGGCCATGATCTCGAACAGCTCGACGAAATCATTGCGCTGCATGGGCAGGATCTTCGCGAGCGCCGCACGCCGTCCCGCCTCGTCCGACGCCAGGATCATCTCGCGTACGGCGAGGATGCGGTCCTTGTCGAAGAACATGTGCTCGGTACGGCACAGACCGATGCCCTCGGCACCGAATTCGCGCGCCTGCCGGGCATCATCCGGCGTCTCGGCGTTGCCCCGGACCTTCATGCGCCGCGCCGCGTCAGCCCATTCCATGAGCTTGGCAAAATCACCGGACAGCTCGGGCTGGCGCATCGGCACCGCGCCGAGGATCACCTGGCCCGTGGAGCCGTCGATGGTGATGATCTCCCCCTCGTTGAGGATCGTGTCGCCAACGGCCATGGTCCCGCCCTTGTAATCGATGCGGATCGAACCCGCACCGGACACGCAGGGGCGCCCCATGCCGCGCGCGACCACCGCCGCATGCGACGTCATGCCGCCACGCGCGGTGAGGATGCCCGCCGCCGCATGCATGCCGTGAATGTCCTCCGGGCTTGTCTCGACGCGCACCAGGATGACCGTGTGGCCCTCGTTCTTCAGTTGCTCGGCCTTGTCCGGGTTGAAGACGATCTCACCCGTCGCCGCGCCGGGGGACGCCGGAAGGCCCGACGTCAGCACGCTCTTGTCGGCCGTGGGATCGAGGGTCGGGTGCAGCAGCTGATCGAGTTGCCCCGGGTCGATGCGGGTGATCGCCTCGTCGCGGGTGATCAGCCCTTCCGCCGCCATGTCCACCGCAATCTTCAAGCCCGCCTTGCCGGTGCGCTTGCCGTTGCGGGTCTGCAGCATCCAGAGCTTGCCTTCCTGGATCGTGAATTCAACGTCCTGCATGTCGCGGTAGCGCGCCTCGAGCTTTTCGTAGATCGCCCGCAGCTCCGCAAACACCTCGGGCATCAGCGCTTCGAGCGACGGCTTGGTATCGCCCGCCTCGATGCGCGCGGCCTCGGTCAGATTCTGCGGCGTGCGGATGCCGGCCACGACGTCCTCGCCCTGGGCATTGACGAGGAATTCGCCATAGAGGCGTTTCTCGCCCGTGGACGGGTTGCGCGTGAATGCCACGCCGGTGGCGCTCGTCTCGCCGCGGTTCCCGAACACCATGGCCTGGACGTTGACGGCGGTCCCCCAGTCGTCGGGCAGACCATGCAGACGGCGGTAGGTGATGGCGCGCGCGTTGTACCACGACTCGAACACGGCGCCGATGGCGCCCCAGAGCTGCTCATGCGGATCCTGCGGGAAGGAACGGCCGATCTGCTGCTCGACGGCCTGCCGGTATTCGCCGACGATTTTTTCCCAGTCTTCGGCTGAAAGGCCAGTGTCGAGATCGACCCCAGCGGCGTGCTTATAGCTGTCGAGGATTTCCTCGAACACGTGGTGATCGACGCCCAGCACCACGTCGGAATACATTTGAATGAAGCGCCGGTAAGAATCGTATGCAAATCGCTTGTCGCCCGACTTTCTGGCCAGCCCCACGACCGTCTGATCGTTGAGGCCGAGATTGAGGACGGTGTCCATCATGCCCGGCATGGAGGCGCGGCTGCCGGATCTCACGGAAACCAGGAGCGGATTCTCCGGATCGCCGAAGATTGCGCCGACCGTCTTGTCTACGCCGGCGAGCGCTTCGGCAACCTGCGTGCGCAGTTCGGGCGGAAAGGTCTTGCCATTGTCATAATAGGCAAGGCACATCTCCGTCGTTATGGTGAAACCGGGCGGCACCGGCAGACCGAGATTGGCCATTTCCGCCAGATTGGCACCCTTGCCACCAAGAAGATTGCGCATCTCGGCGGAGCCGTCGGCTCCTCCAGCGCTGAACCGATAGACCCAGCGCTTCGCCGCCGAGCTCGTGGGAGCCGTATCCTGCATTCCTTCATTGCGCATAGGTGCCTCCTGCTTTGCGGGGGGGGAGGAAGGGTTGCCGCTCTTGGCTTTCATGATTTCGGAAAAGCTATCCAGAAGCCGGACATTCGTTTCCAGCGACCGGATGATCAGATCGTAGATGATGCGGGCGGGCATAAGTGTTTCCGTCTCCGTGGCCAGGGACCAGCCGCCTCAGTCAGGACGAGCATCGTGTGATGCGCGACGAACACGGCAGCAGGAAAAACGCACAGATGATGTATCCGACATCGACAGCCGGGTTCAAGGGAAGCTTCCCTCTCATCATCCTAAAACGGGCGGCTTTCGCCAGGTTATCCAACCGGGAAGCGTCCGCGCGGCAGCACTCGCGTGCACCAGACTCGTAAATCATAGAAATAGGTCCACACCTGCCGATGCTCACCGGAATCCATCCGAACCGTGACTTTAGCACGGCGATAGGGTGCCGGTTCAGGACACTTGGTGCCGCAGCCCTCAAATTCGTCGAGCCAGACGAATGCAGATCGCGGCTGCGGCAGTCTCAACACGTCGCCATGCACGCCGTCGCGGGGGCTGGGTGAGGGAACGGCGCCCGGATATGGGCCGGGAAGATGCAGCCGCGCGTTCATCCTGGCCCTGCCGAGCCAGATGCTCTGCCGCGCCAGTCTGCGCGCCATGGGGTGACGGGAGGCACGCTTCAGCGAGCCATACACGAACAGCAGGTCGGTCAGCCGGGCACCTCCTCATGCTTGCGGGCGGAAGCGAAAAAGCAGGAAAGGCAGCACCGGCGTCAAGTTAGGAATTCGTCTAGCCAGGGAAACATAAATCGGCGCGTCATCGCAACCGGCGGAGCAGGCTGCACGATTCTTCCCCCGCTCCTCGCAGCTTCGCCGCAACGCTCCTCCTGCGTCATTGCGTCCTATCGCGGGACTCACGCCTGCAAATCTCAAAGCGGAGACCGAAAGGATGGCGCTCTTTGTGAAGACGCTCCGTAGGCTTGACTTCCGCTGGACCGCCCCGACAGCCACGGTGAGAAATATCCGGTGCAGCACATTCATTTAGGACAAAATTGCCATGCAGGATCGCCAGCGGGGAGAAGCGACAGGAGAAGCTTATGGGGAGCCTGGATGAACACCGAGGAAACCCTTGCTCTGTGGCGCCAGGGCAAGGATGCATGGGCGGCGTGGGCGCGCGGCGTTCTGGAGAAAAAACACGCGCTTGAGAAAGCGGGTAAATGGTCCGTAGACTGGTACGGCGAGGGACAGAACGAAGAAACAAAGGCCTGGATCGAAGAAGCAACTGCGAGCTTTGCCGGCGAAAGGGTCGACGGGCACGCTGATTTCGGCGGCCTGCATTTCCCCGGCCCCACCGATTTCGATGACGCGCGCTTCGCCGGCACAGCCGATTTCACGGCGGCGCGGTTCGATGGCAATGCCTGTTTCGAGGCGGCGCAGTTCAACGCGGCCCTGTTTTCAGCGGTGAAGTTTCACGGCTTCGCCAATTTCGACAAGGCACGCTTCGAGGCGGACGCCAGCTTCACGAACACCGAATTCCTCAAGGCGAGCGATCTCGAGCCCTGCGCGCGCTTCCATCGCACCCGGTTCGCCAAACTGGCCGAATTCGCGGGCACACAGTTCGCGGGCGCCGTGCAGTTCGTGAAGACCACCTTCGCCGCCGCGCAATTCGATGGCGGCGTGTTCGAAGGCGACGCGCGGTTCACTTCCGCCCAGTTCGAAACGAGTGCGAGCTTCGTCAAGACGCGGTTTTCCGGACAGCGCGTGATTTTCCGCGGTGCGCACTTCCGTGGCGACGCGCGCTTTCTGGAGACGCGTTTCGGCGGCTCGTGGGCCGGTCTCGTGATTTCCGGCGCCTGCAATGTCAGCTTCGAGGCGGCACGGTTCGAGGGCGAGACCTCGTTCCGGCAGACGTGGTTCATCGGCAACAGCGATTTCCGCAACGCGCAGTTCAACGGCGCGGTCAAGTTCGATGGCGCCCTGTTCGTCATGCCGGCGCAGTTCGGTCCCGCAGTGTTTTCGGCCGCCACGTCGTTTGTCGCGGCGCGGTTCATTCGCGAGGCGGATTTCAGCACCGCACGGTTTCTCGAAGACTGCGATTTCGGCGACGCCAGGTTCGGGAGCGAAGCATTGTTCCGCCAGGTGCGATTCGCGGGCGCAGCGCGGTTCGCAGGCGCCGAGTTCTCGGGCATGGCGAGCTTCTACGGCGCCTCGGCCGAGGCTGCCTTCACATTCGACGGCGCGCGGTGCACGGCGCTTCCCGAGGTCGGCGAGGCCAATTTCGCGCAGACGCCGGCATTCGAGAAAATCGTCATCTTCACCCCTGAAAAGCCACGCTCCAGGTGGTGGCCGCGATGGCGCCAGGAGGGGCGGTCACTGTTCTCGCGCTGGACGAAAGCGGCACCTTCGGGCGAAACCTTCGAATATCACCCTCCCGATTTCGTTGCGGACCAGGACGAGGCGGAGCCAGACGCCAGCCCTGGCGCCGAGGAACCTGTGGTTTCCGTCAAGACGACGGCTGCGGCCCGCGCCACCGCCAATGCCACTACCACGACCATCCCCACCCCCTCGACATCGACATCGGAGCCGGCGGAGGAAGAAGTGCCCGCAGCGCCTGAAGAGAATGCCGAGGCCACTTCCTCCGCAAGCAAAACGGCGGACACGAGTGGCGAGAAGCGTTTCCGCATTCTGCGCTTCGCGGCAGTTCGCGCAGACACGCCATCGCCCCCGCGGAATTCGTCAGGCAGCGAAGGGAGCGGACGGGCCCGCCGGCGGCTTCCGCTGCTCCGGCTGTTTCTTGCCTGGATGGCAGCCATCATCGCCTTCGCCCCGTACTACCTCGCTCAACGCCCGGCAGATTTCGCCGTTGAAGCTCCGGCGTCGGTCCTCCCGGCGTGGCCTTCATCGCTGGCCTGGGACGGCGCCCCCGCATGGCTGCAAACCCCTGCCGGCGCGATCTGGCGCAACCTCGACTGGCTTTCCGCCTCCACCGCCGGCCTGTTCCAGACCGGCCCTTGCGTTCACGGCAATTCGCACCCCATGAGCGAGGCATTCTTCCTTTCGGCAAAGAATGCGCTGGTGTTCGTTCCCTGGGAAGACGAGCGGGTCATCCGCAGAGTCTACGGCTGCCTCTACGGGCTCGACAGGACGGAACCGGTCATGCCGGTCGCTGTCTCGCACGCCTCGTTGATCCAGGCGGGTTTGAGCCTCGCTCTGCTCGCAATTATGCTCATCGCACTGAACGAGTGGCTGAAAAGAAAACTCGGCCGCAGTGATTCACAAACCTCACGACAATAAAACCGCCCGCCTGACAAAACGCTGACAGCCGACGTCAACGCGATGTCATGTTGCCTGTGCAATTGTTGCTGAAGATTAGAGTACACTTGCACCGGCGACCCGAGGAGGCACCTTTATGAATCGCGGCATTGCTCTGGCACTGGCAGGAACGATTCTGTTCATAAACCCGGTTTTGGCAGAAGATGACCTCCTGAACCGGGCAAAAGAACTTTTCGAACCGATCCCGTCAAGCCCACCCGCACTCAAGAATAATCCGTCCACACCTGCCAAGCTCGAACTCGGCGCCATGCTGTATTTCGATCCGCGTCTGTCCGAAAGCCACACGATAAGCTGCAACACCTGCCACAGAGTCGGGCTCGGCGGCGTCGATATGCTGGAAACTTCGATCGGCCACCGCTGGCAGAAAGGCGGACGCAACGCCCCGACCGTGCTGAACGCCGTTTTCAACACGGCGCAGTTCTGGGACGGACGCGCGGCGGACCTGGAGGAGCAGGCTGGCGGACCAATGGCCAACCCGGCCGAAATGGGCTCCACGCACCAGCATGTCGTCGAAACGCTGAAAAAGATCCCCGGCTACCGCCCCAAATTCGAATCCGCCTACCCGCGCGATGACGAGCCGATCACCATCGGCAACGTGGTGAAGGCGATCGCGGTGTTCGAGGCGTCGCTGACGACGCCGGATTCCGCGTTCGATGCCTATCTGGGCGGCAACATCCATGCGCTGAACCCGGAGCAGAAGGAAGGGCTGCAGCTGTTCATCGACAGGGGCTGCGCCGGGTGCCACAACGGCGTGAACATGGGCGGCCACTCTTATGCAGCCTTCGGCGTGGCCGAGAAGCCCGGCCCGGACCTGCTGCCGCCCGAGGACAAGGGACGCGCGGCGGTCACCAAGGCGGCCAGCGACGAATTCGTATACCGCGTGGCACCGCTGAGGAATATCGCGCTCACGCCGCCCTATTTCCACAGCGGCAAGGTCTGGGACCTGAAAGAGGCGGTGACCATCATGGGAAGCGCGCAGCTCGGAATGAAGCTGACCGACGCCGAGGCGGAAAAGATCACCGCCTTCCTGAAGGCGCTGACCGGCGAGCAGCCCGAGGTTCTCTATCCGCTCCTGCCGCCGAGCACGGCGGACTCGCCCCGGCCAAAACCATAGCCTGGCGATCGAAAAACCCGCAGGGCGGTCCCGGCCGCCCCGCCCTTCCTCTTCGTCGTCTCCTGCCCTTGCCCCACTTGTGCCTATTCCTCCCGGAAGGGGCGGCGAGACGGCGCTTTTTCTTCCCAGTTGACGGAATGCCGGCGGCGTCGAGCCCGGCATTCCCGGCGGGCGGCCCTTACAGGCCGGACACAGACTGCCGTGGCTGGACGAAAAAGCGTAGCTCCTGGAAAAGGTGGTAGACGATTTCCCGATATACACGGTTGGCGAGCTTCTGCTCGGCGTCGCGCTCCGCATGGCGCTGGCCATTGTGGAGGGCGGCAATCGCGAGCACCTCCGATCGCGTCAGGGAAGCCCCGAAGCCGAGCGACCGATCGAGTTTTCGTTCAATGACTTGTCGTGCCGTCGCGCGCGCCACGCAGCGATCCAGAAGGGTGGTGATCGGCGGTGAAGCGTTCGTCGCGAGGCGAACGGAACTGGGGCGGATCTGCAGCGGGCCATAGGACAGATCCGGCGGCTCAAAGCGCAGAAATCGCGTGGCTGTGGCGATCACTGTTTCGGCGGCCCGCTCGGCGGGGGATGTCGCGAAGCCCTCGACAGTCTCCAACGCGGAGAGTATCGCCGCACCATCCCGGCTGACGTTCTCCGCCGCACAGACCGCTCCGTCCGGCGGAAACGTCTCAACGAGCCTTTTCGCGGCCAGCGCCGGATCGCGTCCCGCCAAGGCATAGATGCGGCCCTGCCGAACACGGTATTCAAGCGACATGACGGCGAGAAATGCCGCCATACCGCCAATAGCGACGATCACCAGGATTGCGATGCGCCTCACCGTACCGCCTACATCAGGCCAGCAGCCTGGGCATGGCAACATTCCAGGTATAAACCGCGCCATTGCAGATCAGCCCGACCGCAATGTTGACCAGGATTTCCCTCGCGCTCACCCTGGCGAGCAGCGAACCACCTGCCTCGATGCTCCCGGTATCAGGCATGGTGCGCTGGCGCATCCAGGCGCCGAACACCGCAGCCATACGCGCCGTGAAAAAGAACGACAGAACATAGACCGCGTAGAACACGATAAAGAGCTGCCTCTGGCTCTGCCACGGCCCGGTAACGAGTTGCTCCCACATGAGAATGAGAGGCCAGCTCAGCAGGAACGCGGTCATGGCCGCCGCAAGGCTGGTCGACGTGAACTCCGCGCGCCCGAATACGAAGCCGAACACGAGCCCGAAAAGGATGACCGGCAGCAGGCGGACACCGACAGCGGCGAGGTAATCGTGGAGACCGGCTGCAGCCATCTCCCTGAAGATCGTTGCCCTCGCCTGTTTCTGGTCGATGAGTGCAATGTTCTGTTTCTGGAATGCGTCCTTCAGGTTGTATTGCAGCACCGGCTTGATCTGGCCGCCGTAATATCCCGCCAGATTGTCGGGCAATGCCCACCGCGCGTCGGACCGGCTCATGAATTCGTCCACAGTCGATTTTCGTATCGGCGACAGCGAAATCTGCCGGACCTGCTGCGCAAAGCTTTCCAAAAACACCTGATGAGCAGCGCGGATTTTGTCGGCCTCTGCCGCGGAGAGCTGCAGCGAGGGGGCCTCGGCGCTTTCCTCTTCCCCGCTTTTCGTCCGAAGGATCGGGCCAAGCAGCTTGTTGAAGGCTGTGGCGACGGGCAGCCGGAACGCATCGCTCAGTTGTTGCTCGTAATTGCGAAACACTTTGTCGTAGGCTTCGCTCGCCGTCCTGCTCTCCGCCAGCATCGTATCGAGCTGTTCATTGGTCAACGGCGTAAGCGCAAAACCGCCCAGGCGCTGCTGCACCGCGGCGCGGAACCCGGCATCCTGCCTCAGGACGATGCCATAGATCCGATCCTGCGCTTCCGGCGCGAGTGTGGCTGTGTTTGTCTGCTTCGCGCGTTCTTCAAAGACCGCCCGGCAATCGACGGTGCCGGTCCCGATCTGATCCGTGGAAATATTGTTCTTGCGCAGCAGCTCGCACAGTTTCGCGCCCGTGACGCTCGGAGGATCGACGATAAATGGCCCTCGATCACTGGCAATGAGCTTGGAAAAGCTGAAGTAATATTGGGATGGCAACAGTGACGTGAGTTTTATCAGGAACATCAGCGCAAACGCGCCGAGAAACACGATAACGAAATTCACACGCAGCTTCATCAGCGTATCGAACATGGCGCCGCCCCCCCAACCGCCGGTCGCGAAATTTGTTCATAATGTATCAGGGCTGGCGAAAGCGTAAATAGGATTTATCCGCCCCGGCGAGCCAGGCACGGCCCGAGCCGTCTCCGGCCGGCGATCAATCCAGCCGCACGGGGATGCCCGCCGCCGCCATATAGCGCTTCGCTTCGCCGATCGAGTGATCGCCGAAATGGAAGATCGACGCCGCCAGCACCGCGCTGGCATGGCCGTCGCGCACGCCCTCGACGAGATGCTCCAGCGTGCCCACGCCGCCCGACGCGATCACCGGCACCGTCACCGCATCGGCAATCGCGCGCGTCAGCGCGATGTCGAAGCCCGCGCGCGTGCCGTCGCGGTCCATGGATGTCAGCAGGATTTCGCCCGCTCCCAGCTCGACGACCTCGCGCGCAAAACCGACGGCATCGATCCCTGTCGGTTTGCGCCCGCCATGCGTGAAGATCTCCCAGCGCGGGCGTTCGCCCTCGGCGGTGACGCGCTTGGCGTCGATCGCCACCACGATGCACTGCGTCCCAAACTTCTCCGCGCCCTCGCGCACGAACTGCCGGTTGTTCACCGCCGCGGTATTGATCGAGACCTTGTCGGCGCCCGCCTCCAACAGGCGGCGGATATCCTCCACCTCACGCACGCCGCCACCCACCGTCAGCGGCATGAAACAGCGCTCAGCGGTTCGCGCCACCACGTCGAAGATGATCGCGCGGTCCTCGTGGCTGGCGGTGATGTCGAGGAAGCAAAGCTCGTCGGCCCCGGCGGCGTCATAAGCGGCGGCGGCCTCCACGGGGTCCCCCGCATCGACCAGATCGACAAAATTCACGCCTTTGACGACCCGGCCGTCCTTCACGTCAAGACAGGGGATGATACGATTTTTCAGCATTGCGCGGCTTTCAGGCTTTCGCACACGGCGATGGTGTGTTCGATGGCGCAGGGGATCGCGGGGCCGGTCTCGGCCACCGCCGGATCCACCCCCGCCACCGTGAACGCAGCGAGCGGCAGTTCGCGCGCGATCGTCCGCAAATCCTCACGCAGCGCCGCGACCGACGGACCGCCCGGTGCGATGAACGTGTTCGCGCGCAGCCGCGTCGGATCGTGCACATCCATGTCGAGATGGAGGTAGACCCTCTCGCAAGCTTCCAGCGCCGCCACCGCGCCCGCGCCATCATGCACGATGGGGATGCCCTCGACGGCGATGAGTTCGACCTCGCCGGGATCGATTTTGCGGGCGCCGTAAAGGCAGACACTGCCGGAGGACAGAGGCTGCAGGCCGGTGAAGCCGTCCGCCATCGCCCGCCAGCACAGCCCCAGGGGCGTCGCCAGGGCCATGCCGTCGAAAAGGCCGCTGAGCGTTGTGTCCGGCGTATTGAGGTCGGGATGGGCGTCCATCCAAACCACGCCAGTCCCGGCGCCGCCAAGGCCGGTGAGCACGCCCAGCCCTGCCACCGCGCAGCTTCCGCACACCACGACCGGGAACAGGTCGCAGGCGCGGCTCATGGCGACCTGCTCGCCGATGCGCCGGCTGAGCGCGAAAGCGCCGGGCAACTCCGCAGCGCGCGGTCCCTCGGCATTGAAAACATACTCGCTGACGTCGAACCCGGCAGCCTCCAGGCGCCGCGTCATACCGGCCTCGCGCGCGGCCTGCGCGAATTTGTACCACGCTCCGCCGCCCGCCACATTGGGCCAGGTCGCGTAAATCAGTGCAACGCCCGTCATGTCGCCCCCCTCCCCGCAATGAGCGCCAGCGCCTCTGCGGCATCGAGGCGTCCATCATACAGCGCGCGGCCCGCGATCGCTCCAGAGATGTCAGAGAACTCCGGAGAAATGAGGCGGCGGATGTCCTCGATACCCGCAAGGCCCCCCGAAGCGATGACCGGAATGGAAACCTCGCGGGCAAGCGCCGCCGTGGCTTCCAGGTTCAAGCCCGTCAGCACGCCGTCGCGCGCGATGTCCGTATAGATGATGGCGGCGACGCCCGCATCCTCGAATCGCTTCGCCAGTTCCGACGCGGTCAGCGCGCTCGTCTCCGCCCACCCTTCGATGGCGACTCGGCCATCGCGAGCGTCGATGCCGACTGCAACCTTTCCGGGAAACGCCGCCGCGGCCTGACGCACGAGGTCGGGGTTACGCACAGCCGCTGTGCCCAAAATGACACGGGCGATGCCTTCCGTGAGCCAGGCCTCGACCTGTTTCAGAGTCCGGATCCCCCCACCCAGCTGTACCGGGATTGATAGGCTGCCAAGGATCGTGCGCACGGCGGTGGCATTCACCGGCTCGCCTTCGAAAGCACCATTCAGATCAACGACATGCAAGTACCGGAAGCCCATCGCCTCGAAGGCCTTCGCCTGGGTGGCGGGCGCGTCCGAGAACACGGTCGCCTCGCTCATCAAACCCTGGCGCAGGCGCACACAGCATCCGTCTTTCAAATCGATTGCGGGGAAAAGGATCATCCGTCAAATTCCGCCTAAGTTGCGACACAACGCCATGCCACCGTCATGGCAGTTGAGTCGAGCGTGATGCGTTACGCTCCTTCTTGTACCGGCGTATGGAGCTCAGTTTTCCGACAATGGGGAGCGGCTTGAGCCATGCGGCGTTATATCATTTCCTACGATCTTTACCGGCCCGGCAACAACTATTCCGACCTGATCACCGAGATCAAGCGGTTGGGTGACGATTGGGAACATCCCATAGCCAATCTCTGGATCATCGAAACCGACCTTACCGCGGCGGAAATCCGCAGCGCGCTCGGCGACCATCTCGTTACCGGCGACAAGCTCTACGTCTGCGAGGCGGGCAGCGACGTGGCGGGCATGGACATCCTCCCCGGCGCCCCGGCGCGCATGAGCGCCATCAACGCCTTCGAGCGCGCTCCGGTGAAGCTGCTCGCCAATGTCCTGCACGCCCGCCAGCCCCAGCCCAGCGACGTCCGCGAATCGCGTCTGCTTACGGCTGCCACCTTAGAAAGTTGCCAATCAGCCTGAGGCCGAGCTTCTGGCTCTTTTCCGGGTGGAACTGCGTACCGGCGATATTGTTCTTGGCGACGATGGCGGTGACCGGGCCGCCATAGTCGGTCGTGGCGGCGAGGGCGCCCTGTTCCGTGCTGGTGAAGGCGTAGGAATGCACGAAATAGGCGTGCCAGCCGTCGCTGCCGGTGGGGATACCGTCGAGCAGCGGATGGGCGGCGACGGGTTCCAGCGTGTTCCAGCCCATATGCGGGATTTTGAGTGATGCGTCGGCCGGTGTGATCCGGCGCACCTCGCCCCCGACCCAGCCCAGGCCATCCGTCACCGTGTGCTCATAGCCCCGGCTCGACAGCAATTGCATACCCACGCAGATGCCCAGAAACGGCTTGCCCTGCTGGCGGACGCCCTCTTCCAGAGCGGCCAGCATACCGGGCACCTTGTTCAGCCCCGCCCAGCAATCGGCATAGGCGCCGACGCCCGGCAATACGATCCGGTCAGCCCGGCGCACGGCTTCCGGGTCTTTGGTGACGAGAACCTCATGACCGGTGCCGCTTTCGGCGCTGGCGCGTTCGAAGGCCTTGGCGGCGGAGTGGAGATTACCGGAATCGTAGTTGATGATGGCAACGCTCATGCGTTCGATATCCAAACCGTTGGTGTTCAGCCGCCGTGAGCGGGAAACATGCCGATGACCGGCTCTCTGAGGACGGGCTTCGACGTGCCGTCCGGCAGCAACAAGCCAGACTGGCCAGCGCGGCGCACCTGATCTGCGCGCGCGTCGATGAGCCATTCCTCAAGAAACCGCCGCTCGCATTCATCCAGATTGCGTCCCGAGACCACCGCCCTCAGCGCGTAGCCGCCCCGCTCCAAGGCGCGGCGGTACAGGTCGCGCGCCTCGAAACCGACGATGAGGTTCACACCGAACACCGCCCACGCACCCGCCTGTTCCTGCGCGCCCCCCAGCTTCGCCAATGCTCCAATCGCGGCGGTGACAGCAAGATAGACACCCAGTTCGAGCCAGAGCCGGTGGACCGCCAGCCAGACAGGCGCGGCAAGAAAAGCCAGCGTCGAGAAGCCTTCCCTCATGAACACCAGCCGCTCGGCACGCTCGGCAATGTCCGAGGATGCGGGGTGCGGCTCGTGAACCGTGTATGTCTGCACCGGTCTTCCTTTCTCGCCCCGTGTTACCCGCCGAGCGCGCCTTTCGTCGAAGGCAGCTGCCCCTGCTCGCCGGGATCGATGCGGATCGCGGTGCGCAAGACACGGGCCAGCCCCTTATAGCAGGTCTCGGCGATGTGATGCGAGTTCTCGCCATAGAGGTTTTCAACATGCAGCGTCAGCCCCGCGTTCTGCGCGAAAGCCTGGAACCACTCTCGGAACAGCTCGGTGTCGAAATCGCCGACCTTCGCCGTGGGGAATGTGACGCGCCAGACCAGATAAGGGCGCCCGGAAATGTCGATGGCCACGCGGGTCAGCGTCTCGTCCATCGGCAGATCGAGCGACGCGTAGCGGGTGATGCCTTTTTTGTCGCCGAGCGCCTGGGCCACGGCCTGCCCCAGCGCGATGCCGGCGTCTTCGGTGGTGTGATGCGCGTCGATATGCAGGTCGCCTGCCGCATTCAGGCGGATGTCTATCAGCGAATGGCGCCCGAGCTGCTCCAGCATGTGGTCGAGAAAGCCGATGCCGGTCGATATGTCGCATGCACCCGAGCCGTCGAGATCAACCTCGGCGAATATCTGTGTTTCCCTGGTGTTACGGGTGATGGCGGCTTTGCGCATGATTTCGATCCGTTTGTGGCGCCCGGGCCTCCGGCATTGTATGAGCGCGATAAATCAATGACTTAGCTACTGATCCGCCCCCTATCCCGGCAGCGGACACCTGCGCGCGCTACGAGTTTTCCCGCAATTGTCCTCCCCTAAATGATCGCCGTAGAAAAATCCAGTGCGTCGAACCCGCGACACTCTACGCATGGATCGCAATGCTCAATTGCAGCATAATCGTAGCTCGCGGTTGTGCAATGCAATAAGTCGTGGGGCGTCGGCCAAATCCGGTACTGGACGTGCCGGGAATATCTATTTTACGACCTCGGGCGGCACGCTGGCCGGCAGATTGCTGCACTGCAACAATAGAGCATGGAGCGCAAAAATGAAGATTGCCAGATATGTGTTCATGGGCGCAGCGCTCGCCGGACTGGTGGCAGGCGGGGTGATGCTTCGTGGCGGCCAGGCGGGCGCGGTGGTGATGCGGGGGGCGGCTGTCTACAAGCCCGCGCAGGCGATCACGCAATATTTCGGCTCCAAGCATGCTGTGGGCTATTTCCTCCAGAACAGCGGAACCTGCGCGATGACGCTCTTCCTCTCCGAGGATACCGACGGCCGCACGTCTCCGTCAGCCACGCGGCTGAAATTCAGCATGCGGCCGGGCGAGAAGGCCGAACTCGGCAGCATCGAGACGCAGACGCTCGAAGTCACCTGCGGCACGGACGCGGCCACGGTAGAGGTGCGCAACGGCACCTTCCAGACGGCCTACGTCCTTCACTGATATCACATCGCAAAGAACACCGATGGCGGACCTGACACGCCGGGCCAGGATGGCGAAGTTGCCGCCTCCTGATCCGGCGCGGTTCGGCTTTCGTTTCCCGGCCACCTGACTGCCCCATTCCGCCCGCCTCCATTGCCCCCCCGAGCCCCGCAGCGGATCGCACAATTCCTGGTGGATTTGCGCCGGGCTTGCGGCTATTGCATTCCCTTGGGCACTGCGACGGCCGCGGCCGGGCGCAGACGGTGGGCATATTGGGTTTGGGGGAGTTATGACAGTCGCAGTCCTCATGGACGCGCTGATGTCGGTCAGTGCGAAGCTCGACAATCTTTGGTCGATGTACATCGTCGTTCACCTCGGTATCCTGTGGTTTCTGTTTCTGGTTCACAGGCCGCTGCTCCTGGCGGAACGGATGATCGCGCTCATCGCCTATGGCGGTTTCGTCGTGGTCAACAGCCGCGCGCTGATGCACTCCTATGCCCTCGTCGAATCTCTCAGGAGCGATCTCGTCACGCAGTTCGGCCAGGAACTGGCACAGGTGCCGGAGACGATGCAGTTCATGAGCGCGCGCGCCGCCGGCACCCATCCCCAGGGCGCCGAAGACCTCATCATGATCTCGCATGGGGTGGCGCTGGTCATCGTTGCGCTCCTGATCATCTTCCGCAACAGCATGATCCGGCATTATTACAAGCTGTACCCCGAATTCGGGGCGAGCAAGACGGACGACGCCTGAGCCCCCCAGGCTCACGTGGCGCTCCCGTTGCGAGCGCGGTCATTCCGCCGCTTGCGCCCCCGGCGTGAGCGCGCCTAGAATCGACGGATAGTCGAATTCATCCGCGTAGCGCGCGAGCGCGCGGGCCAGAGCATGGTCGATCTGGGCAATTTCGCGGATGGTGGCCTCGATGCGTTCGGAATCAAGGCTCTCCGCCGCCTCCGCCAAGCGGTTGCGCACGACCTCGGGCAAGCCGTCGAACATCGCCGGCGTAAGCTCCCGCCGCACCTCCTGCCCGCCAGCGGCGACCGTCCTGGACGAATAGACATATCTGAGCCCCAGTTGCGCGGCGAGTCTGTCGTAGATGTCACCGAAACGGTAGGGCTTGCGCACGAAGTCGTCCGTACCCGCCGCAAGCATCTCCTCTTCCTGCTCCTTGAATACCGCAGCCGTGACGGCGACGATCCTGACATCTTTTCCGTCGGGCAGATCTCTGATGGCCTGCGTGGCCCGCACGCCGTCCATGACCGGCATGTACCGGTCCATCCAGATGAGGTCCGGTTGCCATTCCTCAAACAGTTTCAGGCATTCCTCGCCGTCGCACGCGATCCTCACCTCCATGCCGATGTTCTTCATGAGCGTGCTAAGGAGGTTCTGATCCTCGCGCTGATCCTCGGCTATGACGATGCGCCGCGGCGTCTGGCCCGGCTCCAAAGCGACGACCTCTCCTCCGAGCGAGACGGCGTGGAGACTGCTGACCTCTTCCTCCGTCGCCAGTTCCACCGGCAGGTCGATGCAAAAGGCGGATCCCTTGCCCAGCGTGCTGTGAACACTGATGCTGCCGCCCATCAGCGACACGAACTGGCGCGAAATCGCGAGGCCGAGGCCGGTTCCCTTCTGAACGCCGGTCTCCGCCATCTGCATGAAAGGCTCGAACAGCCGTTTCTGATCCTCCGGCGAGATGCCGGGTCCCGTGTCCTCGACGCCGATCCGCAAATGGGTGGTCGCGTTGCCCTTTTGCCCAAGCCGGACGGTTATGCCGCCTTCCTTGGTGAATTTCACCGCATTGCCGACGAGGTTGATCAGAACCTGCCGCAGACGCGCCGCGTCGGTGCGGACGAAGCGCGGAAACTCGCAAGACAGGTCGAGCAGCAGCCACAATCCCCTTTCGTGCGCCCGCGCGCGCATCATGTCCGCGACGTCACGCACCAGTGCGCCCAGATCGACCGGCGCCTTCTCCACCTGCAACCGACCGGCCTCGATCTTCGCCATTTCAAGCACGTCATTGATCAGCGATAGCAGATGGTCGCCACTGCGGTTGATGACGTCGAGCTTCTCACGCTGACCGGTGCTCAGCGCCGGCTCGCTGCGCAACAGGGACGAAAAGCCGAGAATGGCGTTGAGCGGCGTGCGCAATTCGTGGCTCATATTGGCGAGGAACGTGCTCTTGGCCTTGTTCGCGGCCTCGGCCGCATCGCGCGCCAGATGCAGCTCCGCAGTACGCTTCTCGACCGTTTCCTCCAGCTGTTCCTTGTGGCGGCGGAGTTCGTCCTCGGCCTGCTTGCGCTCGGCAATGTTCTGAAAGACGACAACCGCGCCGACAAGAGCTTCGCTTTCGCGCATCGCGGACACCGTCAAGGAGACCGGAAACGCCCTGCGATCTCGACGGATGAAGCTGTCCTCGCGAACCCGCTTCCTGCCGTCGGCGAGCGTGAGCAGAACCGGGCACGTCGCCCGCGAATGGAAGGTGTCACCGGAGGCAGGGCCATGAAACATGTCGTGCGCATCCTTGCCGATGATTTCGCCCTTGGTGAATCCCAGCATGGCCCGCCCGCGCGGGTTCATGAAGATACACTTGCCCTCCATGTCCACGCCAAAGACGCCCTCGGCAAGACTGGAGAGCACCAGCTTGTCCTTCGCGGCCAGCCGGCTCAACTCGCGATAGGTCCGCTGCGAGCGGCGGTACAGGACGACAAGGCCGGCGCTTGCCGTCCCGAGCCATATCACCAGCGCCCCCAGCGTAGCGATCCAGACCGCGTCCCACCACAGGTGAGATGCCGAGACTTCGCGGACATACGCGAAGGGCGGCAGGTGGAGGCGGCGCATCAGATGCTCGACGCCGTCATAGTCTGCCGGGGCGGTGAAGCCGTGCGCACCGCCACGCGGCATGAGGAATAGAGCCGCGGCCAGCCGGGTCGCGGTATCCATGCTCAGTTGCGGCATCGCCGCCACCGGCCACTCCGGATAGAGCTTTGTGGAAACCCCGTAGGGAAAGCCCGTGAGCTTCTGGGGGTTGAGGATCTTGAACAGGGCCGGATCGACCTTCCCCTCCGCCGCGAGTTTTTCGAGCACCCCGGCGCGCACGAAACCGGCGTCGGCGCGCCCGGCGAGGACAGCCTCGATCACGCGATCCTGCGGCTGACCGGTAATAATCAGCTCATCCCCCGCGGGCAGCCGAACCCCGGCATCGACAAGCTCGAGAGCCTGCATTTGATAGCCGCCCAACGCATCCGGCGAGACAGTGGCGACGCGCTTGCCCGCCAGGTCGGCGAGCGCATCGATATCCTTGCGCTTCGCCAGAGCGATGATCGCCCCGCCATAGGCGCTCAACTCCTGGGGCCCCGCGCGCGTCAGCACCGTCGCCAGCGCCGAGGACAGGCCGCTCGTATGCTGAAGCTGAATGAAATGGTTGGCGGTCGTGATCACCACGTCCACCGCGCGCCGTCCGACAGCCGCGCTCAGCCCCTGGTGATCGTAAACCGAGATCTCCACGGGCCGTCTCAGCGCCTCTTGCAGATAGTTACCCACCGGCCGCCACTCGGCGATCGTCTGGGCCTCCGGGCGATAGGCCAGGATACCGATCCGCAGCGGTGTCTCGCCCCGCGCGGGCAGAGCGGCGAATGAGAGGAGCAGAAGGAACACAACGGGGAGGCGCTTCATGCTCTAGCTCTTGCGATCCGGCAGCGCGCCCGGCAGGACCAGTTCGCCCAGATCATCGTGCCGCAGCAGCAGGCCACGCCGGGCCATGAGCTTGGAAATCGCTTCTGCCGCCTTGACGAGACCTGGATCGGCCCCTGCAAGATAGCCGCGGTTGGCCTCCAGGGTCGGCAGCGTCACGCCAGCCAGCGCGAGACGCACCTCCTCGGGGCTGAGACCCTCGCGGGCCGAAATCCGGCGGATCGTATCCTGCTCATGGGTCCGCATGTATGCCAGCGCGCGAAAATGCTCCACCACCAGGTTGCTCAGGAGCGTCATGGACCCGATCCGGTCGCGCCGCATGGCGAGCACGTCGATGATCGTGTCCGGCATCTGGCGGCTGTCGAAGAGGTTTGTCGCGCCTTCGCCTTCGTGCAGGATGTGCGAGGCCATCGGATCGTAGGTAATCACGGCGTCGATCTCGCCCTTGCGCCAGGCTTCGATATGCCGGCCTGCCGGAAGGTTGACCTCGGTCACCGCCGAAGGGGGCAACTCCGCCGCCTCCATCAATTTCTCGAAAACGAGCGCGCCGACGGCACCGTGATCGAAGCCGATGCGCTTGCCATTCAGGTCGGCCAGCGTTTCGATTGCCCGGCGGACAAGGACCATGTCGGCCCCGGCCGATACGTCGAACACCAGCGCAGCCGACAGCGGCAAACCGTCCGCCCGGGCGCGCAGCATCTCGTCCAGCGTCATGCAGGCGGCGTCAGCTGCACCCGATTTCAGTGCCACAAGCGATTGTCCGAACGTCGGGTCGTCGAGCAACCTGATCCCTGCGGGCAGCCATTTGAAATCGCGGGCGAGATAGAGGGGCTCATACCCTACCCAGATGTGCGTCGCGACCGTTAGCGATCCGTTGCCCCGGCACGCCGCGAGCCATGGCATGCTGGCGGCGGCGGCGAAGCCCAGATGCGCAAGAAAGCGACGGCGATCCATCCTCAGCCTCATCAGCCAGATGCTGGGGCAACCACCCCCGGGAGAGCACGGTTCACCTTGTCAGTAGCAGAAAATCATTAACCAAACGAAATGCCGCCGGGGCGCTGCCACGGCGGCTCCGCGTGAGACGTCAATGTGCGAGGAAAGGGTTGTGGCATCGCCGCCACCCGCCGTGGCGGGGCGGGCCCCGGCCATGACGGAACGGCGGACAGGCGGCCCCGGCCGGAGCCGCCGCTGACTTCTTACCGCGAGTAGAACTCGACCACGAGGTTCGGCTCCATGCGCACCGGATAGGGCACGTCTCCGAGTTGCGGTACGCGCAGGAAGGTGGCTTTCATCTTGGAATGGTCAACATCGAGATAGTCCGGCACATCGCGCTCGACGCTCTGCGCGGCCTCAAGCACCAGGATCATGCCCCGGGAGGATTCGCGAACCTCGATGATGTCGCCGACCTTGCAGCGGTAGCTCGGGATGTTCACGCGCTGCCCGTTCACCAGGACGTGGCCGTGGCTGACGAACTGGCGGGCGGCAAACACGGTCGGCACGAATTTGGCGCGATAGACGATGGCGGCAAGACGGCGCTCCAGGAGGCCGATGAGGTTCTCCGAGGTGTCGCCCTTCAGCCGCGTGGCCTGCTTGTAGATGTTCTTGAACTGGCGCTCGTTGATGCCGCTGTAATAGCCCTTCAGCTTCTGCTTGGCGCGGAGCTGCACACCGAAATCCGAGAGTTTGGTGCCGCGGCGCTGGCCGTGCTGCCCGGGGCCGTATTCGCGCTTGTTGACGGGACTTTTCGGACGCCCCCAGATATTTTCGCCGAGACGGCGATCGATCTTGTGCTTGGCGCTGATGCGCTTGGTCATGTCTTTCTCCTGGCGAGTATCGCTTTGAGGAAATTGATCATGCCCTCCTGCTTTTCCCCGGACCGAACGGGACGGGTCCAGAAAAACGACAGGCGGACGCCCCTAAACGTCCGCCGCGGGCATGAAAAATGAGGGCGGCCCTAACGGTGCCGCCCTCCATCTGATAGCCGAATCCCGGCGTCCCTGTCAACGACGGGGCGCCCCGCCGAGGGCTACGATTTCTGTGCCGATTTGACGTAGGCGTCAATCCGCGCCTTGATCGCGGCTTTCTCGGCATCCGTGCAGGTTCTCTTCTCGGGCTGCTTCGACTCCGAGATCACCTCCGGCTTCTTCTTGCCGTCCTTCGCCAGGAATTTCACGTTGCCCGACAGCCACATCACAGTGAACAGATGCAGGCGGTTGATGAAAACGAGCTGTTCCGGCGTCCATTTGCCCTTTGCGCGCTCGGAATTCATCATCGCGAGGTAATTGTCGGCCTGCACGTCGAGAAGATCGCACATCTGCGCGTGCGCGGAATTGCGCGCCACCATGATCACCCGGCGGGCATCGTCCAGCGGCACCAGAACCTTATTCAGGTTTTTGCGGTCGATCTTCAGGATCTTGCCACTGGGCTGCTTGATCTCGCTGGGAATCGTCGTCAGCGCGAACCCCGTGATAAGCTTCACCGACTTAAGGCTGAGCTCGGAGGATTCCTTGTTGCCTTTGGCCGTGGCCTTGTCCTGCGCGGTCGCTAACGCCGTTCCGAAAACGACGCTCGCGAACAGACAGGCTAACACTGCTAATTTACCCATATTTTTCATTCTCGTCCCCTGCCCTGTAGCCTCGTCACAGGGCCTACGCTGCCACCAAGTCGAGGCAATCGCAACACCATAAACGCGGCATAACTATGACACCTGTTGCCTTCCTACTTCACCCTGTGGCGGAAACGCCGCAGACTGGTCAACGCTGCGACGATGCCTCGCAAAGTCCGGACCTCCTGCCCAGTGAGCGAGGCCCGCTCGAACATATTCCGGATGTTACGTACCATGCTCGCGCGCTTTTCGTCAGTCTTGAAAAAGCCCGCCAGCGTTAATTCTCCTTCGATGTGACCGAAGAAATCCATCAACTCGCCCCGTGTCGCCGGAACCGCCTTGCCACGACCCAGACCTTCGACCGCGGGCGTCTCGAACTGCGTACCGCGTCCGAGGGTGGTGCCCGCTGTCAGTTTGCGCCACTCATAGCCGATGAGCAGAACCGCCTGAGCAAGATTGAGCGAAGCGAAAGCCGGATTGACCGGTGCGATAACCAACGCATCCGCAAGGGAAACTTCGTCATTTTCAAGGCCAGACCGCTCCCGGCCGAACAGAATCCCGCAGCGTTGTTTCTCCGCCGCATGGGTGGCGATGGTCTTCACGGCGCTTTCCGGGGACAGAACCGGCTTGATCATCTCCCGCACACGCGCCGTGGTCGCGCAGATGAAATGCAGGTCGGCGATGGCCTCGGCAAGCGTGGGGAAGAGCTTTGCCTGCTCGACAAGCGCCGTTGCGCCCGCCGCAGCCGCCACGGCCTTCTCATTCGGCCAGCCGTCGCGAGGCGCTACGAGGCGCAACTCGGTGAGGCCGAAATTGGCCATTGCCCGCGCCGCCTGTCCGATGTTTTCACCGAGTTGAGGCTCGACGAGTATGATGGCCGGCGCCGGCGCGGCCGTCGTGTCTGCCATTGTCACCCGCTCCCCGCTCTGCGCTGACGGTGTAATTTCGGGGTGCCCCCGGCTCCGGCCCCGTATTCGTCAATTGGCGACTTGGCGGCTCGGAATAGCTCGACTATGCTGCGGCGCAACATCAGGGGCGGACACCCGCGCATTTCCAAGAGGGCTGAAGAAGTCATGGGCAAAATCAAGGTCGCCAACCCCATCGTCGATATCGACGGCGATGAGATGACCCATATCATCTGGGAGCTTATCAAAGACAAGCTCATTCATCCCTATCTCGACGTCAACCTGCTCTATTTCGATCTGTCGGTGCAAAACCGCGACGCCACCGGCGATCAGGTGACCATCGATGCCGCCAACGCGATCAAGACCCACGGCGTCGGCGTCAAATGCGCGACGATCACGCCGGACGAGGCGCGCGTGGCGGAGTTCGGCCTGAAGGAGATGTGGAAATCGCCGAACGGCACGATCCGCAACATCCTGGGCGGCGTCATTTTCCGCGAGCCTATCCTGTGCCGTAACATTCCGCGCCTCGTTCCAGGCTGGACCAAACCGATCATCGTCGGCCGCCACGCCTATGGCGACCAGTACCGCGCCACCGATTTCAAGGTGCCCGGCAAGGGCAGGCTGACGCTGACCTGGGTCGGCGAGTCTGGGGAGACGATCGAGAAAGAGGTTTTCGACTTCCCCGCCGCAGGCGTGGCCATGGCGATGTATAATCTGGACGACTCCATCCGCGATTTCGCCCGCGCCAGCATGAACTACGCGCTGATGCGCGAATATCCGCTCTATCTCTCGACGAAGAACACGATCCTCAAAGCCTATGACGGACGGTTCAAGGACATTTTCCAGGAGGTTTTCGAGTGCGAATTCAAAGAGCAGTTCGCCGCGAAGCGCCTGACCTACGAGCACCGGCTCATCGACGACATGGTCGCAGCAGCGCTGAAATGGTCCGGCGGCTATGTCTGGGCATGCAAGAACTATGATGGCGATGTGCAGTCCGACACGATCGCGCAAGGCTATGGCTCGCTCGGGCTGATGACCAGCGTGCTGCTCACGCCGGACGGCCGGACGGTCGAGGCCGAGGCCGCCCACGGTACAGTCACGCGCCATTACCGGCAGCACCAGCAGGGACAGGAAACATCCACCAATTCCACGGCGTCCATTTTCGCCTGGGCGCGCGGCCTCGGCCATCGCGCCAAGCTCGACGGCAACGCAGACCTCGCCCGCTTCGCCGCAACGCTGGAAGAGGCGACGGTGGCGACGATCGAGGCCGGGTTCATGACCAAGGATCTGGCGTTGCTCGTCGGCGACCACCAGGGCTGGCTGTCCACGCAAGGGTTCCTCGACAAGGTAAGCAAGGGACTGCGCAAAGCGATGCTCACGGCGTCCTGAAGCCCTCCTGGCCGCGCCGGCCTATTCCGGGAGCGCGATCAGGGCGGTGGCGAAAAGACGGCCTTCACCCAGCAGAACATTGTAGGTCCGGCAGGCCGCGCCGGTGTCCATGACCTCCAGGCCGATCCCCGGTGCGGCGAAGGCATCGCGGATACCGGCGCCGGGGAAGATTTGCTCATTCCCTGTGCCGAGAAGGATGAAAGGAAGCCCGGCGGCCGCATTCAGCAGGGGGGCAAGCCCCTCGACCGTGATGCCGTCGAAGGCGGACACCTCCCAGGAGAAAACGCCGTCAGGCAGGATTATCAATGAGCCGCGATGCTCAATGCCGCCCAGCCGGAACACGCCGCAGCCGTAGCCGTCAATCGGCGTCCGGAGCGTCAGAAGCGGCGCCTGTCCCTGCATCCTGCGTCACACCTCACGCGCTGACCCTGCTCCGTCCCACGGTCTCCGTGCCGCTCCAGTCGCGCTTGACACCGATCATGACGAGGAACGGCGCCGCGATGAAGATGGAGGAATAGGTACCCACGAGCACGCCGAACAGCATGGCGAAGGTGAAACCGCGAATGACCGGCCCGCCGAAGACGTACAGGGCCAGGAGCGCCAGGAACGTGGTGCCGACCGTCATGAGGGTCCGCGCCAGCGTTTCGTTCACCGACAGATTGAGCAGATCCGGCAGCGGCATCTTCTTGTATTTGCGCAGGTTCTCGCGGATGCGGTCGTAGATGACGACGGTGTCGTTGACCGAATAGCCCAGGATGGTCAGAAGCGCGGCGACAATGGTCAGGTCGAAATCGAACTGGAAGAAGGAGAACACGCCCACCGTCAGCAGCACGTCATGCACCAGGGCGACGACGGCGCCCAGCGCGAACTGCCACTCGAAGCGGAACCAGATATAGGTGAAGATGCCCAGGCAGGCGAGCGTCAGCGCCAGAAGCGCCTGTTGCAACAGCTCGCGTGACACGGTCCCGCCGACGACCTCCTTGCGCACGACATCCATGGTGCCCGCGATCGCGTTCTCGATCTTGGCGAGCGCCTCCTGCTGCGCCTTGTCGCCACCGGGCTGCTCGGCCACGCGGATCAGGACATCGCGCGGATTGCCGAATTCCTGGATCTGGGCGTCACCGAGGCCGAGGCGGTTCACGGTCGTGCGCAATGCCGCCACATCGGCTGTGCCGTCCTTGGCGCGGGCCTCCACCAGCGTGCCGCCGCGGAAGTCGATGCCGAGATTGAGGCCGACCGTGGCGAGACTGACGATGGTCGCCAGAAGCAGGATGGCCGATGCAGTGAAACACACTCTGAAAAAGGACACGAAAGGGATCTTCGTGTCGTGCGGAATGATTATGATCGGCTTCGGGATGACCATGGTCGGTTCCTTTAAAGCGGAATGACGGCGGGCCGCGCCCAGCGCACCCAGCTAGCGATGATGAGACGGGTCAGCGTGATCGCGGTAAACAGCGAAGCGACGGTACCGATGCACAGCGTCACGGCGAAGCCCTTGATGGGGCCGGAGCCGAGCGCCATGAGGATGAGGCCGCCGAGCAGGCCGGTCAGATGCGAGTCGATGATGGTGCCATAGGCGCGGGAGAAACCCGCCTCGAGCGCCAGGATGTTCGACTTGCCCGATCGCAGTTCCTCGCGCATGCGCTCGTAAATCAGCACGTTGGCGTCAACCGCCACGCCCATGGTGAGGGCGATACCGGCGATGCCCGGCAAGGTCAGCGTGGCCTGCATGAGCGAGAGACAGGCAACGATTATGGCCACGTTCACGATCAGCGCGATGACCGAAATGGCGCCGAAAAATCCGTAGCCGAGGACCATGAAGAGGGTGACGGCGAAGAACGCGATCAGCGTCGCCTTTCCCCCCGCTTCGACGGCGTCCTTGCCGAGGCTGGCGCCGACGGACCGTTCGTCCACGACCGTCAGCTTCGCAGGCAGCGCGCCGGAGCGCAGGAGGAGCGCCAGCCGCGCGGCGCTCTCGACGGTGAAATTGCCTGAAATCTGCCCTGAACCGCCTCGGATCGGCTCACGGATGACAGGAGCGGATATCACCTCGCCGTCGAGCACGATGGCGAAAGGCTTGCCGACATTCTCCTCGGTCGTCCGGGCGAAACGCTGCGCGCCCGACGTGTTGAAGCGGAAGGACACCACCGGCTCGTTGTTGCGCTGATCGAAGTCGGGCTTGGCGTCCACGAGATCGGAGCCGCCGACAATGGCCGCTTTCTGCAGGAGATAATAGCGCTCCCCGTATTCATCCTCACTCCCCGGCTTGGCCTTGTAGACGGCGCTGCCCGGCGGCGGATTACCGGTCCGCGCCTCCTCCGCCGGCATCGAGGTGTCCACCAGTTGGAACGTGAGCTTGGCCGTTTCGCCGACGAGCTTCTTCAACTCGGTGGAATCCTTGAGGCCCGGCACCTGTAGCAGGATGCGGTCGCGGCCCTGGCGCTGAATGGTGAGTTCCCGGGTGCCGCTCGGGTCGATACGGTTGCGCACGATCTCGATCGCGGCGCCGATGGCATTGCCGATGCGCTCGTTCAGCGCTTTGACCGTGGGCTTCAGCGTAATGACGTTGCCATCGCGCGTGACCTCGACATTCGTCGTCGCCTGGCCGAAGATGGCTATGGATGGCCGCGACAGCGCCTTCAGCTTGGTGTAAGCCGTCTCGGCCTGATCGGCCTTGCGAATCTTGACGCGGACCTCGCCCTTGGCCGTCGCGAGGCCGGAATAGCCGATCTTCTCATCACGGAGAACCTTGCGGACATCGCCCGTCAGGTTTTCCAGCCAGCCCTTGCGCAGCTCCTCGGCGTCCATCTGGAACAGGAGATAGGAGCCGCCCTGAAGGTCGAGCCCCAGCGGCATGCGCATCTGCATCCAGCCGGGGAGATTTTGAAGCTGCGCGGGCGAAAACATGTTCGGCAGCGAAAACAGGACGGCAGCCACCGAGATGGTGAGTATCGCGATGACCTTCCAGGGATTGAAATAGAGCATGGCACAGAGGCTTTCAAAGCGAGGCGTGTCGGGCGGGAATCAGGCGTCCTTCTTCGAACCGCCGGAATCGTTGGCAGGCGACGGCGTCTCATCGTCATCATTGTCGGCATCGGCGCGGGCCATCGCCTTGCGCGCATCCGCCTCGCGAACGTCGCCGCGTGTGCGCACCTCGCTGATCGTCGAACGAATGACGCGGACGCGGACGCCTTCGGCCAGTTCCACCTGCAATTCGGCATCGCCGGCCAGCTTCGTCACCTTGCCGACCAGCCCCCCCGCGGTCACCACCACGTCGCCGCGCTTGAGCCCGCCGATCATGTCGCGATGCTGCTGCATTTTCTTCTGCTGCGGTCGCAGGATGAGGAAATACATGATGACCAGGATGAGGATGAACGGCGCCATCTGAAAAAGCACGTTCCCCCCCCCTGGCGCCTGAGCAGTCTGAGCGTAGGCCGCCGTAATGAACATGGGTACCATACCTCCCGGAAGTAGAGCGCCCCGCGAACGGGGGCGCGAACGGCTTAGGTGAATCTCGCGCAATATAATAGCGCTGTCAGACGATGCAACGCCCAACAGCGGGTTGCGTGGCCCACTCCATAGCGCGAGACGGCGGGCACTGCCAGCGTTGAATGGCGCGGGCGTGAACACGGACCGGTCGCGAACGCCGCACGAAGGCGCGCGTCCCGGCATCCTCCGGCCCCGGGGCGGGAGCGCCTGTTACCGAGAGTGCCCCGGCCAGTGCTTCTTCCTGCCGGCCGCCGCGGGCTTCTTGGCGAACACGCCGGAAGTGATCGCCCTCACGACATACTCCGCAGTACAGGAGTAGCCCTCCTCGGTCGCCGCGAATTCGTTCGGCGGCATCGCACCCCGGCGGAGTTTCGCCAGAGTTTCCATCGCCTCATAGCGGGTGATACGCAGCACCTTCTCCTTCCTGGCCACGCGCGAAACTGCGCGCCGGATCGCCTGATAGTGACGGTCCCTGCGCATCCGGCGCGCGAAATGCTGGCCGACGAGAACCACGTCGATGCCGCGCTCCTTCAGCCAGCGGATGCCGTCACGCAGATCGCGTGTGAACTCCGCAACTCGAATACGCGCCATGGCGTCGTTCGTGCCGACCTGCCACAAAACTAGATCCGGCTCGGTCAACGCGACCTCGGTCCGCATTCGCCACGCAGCATCGCGCGCCAGTTCGCCGGAAACGCCGCGATCGATGATCCGGACATCAACACCGGGGATGATCTTTTCCAGCATCGCTTCGATGGTGCCCTGATAGCCGCTCGCCGACGGATCGCTCCCCGCGCTGCTCGACGCCCCGATGGTCAAGATTCTGATAATCTTGCGCTTTTTCAGGGCCTTGAGCGTATTTGGCAGCCGTCCTGTGCCGGCGATCGTCGGCGTAGACGTTCGGCATTCTTTCGATAGCGGTACCCGCAAGCCGTTCTCCGGCTGAGCGTGCCCATCGCTCCCCGCCATGAACAGAACGGTGACCGCCGCAGCCCACTGCCAGATCCTCAGCCGTTTTTTGCAGGCTTCCACCATTCCGAGATCCATGCCGTGAACCCAAGCAACACTACGCCCGCCACCAGCAGCAGCGTATCCACGAGGAAACTGCCATTATAGACGAAACGCATGATCTGACCAAAAAGACTGGCCAGCGAACCAACGCAGAAAACGTTCAGCGAATTCCGCCCCAGCTTCGAGAAGAAGCGGTCGAGCCGGGGGACCGCCCGGCTGATCGCTGGATAGGCCGCCGACATCACAGCCACGACGGCCAGGAACTGGATCGCGCGAATAGGCGTGGCGTAACTCTTGCTGGCAACGAAAAGGAGCACCGGCTCCGGCACTTGTGTCGGATCGGGCCACCAGCTGAACAGGACGATGGCCGCCCCCATGACAACGAAAGGAACGGCTGCAATCCTGATCTGGCTGATGTGTCTGCGCACGAAACCGCCCAACCCGTCCTCGCGCGCCATCGTGAAGCCGAGGACGAAGACCAACTGCCATGCCAGAGGATTGAAAAACCACCGTCCGGCCGTCGGCCAGCTCGGGACGGAAACGCGGAACGACAGCGCCAGAAGATAGATCGCGAGCGAGACCGGCAGCAGCCAGTTCGGCGCGACGCGGTGAATCAGGATGATCAGCGGCGCCAGCAGCATCAGCGCGACGTAGAGCGGCAGGATGTCGAAATAGCCGAGCTGGTAGGTTAGCAGCACGAGCCCGATATGCGCGCCGACCGGGTCGTAGAACATCGCGGCGGCGTTGTGCCACTCCAGAAGAAGCGGGTTTTCCAACAGGCGCGCGGCTCCGGCCAGCATGGCGATGGCCAGGGAGCTGATGAGGATCTGGGCGGCATAGATTTTGATTGCCCTGCCGCCAAGTCGCGAGAGGATCTGGCCGCTGGGCGTGGTGGCCGCGCATCGCCCGGCCGCGAGGAACAGCGCCCAGCCCGCCAGGAAGACGAACAGATCGGCGGAATCGGAGATGGAGAAATTCTTGTGCGTGAATCTCTCGTAATACATGCCCGGGATATGATTGACGAAAATGCTGATCAGCGCGAAACCGCGCCAGAAATCGACTGCATTGGCCTGACGTTTCACGCCCCAGCTCCGTGCCATTCACGCGCACACCCCACTCCAGCGGTCGTTAGCGCTTGTGCACGGGCTTGTAAAGCTTGGCGGATGAACGGATTACAACGGCGGGCTGAGCCGGCTCACGAAACGCCGCGAGGACCGAAGGCAAACCAAGGAGCGCGGAGCGTCCTGAAGCGTCGCCGGGGGGAAGCCGGAGGGCCGAAGAAACAGGAACGGTCTCACCAGAGCAGGGCGTAGGGAAAGAAGGGCACGGCCTCGCCCTCCTGCAGAGCGGTCGCGTCCTCGGCCAGTTCCAACAGCCCCGCAGTCTCCGTCAGCGACGTCAGGATGCCGGTGCCATCGCGTGGATGCTTCAGCGCTGTTATCATCCCGCTGTCGTCCCGCGTCAGCCTGACCCTGACATACTCCCGGCGGCCTTTCTTCTTCCGGTAGGAGAAACCCGCCCGCACGCGAAAGCCCGCCAGCGGTTCCAGCGTTTCGCCGCGCAACCGCGCGACGAGCGGGCGCAGCACATGAGCGGCGGTGACGAACGCAGCAACCGGATTGCCGGGCAGCCCCACCAGCGGCGTACCGCCAACGACGCCCAGAGCCACCGGCCGCCCCGGCTTGATGGCCAGCCGCCAGAATACGACCGATCCGGCCTCGGCGATCGCGGCCCGCACATGATCCTCGTCACCCGCCGAAACGCCGCCGGACGTAACCAGAAGGTCGTGCTGTCCCGCCGCATCACTCAGCGCGCGCAGCAATCCGCCGCGTTCATCGCGCAAGCGCCCGAGATCCCGCACATCGACGCCCATGCGCCGGAGCAGGCTGCCCAGAAGAACGCGATTGGCGTCATAGATCTGTCCCGGCCCCAGACTCTCGCCGGGCTCGCGCAACTCGTCCCCCGTCGAGAAAAGCCCGACACGCAAAGGGCGCCGCACGGCCAGTTCCGCGACACCGACCGCCGCCGCCAGCGCCAGATCCTGGGGGCGGAGCCTCCGCCCGGCGGGCAGCGCCAGCGAGCCAGCGGGAACATCCTCGCCCGCACGCCGCAGATTGGCGCCAACCCTGAGCCCGACGGGCAAGCTCGCCTGGCCGCCGTCCACGGTTACGTCTTCCTGCATGAACACGATGTCCGCGCCGGGTGGCACGGGCGCGCCGGTGAAGACACGCACAGCACACGTGGCGATGGGCTCACGGGGCGCGGCCTGCCCGGCTGCTATCCTGCCTCGAACGGGGAGGACCGTCGCGCGATCCGGCAGCAGATCCGCGCTGCGCACCGCATAGCCGTCCACCGCGGAATTGTCGAACGGCGGCAAGGGGGTTGCCGCGCACACATCCTCGGCCAGGACACGGCCGTCCGCCTGCACGATGGGTATTGTCTCAACCCCGGCGACCGGCTTCACGCGCTCCGCCATGAGGACGACCGCTTCGTCCACCGACATCACCTCCTGATCGGAAGCGAATACGCCTTCACAGAGCTGGGCCATCTGGCCTCTTCTTCAAGTCACGAATGATGTCACCGATGGGGCGGGCGGCCGCCAGGAGGGCGTCGGCCAGCGCCGGAAGATCGCTCAAGGATATCACCGGAACGCGCGCGGCGGGACAGGGATCGTCCGAAGCGACGATCACGATGGACGGGTCTTCCCCATGCAGCGGGGGCTTGCCGGTGGCCTCGCGCCAGACTTCCATCTTGGGGAGAGGGGCCCACTTGTATCCCTCTACGACAACCAGATCACACGGCGAGAATCGCTCCAGCAATTCGGGCAGTGCCGGTTCGGGTTCGCCGCGGCTCTCATGGATCAGCGCCCAGCGATGCGCCGAAGCCACGAGGACCTCCGCAGCTCCCGCCTGCCGGTGTTTCCAGGAATCCTTTCCGGGAACGTCGACATCGAATGCGTGGTGGGCGTGCTTGACGGTCGAAACCTTCAGCCCCCTGTCCATCAACAACGGCAGCAGGGCCGTCAGGAGCGTGGTCTTGCCTGCACCGCTCCATCCCGCAAGACCGATGACGCGCGTGCCGGCCGTCTGCGCGGCGGGGCGCGCGACGCCGACCGTTTCATCGCGCGAGGAGAAGCCGGGCGCTGTCACGGGCGTCGCCGCTTCTGCCACCGCGGCCTGATACCGAGGAGCACTCTCCCCTGGTTGTTCCTCACATCCGGTACCTTTTTCATCTTCCAGTGGAAGCGGCGTGCAACCCGGCAACACCTCTTCGTCGTATGGCTCGTCGGAAGGCGAGGCTTCCGGCTGCGCACCAACTCTCAATGCCTATTCCCGAAGCGTCCCACGACCTCCAACTAACTCCTTGCGGCGCACCACCTTTTCCGGACGCGTGCGCTCGCGTCGCATGAAACACAATGTCGAAAATGTTACGGTCCGGCTTCGTCCCGCGTCAATTGAAAATGCCAGGATCACATCTCCCGGCTCTCGGCATTACCCCGGCACCGCCATCCGCCGCCGGATGCCCGCATCCATCACCGCCAGCACCGTATCGGCGGCACACTCGCTCGGCGTGGTGCCGTCGAGCAGCATTCTGCCGGCAATCAAACGCAGTCCCGCCGTTTGTCTCTCGCGCTCCGGCGTCTCACCCATGAGCGGCACGAGCGCGTCCGCAAGCTTGCTCCCCGTGCAATCGTGCTGGATCAACTCGGGGAAGACATTTTCGCCCAGCACCAGATTGGCAAGCACGATCGACGGCACTTTCATCAGGAACCGGAACTGCCATGCCACGAAATCCACCTTGTACGCCACCGCCATCGGCACGCCCGCGAGCGCCAGTTCCAGCGTCACCGTGCCCGAGGCGGCGAGCGCGGCTTTCGCGAGCCGGAAAGCCTTGAATTTGTCGCTCTCGCCTTCAACCAGATGCGGCCGCACCGGCCAGTCGGCCAGCCCGGCCTCGACGAGGGGCCGCACCGTCTCCACCACCGGAAGGATGACCTCGCATGGCCCGGCGCGCTCCAGGGTCAACCGGACGGCGTCACCGAAGGGACGCATCAGCCGTCCCACCTCCGATGGGCGCGAGCCGGGCAGCACGACGAGCACAGGTTTCCCCGGATCGAGCCCCAGGCGACTGCTGAGCTCGGTCGCGTCCACTCCCTTGATCCACGGCAGACACTCGATAAGCGGATGCCCCACATACGTGCAGACCGGCCCACCCAACCGCCGGTGCGCTTCCGGTTCGAAAGGATGCAGCGCCAGCAGGTGATCGACATAAGGACGCATCTTGCGCGCCCGCCCGGGGCGCCATGCCCACACGCTCGGCGACACGTAATCGACGATTGGGATAAGCGGCTTGCGCTTGCGAATGCGCTTTGCGATGGGATGCGTGAATTCCGGGCTGTCAATGATGATTACGGCGTCCGGATCGGCCTTCAGCCCCGCTGCCACCGCCTGATGAACGCGCCGGACCAGTTTCGGCAGCCGCGCCAGGATCGCAAGCGGCCCCATCACCGCCACATCGGCCAGCGGGAAAATGGAATGAAGCCCCTGCGCTTCCATGACCTCGCCGCCGACGCCGGAAAAGATGATGGGAACTTCCGACCGCTCTTTCAGCGCCGCCATCAGCTTGCCGCCGAGATGATCGCCGGAGTGCTCGCCCGCAACGATGAAAATGCGCCGTACCTTCGGTTTCACCGATGATCTCCTTTGAGCGGCGGCTGGTACACTCCGCAGGAAATCCTACCCCCTTTGCGGCTAGAACTTCCACAACTTCCCGCTGTTTAGGTATACTCGCAACTTCTTGAATCCAGGCCAGCTTTTCAGAGGCGAATTCGCGTCACCGAAGACTGCGGACGGGCTGCGAACCTGCTGACGGCTGCGACGATTACTTTTCCACTGCTCCGCCATGCCACTCACCGGACCACTTGTCCCCATGCTGAAGCACCGCGGCGTCGATTCCGGCGACGAATACTCCATGACGATCCGCGAGTGCCGCCGTTTCCGCCAGTTCAGCAATCATAACTTTTCCACTGGCAACTGCAATCCCGGCAAGTCCGGCAGCGGCAGCCAGTTCCACCGTCCGCGTCCCGATGACCGGCATGTCCACGCGCATTTCCTGCCCCGCCTTGGGCGCCTTTACCAGCACGCCCGCCCTCCCCTTCCGGCCCCATTGCCGGAGCGTCGCGCAGCGCTTCAGCATCTCGTCGGTCCCCTCCGCCGCCTCCACGGCAAGGACGTAATCGCGGGCGACCACGACGGCCTGCCCCACATCAAATGGCGCCAGTGCGTCGAGAAGAGCGAAACCGCGGGCGATATCACGTTGTTGTTCCTCCGTGGGTGCAACGCGCGCGAGCGGCCCCGCCGGAGCAAGCAGGGATGGGGCGATTTCGTGCGCACCCCGCACCTTGAAGCCTTGAGCTTCGAAGAAGCGGACCACGCGCGTGAGTATGGCATCGTCGCCGCCCTTCGTCAGCGCCCACAGCGCCGGGAAATGCCGCACGAGGCCGAAGTCGATGCCGACTTTCCACAGGTTCGGACGGCGCAGGGAGCCTACGATCACCAGTTCGCGGCATCCCACCTTCCTAAGCGTCCCCAGCATGCGGCCAACCTGGCCGATACGCACCCAGCTGTGCGGGAAGCGCGCCATTGCATGATCGGCCTGGCCCTTCAGCGCAACCACATGCACGGCGTAGCCCTTGGCGATCGCGGCCTCGCAAATGGCGCCAGGCAGCGTGCCGCCCGCGGCAAGGATACCGAGGCGCTGCGATCCTGAGGGCTGAGACTGAATTTCCGGAGGCATGCGAGCCTTGGGCGTGGAGTGAGTGAGGATATCATTTGCTCTCTGTGTAGCGGATTACGGGGGTAAGCGGAACCAGCACATTGCAAAAATCCTTGCCTCACGCAATACGTGTCATTATCAATATTGCACTCGCAGGAGTTGTGCTATTTCTGCCCTGTCGCTACCGGTGCAGCCCGGGCATCGCTCCATATCTTATTCGTCACTTTCTCAAGGAGGCTTCCACGTGCGCAAACTCTACCTGACCACAGCAATTCTTACTGTCCTTGCCGCCACACCTCTGGCGGCCGCCGAAACAATGACCTGTGTGGCCGTCTCGAAGGACCAGGTCGCCGAACTGTTCGAAAAGTGGAACAAAGCACTGCAGACCGGAAAACCCGACGAAGTCGTCAAGCTCTACGCAACGGACGCCGTGCTTCTGCCGACCATGTCGAATAAACCGCGCACGACGGCCGGAGAAATCCGCGACTATTTCGCCCATTTCATGCAGAAGAAGCCGAAGGGTAAGATCAACAACCGCACGATCCGCGTCGGCTGCAACGACGCCTCGGATGTCGGCACCTATACGTTCATGCTGACGGACAAGGACGGCAAGGTGAAGAACGTCGCCGCGCGCTACAGCTTCCTCTACGAGTACAAAAATGGAAAGTGGCAGATCGTGCATCACCACTCCTCGGCGATGCCCGAGAAGGCCATGACCAACTAAGCGGATTTCCCGCCTGAAGCCCGCCGTGCCTTCGGCTACATCGCGCCGCTCATGCCACTGGTTCTTCTATGGTCCCCCCTATGGCAGGGCGGCGTGGTGATTGTCGTAGTCGAAAGGCTGGCGGATGCAGCATTATCCCTGCGGTGTCGGCTCCTGCCCTGTCATCAGACAGATTTTTGGCTCTCATGTGGCGTGCAGAGAGGTTCCTCACGGCGGGATGCGATAGGTGAGCGGTCGCGCAAGGCGGAAAGGGCGCAGCCGGAGGCTTAGTAGGCTCCGACACCTTTCTCAGCGTGGCACACAGAACGACCGGCTGGAATCGGCGCGGATGAAGCGTATCACGCGCTGGACGTTTTCATCCTCCGCGAACATCTTTTCGACGTCCTCCAGCCGCTCCATGAGCGTACCCTCGGTCGCGAAAAGCATGCGGTAGGCTTTGCGCAGCGTATGGATTTGCTCCCGGTCGAAGCCACGGCGTTTCAGGCCGACGATGTTCAGTCCTGCGAGATGGGCGCGATTGCCCAGGGCCATGCCGAAGGGGATGACGTCATTCTCCACCCCGGACATACCGCCGATGAAGGCGTACGCACCGATACGCACGAACTGGTGCAACGCCGACAGCCCCCCTATGCTGGCATAATCCTCGACCACGCAGTGTCCCCCAAGCGTGGCATTGTTGACCAGCAGCACATTGTTCCCGATCCGGCAGTCATGGGCCACATGCGCGCCGGTCAGGAAAAGCCCGTCATCGCCAATCTCAGTGACAAGCCCGCCCTGCTCGGTCCCCGGGTTCATGGTGACATATTCGCGGATGACGTTGCGGGCGCCAATGACCAGCCGGCTGTGCTCGCCCTGGAATTTGCGATCCTGCGGCGCGTGGCCGAGGGAGGCGAAAGGGAATATCTGAGTTCCTTCGCCAATCTGGGTGTTGCCTGCGATGACAACATGCGAATGGACCCGCACATCGTCATGCAAAACCGCTTGCGCCCCGATAACCGCAAAGGGGCCGATTTCGACGCCCGCGCCGACCTTCGCCCCCGCTTCAACGACAGCAGAGGGGTGAATGACCGTCTCACTCGAAGCCGCATCGGTGAATGGAGCGGAACCGGAGGATCTGGCCATCAGTTGCTGCCTTCTTGCTGTTCTTGGTCCGAATCCACGATCATCGCGCTCACCTCGGCCTCCGCAACAATCATGCCGTCGACCTTCGCCTCGCCGGAGAATCGCCAGACAGGCCCGCGATTACGGATCTTCTTCACGTGATACTGCACCGTGTCGCCAGGCACAACAGGCCGCCGGAACTTCGCCCGCTCGATGGTCATGAAATAGACGAGCTGCGGCTTGTAGTCCTGCCCGACCTTCGCCACGCAGATCGCACCCGCCGTTTGCGCGATTCCCTCGACGAGGAGAACACCGGGCATAACCGGATAGGCTGGGAAATGCCCCTGGAAAAACGGTTCGTTGATGGAGACGTTCTTGACGCCGATGGCCGAGTTGTCGCCGTCGATGTCAATGATACGGTCGATCATCAAAAAGGGATAGCGATGCGGCAGAAGCTGCATCACACGGCTGATATCCGCCGTCTCCAGCGTGCTCGCGGGAACAGCCTTCTCCATCTACTCGCTCCTTCCACCCTCGATGCCGGCGTCGCTAACCATCCTATTCATCCGGTTTGCTCACGTCCTTCGTATCCTTACCGCCCGGTTTTGCTGCCAGCCGTTTGACGAGCGCGATCTCGCGCCCGAATTCCCGCAGCGGCTTTGCCGGTGTCCCCGCCCAGCGCGCCCCACGCGGCACATTGTCGGCAACCCCCGAATGTCCAGCAACCTGCGCGCCCGCCCCCACGGTGAGATGGCCCGCAACCCCGCCCTGGCCGCCTATCACGACAAAATCTTCCAGAACGGCGCTGCCAGCTATGCCCACCATGCCAGCCAGGACACAATGCCTCCCGATGACGACGTTATGGCCAATCTGCACCAGATTATCAATCTTTGTTCCCTCACCGATGATCGTGTCGCGGAGCGCGCCGCGGTCGATCGTGGTATTGGCGCCGATTTCCACGTCGTCCTGAATGATGACGCGCCCGATCTGCCGAACCTTGGCGTGACCTTCGCGCCCCATGGCGAAACCAAAGCCGTCCTGACCGATCGCGACCCCGGCGTGGATGATGACGTCATTGCCGATGAGGGCGTGGGTGACGACGGCGCGGGGACCGATGAAGCAACTCCGGCCCACAGCGCACCGGTACCCGATAACCGCCCCGGCGGCTATGCGCGTGCCCGCACCGATGATCGCGTCTTCACCGATAACCGCCCCCGGTTCGACTGCGACCTCGGCCTCAAGTCTCGCGGAGGGGTGTATATGCGCCCCCCCCTCCCCGGCAACTATCGGCCAAGCGGTCTTTGGAGTTCCGGCATCGGGATAGAACAGCGCCAGTGCCTTGGCGTAGGCGCGGTAGGGTTCCGGCGTCAGGAGCGCCACGGTCCCCGCTGGGACACGGCCGGCGAATTTCGGTTGCATGAAGCAGGCCACGGCTTTCGTCGCCTGCAGCTGTTGCAGGTATTTCGGGTTGTCAAGGAAGGCGATGTCGGTCGCGTCGGCCTCGGCAAGGGGACGGATGTCTTGCGCGTCCACCCCGCCACGAGTTGGATCGTCGAGCGTGGCGCCGGTCTCAATGGCCACTCTCGATAGCGTGAATGGGCCTGCGCGATGAAAGAAGCCGGGGTGTTCCATGGTTTGTTCTTATTTCATAAACAACGAAGGCCCCGTTGAGCAGGGGCCTTCGCTAAGTTCACCAAAATCCCTCGCCTCAGAACCTCGTCGAAGCGCCGAACCGGAAGAACTGCTCTTTGTCGAACTCCGCCTTGCTTATGACATAGGCGAAGTCGGCGCGCAGCGGTCCAACTGGCGAGTTCCACAGGATGCTGCCGCCGACCGACGACCGCAGGGTGTTTTCGTCGTAGAGCATCTCACCGGGATCTGCGATAGCGTCCGTATCCCACAGCGAGCCGGCATCCGCGAACACAGCGCCACTGAACCCGAGTTCCTCCGGAATGAACGGGAAGGGGAACCGAACTTCGACCGTACCAGCGTAGAAGAGCTTGCCGCCAACCGCGTTGTTATCTCCGTCGTCGCTAATAACACGCGGGCCGATACCGGAGGTCGCAAAGCCGCGGATGGTCTCACCACCCTTATAAAAATCGTCCACGAGGCGGACCTGCTGCCCATCCCAGCCATTGATATGACCGCCGATGACCCGGCCAACCAGCGTGATGCCCTCGTAGATCGGATAGTAGCCACGCGCTTCTGCCACGCTACGGAGGTAGTTCACATCGCCGCCCACACCCGCAAGCGTCTGGTTCAGAGCAAGGTACACACCACGGTTCGGCGACCTGCGATTGTTTCGCGTATCGAAGCTGATCGAATAACCGACCGATGAGATGTTCGAGATGCCCTCGATGTCCTGGATCGCCTGCGACGCCGTCGCATCGACATCGAAGACCTCGTCACGAACGAAGGTGTAGTTCGGCTGGAACCATACATTGTCCGTCAAGGCGAAGCCGATGCGCAGCGAACCGCCAGTCTTGCGATCCTTGTACCCGGACTGGTCGGAGTAATCGACTTCCTTGTGGAAGAGATCGAAACCGGCCGAGATGTTCTTGTCGAGGAAACGCGGCTCCGTGAAGCTCAGATCGATCTGCCCGCTCTCGAAGCTGCCGGACACCTTCACGCGCAGGAACTGGCCCTTACCCATGAGGTTGCGCTCGGTATAGGAGATTTCGGCAATCGGGCCTTCCGCGGAGGAGTAACCGCCAGCAAGCGACATCTCACCCGTGGGCTGTTCCTCAACCACAAAAGTCAGGATCACACGGTCCGGGGACGACCCCGTCTCGCGGCTGACCTTCACGCTCTTGAAGAAGCCAAGCCCCTGGAGCCGCCGACGCGCCTGGTCAACGAGCAGCCGGTTGTAGGCATCACCTTCTGCAAGGCGCAGCTCACGCCGGATCACGTAGTCACGGGTGCGCCCGTTACCGACAACGTTGATGCGCTCGATATAGACACGCGGACCCTGCTCGATGACATAGACCACGCCGATCATGCGCCCAATCGGATCGCGCTCGATGCGCGGACGCACCTGACCGAAGGCATACCCCTGTTCGGCAACGGCAACGGTAAGCTTCTCGGTCGTCTTATCGACCTTCGCCGCATTGTAGATGTCGCCACTTTCGGTCAGCACCTCCGACTTCAGAGCTCCCGGATCAACGGAGGCCAGCGTGGACTCGACATTGACGGAACCGAAGCGGTACATCTCGCCTTCGTCGACGGTGAAGGTGATGAAGAAGCCCTTGCCTTCGCGATCGAGATTGGCCACCGCAGATATGACACGCGCATCGGCATAGCCATTCTTCAGATAGTAGCGGCGCAGAAGCTCGCGGTCGAGATTGAGTCGATCGGCGTCATAGACGTCCGTCGACTTCAGGAAGCTCAGGAAATTGCTTTCGGTCGTCGTGATGACGCTGCGAAGCTGCGAGTCGGAGAAAGCCTTGTTACCGATGAAGGTAATGCTCTGAACCTTTGTCTCCGGGCCTTCCTGAATGACGAAAATCAGGTTCACACGGTCATTGTCGAGCTGAATGATCTGGGCGTCGACCTTCACCGCGTAGTAGCCGGACCGGCGGTAGACATCCAGGATGCGCCGGACGTCGGATTGAGTGCGCGCGCGGCTGAACACCGAACGGGGTTTCAGTTGCACCTCCGCCGCCAGAGTCGCGGACTTGATGTCCTTGTTGCCCTCGAAAACGACCTGGTTGATGACCGGGTTTTCCACCACGGTGACCGTCACCACGCCGCCCGACCGGCTGATATCGACGTTTTCGAACAGGCCCGTGGCGACCAGAGCCTTCAGCCCCTGGTCCGCCTTCTGAGCACTGTAGCGGCTGCCCTCGTTGAAGCGCAGATAAGACTTCACCGTCTCCGGGGCTATTCGCTTATTGCCAATAACCCGGATTTGCCGGATGACGCCTCCGGATTGCGCATAAGCTTGGCCGCCCGCCATGGCGTCGATCCCCCCGGACCATACACACGCCATCACCAGCAGACAGGCCAGGAATTTCGCTCTGATCATTGCTGTCCACAGCATCGGATGCTCTGCCCCCGTTTCGCCGGTCCCCAAGAAGCCAGCGTGTCAAAGTAAAAGCCACTGCTTTGTGTCTTCAACGTGACTTTTCCCGCCAGCTCCCAAGATCGCAGCAAGCTGTGGCCCCCCGGCCACGCGCCCCTGCCCAACATACATTTCACGGCCCGCCACCGCCCTTCATCACCAATAAAGATCTGACGGCGAACCCCAATCGCATCAGCGGAGGAGATGAATCACATCATTCCGCGTCGCAAAAAGCATTAACATGATCACCAGTACGAAGCCAATTCGAAAACTCACTTCGATGGCCCTTTCGCTCAATGGGCGACCACGTATGGCTTCTATGCCATAGAACAAAAGATGACCACCATCGAGAATGGGAATAGGAAACAGATTCAGCAGCCCGATCTGCACCGAAATCACCGCAAGCAAGTGAAAAAGCGCGATCGGACTGACGGCTGCGACATCGTGCGCCAGTTCTCCGATCCGGATGATGCCGCCCACATCCTGCCCCGACGCCTCGTGCAGAAACAGCTTCTGGATGAAGATGAAAGGCACCTTCATGTTGAACCACGTCTCCGAGAGTGCCAGCGTGAGGGCGCGCGGCGGATACTGGCGGTGGAAGGCCAGTTCCTTCTCCTCCATGTGGACGCCCAGCACACCCGTCTTCACGACCTTGCCCGAACGCGTCTTGCGCTCCCGGACATGCGGCGTCGCGCGTAGCGTGACGGGCCGGCCGTCACGTTCGACTGTGATTTCAATGGTCTTGCCCGGATTTTTGACGGCGGCCCGCCGGACATCCGCGAAGCTTTGTATATCGGCCTTGTCCACCTGGACGATCAGATCGCCAACCTTGAACCCCGCCTCCGCGGCTGCGCTTCCGGCTTCGATCCTGGCCACGCGCGGCACGGAGGAGCGGATACCGAGAAGCCCGATCTTCATGCTGCTGGAGCCATCCTTGCGCTCCGTCAGACGCGGCGTGGCGTCGAGAACGATCTCGCGACCATCCCGCACGACGGCAATCTTCAGCGGCGTATTCGCGCTGAGCATGACGATGCGCTGCACGTCGTCGAAGCTCTCGATCTCGCTGCCGTCGATTTTCACGATGAGATCGTCAGGCTTGAAACCCGCCGCCGCCGCCGCACTGTCCGGCGCGACGCTGGCGACACGCGGTTCGATGATCGCCTTGCCGATAACCATGTACCAGAAGAACAGGATGACGATCGCCAGAATGAAGTTGGCGACCGGGCCGGCCGCGGAGACCGCTGCGCGCTGATAGAGCGGCTTCAGGTGGAGAATACCGGCACGTTTCGACTCCGGGATCGCGTCGAGATCGCCGGCAGGCATGCTGGCGACGTTTTCGTCCCCCTCGAACATCACGTAGCCACCGAGCGGAATCCACGAAATCCGCCAGCGCGTGCCGTGGCTGTCGTAAAACCCCGTAATCTCCGGACCGAAGCCGATGGAAAACGCCTTCACCGCCACACCGTAATAACGTGCGACGAGAAAGTGTCCCAGCTCGTGTACAAAAATCACCACGCCGAGCACGAAGGCGATCGGCGGAAGGTAGGGGAGAAAACCCACAAATTGATACCAGAGTCCGGATAGAGCCTCGAAGCCCATGTCGTCCACTCCGTTCTGCCGGACTGGCAAGGACGCCCGGCACCAAAGCGGCCTCAGGCCGCGTGTGTTCTGCAAAGCCGTCCGGCCAGCGCGCGCGCGTGCTGATCGATGGCTACAACCTCATCTAATGTCGCGGCAGGCGAATTACCAATCTCCGCCGGCACCGCTTCAAGAGCTGCTTCTACCACTTTGGGGATAGTCATAAATCCGATTTTGCCGCCAAGGAAGGCATTGACAGCAATTTCGTTGGCAGCGTTAAGAACGGTGGGCGCATTGCCACCGGCCTCAAGCGCCCCGCGGGCGATGCGCAGGCAGGGAAAACGCGACTCGTCGGGCGCCTCGAAGGTCAGGCTGCCAAGCGTGGCCAGGTCCAGCCGCTCGACCGGCGCGGGCATACGCTCCGGCCAGGCAAGGGCATAGGCGATCGGCGTGCGCATGTCCGGCGACCCCATCTGCGCCAGAACGGCACCGTCGCAATATTGGACGAGGCAGTGAACGATCGACTGCGGATGGACCACCACCCGGAGCTGTGCCGCCTTCACCGGGAAAAGATGGAACGCTTCGATGAGTTCGAGCCCCTTGTTCATGAAGGTCGCGGAGTCGATGGTGATTTTCCGGCCCATCGACCAGTTCGGGTGCCTCAGCGCCTGTGCGGCCGTCGCGTGTTCCAGCCGCGCGGCATCCCAGTCCCGGAACGGCCCGCCCGAAGCGGTCAGCGTGATGCTCTCGACGCAGCGCGGATGCGAGGAATCGAGAGCCTGGAATGCCGCGGAGTGTTCCGAATCCACAGGAAGCAGCGACGCCCCCGCCCCCTGCACCGCTGCCAGGAACACCTCGCCCGCCGAGACCAGGCATTCCTTGTTGGCCAGCGCAAGACACGAGCCCTGCTCCACGGCGGCGAAGGTTGGGCGCAAACCCGCCGCACCGACGATCGCGGCCATGATCCAGTCCGCCGACATGCGCGCCGCCTCGCACACCGCATCCTCGCCTGCCGCCGCCTCGGTGCCGGTCCCGGAAAGGCTGCGCTTCAGCTCTTCGTAGCGCGACGGATCGGCCACGGCGGCAAATTTCGCATTGTGGCGGATGGCAAGCTCGGCGAGCTTTTCGGCATTGTGACCGGCAGAAAGCGCGACGACATCGAAAAGCCCGGGCGAACGGCCGATAAGGTCGAGCGTGTTCAGGCCGATCGACCCTGTCGCGCCGAGAACGCTCACGGTCCGCCGTTTCAGCGGTCCGTCCGCAGCACTCCGCGCAGCCGCGCTTTCCGTCGCTGTCACCTTCGCTCCGTCTCCTTGGCCTGACTTCGAAAACTGGCCCGAGTTAGAAATCAAGACGCGCCACGCCACCCGACTCACTGCCAGAGCAGAAGCGCCCGTCCAGGGTGCGCCGCATCGACCGCCCAGGCAATGAGCGCTGCGGTCACAGCGGCAAAAACGAGCCCGTCGATGCGGTCGAGAACACCGCCATGTCCCGGGATAAGACCGCTCGAATCCTTAATACCGAATGAGCGCTTGAGCGCGGACTCGCCGAGATCGCCCATTTGAGAGACCACCGCAAACCCGGCGCCGAGAACCGCGAGCCTGAACGGCATGTCGATGCCCATTGCCACGGCGCATAAAAAACCGGCGGCTCCGGCTGATACCGTGCCGCCGATCAATCCGGCCCATGTCTTTTTCGGCGATATGCGCGGCGCGAGCTTCGCACCGCCGATCCATCGCCCGAAAACATAGGCGGCACTGTCGGTCGTCCACACGATCGCAAAGATGTAAAGGATCGCCAGCCAGCCATATTCGGCGTCGCTGCGTATCCAGATCAGCGCAATGGCCGGCAGGCCCGCGTAATAGACACCTGCGGCCGACCACCACGCCTGCGGCTGTTCCTCCTTGCCGACGCGGAACAGGAACACCGCGACGGTCCCCAGGATCACAGCCGAGAAGGCGCAGGTGACACATCCCCGGACGGTCGCCCACGACGCAATCGCTGTAAAGGTGAGTTGCAGACCGAAGGCGACGTCCAACCCGCCGCCGCGCACCAGACGTCCCCACTCCCACGCCATGGCGGCGATGAACAGCGTGATGAGGACCGCGAAAGCCCATAGTCCGGCATATGTCAGCAGGAGCGAAACGAAAATGAGAATGAGCGCCGAGTGAACCCGCAGCAAAAGCTCTGAGCGCCGACGCCCGTCCATGGCCTCTTCCCTGGTTATGGCGTGAGACCTATCGCCTGTCACGCGCTGCACTTCGTGGTCAGCCCCCCGAACCTGCGTTCGCGGCGTTGAAACTCGCTGACCGCGGCAGTTAGCATATCCTTGGAGAAATCGGGCCAGAACGTGTCATAAAAGACGAATTCCGTGTAGGCACACTGCCACAGCAGAAAGTTGCTGACCCGCTTGTCGCCGCCGGTACGGATCAGGAGGTCGGGATCGGGGACGCCCGCAGTATCCAGATGCGCGGCGAAACCTTCCATGCCGATGCTCTCCGGCGCGATCTGCCCGCGCACCGCCTCGGTCGCCACCGCCCGGACCGCACGCAGGATCTCGTCGCGGGAGCCGTAGTTGAAGGCTACCGTGAGCACGAGCCCGGTGTTGTCCCTGGTGAGTTGGACGGCCTCGCGGATGAGCCTGACGACCTCCTCCTCGACATTGTCGTCGGTGCCGATGACCCGGACACGCACATTCGCCTCGTGCAACTCCACCAGATCGCGGCGGATGAAGCGCTTGATGAGGCCCATGAGCGCTGCGACCTCCGCCTGCGGCCGACGCCAGTTTTCCGAGGAAAAGGTATACAGCGTCAGATAACGTATCCCAAGCTCGGTGGCGGCCCGAACGCAGGCGCGGACATTCTCCACGCCCCGCCGGTGCCCCTCGGTGCGCGGCAGTCCATGCTTCTCCGCCCAGCGGCCGTTGCCATCCATGATGATGGCGACATGGGCGGGAACACCCTTCTCCGCGGAGGGATTCATATCTCTTGGCGGTACCATTTCAGTCACAGCACACCCCCGGCAATAATGAAAACGACAATAACAAATAGTATCAATTGCGCCACGAAAGTTCGCGGGCGGTCAAACCTGCATGATTTCGCGCTCTTTCGTCGTCAGCGCGGTATCGACTTCCTTAATGATCTTGTCGGTCAGTTCCTGCACCTTCCCGGCCTCTGTCCGTTGCTCGTCCTCGCTGATGCTGTGATCCTTTTCCAAACGCTTCAGAAGATCCATGCCGTCCCGGCGCACGTTGCGGATGGAAACACGGGCCTGCTCGGCATATTTATGCGCGATCTTGGTCAACTCCGTCCGCCGCTCCTGGTTGAGTTCGGGGATGGGCAGACGCAGCGTCGTACCGTCAACGACGGGGTTCAGCCCCAGGTCCGACTCGCGGATGGCCTTGTCCACGGCGTTGACGAGCCCCTTGTCCCATACCGAGACGGAGATCATGCGCGGCTCGGGCACCGACACGGTTGCGACCTGGTTGATCGGCATTTTCGAGCCATACGCGTTCACCATGATCGGATCGAGCAGACCGGCACTGGCACGGCCCGTGCGCAAGCCTCCGAATTCCTGTTTAAGGACGCTGAGCGCACCACGCATGCGCTTCTCGATATCGTTGAGATCGAAAGTCCCTTGGGCCATGAGATCATCCTTTATCGGCTATCAGTTCATTGCCGCGGCCGGCACAATGGCAACTCACAACAGATCATGACGAAAGCGTTGGCGGGACCGCCTCCCCGGCGGTAACGAGCGTAGACCGCGCCTTGCCGGTCAGAGCGTTGACTATACTGCCGTTCGCCTCGCCTGCAAAAACCATAATCGGAATACGTGCATCGCGCGCGATCGCGAATGCCGCAGCATCCATCACCTGAAGATTGCGCGCCAGCGCCTCGTCATAGTTGAGGCTGTCGAACCGCGTCGCATCGGGATAGCGTTTCGGATCCGCCGAGTAAATGCCATCCACCTGCGTCGCCTTCAAGATGAGGTCGCAGCCCACCTCGGCGGCGCGCAGAGCCGCAGTCGTGTCGGTGGTGAAGAAGGGGCTGCCCGTGCCACCCGCGAAGATGACGATCCGCCCGGCCTCGATGTCGCGAACGGCCTCGTCGCGGCGGTAGGCCTTGGCCACGGGGGTCGGGATCGCAGAGTGAATCACCGCCGGGCTCCCCGCCGCGATGAGCGCGGCCTCCAGCGCAATGGCGTTCATGACGGTGGCGAGCATACCGATATTGTCGGCCTTGACCCGGTCCATGCCGCCCGCCGCCGCCGACAGCCCACGGAAGATGTTGCCGCCGCCCATGACGATGCAAACCTGCGGGCCGAGCGCAGCCACGGCACGAACCTCGCTGGCCATCGCCGCCGCGGCCCCGGCGTCGATGCCGAATGCTTTGTCCCCGAGCAGAGACTCGCCGGACAGTTTCAGAAGAAGGCGGCGAAACGCGGTGGAACCCGCGGCACCGTCATCGGCCATGGACGAGGCTCCCAGGATGAAGGCGAGGGAGCCGGGCGGGAGGCCCGGCCCGACACCGGACTATTTCGTGCCTGCGGCAGCGGCGACTTCCGCGGCAAAGTCACTCTCGTGCTTCTCGATGCCCTCGCCGAGCGCGAAGCGCACAAAGCCCGTCACCTGGATGTCTTCACCGGCTTCCTTCGCCGCAGCCTGCACTGCCTTTTCCACGGTATTGTCGGGATCGACGACGAATTGCTGCTTCAGAAGCACCTGCTCCTTGAAGAACTTCTGTATGCGGCCCTCGACCATCTTCTCGACGACATTGGCGGGCTTGCCGGACTCCTTCGCCTGCTCGGTGAAGATCGCCTTCTCGCGGGCGACCACCGCCGGATCGACTTCCTCCGCCGTCACCGCGAGCGGGCTGGTGGCGGCGACATGCATGCACAACTGCTTGCCGAGCGTCTCCAGCTTGTCCTTCTTGGCCTTGGATTCGAGCGCGACCAGCACACCGATCTTACCCAGATCCGGCGCAACGGCGTTATGCACGTAAGAGGCGACGATACCATTCGCGACTTTCAGGACCGCGGTCCGGCGCAGGCTCATATTCTCGCCGATCTTGCCGACCATTTCCTTCAGATGCTCGGTGACTGACTTGCCCCCGGGCATCTTGGCTTCGCCGAGCTTGGCAGCGTCGCCGCCCGCCTTCAGCCCCAGCTTGGCGATGTCCTTGACCGCCACCTGAAACTCGGCGTTGCGCGCTACGAAGTCCGTCTCCGAATTCACCTCGACCACCGCGCCCGATTTGGCCGCAAGCGCCACCCCGACCAAGCCCTCCGCAGCGACGCGGTCCGCCTTCGAGGCCGCCTTGGACAGCCCCTTGGCGCGCAGCCAGTCGACGGCGGCTTCCATGTCGCCCTGGGCTTCGCCAAGTGCTTTCTTGCAGTCCATCATGCCTGCGCCGGTCTTGTCGCGCAAATCCTTCACAAGCTTTGCCGTAATCTCAACCATATCCGCCTCGTTCGCCTCCGCTATCGGAGGTTGGTCAAATCAAATGCCGCCACGCCACGCCGGACCGCGGGCGCATCACCAGAGCACCGGCCTCAAGCGGCGACGCCTTCTTTCAGCTTCGCGGCTTCCTCGATCCAGTCGCTCTTGGCAATCTTGCCTTTGGCGTTGAATGCTTCGTCCAGCTCTTCAAGGTTCTCCTTGCTGAGTTCGGCCACTTGCCGGTAATGGAAGATACCGGCTTCGTTGAGCCTGCGCGCCCAGCCTTTGCCGACGCCCGCCAGCTTCTGCAGATCGTCCGCCTCGCCCTCCGGAGCGCTGAGCGGTGTGAAGCCGGACAGAACGACGGGCGCCGCAGCCGGCTTTTCCTTCGCCGCAGCAGCCTCGGCCTCGGCCTCGGCTTCGCCCCCGCGGCGGCCACGGCCCGCGGTCTTCGCACGTCTCGGGCGGCCGTCTTGGCCAAGATCTTCAGAGACCGGCTCTTCCGAAGCGCCAATATCGACACCGCCGCGCGACGCACCGCGTTCGATGCCGTCCAGGGCCGCCCGCGCCATCAGATCGCAATAGAGCGTGATCGCGCGGCCCGCATCGTCGTTGCCGGGGATGATGTGGTCGATACCGTCCGGATCGCAGTTCGAGTCCACGACAGCAACCACCGGAATGCCCAGCTTGCGCGCCTCCGCGACGGCAATGGACTCCTTGTTGGTGTCGATGATGAACATCATGTCGGGCAGACCGCCCATGTCCCTGATGCCGCCGAGCGACTGTTCCAGCTTGTCACGCTCACGGGTGAGCTGCAGAAGCTCCTTTTTCGTGAACCCTTGCCCCTCTCCCGACAGCAGTTCATCGAGACTGCGCAGACGCTTGATCGAATTGGTGATCGTCTTCCAGTTGGTCAGCATGCCGCCGAGCCAGCGGTGGTTGACGTAATATTGCGCGCAGCGCTTGGCCGCGTCGGCGATGACCTCCGACGCCTGATGCTTGGTTGCAACGAACAGCACGCGCCCGCCGCGCGCCACGATGTCGCTGACGATGACCAGCGCCTGATGCAGGAGCGGTACCGTCTTCGTCAGGTCGATGATGTGGATCTTGTTGCGGTCGCCGAAAATGTATGTGTCCATTTTCGGGTTCCAGCGGTGGGTCTGGTGACCGAAGTGAACGCCAGCTTCAAGCAGCTGACGCATAGTGAAATCGGGCAGCGCCATAGGCCTGCTTCTCCTCTTTTCCGGTTTGTCCTCCGCGGGAGCTGCGGCCGCCGGACCCGCCCGGCGCACCACCGGAAGAACGAATGAGGCCCCGGAGGGGCCGTTCATGCGTGGATTCCCGCGTGTGTGATGGCGGCGTTTATAGTGTGCGCCGGGGGTTTTGGCAAGCGTTGCCGCCGGATCTCTCCGTGCCGGGCCACGCCAGAAAAAGGCCGCCGAGCCCGGGAAGGCTGGCGGCCAGGTCGGTGGGACATCGGTTGGCTGAATGCAGCCGGACCATCCGGCTGACCAGCCGCGCCGCTTAACGGCAGGGACGGCCTTTCGCCTCGCAGAGCTTGCCGAAGCCGGTGCCGCTCGGACCGCAGGTGATCGACTTGCTCCGTGCCTTGTTCCAGTTGGCGTACTGCCAACCGAATTCGACGCGCGCTTCCTTCTGCCAGGCCTTGATGGCGCTTCTGCGTGCGATGCCGCGCGGGATCCACGCCTTGCCAACCGAATGCACCATACTGCCGACGCAGCGGCTGTTCCGGCGGCGGTGGGGCCGAGCGCGGTGCAGCCGGCGGCGGTACCGCGTGCAGCGCTCGGCATACGGATGGTTGTAGCAGAAAGCGCGGTGGCGCTGGCGCTGGATGGCGTCATAGCCCGGATCATCGTAAGGCTGGGCCATCGCGGCACCCGCCGTAAGCGCACAGGCCATCACGGCCGCGGCCGCGCCCAGTTTCACGATCAACTTCATGCTGTTCTCCCCTAAATGTGCTGAGCCGTCCCGCCATCCGGTGCGTCCGGCCCTCTCCAGAAACCTTCGCCAACATAGGGGGAAGAAACTGAACGCGACGGGAAGGCCGCGTTCATTTTGAATTAATCAGCCCGCTCTTGCATCGAGCCGCGCGAATCTGCTGATGCGTCGCGCGGCGCATAGCGCAGCACCGGCTTGCGCGCGGCCCGCGTCTCGTCCAGCCGGCGCCGCGGGGCGTAATGCGGTGCGCCCTTGAAACGCTCGGCATCGCCCTCCTTCGCCGCCAGCGCCAGCGCCCGGAGCGCCTCGGCGAACTGGTCAAGGCTCGCTTTCGACTCCGATTCGGTCGGCTCGATCAGCATGGCGCCGTGGACGACGAGCGGGAAATAGACAGTCATCGGATGGAAGCCCTCGTCGATCATCGCCTTGGCGAAATCGAGCGTGGTCACGTCCGAGCCGTTCAGGAACTTGTCGTCGAACAGCACCTCATGCATGCACGGCCGGTCGCCGAAGGGCTGGCTCATGACGTCGCGAAGCCGCACGCGCAGGTAATTGGCGGCGAGAACCGCATCCTCGGAGGCCTGCCGGATGCCGTCGGCGCCCAGGCTCAGCATGTAGGCGAGCGAACGCACGAACATCCCCATCTGGCCGTGAAACGCCGTCAGCCGCCCGAAGGGCTTCGCTTCGCCGGCGCCCTCCCCTGCCCCGTCCTCGATGAGGACGAAACGTCCGTCTTCCTGCCGGATGAGCGGCAGCGGCGCGAACGGCGCCAGCGCGGCGGAGAGCACCACCGGCCCGGCCCCCGGCCCGCCGCCGCCATGCGGCGTCGAGAAGGTCTTGTGCAGGTTGATGTGCATAGCGTCCACGCCGAGATCGCCTGGGCGAACCTTGCCGGCGATGGCGTTGAAATTGGCGCCGTCGCAATAGAGATACGCGCCCGCATCGTGCAGCGCGGCGGCAATCTCCACGATGTCCGGCTCGAACAGGCCGCAGGTGTTCGGGTTGGTGAGCATCATCGCCGCCACGTCCGGGCCCAGCGCCTCGCGCACCGCCTCCACGCTCACCGTGCCGTCGGCGCGTGCGGCCACCGCCCTGATGGTGTAACCGAGAAGCGCCGCCGTCGCCGGGTTGGTGCCATGCGCCGAATCGGGCACCAGCACCACGCGCTTGACCTGCCCCGCCCCGTTGGCCTGATGCGCCGCCTTGATCGCCATCATACCGCACAATTCGCCATGCGCGCCCGCTTTAGGCGACAGCGCCACGGCGGGCATTCCCGTGAGCCGTCCCAGCCACTCACCGAGCATGGCCATCAGCTCGACGGCGCCCTGCACGGTCTTCAATGGCTGCAGCGGGTGGATGTCGGCGAAGCCCGGCAGGCGCGCCGCCTTCTCGTTCAGCCGCGGATTGTGCTTCATCGTGCATGAGCCGAGCGGAAAGATGCCGCTGTCGATGGCGTAATTCTTCTGGCTCAGACGCACGTAATGGCGCACCACCTCCGGCTCGCTGAGGCCGGGCAGGCCGATGGGTTCATCGCGCCCCAGGCCGCCGAGGCGGCTTTCGCATGTCTCCGGCTCGTCGAAATCGACGCCCGAGCGGTCCGGCGCGCCGATCTCGAAGATCAGCTTCTCCTCGATGGCCAGCGCACGGTTGCCGGTATGCGTGGCGGGCTCGGCCATCCTGGCAAGGGGTTTCATCGGCATATCCATCAGGCGAGCACCTTTCTGAGAGCGGCAGCGTAAGCCTCACGGTCGGCGGCGGACGCCGTTTCCGTGGCAGCCACGATGATCAGATCTGCGAGTTTTTCCTCGGCCGGGAAGAGGCGCGAAGCCGGCACGCCGCCGATGACGCCTTCATCAACCAGCACGTCGATGACGGCGGCGCCCGGTTTCGGCGTGCGGATGGTGAATTCGTTGAAGAAATGCGGCGTGACGACCTCCACGCCCGGCACACTCCCAAGCGCATCGGCCAGCGCCACCGCGTTCGCATGATTGATCCGCGCCAGCTTGCGCAAGCCCGCTTCGCCCAGGAGCGTCAGATGGATGGTGAAGGCCAGCGCGCACAGCCCGGAATTCGTGCAGATGTTGCTGGTCGCCTTCTCACGGCGGATGTGTTGTTCGCGCGTGGCCAGCGTCAGGACGAAACCGCGCCGCCCGTCCTCGTCCACCGTCTCACCGCACAGACGCCCTGGCATTTGGCGGACGAATTTCTGCCGCGTGGCGAACAGGCCGAGATAGGGGCCGCCGAAATTCAAGCCGTTGCCGATCGACTGGCCCTCGGCCACAACGATATCCGCACCCATGGCGCCGGGCGATTTCAGCGCGCCGCAGGACACAGCCTCCGTCACCACGACGACGAGCAGCGCCCCCTTCTTATGAGCGAGATCCGCGACCGCCGTCAGATCGCGCACACCGCCGAACACATCCGGCATCTGCACGATGACGCAGGAAGTCTCACCGTCGATGGCATCCGTGAAGTCCTCGTCCTCGCCCGCGGGTAGCGCCACGACGCCGCTTCCGCCATAAGCGCTCTGCGTTTCGATCACCGCGCGGTAATGCGGATGCAGGCTGCCCGAAAGCACGGCCTTGTTCCGCCGTGTCACCCGGTGCGCCATCAGCACCGCTTCGGCTGCCGCCGTCGAGCCGTCATACATCGAGGCGTTGGCGACATCCATGCCGGTCAGCGCCGCGACCTGCGACTGAAACTCGAAGATGTATTGGAGAGTCCCTTGCGCGATTTCCGGCTGATACGGGGTGTAGGCGGTGAGAAACTCGGAACGCTGGATCAGATGATCCACGCTTGCCGGCACGTGGTGCTTGTACGCACCGCATCCGGCGAAGAAAGGCACCGAGTCCGCATCGGTGTTCCTCGCCGCCAGCCGCGCCAGCGCCTGTTCGACCGCCAGTTCGCTTTGATGGCCTGGAAGTCCCGAAAAATCGCCATTCAGGAACGCGGTGGGAACATCGCTGAACAATTCGTCAACGCACGCAACACCGACGGCCGCCAGCATCTCCCGGCGGTCCGCTTCGTCAAGAGGGAGATAACGCATTACTCGATCGTCTCCAGATATTCCGCATAGCCATCGGTGGTCATCAATCCGTCCAGGTCACGCGGATCGGTGAGGCGCACCTTGATGAACCAGGCATGGCCTTCGGCGTCCTCGTTCACCAGCGCGGGCGTCGCAACGATGGCCTCATTCGCCTCGACCACCTCGCCGCCGATGGGCGCGTAGACCTCGCTCGCCGCCTTCACGGATTCGACCACCGCCGCCTCCTGGCCCTTCGTCAACACCCGGCCGACTTCCGGCAATTCGACGAAGACGATGTCGCCAAGCTTTTCCTGGGCATAATTGGTGATGCCGATCGTGCCGATCCCGTCGGCAACGCGGATATATTCGTGGTCTCGCGTATATCTTACGTCTGTCATGGTCTGAACCCCGGCTTGTCAGGTCTTGCGAAAATAACGGTTCGGTACAAACGGCATGGGCACCACTCTCGCAGGATGTGGCGAGTTGCGAATGACGACTTGCAATGCGCTGCCCGGCTCTGCGTGGCTGGCAGCGACATACCCCATGGCGATCGGACCGCTCAGGCTCGGCGCGAAGGATCCGCTGGTCACACGGCCCACCGTGTCGCCGCCTGCGCCGAGGATCATGCAGCCCTCGCGTGCGGGAGCCTTGCCAGTCAGGCGGATGCCCACACGTTTGCGGGGCGGGCCGTCGCGCAGCTCGCGCAGAACGCGCTTCGCCCCGGGAAAATCGCCGCGCTCGCGCCGCGCCTTGCCCAGCGACCAGACGAGAGCGGCCTCGACGGGCGATGTCGTTTCATCGATGTCGTGGCCGTACAGGCAGAGCCCCGCCTCCAGCCGCAGCGTGTCGCGCGCGCCAAGGCCGACGGGCTTCACGGCGGGATGGGCAAGGAGCGCCCGCGCCAGACGCTCGGCTTCATGAGCGGAAACCGAGATCTCGAAGCCGTCTTCGCCCGTATAGCCCGAGCGGCTGACCTGGCAGTCGAAGCCCGCCACCTTGGCCGACGCCGCTCCCATGAAGGCAAACGCCGCGGCCTGCGGCGAGAGTTCGGCCATCACCGCCGCCGCGCCAGGCCCCTGCAGAGCGAGCATCGCGCGATCCTCGAGTGTGGTGAAGGTCACGCCGTCCGGCAGACGCGCGCGCAGATGGGCGCTGTCAACCTCCTTCCGCGAGGCATTGAAGACGATCATCAGCACGCCGTCCGGCTGCGCGCGCGCCACCATTAGGTCGTCGATGATGCCGCCGTCGTCATTGAGAAATTGCGTATAACGCTGGCGCCCCGGCTTCAGACCGGCGATATCGCCGGGAACCAGGGTTTCCAGCGCCGCCGCCACCGTCTCATGGTCCGGGCCGGAGAGCAGCGCCTGCCCCATGTGGGAGACGTCGAACAGCCCTGCCGCTTCGCGCGTGTGCAGATGTTCCTTGATCAGTCCGGCTGGATACTGAACGGGCATTTCGTAGCCCGCGAACGGCACCATCCGGGCGCCAAGCTCAAGGTGGAGGCCGTAAAGTGGGGTGCGCTCAAGGGGCACCGGTGGGGTGTCTTCTGGCGTTGCCGTCATCAATCCGATCCGCAAACAAAGTCGAACGCATCCGGTCGCCCGGATTTGCGCCCCCTCTGTCGCGTGACCTGAGAGAATTCGCTCCGCCAGCGGCCGAAGCCCTTGCGCAGCTTACCCCTTCGGTGAGCCCGGCCTCGTGCCAGACTGCTTTCCAGAGTGCCGTCGGCGTGCGGTCCGTTTGCCTGAGAGTTTCCGGGGCGGTTGCTCCTTCGGCGCCGGCTGGGCCGGTCTCTCCCGCATGCGTCGCGCGGCTACGAGTCACTTTCTAGCGAACTTACCCCGCGGATGCAACGCACACGGCCGCGCAACTGCGCCGCCACTGCCCGGCCATGCACATTTTTCCAGCTGTTTCCGCGATTTTCGGCGGCCGGCAACAATGAGGACGGGTGTGTCGCCGCTCAGCCCGCGCCTGCAGCGCTGCGATCAAAGGCCACATACACCTTGTAGCTCTGCGCCCCGGCGCCGGGCGCGACCGGCACCACGATCTCCCGCACAACGGAGAAATAGCCCACCGCTTCGCCCGCGCCGATGGTCACCGGCACCCTCATAGGCTCGGTTTTCACCGTCTTGCGCCTGCCATCGACGACCTTCACCTTCACCGGGAGCGTGACGACCCCCGCCCTGCCCTTCGGTCCGAGCAGAACGCGACCCGCGAATCCGTATTTGACGATCACGCCGCGCGGCCCCGCCGCGCACTCGCGCGCGGTCTTGGTGATCTCACCCCGATGCTTGACGGCTGACAGGTTGTCTCCCGGCGCCCCGCCGGCTGCCTTTACGGTAATGAACGCCTCTGCCCTGGAGGCGAGACCGAAAGTGGGACAGCCGCCGCCCGTGGCACCCCCGACGTCCCCGCCCCCGCGCGCCGCCGTGAGCATGGTCTCCTCGGTGACCGTCGCTGTCCAGCCGCCCCTCGCCGGCTTGGAGGAACCGAAAACGCCGCCACTGCCGAACGGCGACACGATCTGCGAAACACTGCCGCAGGCGCTGAGCGCCATGCTCATGCCCGCCACCACGGCTGCTCCGCCCAGCCCGTGGCGAAGCGCACGCTTGATCACCCGACCCGTCATGATCCCTCCACGCCTTGTGCCCCAGACCGGAGTGCAGAGCTACGCCACTTTAACCTTGCCGCCCGGGGCGGTCTCTGTGCGCCTAACGCCTGATTGCGGATACACTGTGACATGCTTATTGTGTCACCCGGACGCTGCCCGGTCAGCGTACCTGAAAAGCCGGGCGCAACGCCTTGCACGCTGGCCGATGAGGCACTTTAAAGAGCTTGATCCCGTGCAGCAAGTGTGGATTGGCGCGCCGCATCACGAGGTTCTGAAGCCATGACCCGTACCCGGGGGAGCGTGGCCGCGGGCACGCGGACGCCGCTCACCATCGTTCTCGCCGCACCGCGCGGCTTCTGCGCCGGCGTCGATCGCGCCGTCCAGATCGTCGAGGAAGCGCTGAGGCGTTTTGGCCCGCCGGTCTATGTCCGTCACGAGATCGTCCACAACCGCACCGTGGTCGAAGACCTGCGCGCAAAGGGCGCCGTGTTCGTCGGCGAACTCGACGAAATCCCGGATACCGAGGCGCCGGTCATTTTCTCCGCCCATGGCGTGCCGAAATCCGTCCCCGCCGAAGCCAGGCGGCGCAGGCTGTTCCACCTGGACGCCACGTGTCCGCTGGTGTCGAAGGTCCATATCGAGGTGGAACGCCAGCATGCCCAGGGCCGTGAAATCCTTCTTATCGGCCATGCGGGGCACCCGGAAGTCATCGGCACCGTCGGCCAGTTGCCGGAGGGGAGCGTCACGCTGATCGCAACCATCGAAGACGCGGAAAACTTCACGCCACGAAACCCGGAGCGGCTGGCCTATGCCACGCAGACGACGCTGTCCGTCGATGACACGCGCGCGATTGTCGAGGTGCTGAAGCGCCGCTTCCCCGGCATCGCGGGACCGCCGAAGAACGATATCTGCTACGCAACCTCGAACCGGCAGGAAACCGTGAAGGCCATCGCACCGGGCGTCGATGCCGTTCTCGTGGTCGGCGCGCCGAACAGCTCGAACTCGATGCGGCTCGTCGAGGTGGCGCGGAATGCGGGTTGCGCCAACACGCTGCTCGTGCAATCCACCGCCGAAATCCCTTGGGAGCAGCTCCCGAATCTGCGCACTCTCGGCTTGACTGCCGGGGCGTCGGCTCCCGAGCATCTCATTCAGGACATCATCGCCGCGTTCCGGGCGCGCCACGAGGTCACCGTCGAAACCGTCACCATGGCCACCGAAAACGTCACATTCAAGCTGCCGCGCGCGCTCAGCACCTGCGTGGACTGATCCATGGCCGTCTATACCGAAGTTGCAGCCGACGATCTGGCGCCCTTCCTCGAGCGGTATGACGCGGGATCGCTCCTGTCCGTCAAGGGCATCGCCGAGGGCGTCGAGAACTCCAACTATCTGCTCACGACCTCGAAGAGCGCTTTCATCCTCACGCTTTACGAAAAGCGCGTCGCGCCTGCCGACCTGCCCTTTTTTCTCGGACTGATGGAGCATCTGGCGGAGGGCGGCATCCGCTGCCCCACCCCGCTGCACGACCGTTCGGGCCGCGTGCTACAGGAACTGGCCGGACGTCCCGCGGCGCTGATCAGTTTCCTGGAGGGATACTCCGTCCGCCGCCCGCGCGTGGAGCACTGCGCCGCCGTCGGCCGCGCCCTGGCCGGGCTGCACGAGGCGGGAGCGAGTTTCCCCATGCGCCGCGCCAATGCCCTGTCGCTCGACGGCTGGCGCCAGCTCATAGCCGCCACGGCCGGGCGCAGCGACGAACTGGCCGAGGGGCTGGCCGATGAGATCGCGACCGAATTAGCCTTCCTCGAGCGCAACTGGCCGCAGGCACTGCCCGAAGGCGTCATCCACGCCGACCTTTTCCCGGACAACGTCTTCTTCCTCGACGGCGCCATCTCCGGCCTGATCGACTTCTATTTCGCCTGCAACGATCTTCTCGCGTATGACATCGCGGTGTGCCTCAATGCGTGGTGCTTCGAGCAACCGAACGCCATCAACATCACCAAGGCGCGCGCTCTGCTCCGCGGCTATGCCGGACAGCGCCCGCTGACGCGCGCGGAAACCGACGCCCTGCCCGTGCTGGCGCGCGGCGCGGCCCTGCGTTTCCTGCTGACGCGGCTCTATGACTGGTTCGATACGCGCGAGTCCGCACTGGTAAAACCCAAGGATCCGCTCGAATACCGACGCAGACTGCGCTTCCATCAGCGGGTTTCCTCGATCAGCGATTACGGGTTCTGAAACATGGCGAAAACGAAGCGGGACACACCCGTCATCATCTACAGCGACGGCGCCTGCTCGGGAAATCCGGGACCGGGCGGCTGGGGCGCGGTCCTCATCTACGGCGACAAGCGCCGCGAAATCCAGGGCGGCGAGCAGCAAACGACCAACAACCGCATGGAACTGATGGGCGCGACGGAGGCCCTCAACGCGCTGACGCGCGCCTGCACGGCGGAAGTGCATACGGACTCGGAATATGTCCGCAAGGGCATCACTGAATGGATACACAAATGGAAGGTGAACGGCTGGCGCACCGCCGGCAAGGAGCCGGTGAAGAACGCCGACCTCTGGCAGGCTCTCGACGCCGCCCGCCAGCGCCACGACATCACCTGGCGCTGGGTGAAGGGCCACGCGGGCGACCCGGAGAACGAGCGCGCCGATGAGCTCGCCCGCGAAGGCATGGCGCCGTTCAAGAAGGGGGGCAGAGCCGCGAACGGCAACGATGCCTGACGCGGCGCGGGAGCCTTACTTCGTCGGCCGCAACGCCCCGATGAGCCGGAAGACGAGGCCCAGAACGAAAAACACCAGCCCCAGGACCCAGAAGGGATAACCGTAGAACACGCCGTCCGCAGGAACGAAGCCGGCGGCGATGGTCGCACCCTCATAGACCAGGAAAACCACGCCGAGCAGCATGAGCAGGCGCGCGCCGAGTCTTACCATCCAGTTGTTCTTGCCCGTGAGCAGGCGCGAAATGAGCGCCAGCAGCGCGATAGCCGCAATGGCGATGCTCACATAAGCCACGGTCGTCATGTGCGGCGCGATCTGGCCCAGGATGTCGGTCATCTGCTGCATTTCGGTTGTCGGCTGCGTAACAGGTTCCATTTCAGGTTTTCCCCTCTGTCGTTATTCGCATCTGTTTCCGTTCCGGCGAAGCGGTCGAATCCACGAGCGACGTTTCCACATAACAGGGCCGCCGTCCATTCGCCATGGGCGGCGGCCTTTACGTATATCGGTTCGGCAGGAGAGCCTATTTCAGCGGCTCTGGCCCGGCGTCGAAGCGGTATTTGAGACCCGCGGTGACTTCGTATTGGTGCATGCTGATTTCGACAATGTGGCCGGGGTTGCCGAACCCAGCGAGTTCTTCTCCCACAACTTTGCTTTCCGGCACATATGCACCCGCCAATTCGAGGCTCCACTTGTCGGAGATCTTGAACTCACCACCAGCGGTGAAGTGATGCTGCACCACGCCCGGCGCAATGATGTTAAACATCACGTCTGCTGATTTGATCGGTATCTGGTTATAGGAGTATCCGAGCCGCCAGATCGCCACCGGTGAAGCACGCCACTCAAGGCCAACCTTGAGCACGTTGACATCACGCCAGCCAAAACCGGGACCGTTCTCCCCCCCTAAGCAATAACTCGGATCACTCTGACACTTGTAGATGTTCTCCGAGGGATTAGCGATCGATCTAACACCGGAATAATTGATGTATTTGTAATCGGCCATCAGGGTCAAATCGGGCCGAATGTCGATTGCGATACCTGCCTGCAGGCTTGCCGGAATGTCAAAACCGCCATGTTCGGCGAAGGTACCGTCATACTTCTCGAAGTCCTGCATCAGCACACGGGTATTGCCTGCAATCCCGATCCGAATGGCCGGCGTCAACGCATACTCGATACCGCCCCGCACGCCGTAACCCCACGACACGTCAATGCCGTTATTGCTGACGCTCCCAGGCTCAAGAGATGCTTGAGCAAACGCACCAATACCTTGCAGCTTTATTTGTTGGCGCACCAGCAGCGGCGCTACACCAATCGACAAATTAGGCGCTATTTTTTTGGCCAGGGCTACGGACATGAAAGCCTGCTGCAGGTCCACACCCATCTTGCCGCCGCAGAACACGCCGGAGCCATCAACAGGACCGCCTTGCGGATCCTGAGGATTGGGACAGCTTCGCAAGCGCGTCACCGGCGGATAGCTCGTATTCATGCCACCGTTGCCGTAGACCGTTAGGGCCGCCACGTCGAACAACGGATTGTTGTGGACACGCCTGCTCCAAGCGAAATTGGGCACCAGGAAAAGGTTGCGGCCACTTTCGACCGTCCCCATCGGCGTGAAGCCGGGCTGGCCGGAACCCGTCACCTCGCGATACGGCTTGAACGCCGTCACCGACACGTCGATCTGATCCGGCACGTGCACCAGCCCCGCCGGGTTCAGCGCCGCCGCCGTCGCGTCGCGGCTGTCGGCAACGCCCGCGCCGCCGAGCGCCTTCTGACGCGCGCCGTAACCATATTGAAAATAGCCATCCGTCGCATATGCGGACGGTGCGACAAGCCCGACGGCCAGCGCCGCCAATGCGACGCAGCGCACGCGCGCCCTCATCCCAGTTGACATGTGTCCTCCACTCCCCCAGTGCCGTACGGTGAACAGCGCGTATTGTTATATTCCGATATTCACCACTCCCATGAGCTTACACATCCGTGATCGTCCTGCCTGTAGCAAAATAGGCACTATTACGCACAAGAATCACCGTGCGCGCCCCAATATTTCCGTAATCTTGAGAACGATTCGTAGCATAGTGCTCAGCTGCGCCTGTCCTTCAGGGCGCGCAGCGCATCGCCGAGATGCGTTCGCGCCGAGCCGGGCGGCAGCGGCTTCTGCTGGCTCTCATGCGGCGCCCAGCCGGACAGATGGATGATCTCGAAAGTGGCTTTCACGCGGCCACCCGGCGCCGGAAAGCGCTGGCAATATATCTCCACCGCCCGCGCCAGCGTCGCACGGCGAAGGAAGCGTTTGCGACGGGCGACCAGCGCATTCGCCGCTCCCATGCCGCGCAGATCATGCATCAGCGCCAACGGCGAGGCATAGGTCACATCCACCGTGTCGGCATCGGCAACGGGCAGCGAGAACCCCGCCCGCTGCAGAAGCGCGCCGCAGTCGCGGATTTCGGCCATCGGCGCCACGCGGGGAGACGCGCCGCCTTCCACCTCGATTTCGGCCGCCATAAACGCCTCGCGCAGTTCTGCAAGCGTCGCTCCGCCAAGCACCGCCGCCAGAAAAAGCCCGTCCGGCTTCAGCGCGCGCCGGATCTGCACCAGCGCGCCCGGCAGATCGTTGACGAGATGCAAGGAAAGCGCCGACAGCACCAGATCGAAGGCGCCGTCGCGGAAAGGCAGCAGTTCCTCCTCCGCGCAAACGCGCAAGCCCGGACAGCGCGCCAGAAGCGGCAGACTGGCTTCCATGAAGACGGTATCCGACATCCGAGCCGTCGGCGGCAGCGCCTCGGCCAGCGCGCCGTGATACGCGCCAAGGCAGAGCACACGCGCGAAGGTGCGGGACACGGCGGTCAGCCGCTCGCCCATGTCTTCCACCGCGCGGCGCAGGAGGAAGTCGGGCAGCGCCGAGGCTTGCGCGGCCCGGGCGCGGCGCATCAGGAGAAGTCTGCGGTCGAAAAGCTGCGGCGCGGCCAAAAGGGTCCCGATGTATCCGTGCGTTCTTCGTTGCCAACCCCTATCGCGGCGGTGCGAAATTCGCAATGCTCCCTCACCTCCCTGGCCTCACGCCGCCGCTCTGCTCTCCTCATGCGCGTATTCTTACGGTCTGGCAACCATACGGCTTTCCGCTGTAATGGTCTGCGGCACCCGTAAGACAGGTCCGAAGATGCCTCTTGTCAGTACGGATACAGATTCGCCGGGCTCCGGCTTCCTGGCCAACACGGGCGCCTGGATGGCGTCCAATCTGCGTTACGCCGCCGACCTCGTCCTTCCGCCCGTCTGCCTGCGCTGCCACGCACCGCTTGCCGCACATGGCGTCCTGTGCGCGGTATGCTGGCGGGGCATCGACGTCATCAGGCCGCCGCTCTGCGAACGGCTCGGCCTTCCCCTGCCCTATAGCACCGGCGAAGTCACGTTCTCCTCCGCGGCTTTGCGCCATCCCCCCGTTTACGCCCGCGCCCGCGCCGCCACGCATTTCAAAGGTGTCATGCGCGACCTCATTCACGGTTTCAAATATTGCGATCGCCACGAGGCCGTCGGGCTGTTCGTGCAGATGCTGATGACCGCCGGAGCCGAACTCATCGCCGACGCCGATCTTCTCGTGCCGGTGCCGCTCCATCGCTGGCGGCTCTGGCATCGCCGGTACAATCAGGCGGCGATACTCGCGCGGGGGATCGCGCGGAAGACAGGAAAGCCGTTCGATACCGGCCTCCTCCTGCGCGACCGGGCGACGGCGACCCAGGTGGGGCTGTCCGGCCAGCAAAGGCGCCAGAATGTGGTCGCCGCCTTCTGCCTTGCCGAAGGAGCACGCACGAGCCTCCACGGAGGGCGCATTCTGCTCGTCGATGATGTCATCACCACCGGCGCCACGCTGGAAGCGTGCACGCGCGTTCTGAAAGACGGCGGTGCCGCGGAGGTGGATTGTCTCGCCCTGGCGCTGGCCTCCGATCACCGCGCGTATGACGATTGATGCTCCGGGCCGCCAACGTTCGGCCCCGCTCGGCAGGGAAATCTTCTCCGCTCGCCCACCGGCAAGCCCAAGCATATCTCAAGCATCCGCCCATTGCTGTCCGGAAATTCTACCAAGAGCCTAACGTAGGCCTTTGATAACGCGGTTGAAAACGCGATTTCGGGGGGCTATCGCAGATGAGTCAAAGCGTCGAAAAGTAGTCATTACTCCACGCTGCTCGCTTACCCCATCTTCGCCAATTCTGGCCCGGGTCCCCGGTTTTCCCCCATTCGCGCTAACTTACCAAGCGGACATTTTGGTACTGGCGTCGTCGAGGTGGTTCGGCGATATGTCGCTGGAG
>JBNKIW010000014.1:0-88700 GCA_050290865.1 Rhodomicrobiaceae bacterium | reverse complement strand
ATCCCTCAAGCGGCATCTGCGGACACATTACGACATGTCTCCCGAGGAATACCGGGAGAAGTGGGGCCTGTCTCGCGATTATCCGATGGTAGCGCCGGCATACGCGGCTGCCCGTTCTCAGCTCGCGAAAACGCTGGGCTTGGGCTAGCGCCGTCAGGCGGGAGCCGCTTCCCCGGCGCCGTCGTCGAAGTCAGCGAAGGGTAGCGCCAAGCACGGGCGCACGGCGGCGAAGGGCTCGCGGAAGTAAAGCCGGTTGCATTGCGATCGTTTGGTGCTGGTGCCCGCCTTGGCGTTGCCAAGGCGGCGTGGCCGTGCCGCACGATCAATGCGGCTCACGCTGATTGTGCGTTCCGCGTTCGCTTGCAATCACAGAGGACTGCTCGCGCCGTGGCCATGGGCGCCACCGCGTCGCGCGTGAGATATTGAAAGTGAAGGCGATGGACGAAAGCAAGATCGACAGCGAAGCCATGGGGCGTCTGGCGAAAGCTCTGACTTTCATCTGTGGTCCGAAGCACGCCGACGCGCAGGTGTTTGCGTCAAGCATTCAGGAAGTCGTCGACGCTCGCATCTGAGAGGCCCTTGCCTGACAGGACGGCATCCTCGATTGGCCCGCCGGGCCGAGCAGAAGACGTGGCCGGAGGTTAGAAGAACGGGCTATGTCTGGCTCACGAACGAAGCCAATCTGTCACACGCACGGCGGGATGCGCTTGGCGAACGTTCCGGTCTCGATCTAAGAACGGTCCAGGCTCATCAGATCCGCCTGACGTTTCAGCACTTCTACGCCCAACCCTTCAACCTCGAGGTCATCATCGACATCATCGCAGAAAAACTTGCACTCAGACGGCCCGCTTGAGATAGCGAGGAACCGTGAGTAAGCCGTATCGCCAACGCGGGTGAAATTGTTGAGCATTGGGGCTACTTGGTGGAGCCAGGCGGGATCGAACCGCCGACCTCGTGAATGCCATTCACGCGCTCTCCCAACTGAGCTATGGCCCCGAGCAAAGCCTTCCGGCTCCGCCACTCAAGCGGCGGCGGATAAAGGATGTCTTATGCTTTTCCGGTGACCGGATCAAGAGGAAGATCGGCGAATGCATCACTTTGTTGCGCTTTGGCGTGCGGGCGCGTCGCTCGTGACGCTCGGCGACCTGAACTGCGGCGAGCTGTGCCGCACCTTCAATCCCCGTCTGCCTTCAGAGCGGCGGCCCCCCAGGCCTCGGATCCGCCCGGCGACGTCCGGGGAGCTGCGAAATCAATTCGCACGCTGTTGTGCCGGGAGGCGCCTCCGGGCGTTGGCACATCACGCACCCCCGAGGTCTTCCGGCGTAGCGGAGGTCTCCTGACGGGAGGCGGTACGCGCTGCACCTTGCTTTGCGGTGGGCGCTGTGGCGGCTCGGTGCTCTGAGAGGTCGAGGGAAGCGCTGCCGTCGCGTCTGGCGAACTTGTGGTCACGCCGATGCCGAAAATACGCCACCGTCCGCCGACCCGCTGAAACACCAGTTCGAAGTTGACACGCTCCGGGCTCGTCGGGAAAAAGCCCGCCATTCTCAGCAGGCCATCCGGACCGATGATCGGCGGCCTGAAAAGCTTCGGCGTGAAATAGAGGATGGGCGAAAGATCGAGATGGCGCTTGCGGAGGGCGGCGAAAACGCGCGCGAGCCGGGCCGAGTCGTTGGCGGCGCGAAAGCCTGGGGCGCCGAGATTCTGCAAGACCGTGTAGTTGCCGGTCTGGTTGGCGTGGTTGAGCGCGATGATCGAGGTGCGGATCAGGAGGTTGAGCTTGACATTGTCGGGCATCACCGCCCTGGCACCGCGCTTCTGCTGCGCGGATTTTACGGCCGACGTCGACCCGGACCCGTCTCCGGCGAAAGCAGCTCCAGCCGCAAGCATAGTCAGGATGATTGCCAAGCCGAAGCGATCCGCCAGACACCGCCCCTTGCCAAAAAAACGAACCACCGGCCCGGAGGGCCGATGGTCCATCGCTTCTGCACTTGCGAGACGCATTACGCGATCTGTCCGTTTACCAAGTCACCTGCAGACCGGCGCGGCCACCGACGACCGTGTCGCTCTTCCGTCCGCCATACTTCTCCTCGCTCAGGCTGACGCCGACGCCACCCGACAGCGCCCAGCGTTCGCCGGAACCCATGAAGTTCCGTCCCAGCACGCCCATGGCGGTGATGCCAAGCGCCGAACTGCCCTCGAAGAAGCCGAAATTCGCGGCGAGGCCGAACTGCTCATGGCCGACGAGGTCCGGGTTCTCAAGGGCGTTAGCGATGGCGATGCCCGCGCCCTGCTGGCTGAGTGTGGTGAACACCGTGCCGCCATCCGAGGCGAGGTGACCGTTGGCGTCGGTCGTGGCGATCTCCAGCGGACCGGACTGCGCGGCGCGGCTGTCGGCGGAGGTCAGACCGGCCATGCGGTAGGTGTTGGTCTCGGTGCCGAGGGCCATCTGGTTGGCGCTTTCGGTGGTGGCTCCCGCACCGACGGCAGTCGAGTTGTCATGGGTTGCCTTTGCCGCCGTACCTATGGCGACGCTGTCTGTTCCGCTGGCCTCCGTGCGCGTTACTGCGATCGTATCAGGGTCAGTGGTATCTCCAGGAGTACCTATCGCGATCGAGCCCTGACCAGTAGCCCCGGCGTAAGTACCCACAGCTGTAGCGTTCTCGCCGCCTTCTTGCTCAGGATCGTTGGCGTCCATGCCGTTGCCAGCGACTGCGCCCACTCCGAGTGCCGTGGCATTGTGGTCAATCGCCTGAGCCTGGGCGCCAATTGCCGTAGAATTCCTGCCGTCCGCTTTGGCAAGTTGCCCGGTTGCCGTCGAATTCTCGCCGTTTGCCCAAGAGTTCTGGCCGGTTGCCGTTGAACTTACGCCGCCTGCCCAGGCGTTTTGCCCCGTCGCAGTGGCATTCCGGCTCTTGGCCTTGGCAGCTTGCCCGGAGGCAGTTGAATAGTCGCCCTCCGCTCGCGATCCCTGGCCTATTGCCATCGAATTCTTGCCGTTCGCCTGAGCGTCCTGACCAACTGCAGTCGAATATTTACCCTCTGCCCGAGATTCCTGGCCTACTGCCGTCGAATTCTCGCCGTTCGCCCGAGAGTTTTCGCCAGTTGCCGTTGACCCTACGCCGCCTGCCCAGGCGTTTTGACCTGTCGCGGTCGCGTTGAGGCTGTTGGCTTTGGCGTTATTCCCGAGCGCAGTCGCGTAGTCACCGTCTGCATCAGCACCCTCGCCGCAGGCGAATGAATTCGTACCGGCAGCACTTGCTCCGCTGTATTGCGCAGTCACTGAATTAATTACAGGCGTTTTTGTGTAGTCTATCTTAGAAACGAATGCTCCACTTTGAGTTGCCAGCGTTGCGTCGCCAACAACATCGGCTGGCGTCGATGTGACGTCTGTTACAACTATTCCCTCGGGGACAACTGTTATAACGCCCGATATCTCTACGTTCACCTCGGGGTTCTTCTCTACTCCAATGCCGCCAACCACTGTTGTGGCGGTCGTGTTCAAGTCTGCGGTTGTAAGCGCATTCCCGAATGAAGGGCTGATCGTATTTACAACGGGGATCTTCCCGGTGCCGATCCCCGTCATGCACCTCCCAGCCATCGCCGGGCTCGCGCCCGCCGCAACCGCCAATATCGCGCCAGCCGCCGCCGACATCATCAGATTTCGTTTGTATTGCCTCATCCTCATTCTCCCTCATTTGAAAATCCCGTCCGGCGCGCCCCTTTTCGGAGCCCCCATCGCCGAACAAACAATTCGTCCCAAGCTCAACGCGTTGCGCCAGTACCCACGGAAAACGGGAGCAGTTTCCGGCGCCGTTGGATTCAACAAAACATAAAGTTTACATAGTTTATATTATGGGTAACTACGTACTGTTGCGCGAATACATCAGCGTCTACGCAGCAATCAATCTGGACTTGCAGATCCACATTCCACAACCATTGCAAACCCAGCGAATAAGTGGGCAACGCCACAAAACGCCGCCTGTCACCGATCCGCCACGCCCGCCCGCAATCCGCCGCGGCGCCCGTGTAAAACCTTGCCTTGCCCGCGCCATGTTGCTGTCGCATTCGGAAGATGCGGGGAAACACCGCGCTGGCCGTGCGCAGCGCGGCAGGAGTAAACAGCCGAATGTTTTTCAAGCGCCGTTCGCCCAAGCCGGACCGCCTCACGCCCGTCACGGAGGGCGCGGAAGCCGCGGAGACGGCTGCGGCCACGCAAGAGATCGACGATCTTCCCAAGTTTCTGCGCGAACCCTCCAGCTCCGCCACACCGCCGCCCGGCTCCAAGCCGCCGCGCCGCGGCATCTGGCCCTGGCGCCGCGGTCCGCGCCCGCACCGCTCGTGGCGGTATCGATTCGGCATGTTCGTGCTGCGCTGGACGGCCATCTCGGGCACAGCCGTCGCGGCTATCCTCGCGGCCCTCGTGGCGGGCTATTCCTATTTCGGCGACGACCCGCTGAAGGCGGGGCTCAGCAAGGCGCCCGCCAAGCTCACCATCCTCGCGTCGAGCGGCAAGGTCATTGCTGAGAAGGGGGTGCGCCGCAATCACGTGCCGCTGGCGGCGATGCCGCCGCATCTGGTGAAGGCGGTGCTGGCGACGGAGGACCGGCGCTTTTACGGCCATTTCGGCGTCGATCCGCGCGGGGTGCTGCGCGCGATTCTCGCCAACCGCCGCGCGGGGACAGTGGTGCAGGGCGGCTCGACCATCACGCAGCAACTCGCGAAGGTGCTGTTCCTCAAACCCGACCGCACCTATTGGCGCAAGGCTGAAGAGCTGCTGCTGGCGTTCTCGCTCGAATACCGGCTCGAGAAGGACCAGATCCTGGAGCTGTATCTCAACCGAATCTATTTCGGCGCGGGCAATTACGGCGTGGAGGCTGCGGCCCAGCACTATTTCGGCAAGAGCATCAGGAAAATCAGCCTTTACGAGGCCGCCATCCTCGCCGGTCTCATCAAGGCGCCGAACCGCTATGCGCCGACCACGAATCTGCAGCGCTCACTCGACCGCGGCAAAGTGGTGCTTCAAGGCATGCTGTCCACCGGGGCCATCACGCGCGCGGAGTATGACGAGGCCCTCGCCAATCCGCCTTCCCTGCGCACCTTTCTGCCGTCCGAGAGCTACGGCTATATCATCGACTGGGTGGCGCAGATCCTGGCCGAGGAGGGGCTGAGCACGCGGGAAGACATGGTCGTGGAGACGACCATCGACTACGAGCTGCAGGGCGTCGCGCAGGGCGTCGTGCGCGACAACATGGCCCAGCACGGTGCGAAGTACAAAGCCGGACAGGCGGCGGCGATCATCCTGGATACGACCGGCGCCGTGCGGGCGCTCGTCGGCGGGCGGGAGTATGCCAGGAATCAGTTCAACCGCGCCGTTCAGGCGAAACGCCAGCCGGGCTCCACCTTCAAGCCGTTCGTGTGGCTCACGGCGCTGGAGAACGGCCTCACGCCGGGCAGCATGGTGCATGACGGCCCGATCCGGATCGGCGACTGGACCCCTGCCAACTACAACGACCGCTATTACGGCGACGTGACGCTCCAGGACGCGCTGGCGCATTCGCTGAACACGGTCTCGGTGCGCCTCACCGAGTGGGCGGGCCGCGACGAGGTGATCAGGACGGCGCACCGTCTGGGCATCGCGTCGCCGTTGCACAACAATCCCTCGATCGCGCTCGGGACGTCCGAGGTCTCGCTCATCGAAATGACATCGGCCTATGTGCCGTTCGCCAACGGTGGTTTCAGCGCCAAACCGCATATCATTAAAGCGGTGCGCGACGCCGAAGGGCAGTACGTCTTCAAACAGGGCCGCACGAATTGGGGCCGCGTGATCCGGTCCGAGCATGTCGCCGATATGAACGCCATGCTCACCGCCACGATCGAGGCCGGCACCGGGCACAAGGCCTCGCTCAACCCGCATCCGGCGGCGGGCAAAACCGGCACGACGCAAAGTTACCGCGACGCCTGGTTCATCGGCTACAGCGCCTATTACGTGACCGGCGTGTGGATCGGAAACGACAACTCCACGCCGATGAAGCGCGTCACAGGCGGATCACTGCCGACCATGATCTGGCGTGACCTCATGCTTTATGCGCATGTCAGCAAGCAGCCCGCGCTTCTCCCCGGCGGCGGTCAGCGCCAGCAGCAGGCGAGCGGGTGGGACCCGTTCGACGCAATCGGCCGCGATGGCGGAGGCGGGGGGGGCGGCGGCCGCTCGCTGTGGGACTCGCTATTCGGCGGGTCCGAGACGAGCGATGACCCAACGCTTGGCCTGCCACCCGCGACGGGGAAAGAACGTGACTCCGGACGGCGGCGCCGGTCGTGGCTGGAGGATTTCTTCGACTGACCGGCGGATGCGCAGGCGCGCCGGGACAGTGGCCGCAGGGAAAAGGCGCCCGGCGCGACTTGAAAGCGGGGTGAAGGCCGGGCATCTCACCGTCTGAGCGCGATGACCTCCATGCAGGCGCGGTTGCGTTCGCTGATATGATAGGCGAGCGGCGAAAACCCCTGTTCTTCCAGCAGCGCGTAGAGGCGTGCGCGCGAAAAATTATGATAGTGCGCGAGTTCCCTCCAATAGGAGTTGGCGCCTTGGTCGTCGAGCATCTGCCAGACGATCGTTTCCATGTTCGGCATCGACAGAAACAGCACACCCTGCGGCCCGAGTAAGCGGTAGGCGGCGGTCAGCGCGGTTTTTGGGAACGGGACCTGTGCCAGCACATCGGCCATGCTGACGACGCAGAATCTGTCCGGAAAGTTCACGTCCTCCACGCCTGCGCAGTAGGTTTCATAGCCAAGCTTGGCAAGCCCCCGGACATTCTCGCGGCGCAGGTCCAGGCCGACGGCGTGAAAGCCCCATTCCTGCGCGGTGAACACCATCGACCCATTGCCGAAACCGACGACGAGCCAGTCGCCCAAAACGCCGTTCTGGCCGCTGTCCGCGCCTGCCTCGGCTCCGGGCTGTGCCTCCCTGGGTTTGGGCCGCGACGGCGCCTTGGCGACATAGGGAATGATGTGCTCGATCACATGGGCCGAGATCTCGCGCTGCGCCTCCACATCGTGCCCGACGCGTTCATGCGGCGGTGCCGTGCCGAAGACCGCCTCCGCCGCCTCGCGCGCGAAATAGCCCGCCGTAAAGACATGGCCGCATGCCTCGCAGCGGTTCCAATCCATTTTCGGCGGCAGGCCAGCGGTGTAACGGGGGTGTTGCGAGCAGTCGGCCTCGCGCAGAGGGGCGAGATTGGTGCTGCCGCAGAGCGGGCATCCTTCATAGGCGATGCGCTCGCGCCCCTCCGATACGCCAGCCGTTCCCGCAGCTTCGCCTTTTTCCTGTGCCTCGCTTGTGGGGGCCGCCGGCTCAAGCGGTTCCTCGCCGATCGCGGTCACGGCGAAGTTGCGTGGCGGATGCCCGGCGGCGCGCAGATCAACCATATGGACGAATGCCGCTTCAAGATCGCGCGCGTACTGCCCGATGTCGAACAGCGGTGCGGCGAGGCGGTTCTTCACCAACTGCGCGCGCAGGTCGCGCAATGCTCCTGGGTCGCGCGCAAGCCGCAACGCTGCGGCCTCGTACTCTTCCGGGGAGCCAGCGACCAGCTCCGTCAGCCCGGCCGCGTGGAGAAGGCTGCCGCATATGCGGGATACGAATGTCTCACCCGTGCGGGCGAGGACGGGCAGCCCCGCCCACAGCGCGTCGCTGGCCGCTGTATCTGCGGAGAATGGGAACGTGTCGAGGAACAGGTCCGCAACTTCCATCCTTGCGAGAAGTTCGGGACGTTCCGCCGTGGGCGCAAAGACGAGCCGCGCGGGATCGACGCCATGCGCCATTGCCTCGCGCCGCAGATTGCCCGTGGCCGGAGCGTTCGGTTCCCGTAGCCAGAGTATCGCTCCCGGCACCTGCTCGAGGAGCCGCATCCAAAGAGCGAACTGCGCCGGTGTGATTTTCCAGGCGCTGTCGAAGCAACAGAAAACGAAGCCGCTTTCCGGAAGGCCGTATGCTGCGCGTGCGGGCGTCGAAGCGGGAGCGTGGCGCGTGGCGCCATCCGGCCGGAAGCAATGCGGCAGATGAACGATCTTCTCGTCGTAGAACTGCGCCTGATCCATCGCCAGGGCGAAAGGATCAGCGATAAGATAGTCGATGAAATCGGCGCCCATCGTCGCGGGATAGCCGAGATAGCTGACCTGGATCGGCGCCGGGCGGCAGGCGGCGATCTCGGGCAGCGCGCCCGGCCTGTAGCCGTCCAGATCGACGAGAATGTCGATGCCGTCGCCATGAATGGCGCGCGCGGCGTCACCGTGCGGCAATGCGCCGAGCGCCGCGAAACCATCGCATGCGGCAGCGATGCGCTGGCGTGTTTCGCCCGGATCGTTCTGGCCGCAGGAATAGCCGAAGACCTCGAAACGGTCGCGGTCGTGTCGCTGGAGCAGTTCGGCGACCAGATCAGCCGCCGCTTTGTCCTCCAGGAACCCCGTCGAAAGATAGCCGATCCGGATGTGACCCTTGCCGCGTTTGTGCGGCGGGGCGTGGTGGAACGGCTTTTCCGCGGCGCGCGTCAGCCCCTTCGCCCAGACGCGGGCAGCGGCGAGCTGGTCCCCGGCCCCGCAGGCAATGTTGAGCAGCGGGAACGGCTGCGCCCGCCCGCCCGTGCGGCAGATACACTCCAGTATACGGTCTTCGAGGGGCGCAAGATTGGCCCAGTCGCAGGCCTGACGGCGCAGATCGTAGTGATCGAGCAGGGCGCGAGGCTCGTCGGGCGCCGTGGCCAGCGCCTTCGCGCAAGCCGCGCCGGCTTCCGACAATTTGCCCTGCCTTTGCAGCACCGCCGCCAGATTGAGATAGGCTGGCGCTTCCTTGCTGTTGATGTCGATGGCGCGCCGGCAGGCGGCGGCGGCTTCGTCATACTCGCCACAATGACCGAGGACAGCGCCGAGATTGGACCACGCTTCCGCATAGTCGGGCTTCGACGCGACGGCCTTGCGATAGTGGTCCGCCGCTTCCGCATTGCGGCCAAGCTGTTGCAGCGCGACGCCGAGGCCGTTGTGCGCCTCCGCTGATTCCGGTTGCAGGGTGAGCGCCTGCTCATGCGCACGGAGCGCCTCCTCGAACTGCCCCAGATCCTGCAGGACGCCGCCGAGATCGGTGTAGGCAGACGCGAGCGCGGGCCTGATCTCCAGCGCGCGGTGGAACGCGGGCACCGCCTCGGCGTATTTGCCAGCGCAGCGCAGTGCAGCCCCGAGCGCGAGATGCATTTCCGCGACTTCGGGCGAGAGCGCAGCGGCCCGGCGGCAATGGCCGACGGCCTCGTCCACCATGCCGAGTGCGCCCAACACCGAACCAAGATTGGCGTGCGCCTCGGCGCAATTGGGTTCGAGAGCGAGCGCAACCTTGTAGACGTCCGCGGCCTCTTCGAGTTCTCCCATCGCTTTCAGCACGTTGCCGAGATTCACGTGCGCCGGGTAGAAGCCGGGCTTCAGCGCGATGGCCTCGTGGCAGGCGTCCCGCGCTTCCTCCAGGCGTCCGAGGCTCTCGAGGATGGCTCCCAGATCGGATTGGGCCTCCGCGAGGCTGGGCCGCAATTGCAGGCAGCGGCGCAACAGGTTCGCCGCCTCGGCGTGCTTGCCCTGGCGGTAGGCGGTCAGCCCGCGCAGGTGCATGGCCTGCCAGTTTTCGGGGTCGGCGTCCGTGATCCGGCTGAGCGCGTCAGCGGCCTCGCCGAGGCGCGCGGCGCGCAGAAGACCGATGGCGTCGGCCAGCGAAGGTGCGCTCCGCTCGCCCCCTACTTTAGTCTTAGCCCCTTGGCCCTGTTTCCGCTTCATACGCGCTCCGCGCCGTCTCCGGGTGAATAATCCGCATCGTGACCGATCGGCCAAAGAATGACTGCGTCGCAAGAGATTCCGCCGTTTTCGGAACATCCGGGCGCTTTGGCGCCGGTAAGGATGGGGGAGAATAATTTAGGGAAGCTTATGAGCCGTGCCCGGCGCATTCGTTACATTTTTCTACACCGTTGTCCCTTTGCAGTTTGACATGGATCAAATTGACCCGGACAGTCACCATGTAGACTAAAATGCGGCAAAAGACCGCAAAGGCATGCCAAAAGCAAGAAAAGTGGGGAATTTGCTGCAGCGCAGCAAATCGAGTTAGCACTGGGAGGAATACTCATGATGCCTTTTCGCGTCCCCGGCCTCGCCGGGGCGGCAGTGGTTGTTTCGATATTCTTATGCACGCATACCGTGTCGTCTCAGCCGACCATAAAACCTGAAGTAGCCGTCAAAGCAGATAGTGTAGCGCAAGAAACGGTGGATCCAAATCTACCGGAGCTGGCCTTCGAGTTCGAGCCGGCGCAGCGAAATCCTCTTTACGACTTCGGAGATCGAAGCCAGGGGACTACCGAACCGGCCGCCAAGAAGCCCGCAGCCAAGAAACGTCCGGTCAGGAAGCAGAGACGTAGGGTGAACACCCGCCGCGTCAGGTCGAAAGCGCGCAAGGATGATAACGGCAAGCCGCAGCACATCGGTGAGCAGAAGGTCAAGGCGAGTCTCGACAGGCAGCTCGCCGAGGATATCCGCGCCGGCAAGGTGAAAGTGGAAGGCGACCACGCCGCGGTGATCTCGCTGGTCATCATGCGCAACATCCCGATCCCCTATTCTTACATCGCGACGCTGATGCGCACGCCGAATGCCTTCGGTGATGGCCCCGCCTGCATCATCTGCCATTCGTCCAACGACCCGGCCGAGGCCTATCGCGGGCTTAATCTGTCCACCTGCAAGGGGATCCTCAAGGGATCGACCGAAGATCCGCCGCGCAAGCTGTTCACGCCGGGCGAGAACCCCAAGAAAGCGCTCATCGGACGCATGCTGCGCAACAACCGCATGCCACTGGGCCTTAAATTCAACGTCCGCCGCGACAGTCCGGAGATCCTGACCATCAGGAAATGGATCAAGGACGGCGCCAAGAACGACGACTTCTTCAAGACGAAGGTCCAGCCGCTGTTCAAGACGCCGAACGTGTTCGCACCGGACACACCCGCCTGCACACAATGCCACATGTCGAACCAGGAGCCGCCGAGCTTCCACGAGATGAATCTCTCGACTTATGAAGGCATCATGCTGGGTGCAGATTCCGTCGCCAAGGGTGTGGCCCATGCGACCAAGGTCGTCATTCCCGGCGATCCCGACAAGAGTCCCATAATGCAGCACCTGGTCGAGAACCGCATGCCGCCGGGCATCGATCCGACCGAGGACCGCGACCATCCAAGCACGCAGCTTCTGTTCCGCTGGGTCGAGCAGGGGGCGAAGTGCGACTGAGAACAGGGCGCCGCCGGTTTCTGGCCGGCGGTGCCGCCTGCCTCGCCCTGACGATGGGCAGGGCGGCGGCCAGCGGCCAGACGCGGAGCATGACCGCAGCCGCCCGCTGGGAGACCGGGAATACGCTGCTGACGCCCGCGACGCTGAGCCGGGGGCGTCTCTATTTCGGCGGCGACACGACCGCTGGTGTGATCGACATCGCTGCGGGACGCGAGCTGTGGCGGCGCGCGTTGCCGCACCCCAGCCAGTTCCGCACACGCGTCGATGGCGGCATCGTCCTGGCGGGCGGGGAGAAGTATTTCGCCGCGCTGGCAGCGGGGGATGGCAAGCCGCTCTGGCAGGCGCGGCCGGAGATCCGGCGGCTCGGCGTGCCACTCCTCCACGAGGGGCGCCTCTATCACGGCGACGGTAACCGGCTGGTCGCGCGCGATGCCGGTAGCGGCAAGGTGCTGTGGACCTTCGACGCCGTCCCCGACACCGATGTCGCCTACGCCCCGGCCGCGGTGGGGGACACCGTCTTTGTCGGCCCGGGCGACGGGCGGCTTTACGCCCTGAATGCCGGCGACGGCGCCCTGCGCTGGTCCGTCGACCGCGCCAAAGACTGGCAGTATCTGCGTCAGATGTATGTCGAAGGCGGCGTTCTGGTCGCCGGGACGTATCAGGAGAAACTGCTCGGCCTCAGCATCCGCGATGGCCGCGAACTCTGGAACGTCAACGCCGGGAACTTCATAAACTCTCACCATGTCTCCGGCGGCAGGGCCTATTTCTGGTCACCGACAGGCTGGGTCTACGCCGTCGAGACCTCAACGGGCAATGTGCTGTGGCGCTGCCGGACGACGGATTATCGCGGCTCGCGGGACAATTGGGCGACGATCGTCGCCGAACTGGCCAGCGCGGACGGGCGCCTTTTCGTGCTCGATCTCGCCAATGTGCTGCATGTGCTCGATATCGGCACGGGCGAGGAGATCGGCCGCCTCGCAACGCCGGGACCGGTGCAGTCTTTCATCGTGCCGGTATCCGGGCGTCAGGTGATCCTTGGCGCTGCAACCGGTGAACTGCTGCTGTGCCAGCTTCCCTCCGAAACGCGGTGACAGAGAACTGCCAGGATCAGAACAAGTTACGGCAAGTGATTCACGCTCCGTTAGACAGACGCGGCTATAGTCCCCCGGAAATCGATGTTTCCGATTCCGCGCGGCGGCCTCGCGCGGGACGGTCGTTCGAACGGAGGCGCCGCGATGAACGATACGAGCCTGATGTCCAACCGCCTCCCGTTCAACTGCATCGACCGGGAAACGGTTGAGGCGCTCCGCGAGGCCAAGCCGCTCGTTGTCGAAGAGCTTTCCAAAGCGCTGGACGGCTTCTATACCCACGTCGCCAAATATCCCGAGACCAACCGCTTCTTCCGCAATCGCGAGCACATGGCCGCGGCCAAGGCGGCACAGATGCGTCATTGGTCGCTCATCCTGGATGGCAAGTTCGACGAACATTACGGGGCGTCGGTGACGAAGATCGGCGAAACGCATTTCCGCCTCGGGCTGGAACCGCGCTGGTACATCGGCGGCTACAGTTTCCTCGTCTCCAATCTGGTTGAGGCTGTGGGCCAGAAGATGCTGGCGCAGTCGGCAAAGGGGGCGAGCCTCCATCGCGCCCTGCGGATGCAGAAGGCCGTCATCAAGGCCGCGCTTCTGGACATGGACCTCGCGATCTCGGTCTATGACGACGCCGCCAAGCGTGCCCGCGCCACGACCATGAAGCATGCCGCCGAACTGCAAAAGCGGGTGAACTCGACGGTCGAAGAAATCCAGCATACGGCCAACGACTTGACCTCGACGGCCAAGGTTCTGACGACGGCTGCGAATTCCACCACGGACCGGTCGAACAGTGTCGCAGCGGGTGCGGAGGAAGCTTCGACGAATGTCCGCACCGTTGCCGCCGCCGCGGAGGAACTCTCGGCATCGGTGAAGGAGATCACCCGCCACACCGCCAATTCCGGCACCATCAGCCAGCAGGCGGTGCAGATCGCCGGGCAGGCCATGGGGAAGGTCGAGCTACTCGCCGAAGCCGCCAAGAAAATCGGCGTCATCGTCGATCTCATCAACGGGATCGCCGGTCAGACGAACCTCCTGGCCCTCAATGCCACCATCGAGGCGGCGCGCGCGGGCGAGGCGGGGCGCGGTTTCGCCGTCGTGGCGCAGGAGGTGAAGGCACTCGCCGAGCAGACCGCGAAAGCGACCTCCGAAATCAGCCGGCAGATCGGCGACATTCAAAGTGCGACCACGGAGTCGGTCGCCTCCATCGACAAGATCACCGGCACGATCCGGTCGATGAACGAAATCGCCACCACGATCGCCTCTTCGGTCGAGGAGCAGGGCGCCGCCACCGAGGAAATTGCGCGCAACGTCCATGAAGCGGCGCTGGGCACCAACGATGTGTCGGCCAATATCGCCGGCGTCACCAAGGCGGCGACCGAGACCGGCGAAACGGCGGAAAGGGTGCTGGCGACGTCGCAGGTGCTCGACCGGCATGCCTCCGATCTGCGCCACGCCGCCGACGAGTTCATGGAGACTGTGAGCGCCGCGTGACGCGGTGCCGCAGGATTCGCCGCTCTGTGATTTAGTTACATACTCTGGCCCTCGCCATGCATTAATGCTCCCGTGGATCATCCCCTTCGCCGAAGGGGGGCAGTTTGGGGGAGACGATGGCATTGCCAGAGAGCCTTGACGAAACGGCGCCGCACGGGCGCCTCATGCATTTTCCGATCAGCTTTTTCGCGATCACCATGGGGCTTTCGGGCCTGACGCTGGCGCTCCTGCGTCTCGAACACGCGACCGGCCTCCAGCACAATATGAGCTTGGGCGCACTGGCGCTCGCCGCGCTGAGCGGGGGCGTCTTCGCCGTCCTCTATCTCGGCAAATGGCTCCGCTACCCGGGCGCGGTGAACGAGGAATGGCATCATCCGGTCCGCCTCAGCTTCTTTCCGGCGGTCAGCATTTCCCTGCTCCTGCTCGGCACCGCTGCGTTTCCGTTTTCGCGCGAAGTGTCCCTTGCGCTGTGGGCAGTGGGAGCGGTCCTGCATCTGGGGGCGACGCTTGCCGTCGTTTCGGCGTGGATCGGGCACCGTCCCTTCGAGACGCCGCATCTCAACCCGGCATGGTTCATTCCGGCTGTCGGCAATATCGTGGTGCCGGTCGTCGGAGCTCCGCTGGGGTACGCCGAGATATCCTGGTTCTTTTTCGCGGTGGGCATCGTTTTCTGGGTGATCCTGCTGACACTGGTCTTCAACCGCCTCATCTTTCACAGCCCGCTGCCCGAGCGGCTGCTGCCGACGTTGGTCATCCTGATCGCGCCACCCGCGGTGGGCTACATCGCCTATGTGCGCCTCACCGGCGGCCTTGATCCCTTCGCCCGCGTGCTTTTCTACGCGGCCGTGTTCTTCGCGCTCCTTCTGCTGACGCAATTGCCGAAATTGTCACGTATCGCTTTCGCGCTGTCGTGGTGGGCCTATTCGTTCCCCATCGCGGCGCTGACGGTGGCGACGTATATCTATGCGGAACAGACCGCATCGCAGGCGCATACCTATGCGGCCTTCGGGCTGACCGCCGTCCTCGCAACGGTAATAGCGCTGCTCATCGGCGGCACGCTGCGGGCGATTGCGCGCGGCGATATCTGCCAACCGGAGTGATTGTCAACGCGCCTGCGAATTAGTCTTGCAGTTACCCGATTGCTGTACTCATATTTATGCATGCCCCGCATGCAGAGCATGAAAGCCAATGGGCAAGGCTGACAACATTCGTTAAGCTCCGCATCCGGGATTTGGGAGGACTCTGCCGGAGAGGTTAATGGCGCAAGCAAAAGCCAGACAGAATTCGGGGAAGGAAGCCGCAGAAGCGAAGCGCACAAAGGATAATGACGCCGGGACGGGCAAGGCGCCGCCGGCGTTCACGAAAGAGGAGGATCTCAGCGCCTATCGCGAGATGCTCCTCATCCGCCGCTTCGAGGAAAAAGCCGGCCAGCTTTACGGCATGGGCTTCATTGGCGGTTTCTGTCACCTGTATATCGGACAGGAGGCCGTGGTCGTCGGCATGCAGATGGCTTTGGCCGACCGCGACCAGGTCATCACGTCCTATCGCGACCACGGGCACATGCTCGCCTGCGGGATGGATGCGCGCGGCGTCATGGCCGAATTGACCGGGCGGCGCGGCGGCTATTCCAAGGGCAAGGGCGGCTCGATGCACATGTTCTCCGTCGAGAAAGGCTTCTTCGGCGGGCATGGCATCGTCGGCGCGCAGGTGCCGCTGGGGACGGGGCTTGCTTTTGCGTCGAAATACATGAGCGCCGGCCGCGTGTGCCTCACCTATTTCGGCGACGGCGCCGCCAATCAGGGACAGGTTTACGAAGCCTTCAACATGGCCAAGCTGTGGTCGCTGCCCGTCGTCTATATCGTCGAGAACAATAAATACGGCATGGGCTCGCGCATCGACCGCGTGTCGTCCACGACCGATTTCTCGCAGCGGGGCTTGAGCTTCAATATCCCCGGCGAGCAGGTGGACGGCATGGACGTGTGCGCGGTGAGGGCCGCGGGCGAACGGGCCGCCGCTTGGGCGCGCGAGGGCAAAGGGCCGTACATCCTGGAGATGATCACCTACCGCTATCGCGGCCACTCCATGTCCGATCCGGCGAAATACCGCACGCGCGAGGAAGTGGAGAAGATGCGCACCGGGCACGACCCCATCGAGCAGGTACGCGCGCGGCTGATCGGTAGGGGCTGGGCGAGCGAGGACGATCTGAAGGCCATCGACAAGGAAATTCGGGCGGTGGTCAACGACGCGGCGGAGTTCGCGCAGACCGATCCGGAGCCGGATGCGGCGGAATTGTATACGGATGTGCTGGTGTGACGGCGGTCTGAGAAACTGGGACGAAGGAAATGCCAACACAAGTGCTGATGCCCGCGCTCTCGCCGACCATGGAGGAGGGAAAGCTCGCGAAATGGCTGGTGGCCGAGGGCGACAAGGTGTCCGCAGGCGATGTCATCGCGGAAATCGAGACTGACAAGGCCACGATGGAGGTCGAGGCCGTGGACGAGGGGCTCATGGGCCGCATACTCGTCCCCGAGGGCACCGAGGGCGTCAAGGTCAACACGCCGATTGCGGTTATCGTCGGCGGCGATGAGCCCGCGGACGCGATCATCCTCGCCACGCCGCCCAAGCCTGAAGCATCGAAACCCTGCGAACCGGCCAATAACATCGCAGCGCCTGCCATCGTCCGCGCCGACGCACCTGTGGCCGCCGACCCCGAGATCGCGCCCGGTACCGAGATGCTCACCCAGACCATGCGCGAGGCGCTCCGCGACGCCATGGCCGAGGAAATGCGCGCCGACGACCGCGTCTTCATCATGGGGGAGGAGGTCGCCGAATATCAGGGCGCCTATAAGGTCACGCAAGGGCTTTTGGACGAGTTCGGCGCCAGGCGCGTCATCGACACGCCGATCACCGAGCAGGGCTTCACCGGCATCGGCGTCGGCGCGGCGCTGGGCGGCCTGCACCCCATCGTCGAGTTCATGACGTTCAATTTCGCCATGCAGGCCATCGACCAAATCATCAATTCGGCGGCCAAGACGCTCTATATGTCCGGCGGGCAGATGCTATGCCCGATCGTGTTCCGCGGTGCGAACGGCGCGGCGTCGCGCGTGGCGGCGCAGCACAGCCAGTGCTATTCGGCGTGGTATGCGCATGTCCCGGGGATGAAGGTCGTGGCGCCGTCGAATGCGGCCGATGCCAAGGGGTTGCTCAAGGCCGCCATCCGTGACCCCAACCCGGTCGTCTTTCTCGAGAACGAACTCCTCTACGGCACGAGCGGCGAGGTGCCGAAAACGGCGGACTGGGTGCTGCCCATCGGCAAGGCACGCGTGGCGCGGCCGGGCCGGGATGTGACGATCGTGTCGTTCTCGCGCGGCATGGTCTATGCGCTCGACGCTGCGGCGAAACTCGCCGAGGAAGGCATCGAGGCGGAGGTGATCGACCTGCGCTCGCTTCGACCGCTGGACTTGGCCACGGTCATTGAATCCGTGAAGAAGACCAACCGGCTGGTGACGGTCGAGGAAGCGTGGCCGGTGTGCTCGGTCGGCTCGGAGATTGCCGCGCGCGTGGTTGCGGAAGCGTTCGACTGGCTCGACGCGCCGCCCGCGAAGGTCTCCGGCGCGGACGTGCCGATGCCCTACGCGGCCAACCTGGAGAAGCTGGCGTTGCCGAACGCGGCGCAGGTGGTGGAAGCAGCGAAGGCGGTCCTCTACCGCTGAAGGACGGGAGCGGAAGGCGCGGACCAAAATTCATCACGATCCGGGGGCATCATGTTCTGTCTGGCAATGGAGGGGGACCATGACCGAATCTGAACTGCTCCAAATCAGCCTCGACGCGGCGTCAACGCTTCTCAGCATCTTCTCGCTGTTCTTTGGCTTCGTGTCGGCCTATGTCGTCGCGCTCTACCTGTTTCTGTACCGCGCGCCGCTGGCTTTGCGGCTGCTTGCATTTTTGCTGGTGACACTGGGTTTCATCTTCATTGCTGCCATGGGCTGGAACCTGCAATATCTCGGCGAGGGCATCCATCGCGCCTGGGCCGCTTTGGGAACGAAGACCACGGCCATGGAAACGCTCGGGCCGCCGCTGATCGTGCGCACGGTTTTCGTTGACGGCCAGATTGCCACCGCCTGGCTCTCCTGGTTCATGGGAGCAATCGTCTACGCGCTCCTTTGGTACCTCACCTTCATCTACCGGTGGACGCATCGCGCCGCCGCATAGGACACCTGCCAATGCCGATACAAATCCTCATGCCTGCTCTCTCGCCCACCATGGAACAGGGCAAACTGGCGAAATGGCTGGTGAAAGAGGGGGATCCGGTCACCGCGGGCAAGGTCATCGCCGAGATCGAGACCGACAAGGCGACGATGGAGGTGGAGGCCGTGGATGACGGCACGGTAGGGCGGATTTTGATCGCGGAAGGGACGGAGGGCGTGGCGGTGAACGCGCCGATCGCGCTGCTGCTCGAAGAAGGCGAGGATCGGGCGGCGCTGGACGCCACTCCCGCCCCGGCTGCAAAGCAGGCCGAGACCGCTGCTGCTGCGAAAGCGGCGTCTGTCGGCGAGATAGCTGTGGTTGCGACACGGCCCACGGATGCCAACGGTCACGGCGCCCGTGTCTTCGCCTCGCCGCTTGCCCGCCGCTTGGCGAAGGAGAAGGGCCTCGACATCGCCACCATCAACGGCACGGGACCGCATGGCCGTATCGTGGCGCACGATGTGGAAAAGGCCACCACAACCGGCACCGCGATAGCGGCAGCTTCAGCCGCTCAGGCGCTGGTGCCCACGCGCGGGACGGCTCTCGCGCCCGCCGCCATGCCCGACGACCAGATCCTGGCGGTCTACGAGAAGGGCAGCTACGACATCGTCCCGCATGACAACATGCGCAAGACGATCGCGGCCCGGCTCGTGCAGGCCAAGCAGACCATCCCGCATTTCTACCTCACCATCGACTGCGAACTGGACAATCTGCTGGAGGCCAGACAGCGCCTCAACATGCGCTCGCCGAAGGACGAGGCCAAGGCCTACCGGCTGTCCGTGAACGATTTCATCATCAAGGCGATGGGGTTGGCGCTGATACGCGTGCCAAAGGCGAATGCAACCTGGACGGAGCAGGGTATGCTCTATCACCGCCATGCCGACATCGCGGTTGCGGTCGCCGTCGAGGGCGGGCTGTTCACCCCAGTCATCCGCAGCGTGCACGACAAGAGCTTGGTGGAAATCTCCCACCAGATGCGTGATCTGGCCGGGCGCGCGCGCAAGCGGCGGCTGGCGCCTCATGAATACCAGGGCGGTACGACGTCGATTTCCAATCTCGGCATGTATTCAATCCGTCAGTTCGAGGCCGTCATCAACCCGCCACACGCCACCATCCTCGCCGTGGGCGCGGCCGAGAAGCGGCCGGTGGTGAAGGGCGATCAGATCAAGGTAGCCACGGTCATGACGGTGACGCTGTCCTGCGATCATCGCGTCGTCGACGGGACGCTAGGCGCGCAGCTCCTTTCAGCGTTCAAAGGCTTCATCGAAGAGCCGGTGACGATGCTCCTGTAAGGGCATGGGCGTCGCCACTCGTCCGTCCCGGCACGGTCCCGAATGTATCTGCCGATTCCCGGCCGCAGACGAGCGTCAGATCTCCTCCGCGACCATGGCGATGGCCCCGCAGGGGCACTCCGCCGCGCACATACCGCACCCTTTGCAGTAGTCGTAATTGATCTGGAAGCGCTTACCCGGCCCGAGCTTGATCACGGCGTTATCCGGACAAACCCCGTAGCAATTGTCGCATTCGAAGCAATTGCCGCAGGACAGACAGCGCCGCGCTTCATAGAGCGCGTTGGTTTCGTCCAGGCCTTTCGTCACCTCTTCGAAAGTCGTGCGCCGCCGGGCGATTTCCAGCGTCGGGCGCAGTGTCTTGGGCGCATCGGCGTAGTACCAGGGATTCAGGCGGTCGAACGCGGCGACTTCGTGCTTCGGGGCGGGCGCGTATACGTCGGCATTGAGCCAGGCATCGATGTTCCGCGCCGCCTTTTTGCCGTGACCGACCGCCACGGTGACGGTGCGCTCGGAGGGGACCATGTCGCCGCCTGCGAAGATGCCTGGGTGGCCGGTCATCATGTTCGGCCCGACCTCCACGACGCCGTTCTTGAAGCTCAGTCCGTCAACGCCATCCAGCAGCGACAGATCGACATCCTGCCCGAGCGCGAGCACGAGGGAGTCAGCCGCAAGCGTCTCCATCTCGCCGGTCGGCTGTGGAAAACCGTTGTCGTCCAGCTCCATCTTTTCGACGGTGATGTTGCCTTCATCCATACGTTTGATGGTCGAGAGCCAGCGCATCATGACGCCTTCCTCCAGCGCCTCCTCGACTTCGAAATCGTGCGCCGGCATGCGGTCCCGCGTGCGCCGGTAGACGATGATGGATTCCGCGGCACCAAGGCGCTTGGCCGTGCGGGCAACGTCGATCGCCGTGTTGCCGCCGCCATAGACCACGACGTGACGGCCGAGCAGCGGTTTTTCTGCGCCCTCCATGGAGCGCAGCACCTGAACGGCATCGAGCACCTTTGCCGCGTCCCCCGCCGGGACATAGGCACGTTTAGCAATGTGCGCGCCGATCGCCAGGAAAGCGGCGTTGAAGCCGCCCGCGGCCATGGCTTCGGCGATGTTCGCCACCTTGGAGTTGAGTTTCAGGGTAACGCCGAGATCGACAATGCGCCGAACCTCTGCATCCAGCACCTCGCGCGGCAGCCGGTATCGCGGGATGCCGAAACGCATCATGCCACCGGCATATGGCCCGGCTTCGTGGAGTTCGACCGTATGCCCCATCCGCCGCAGGTGATAGGCCGCGGACAGTCCCGACGGCCCCGCGCCGACGACCAGAACGCGGCGGCCCGTCTCGTTCTTGGGCGGCGTGAACGCCCAGCCATTCCGTATCGCCTCGTCGCCGAGGAAGCGCTCAACCGAGTTGATGCCGACCGCCTCGTCGATCCGCCGCCGGTTGCACGCCCCCTCGCAGGGGTGATAGCACACGCGGCCCATGATGGCGGGAAGCGGGTTATCCTCGGTGAGCACGCGCCAGGCGGTCTCATAGTCGCCGGACTCGGCGTGGAACAACCAGCCCTGGATATTTTCTCCCGCCGGGCAGGTGGCATTGCAGGGCGGCAGGCGGTCCACATAGACCGGTCGCATGGTCCGCCAGCTTCCGGTCCGGTTGGCGAGACTTGAGCCCACTTCAAGGGTTATGGCGAAGGGGTAGTCCATCAGTATTCCTCCTCACCGCTCATGAGGTTGTATTCGGCGATATTGGCGTCGGCTATGGACTGGAGCCTCGCGATGCGCGCCGCGGCGTCATGCGCGTTGAAGAGATGCGCGAACCGGCGCTGCGGGCGCAGATACTCCTCGACGGGCACTTTCCGGCGGATTTTACGGCTGGCGGTGACATGGCCGTTCTCTGCCTCGAAGACCGGGAAGAGGCCGCTCTCCACCGCAAGCCGCGCGAGTCGGATGGTGTCCTCCGAAGCCGAACCCCAGCCCAGCGGGCAGGGAACGTGGATGTGGATGTAGCGCGCGCCCCGCAGTTCCATGGCACGGAAAACCTTGCGCTCCAGATCGTGGAGGTCGGCGACGGTCGCCGTGGCCACATAGGGGATGCCATGCGCCATAGCGATCCGGGGCAGGTTCTTGCCCTGGCCGAACACATTGCCGGGCTCCGGTCCCATGGCCGGGGTGGTTGCAGTCCGGGCCAGGGGTGGCGTGGCGGAGGAGCGTTGTACGCCGGTGTTCATATAGGCTTCGTTATCGTAGCAGATATAAAGCACGTCGTCGTTGCGCTCGAACATGCCGGAGAGGCAGCCGAAGCCGATGTCGGTCGTCCCGCCGTCGCCTCCCTGAGCGACAACGCGCACCTCGGAGCGCCCCTTCACGCGCATGGCCGCGGCCGCCCCGGTCGCCACCGCCGCTGCATTGCCGAACAGCGAGTGCAGCCAGGGGATCTGCCACGATGTTTCCGGATAAGGCGTGGTGAACACCTCCAGGCAACCGGTGGCGTTCACCGCGATCACATTGCCGTTCGTGGCGCGGACGGCGGCGTCCAGCGCGTAGCGCGCGCCCAGCGCCTCGCCGCAGCCCTGGCAGGCGCGATGACCGCAGGTCAGGGCGTTCGAACGGCTGGTGGACGCCTGCACCGAGCGCAGCGCCTCCGACACCAGCCGGTTGCCGACGGTGAACGTGCCCTTCTGGTAGAAATGCAGCTTCTGTGTCGAGGGCGACGGTGCCGGCTGCTGCGGAGCGGTCTCCGGCTTGGTGGGCGTCAGTGTTCTCAGTGGGGTCATTGTGCCCGCCCTCCTTCAACAGCAGCCGCATCTCCGTTCAGGCGGCGCAGCAGATTTTCAGCGGTTGGACCGGAGCGGCGCACTTTGCGCACGTAATGCAGCTCCTTGGCCACGATCTCGTGGTTGAGGTCGAGAAATTGCGCGCCTTCCCAGGGCTGGACCAGGGAACGGCGGAATACGTCGCGCAGCGAGGCCCGCGTAACGGGACGCCCCCCCAGCCCGGCGACGACGGAATGGACACGCGGCGCGCCCGCGACGTTGCGCAAGGCGAGGTCGATATTGTTGGCGAGTGGCCCGCCCATGCCGACGGCGAAGCTCTTTTCGACCACGACGACGTCCTTGCGCCCCACCAGCACCTTCTGCAGCGCTTCGACAGGGAAAGGGCGGAACGATACGACGGTGACCAGCCCGATGGGGATGCCATCCGCACGCAGCTCATCGACGGCGTCTTTGATGGTGCCGTTGACCGACCCCATGGCGATGACGAGCAGCTCGGCGTCCTCCGCTTTGTAGGTGCGCAGGAGCCCACCCGCTTCGCGGCCGAAGCGCGTTTTGAATTCCTTGGCGAATTCGGGGAGGAGGCGCAGCGCAAGCGTCTGTTTGTAGTGCTCGAGAAAGCGGACTTCGGTGAAGGCGTCCGGCCCGACCATGGCTCCGATGGAAATCGGATGGCGCGGATCGACCACCTGCACCGGCTCGAAGGGCGGGAGGAAGAAGTCCACATCGGCCTGCTCGGGGATGTCGATGCGCTCCACGGCATGGGTGAGAATAAAGCCGTCCACGCACACCATGACCGGCATGGACAGTTCCTCGGCGAGCCGGAATGCCTGGATGTGGAGGTCGAGCGCCTCCTGATTCGTTTCGGCGAAAAGCTGCATCCACCCGGCGTCGCTCATCGCCATGGCGTCGGAATGGTCGTTCCAGATATTGATGGGTGCGCCGATGGCGCGGTTGCCAAGTGTCATGACGATGGGCAAACCGAGACCGGAGGCGTTGTAGACAGCCTCTGCCATGAACAGCAGGCCCTGGCTGGCGGTCGCGGTGTAGGCCCGGGCGCCTGCCGCCGACGCGCCGATAGCCACCGACAGCGCGGCGAATTCGGACTCGACGTTGATGAACTCGCAACTGGCCAGTTCTCCGCTACGCACCATCTCGCCGAGCGCTTCGACGATGTGCGTCTGCGGCGTGATCGGATAGGCGCAGATGACCTCGGGGCGGCACAGCGCAATCCCCTCCGCCATTGCCCTCGATCCCTCGATCTGTTTCAGCATTGGGCCTCTTCCTCCTCAGGCGACGGCTTGTGCCGGGCTTATCGAGCTGTATGCAGCAGTAGCGGCGGCGACGTTGGCCTCAGCGATCTTGGCCGGGAAAGCCTGGCGGATGGCCGTCGCCACCGAGGCGAGATGCACGATGCCGGTGAGTGCCGCGAATGCCCCCAGCAATACGGCGTTGGGCAAGGGGCGGCCGACATGTCTCAGCGCCAGATCGGTTGCGGGCGCCTTCCACGCATGCCCCTGCGGCAAGCTGGCCAGAACCGCGCCCAGCCCCAGCTCTTCCATGCTCCTGTTGCTGTTTACCAGCACATAGCCCTCGGGCTTGAGCCCGTGAAAGACGTCGATGACTTTGATGAGCGTAGGGTCTTGCACGATCAGGGCATCCGGTTCGCCGACGGGCTCGCGCAGACGGATTTCCCTGCTGTCGATGCGGCAGAAGGAGACGACCGGCGCCCCCATGCGCTCCGACCCGAAACTCGGAAAGGCCTGCGCATGTTTGCCCTCGAGAAACGCGGCGACAGACAACAGCTCAGCGGCTGTCACAACGCCCTGACCGCCGCGTCCGTGAATGCGGACCTCGAACATTTTCGAAACTCCTGAAGGTTAGATCCTGGCGGGCGCATTATTGTCCGCGTTTCCTCGTGATCCAATTCTTATCGTTATAAGCAGAAATACGCGTGCCGAAGCAATACGACGTCCTGCCTGAGGGGTATGCTGAATTATCACGCGTGATGAGCAACCGTTTACCGCCGACAGCGGACAGAACAACCTTCGCAGCCGCTGGAGACATTCGCATGGCGGCCGCGCGACGCAGAAGGTGAGGCCGAAAATGGCCCAGGCGGCAGTGGCAAGTCCAGGGAGCGAGCTGGCGTTTTCCACCGGAACGTGTGCCAGACCACCGCTTAAACCGTAAGATGTGTCATCCATGCAAGACTTGTCGCAGATGGCGTTTCGAGGATGACACGGTTGCGTTACCCGCTTAAGCCTGTGCGACGATGCAGGCTGTGGCGTGATCGTCTTGCCGACAGGGGCGGGTAGGAATGAACGACATAAAAACGCAGGCGGCGCTTTCCTCCGTCTTTGCCAGCGTGGCCTTGGCGCTGGGCAAGTTCGTCGCGGCTTTCATCACCGGCAGTCTGGGTTTGCTTTCCGATGCGCTGCACGCCCTGCTCGATGTCGGCGCCACCCTCATGACCTATTTCGCGATCCGTGTTTCCGGCAAGCCCGCAGACGACAAGCACCATTACGGGCACGGCAAGATCGAAGCGGTCGCCGCGCTCGTCGAGACCGGGCTCCTGTTCGTCGTGGCTGTCTATGTCGCGGTGGAGGCGGTCGCCCGGCTGCGCGGCGGGACGCCGGAGCTGGAGCCCTCACTGATTGCCTATGGGGTGCTCGGTGCTTCCATCGTCGTTGATATCGTGCGTTCGCGCAGCCTGTTGCGGATCGCGAAAGCAACGCACAGCGAGGCGCTGGCGGCGGATGCGCTGCATTTCGGCTCCGACCTGATCAGCTCTTCGCTGGTGCTCTGTGGTTTGATCGCCGCACAGTACGGTTATCCGCAGGGCGATGCCATTGCCGCAATCGGCGTCGCCGTCTTCATTTCTTTCGCGGGCTACCGGCTCGGGCGCCGTACCATCGATACGCTTATGGACGCCGCGCCGCCGGGTCTCGCCGCCACCGTGCGCCGTCTCGCGGACGACGTCAGCGGCGTGGCGGCGGTCGATGTGGTGCGCCTGCGTCCGGCCGGGCCGACTTTCTTCGTCGAGGTGGAAATCGGCGTGGCGCGCACGCTGCCGCTCGATCGCGTCGAGGCGATCCGGCGGGACGTTGTCGCAGCCATCACCGAAGAGCTTCCGCGAGCCAGCGTCACGGTTGCGGCAACGCCGCGCGTCCTCAGCGACGAGACCGTGATGGAGCGCGTCATGCATGTCGCCCGACTCATGCGGCACCCTGTGCACCACGTGACTGTGCAGCACATCGGGGAACATCTCTCGGTCAGCCTCGATCTGGAACTGGACGGGCGGATGCCGCTACACGAGGGGCACGCCATCGCCGATCAGATGGAGGCGGCGATCCAGGCTGAACTGGGGGCTGACGTCGAAGTGGAAACGCATCTGGAGCCGCTCGACGTGCAGGGGCTGACGGGCCGTGACGTGGATTCTGCCACGGTGGCGCGGATCAAGACGGCGCTGGAAGAGCGCGCCGCCGAGACAGGCGTTGCCGGGGACGTGCACCAGGTGCGCGTGCGCGAGACCCATGCCGGTCTGGTGGTCAATTATCACTGCTGTGTCGATCCGGAGCTTTCGATCGCCGTCATTCACACCCACGTGGACACCATCGAACACGCGGTCAAGCAGGATGTCCCCGAGATCGTCCGTGTGGTGGGGCATGCCGAACCCGTAGGCGAGCCACGTACTCGCGGCGGTTGAGTGGCCTGTGAGAGTCACGTGAACTCTGCACCCCAGACGGCACTTTGTGCCAGTTCTTTTTGCTGAATACCGCGAGGCCCAGCCGGTGACTTTCGACAACATGGCCAAGGCTATCGAAGCTTTCGAAGCGACACTGATTACCCCCGCCGCGCGCTTTGACGCCTTCCTCGAAGGGAATGCCAAGGCGCTGGACAAGACTGAACAGAAGGCCCTGAGCCTGTTCGTGGAGAAGGGCGACTATTTTGAATTTCGAGTGGGTAGCGTACGGCCAGCGCTACCCCGCCACGCCGAAGCCGAAGGAAATGGCGGCGAATGAACGCTGCCGGCTGTTCACGAAGAAATATACGGGGCTGCCCTCGGCGGCCCCTTTTCTTCGGCCCGCTCAGGCACCGCGCCCGCTCGCCCGGCAGATCAGAATGCCCGGGATCAGGAAGGCGAGGCCAATTGTCCAGAAAGGCTTCAGATTGAATTCGTATTTGGTCGAGTCGCCGAAGTTGATTGCCGGCGTGGCGCCGAGCATCATACCCGCCACCTGGCAGACCAGGAAGAAGGCGCCAAGGACGACCAGCAGCGTGCCCGCCAGGGATGCGAAGCGGCGCACGCCTGCGTTGCCGCTGACGAGGCTCACGAACGCAGCCAGCACCCCCACCGCAATGAGCGCGGCCCCGAGCCATACCAGCGGCATCATGTACGGCATCATCCCCGCCATCATGTCCAACATAAATTGACGCACGAATATACTCCCCGATCTGCGCGCGCGGCGGCGCTCTATCATCGCCTGGCAGCAAGCAACAAACGACGGGCGCACCGCCATACGTCATAGCGATGCGCCGCGCTTTCCTGATGAGCCGGCCTGCCTATTTTATCCGCTTGAAATCGCCTGTCGCGCAAACATTTGCCGCTGTGCAGCCGTCCATGCCCCAGGTGTCCGCGTCCTTCATCGTCATCTTGGTGTTGTAGATGTCGCCGGTGGCGGGGTGGGCGATCTGGCCGACGAACGCGTCGTCCTTCGCCTCAAGCTTCGACCGGATCATTTCCATGCCAACATTCTTGGGGCCGGCGGTGACCGTTCCGCACAACCCCGCGCCGGACGGATTGGACGTGCATTCCCTCACTTCCACCGTGAAATCGGTCCATTTCCACTTGCCGACCATGTCCTTGAGTTCGGCCGCCGCAACGGGTTGCAGAGCGACGACGCCAAGGGCCAGGGCGGCAGTGATGGATCGCATGTATTGCATGAATTTCCTCCTTGGGTGGTGGTAAAAGAAACGAACGCTTCGACCCTGCGGCCTTTTCATAATATTCGTTGTTTGGAATATATTAACTTTACAATACATCGGGAGCAAGCGGTTTTCGGGCGCCCGCTTGATCTTACAACGTCACAAATTCCGAACCTCGGCAAATCTTCTGTCGCTCCTATTCCCGCAGCGATACGATCTGCGGCGCGCCATCGGAGGCCGTGATCTCGCCGATCACCGCCGCGCGCCCGTAGCCTGCGCCGTTGAGGTCCGCCAAGACGGCCGTGGCGGCATTCCACGGCACCGCGGCGAGCAGACCGCCCCCGGTCTGCGCATCGAACAGAACGGGATAGAGCGGGTGCGTCAGGCTCTCGGCCTGCCGGATCAGGCGGCGCAGACGAAGGTTCCGCGGGTACATGGCCGAGAAAAGACCCGCCGCCAGCGTGGCCGTCACACCCGGCAGCACCCTCAGCGTGCCAAGCCGCAGCACGGCGGCAGCCTTGCTCGCCCTCAGCATTTCCGCGAGATGGCCCAGCAAGCCGGAACCGGCGACGCATGTGACCGCGTGGGCGCCGCGGCGCTGCAGGATTTCCGCCGCCGCACGGTTCGACTGAAGCATGTGTGCCGTAGCGCCCACGATCCAGCGCGCCCTCGCCCGCCCGCGCATATCCGCCGCGCAAAGCGTGCCGGTACCCAGCGGCTTGGTGAGGATGAGGAGGTCGCCACTCTGGGCGCCGCCCTTTCGCAGCACGCTCTCGCGGGGCACGGTGCCGGTGATGGCGAAGCCGAGCGCCAGTTCGGCACCTTCCCTCATGTCCCCGCCCGCCAGCGCGCAGTCCGTCCCGGTGAAAACCTCGTTGGCGCCGTCCATCAGCGTACGCAGATCCGCCCCGGACTTGGCCGCGATGCCGGGGGGCATGGTGACCATCGCCATGGCGGTCTGCGGCGTGCCGCCCATCGCAAGAATGTTGCCGAGCGCATGATTGGCCGCGATCCTGCCGAAAAGGTAGGGATCGTCGATCATGGCGCGGAGATGATCCACACTGTGCAGCGACAGCCTGTCGCCGCCGCTATCGATGATCGCGGCGTCCTCGCCATCCTCCAGCCCGGCCACGAGCTCCGCCCGTCTCACCGGCGTAAGCCCGGCCAGCGCGCCCGACGGTTCACCGGTCCACAGCTTCGCCCCGCAACTGCCGCTGCGTGTCGTATCGAATGACAACTCGCGCCGCGTCTCCTCGTCCACGACCGGCACAGCCACCGTCTGCTCCGCCTCCGCCATCTCCGGCAGGTGAGCAAACCGGGCCATGAAGCGCCTGTCGATCCGGCTCTTCCACCGCCAGACCCACGTCCCGCTGAACACGAGGCCGTTGCGTGTGCCCACCGCAGTTTTCGTCCCCGCCGACAGCAGATACATGGCGCGGCGCTGCGGCTTGTACGCTTTCAGCGGCCGGCCCGTCAGCAAACGCTTGATGTTCTCCGCCAGCACGGGACCGGCGCGCACGGAATAGACGCCGGATTTGGGAAGCGCACGCGGGCCGAACGCGATCACGTCACCCGCCGCGAAGATATCCTCCGCACCTTCCACCCGTAGCGACGCTCCCACCTTGATGAAACCGTCGGGGGTGAGCGGAAGGCCGGTCTGCCGCAGCCAGGGCGCGGGTTGGCCGGCTGTGCAGAGCAGCACTTCGTCCACATTCAGGGGCGCCCGCATCTCGAATTGCAGCACGCCCGGCCCCAGATGGGATACCGCGGCACCGGTGACGACATTGATACCGCGCTTTTTCAGGAGGCTGGCGAAACGCGCGCGCATCCCCGGCGGAAAGGCGGGCAGAATATCGCGCGCCGCGGAGACCAGCGAAAAGGACACGTTCGCCGGATCGCGGCCCGCGGCCTGCATTTCGCTCTCCACACGGTGCTGCGCGGCAAGCAGCAGTTCGACACCGCTCGCGCCTGCGCCGATCACGGCGATATGCCGCGGCTCCTGCGCCTCCACGATGCGGGTCAGCATGGCATCGAAGCGCCTCAAGAAGCCGTCGATCGGCTTCACGGGAATTGCGTGTTCCAACGCGCCGGGAATACCCGCCACCGAGGGCGACGAGCCGATGTCGATCGAGAGGACATCGTAGGGAACCGGCGGACGGTCGCTGCACAACACCAGTTTGGCCTCGCGGTCGATGCCGACGACCGTGTCGTTGTACAACCGCGCGCCCGCGAAGCGGCAGAGCGGGCCGGTGTCGATATGCGCGTCGTCGAATGTGTAATATCCTGCGATGAGCCCCGGCAGCATCCCCGAATAGGGGGTGTGCACGTCGCGGCTGATGAGCGTGATCCGCGTGCCGGGCAGCGGGTCCATGCCAAAAAGCTTCAGGACCTGCACATGGGCGTGGCCTGCGCCCACAAGGACGACATCTTTCAGAACCGGAACTGTATTGTCATGCATATTTGGCGGCCCGCCGGCAGTCGAAGTGGCTTCAACATTGCCAGGAAATCGGCACAAAAAAAAGATGGTACGTCCGTTCGCCAAGTAAGGCCCCCGCCCGGCAGAACCGCCGCCGGGCGAGGAATGGCCATATCACAGCCGATGCGCGTGTTACGCCGCCTTGCCCAATATCCGCTTGAAGACCCGGGCGAACAGCCCCGGCCGTTTCTGATCGATGACCGCGGTAATTGCAGGCCGCGCCGCCGGGATATCGGACACAGCGACGGCAGGACGGACCGGTACGGTACCGTTCCGCTTGGCCCTCTCCTGAATGGCCTCGCGCCGCGCCTGCGTCACGGCTTCGCGCGCCTCCCGGTCCCGCTCGGCCTGCTGATACGCCCGCCGCTTGCCCCGCATCCGTTCTTTGCGGCTCCGTCCGCCGCGATCAAAGCTTCTGCCCATTGTTCTAGATCTCATCCCGTTGTTTGCAGGTTCACGATCTACACCTGGAAGCTTCCGCTGACTGCCCAACTCTACGCACCCGAACGCCACTACCCCCTTGGCAGCCGGCCATCCCGGACCCTTCCGCGGGCGCCTTCGCGGCATCCGCCAGCACCGGAACAGCTTCGAGTTCCATGTTGCGACATTGCGGTGCGTCGCGGTTTCTTGTCAAACGAACTACGCATAGGACATTCGAACTTCCGCCTGCATCGGGCGGCTGGCGACCACGAAAGGAGGCTGACGCGTGACCGCCAATATCAGCACCGCAAGGCGAGACGCTTCGCCCCCCCTTTTTCCGCGCCTCTACGAAGGGTACGCATACTCCTATCCGCACAAATCGGCGTACCATCCGCTGCACCCGCCGGTACCGGTGCGCGAGGCCTGGGGCGGAGAGCGCCGCGACCGGCTCGCACTCTATATTCACGTCCCGTTCTGCGGCATGCGCTGCGGCTTTTGCAACCTCTTCACCCTCGCCAATCCGAAACGGCCGCTCGTTGACCGCTATCTGGCGGCCACCGAACGTCAGGCACAGGCGGTGGCGGAGGAACTGGCGGACGCGGCGGCGGCGCGTCTGATCATCGGCGGAGGCACGCCCACTTTTCTGGACGTGGAGGATCTCGCACGGCTTTTCGATCTGGCTGCAAAACTGTTCGGCGCGGATGCGGCCCGCGTGCCCGCCGCGATCGAGACGTCGCCCGGCACCGCTCACCGGGACAAACTGGCGTTCCTCAAGACACGCGGCGTCGAGCGGATCAGCATCGGCGCACAGTCCTTCATCGAGCGGGAACGCTGCGCCATCGGCCGCCCGCAGAAACGCCCCGACCTGACGGCGGCGCTCGACACCATTCGCGCCGCCGGTTTCCCGGTCCTCAACATCGACCTCATCTACGGCGCCAGCGGCCAGACGCCGGAAAGCTGGCGGCAATCGCTCCGCCGCGCGCTCATGTGGCGGCCGGAGGAGGTCCATCTCTATCCGCTCTATGTACGCCCGCTCACTGGCCTCGACGGCAAGGCCGGAGCCGCGAGCTGGGACGCGCAACGCCTCGCGCTTTACCGCACGGGACGCGATTTCCTGCTCGCTGAGGGGTACGAGCAACTGTCGATGCGGCTGTTCCGGCGGAGCGGCGTGACGACGCGGGATGCCTCGCCCGAATTCGCCGGCGAGGACGGCGCGACGCTCGGCCTGGGGCCGGGTGCGCGGTCGGCGACGGCACGCCTGCACTATTCCAGCCGCTATGCCGTGAGCCGCCGCAATGTGCTGGGTGTGCTGGACGCCTACTGCGGCGCGGACCGCGACAGTTTCCGGCACGCGCATTATGGCATCGCCCTCGATGACGACGACAAGATGCGAGGCGCCGTGCTGCAGGGCATCCTTCACACCAGCGGCCTGGACATCGCCCGGTTCGCCGCGCGCTTCGGTGCCCACCCCTTCACCGCGCTGCCGCCGCTGGCGAGGCTGGCCGAAGCGGGGCTCATGGAAGAAGCCGGCGGCCGCCTCAGGCTCACTGCCGCGGGTCTGGAGATGTCCGACGCCATCGGCCCCTGGCTCTACGCCCCGCATATTAGCGCGCGGATGGCGGCATCGGCGTCGTCATGACAGCCGCGCCTCAGCTTGCGGAGTAATCACAGCCCCCCACAGCGCACAACACAAAGTGGCATTCCTCTGTTCGACCGGGGCCATTCCTCCGCCCCGACCATGCGAACGCCGTAAGCCGCCCGCGCGGAGGACGTTGTCAAGGCCGCGAAGCGCCCCGAAGGGGCTTGGCCTTGATAGCGGCTGAGCACGGCGGCAGCCTTGGGCATGGTAGGGCACGCTGGTCATCTACTCCCCACTCGGATTATCGGCGCCAATTCCCGTGCCGGTTCAGCACCTTTGTCCACCGGGGACAAGGGCTGCCGCTCTTCCAAGCGGGTCGCGTCACGGCACCGGCCATGCTAAGGTCCGTCCCGGAATCGTACATCCGATGGCGGAGCGGGGGGACGAATTTCACTTGACCTTTACGTCAAGCCTATGCACGTGACGTGAGTACGTGTCTCCCTTCAGGCGGTCGAGCAATGGAGGAACGTTGCCATGACGGCGGCAATCCTGTTTGTGATCATTTGCGCCGGGGCGGTCATCGCCCTCGCGCTCTGGCGTGTCCCGGTCTGGGCCTGGGCGGTCTTCGTGGCCGCCGTGACCCTCCTCATCCAGGCGGGCCTCGTTTTCGGACCGATGGGATCGTTCAGCTTCACCAAGATCCTGGGCTGGATCCCGGCCGTCGCGCTCGGCGCCCTCGCCTACCGGCCTCTCCGGCGCAGCCTCGTCATCATGCCCGCGTTCCAGATGGCGAAGAAGGCTATGCCGCCGGTGTCGCCCACGGAGCGCGAGGCGCTGGAAGCGGGCACGGCCGGCTTCGACGCCGAGCTGTTTTCCGGCGAACCGGACTGGAACCGGCTGCGCGCGATCCGGCCGATGGCGCTGACCGAGGACGAGCGCGCGTTCCTCGACGGGCCTGCGGAAGACCTCTGCCGCATGACCGATGACTGGCAGGTCAGGGCCAAAGGCCGGGACGTGCCTGCGGAAATCTGGGACTTCGTCAAGGCCAAGGGCTTCCTCGGCATGCTGATCTCCAAGGAGCATGGCGGGCTCGGCTTCTCCGCGCAGGCGCAATCGCTCGTCATCGGCAAGATCGCGTCGCGCTCGCCCGATGTCGCCGTCGTGGTCATGGTGCCGAACTCGCTCGGCCCGGGTGAACTCATCGAGAAGTTCGGCACCGATGACCAGAAGGCGCATTACCTGCCCCGCCTCGCACGCGGCGAGGACGTGCCATGTTTCGCGCTGACCGGCCCGTTCGCCGGATCGGACGCGGCGTCGATGCGCGATATCGGCACCGTCTGCAGGGGCGACCATGACGGCCAGGAGGTCGTCGGCATCCGTCTGAACTGGGACAAGCGCTACATCACGCTCGCGCCCAACGCCACGCTCTTGGGGCTGGCCTTCCAGCTTCACGACCCCGAGAACCTGCTCGGCAAGGGAGAGACGCCCGGCATCACGCTGGCGCTCGTGCCCACGAACCACCCCGGCGTCAGCATCGGGCGGCGGCATCTGCCCTGCGGCAACGCTTTTCCCAACGGACCGACCTGGGGCGAAAACGTCTTCATCCCCGCCGACTGGATCATCGGCGGCGCCGAGCGCGCGGGCCACGGTTGGCGCATGCTGATGAGCTGTCTCGCCGCGGGACGCGCCATCTCGCTGCCCGCGACCGGCACGGCGGCGGCGAAAGCCATGCTCCGCGTGACATCCGCCTATGCCCGCATCCGCTCACAATTCAATTTGCCCATCGGACGCATGGAGGGCATCGACGCGCCGCTCGCGCGCATTGCCGAGGCGGCCTATCTCCTTGAATCCGCGCGCTCGGTCACGGCAGCGATGGTCTCGGCAGGCGACAAACCCGCCGTCATCTCGGCAATGATGAAATACAAATGCACGGAATGGGCACGGCAGACGATCAGCGACGCCATGGACATTCACGGCGGCAAGGCCATCTGCGACGGTCCGTCCAACTACATTCAGGCCGCCTATCAGTCCATCCCCATCGGCATCACCGTGGAGGGCGCCAACATCCTCACCCGCTCGCTGATGGTGATCGCGCAAGGGGCGATGCGCAGCCATCCCTGGCTGTTCAAAGAGGTGGAGGCGCTGCAGAACTGGAACGCGGAACAGGGGCTCGCGGCGTTCGAGGAAGCGTTCGAGGGCCACACCGGCTTCATGATGGCCAACATGGCGGGGGCATTCTTCCATAACCTCACCTTCGGCCTCTTCGCCCCGGCGCCGTCCGCCCGCCATACCGCGCGCTGGTACCGGCAGGCGTCACGCGCCTCGCGCAACTTCGCGCTGGTCACCGATCTGACGGTGGCGCTCCTGGGCGGCGGCCTGAAGATCAGGCAGCACATCACCGGCCGACTCGCCGACGCGCTCGCCGAGCTCTACATGCTGTCCTGCATGCTCAAGCGCTTCGAGGACGACGGCGAGCCGCAGCGCGATCTGGCGGTGCTCGACCTCTGCGCCCGGAATGCGCTTCACCGCTTCTACAAGGCGCTTGACGGCGTCATCGCCAATTTCCCGAACCGGCTGGTCGGGTTGAAACTGCGGGCGCTGGTCTTCCCGCTCGGCAACCGCGCCCGTCCGGCGAAGGACGCGGCGGTCAATGCCCTGGCGCGGAAGGTCATGGAGCCGGGGGCGTTGCGTGACGCGCTGACCCGCGAAATCTTCGTCAGCCAGGATCGCGACGACCCGACGGGCGTGCTCGAAGTGGCGCTGGCCAAGGTCATCGAAACCGAAGCCGCGAACGCCAAGCTGGAACGCGCGGTGCGCGACGGCAGGGTCCGGCGGTTCCTGGGCAACGACTTCATCGGCGAGGCGGTGACGGCGGGCATCGTGACCCAGGAAGAGGGCGCGGCGCTGCGGGAGCGCGAGGAACTGGTGTCGCGGGTCATCGCTGTCGACCACTTCGACCCCGCCGAGATCACGGAGATAAGCGGCATCGGGCACAACTCGCGCAGCGCGGGCGACGTAACCGGGTGAGAGGTCAAGCCGCAAGACATAACGGCTGCCATGACAGCGGCCCCAGCGGAGAACGCACATGTCCACGCCACTCCCCGATCTGAAGCACTGGCGCTTCGAGATCGACTTTGAAAACATCGCCTGGGCGGTCTTCGATCAGGCGGGCGAGAGCGCGAACAGCTTCGGCCAGGAGACGGCCACGGAACTTGCCGCCATCGTTGACGCCGCGGAGGCGGCGGCGCGAAATGGCGAGGTGCGCGCGCTCATCTTCCTGTCGCGCAAGGAAAAATCGTTCATCGTCGGCGCCGACATCCGGGAATTCGACCAACTCACCCGCGAGAAGGACGTCGAGGACGTCATCGGCCAGATGATCGCCATCCTCGACCGCATCGAACGGATGCCCATCCCGGTCGTCGCCGGTATCCACGGCTATTGCCTCGGCGGCGGGCTGGAATTCGCCATGGCCTGCCATTACCGCATCGCCACCCGCAACCCGGGCACGCGGCTGGGCCTGCCCGAAGTCAAGCTCGGCCTCATCCCCGGGCTCAACGGCACGGTCCGCATGATCCGGCTGGCAGGCGCGGCGGCGGGCATGGAGGCGATGCTCACCGGCCGCATGTTGCGGGCGACGGCGGCGCGCGGCATCGGGATCGTGGATCAACTCGTCCCCGGCAGTCTGGAACTGCGCTGGGCCTGCCGCAAAGCCGCGCTGCAGAACCGCCGCTCGAAGGGCGCGGTGTGGTGGAAGCGCGCCATGAGCCAGTCCCCCATCCGCGGGCTTCTCGCGCAGCGCATGCGGGCGGCCACCGCGGCCAAGGTGCGCGAGGAGCACTATCCGGCACCGTTCAAGCTCATCAATCTGTTCGACCGGTTCGGCGGCGATCCCCGGCACATGGCGCGGGCCGAAACGCAGGTCTTCGCGCCGCTCATGGTGAGCGGGACCTCGCGCAACCTGCGCCGCGTCTTCCGCCTGTCCGAGTTGCTCAAGAACGAAGCGCCGAAGGATGGTTTCAAGCCTTTGCGCGCCCATATCATCGGCGCTGGCACCATGGGCGCGGATATCGCCGCGGTGTGTGTCGTGGCCGGCATGGAGGTGAGCCTTCAGGATACGGCGCCCGAGGCCATCGCCAAGGCGCAGGAGCGCGCGAAATCGCTGTTCCGCAAGCGGCTGAAGGCCAAGGGCGAGGTGGAGAAGGCCGTCGCGCGCCTCCTCGCCGACCCGGAGGGCAAGAATATCCGCCATGCCGACGTGGTCATCGAGGCCGTGGTCGAGCGGCTCGACGTCAAACAGGCTCTGTTTGGCTCAGTAGAGCCGCAGCTCAAGGACGGCGCGGTGCTCGCCACCAACACGTCGTCCCTGAGGATCGAGGATATCGCCAGCTCTTTGCGCGATCCGGGCCGCCTGATCGGGCTGCATTTCTTCAATCCGGTGCCGCAGATGCCGCTCGTCGAGGTGGTGCGCGGAACTGCGAGCCGTGAGGACGAGATCCGCCGCGGCTGCTCGTTCGTGACCGCCATCGGCAAGTTTCCGCTCATCACCAAGGATGAACCCGGCTTCCTCGTCAACGCCGTGCTCGCGCCCTACATGGCGGCGGCGATGAAGCGCGTCGAGGAGGGCGAGGACAAGGCCAAGATCGACGCGGCGGCCGAGAAATTCGGCATGCCCATGGGACCGGTCGAACTGGCCGATACGGTGGGCCTGGACATCTGCAAACACGTCTCGGAAATCCTCGGCTTCGAGGTGCCGGAGAATGCGGAAATCGCGCGCCTTGTCGCGGCGGGCAAGCTGGGCAAGAAGTCCGGCGAAGGCTTCTACAGTTGGGAGAATGGTAAAGCCATCAAGAACATCGCCGTCATCAACGATCCGCCGCGCAAGGGTTGGGATGAGGCCGAACTTGAGCGCCTGGGCCACGAACTGGTGGAGCCGCTCGTAGCAGCGGCGGAGAAATGCCTCGCCCATGGCGTGGTGGCCGATGCCGATCATGTCGATGCGGGCGTGATCTTCGGCACGGGCTTCGCGCCATTCCGCGGCGGCCCGCTGCATTACCGCTCGGCACTCACAGCAGGAAAACCCGGTGCAACGGCAGCCGCAGAACAGGACGTTAAGCCATGACATCACAAATCCGGCGCGTGGCGGTCATCGGCGGCGTACGCACGCCCTTCTGCCGCTCCTACACGGGCTACGCCGACCTGACCAATCTCGACCTGATGACGGCGGCGCTCACCGGCCTCGTGGAGAAATACAACCTCGCGGGCGAGCATATCGACGAAGTGGTGGGCGGCGCGGTCGTCACCCACACGCGCGATTTCAACCTCACGCGCGAGGCGGTGATCGGAACGGAACTCGCGCCCACCACGCCGGGCATCACCCTGAGCCAGGCTTGCGGCACCAGCCTGCAGGCGGCGCTGGGCAGCGCGGCGAAGATCGCGACCGGCCAGATCGAATGCGCGATCGCCACCGGCTCCGACACCATTTCCGACGCGCCCGTCGTCTTTCAGCGCAAATTCTCCAAGCGTCTGGTCGCCATGTCACGCGGTAAGAGCTTCGGTGAGAAAGCACGCGCGTTCCTCCAAGGCTTTTCGCTGGGCGAACTCGCTCCACAACCGCCGAGCGTCGCCGAGCCGCGCACGGGGCTGTCCATGGGCCAGCATTGCGAGTTAATGGCTCAGGAATTCCATATCCCGCGCGCCGAGCAGGACGAACTGGCCTTCGAAAGCCACAGACGCGCCGCCGCCGCCTATGACGAAGGGTTCCTCGACGAGCTGCTGGTGCCCTGCGCCGGCGTGTTCCGCGACAATAATCTGCGCGCCGATATCGACCTCGCCAAGCTGGCGATGCTGAAGACCTCATTCGAGAAATCCGAGCGCGGCACGCTGACCGCGGCCAATTCCACGCCACTGACCGACGGCGCGGCGGCGGTGCTCATCGCCTCGGAGGAGTGGGCCGCGCGCCACGGCCTCACGCCTCAGGCCTACCTGACCCACGGCGCCCATGCGGCCATCGACTTCGTGGGTGGCCAGGGCCTGCTGATGGCGCCCACGCTCGCCGTGGCCAAGCTGCTCGATCAGGCGGGACTGGCTTTGCAGGATTTCGATTTCTACGAGATCCACGAAGCCTTCGCCGCGCAGGTGCTGGCGACGCTCAAAGCCTGGGAGTCGCCCGAATACTGCCGCGAAGTGCTGGGCCGCGACGCGCCGCTCGGCGCCATCGACCGCGCCAAGCTGAATGTGAAAGGGTCGAGCATCGCTTTCGGGCATCCTTTCGCGGCGACCGGGGCACGCATCGCCGCCAATCTGGCGAAGCTGCTGGCGGCGAGAGGCGGCGGACGCGGGCTGATTTCGGTGTGCACCGCGGGCGGCATGGGCGTGGCAGCGATCCTCGAAGGCGCGGGCGCGCAATAGCGGGCGGCGCTTTGATAGCGGACAAACGGCACGCCGATGCCGCGTTGCCCGTGGCCGGGTTGCGCCGGGTGCGTCATATCGCTCCAGGCTTTTCGCGCCATGATGCGGCGGAAATTTCATGCTTATGACAGAAAAATAGCGGCAGCGCAGGCCATCGGCGTGCGCATACAGGACCGCCTCTCGCGGAGACGACAAGTTCATGGAAGAAGCGATCACCCTGATGGTTATTGTCCTCGTGCTGCTCCTGCTTCTGCCGCTGGTCTTGTCGGGCATCGCTCTTTCCCGCTCGGGCCAGGCAGAGCGCACGGTCGCCGCCTTGCGCAAGGAGATCGAGGAACTGCGCCACCGCATCGCCGAGCTGACGAGCGAACGGCCCGCCGAAGCCACGGCCGCCGAGCCGGCCCCCGAGGCGCCGCAGGTTGAACGGCAAGAAATCCGTGCTCCCGAAGAGGCGGTCACCGAGGAAACCGCGCCGCCACCGCTGCCGGAGCCTGTCGTCCAGCCCGCCGAACCCCAGCCCGAGGCCAAACCGGCACATCCCCGGCAGACCTGGACGCGCGGCGGACTGGAGCGCCAGTTCGGCGCCGTGCTGCCCGTGTGGATCGGCGGCATCGCGCTGGCTTTCGCCGGCTTCTTCCTGGTCAAATATTCGATCGAGAACGAGCTGCTCGGCCCCGGTATGCGGGTCGCGCTCGGCATATTGCTGGGCTTTGCGCTACTCGGCGGCGCGCACCTTGTCTCGACGCGATCGAACCTCGCCGAAAGCCGCCGCATCGCGCAGTCGCTCGCGGGAGCGGGCATCGCAGTCCTCTATGTGGCGGTCTATGCCGGAGCAGCGCTTTACGCGCTCTTCCCGCCGGTCTTCGGCTCGCTGGGGATGCTCGCCATCACCATGGTGGCGGTGATCCTCGCCCTCCGCCACGGGCCGCCGATCGCACTTCTCGGCATGGTCGGCGGGTTCCTCACACCGATGCTGATCCGCTCCGGCAACCCCTCGGCGATGATGCTGTTCACCTACCTGTTCTTCGTTTTCGGCGCGCTGATGATCCTCGTCCGCCGGCAGGGATGGTGGCTGCTCGCGCTTCCCGCCGTGGCGTTCTGCTTCCTTTGGGTGCTGATCTGGGTCTTTGCCGGACCGGACAAGCCCGGCGAGACGCTGTGGATCGGTCTCTTCCTCATCGCCGTGGCCGGAACCATCGTCGCCGCCTCGCGCGAGCGCTACGCGGAAGAAGTGGCGGCGATCCAGAGCTGGCGGCAGGTTTTCTCGACGAAAAACCTCACGCTCGCGCTCAACGTGGTGACGGTGGCGGGCGCGCTGGCGCTGATGGCCGCGGTGGCGTTCGACGCCTCCTTCAGCCTCCATGACTGGCTGCTGTACGCGGCGCTGGCGCTGGGCGCGGTGGGGCTCGCCTTCTTCAATGCGCCGCTCTACGGCTTCGCGCCCTGGGCGGCGATGGCCGTCAATGCGGTGATGCTGTCCGGCTGGTCTCCGGCCAGCCATGGCGAATTCGCGACCGCGCTCATCGCCTTCGGCGCGCTCTATGTGGCGAGCGGCCTCGCGCTCTTCACGCGCTCCGGCTTCCCGCTCCTGTGGTCCGGACTGTCGGCGGCGGCCGCGTTCGGCTATTTCCTCCTCGGCTATTTCCGCTTGCAATATGTGGTCCCCGCGCCTCCGCCGGAGTTCATTCAGGAGACCACCCCATCCACCCAGCCGGTCGAGCCGCTGATCGACACCGCGCGCGAAACCGCCGCCTCCCTCATCCATGTCTGGGGCGGTGCCGGGCTTGCTTTCGCGGCCCTGTTCCTCGGCGCGGCGTTCTACGGGGCACGAACAATGACCGCCTCGGCCGACAAGGAGCGCTTGCTTGCGATATTCTCGCTGGCGACTACGGCGTTTCTCGCCATCGCGCTGACGATCGAACTGCCGCGCGACTTCCTCTCCGTGGCCATCGCCGCCGAACTGCTGGCCGTCGCCTGGGTGGCCACCAGAACGCAGATCCCGTCGCTGCGCGCCATCGCCGGTCTGCTCGGGGCGGGGTTCGCCTATCTCCTGTTGCCGCAGATCGTGCTGCTGGCCCAGCTTGCCGTCCTCACCACATTCAATGTCGAGCTGCGCGTGCAGGACACGATCCCCGCCGTCGCCTTCCCGACCTTCCAGCTCGCGCTGCCGGCGATATTCTCCCTCGCCGCGGGCTGGCTGTTCCGAAGCAAGGCGGGCGGCGATGGCCTCCTCATCCGCACACTCGAATTCGCCGCGCTCGCACTTCTCGGCCTGTGGGGCTATTACACGGCGACGCACACCCTGCACCCGAACGAAAACGCGCTGTTCGTAACCCGCAGCTTCCTTGAGCGGGCGTTCCTGACACAGATGCTGTTCGCCTTTGGCGTGGGATGCCTGATCGTGGCGCGGGGTTTCGGGCGCACCGCCTATCAGCAGGCGGGCGCGCTGCTCGTGGCGGTGGCCGTGTTCCGGATCGTCGTCTTCGATCTCCTGACGCACAACCCGCTGAACTTCCCCGGCGAGTATATCGCGGGCTGGCCGATCCTCGATGCCCTCGCGGTGGCCTATCTGCTGCCGCTGGCGTGGATCTGGCTCGCGTCGCGCGAATTCGAGGCGACCGGCAACGGGTGGCTCGTGCGCGCAGCCGGCGCCACGCAGGCGCTGACGCTCGTGCTCGTCTTTGCGTGGCTCAGCCTGGAAATCCGCCGGTTCTATCACGGCAATGTGCTCGCCTCGCTTGATCCGGCCAGCGACGCGGAGTTCTACACCTACTCCATCGCCTGGCTGATTTTCGGGCTGGCGCTCCTGTTCCTCGGCGTGCTGAGGGGCAGCCAGATGCTGCGCTATGCCTCGCTCGGTGTCGTGCTGTTGACGGTGAGCAAGGTGTTCCTGCTCGATGCGGGCAGTCTGACCGGGCTTTACCGGGTGTTCTCGTTCCTGGGGCTTGGCGTGAGCCTTCTGGGACTCAGCTATTTCTACGGCCGATTCGTGTTCGGCGGGCCGCAGGACGCTCCGCCGGAGGATACGGCGGGGGCCTGATTCGCGAGCGCTGCGGGTGGAGACGCCGGCGCGCCCCGGCAGAAGCGTCCGCTCTTCAAAGCACGGCGGTGCCGCGCAGGCTTTTGCTTGCAACGCAGGGCCGATCGGCCTAATTTCTGGGCGTCGCCCAAATGTGGCGTCTGCCACCTATGTGCCGCTGTAGCTCAGTTGGTTAGAGCGCTAGATTGTGGATCTAGAGGTCCCCCGTTCGAACCGGGGCAGCGGTACCATTCCCAGCCTGGAAGTCCGCTTGGTGAAGCTCGCCGCAATGCGCACGCATTGCCGCGCCCGCAAAATCGCGGCAAGGCCAGCCGCATCACACCGGCGCCGGCCCGACGCGGCACACGAATCGTTCAGGACCTGACGACCTGCAGTCTGCTTCTGCGGCCGCGGTCGAACACACCGAGCACCCGGCAGAGATCGTGGCCACGCTTCAGGATCAGCCCGGTCGTCGCGATGACGCTGTAGGCACCCTGGCGGCGCGCCAGTCTGGGCGCTTTCTCGATGCGATAAAGCGGCGCTTCCATGCTGCGGCGGAATACCGAGAACACCGCGCGGTCCCTCAGCATATCGATGGCGTAATCGCGCCACTCCCCTTCCGCCACACGGCGGCCATACACGGATAGAATCTCTCTGAGCTCTCGGCGGTCGAAGGTGATGAGAGGGTGCCGTCCGCCTGAACGCGTTGCCATGCCCGGCTGGCCGACAGTGTCCCAGGCCGGGCTCAAAACTATTGGGTCGATTTCGCTCATCGCGCCTCCTTGCTCATTCTCTCTATCATCGTGTTCGCGCAACGAAATATCAAGAGATAGATGGACATGTGCGCCGGGAAACCCGACTTCCGGTCCAGACCTTTGTGTGCATTACGACAGTCTTCGCCTGCAACATTACCGCCGCAGTGCTGTCAAGACTTCGCCAGATTGAAAGAATTCGTAACACAAATCACGAAAGTGCCCAAGTTTGCCCTTTGCCGCGCCGTATTGCTCCGCCAGAGTGACATCGTTGCCTCTTGGTCCGGTTACTCCGAGGCTTTGTTCGAGCCCCCGCCCCCCGGGGTCTCTTTCTCGATCCGGGCCTTGAGGTGACGGTGTTCCCCAAAAGTGTGACCCTTACGGGCCTGTTTGCGCAGGCCCGTTTTTTTTTCAAGCCGCCGCAGATTTCCCTGGTCATCCCCTCGTTCCTGCGGGACAGTTGCGAATTATTGTCAGATGGAAGCGAACCTGATGCCTTCAGCGCCCGGTGGCGAACAGAGCGATGATGATATTTCCGGAGTACCCGTCGCAACGGACAGCGTGGGACATCGTGCCGTGCTGCGCATCAGGAGCGGCGCGCCCGGAGGTCCGAGCGATACCGACACGGTGACGCGCGGTATCGCAGGCGAGGTGCCGGTCTCCATCAGCTACAACGGTCTTGCCCATGCAGTCATGATGGCCACGCCCGAAGATCTCGACGACTTCGCCGTCGGCTTCACGTTGACGCAAGGGATCGTGGAACGCGCCCCGGAGATCGAAGCCGTGGAGGTGCGCGAGCTGCCCGTCGGCTTTCTGGCGCAGATTTCCATCGCGCAGGAGCGGTTCCGTGCGCTCGCCGCGCGACGCCGCAATCTGGTCGGGCAGACGGGCTGCGGCCTTTGTGGCGTTGTGGAACTGGCGCAGGCCGTGCACGAACTGACACCCATCGAGCAACCGCCGCACATCTCGCCCGCCGCTATTTTCCGCGCGCTGGAGGCGAGCCGCCGTCTGCAGCCTCTCAATCACACCACGGGCGCGACGCATGCCGCTTTCTTCGCCTCCGCGGCCGGCGAGCCACTGATCGCGCGCGAGGATGTCGGACGGCACAACGCGCTGGACAAGCTCATCGGGGGACTGACGCGCGGCGGCGTGAACGCGGCCGAGGGCTTCGTTCTGCTGACCAGCCGGTGCTCCTACGAACTGGTCGAGAAGGCGGTCATCGCCCGCGTGCCAGCGCTGGTCACGATCTCCATGCCGACGACGCTCGCCATCGCCCGCGCCGAAGCCGCGCGGCTGACCCTCGTTTCGCTGGCGCGCACGGACAGCGTGCTGGTGTTCAACGATCCGTTCGGGGTGTTTGCCGGCTCACCAGCGCAAGGCTGAGCACGGCCGCCCAGGGCACCGCGAGCGGCCGCACACCAGCTGCCGGGGCCTTCACGGCCTAAAACCTCTCGATCAGCCTTTCGATGTAGTCCAGCTCCACCGGCGGGCGGGTGCGCTCGCCGAGGCGGCGGCGCAGTTCGTCCAGAATTTGGCGGGCGCGCTGCAGATCCGCTTCCTCCGGCACCTTCACCGAATTACCAGTGTTGAAACCCTGGTTCGGCAGCGGGCGGCCGAGAGGATCGCGCGGCGCACCGCCACCCATGCCCTGCCCCGGCTGACGGCCCGCCATGCGGCCCATCAACTGCTCGGCCATCGACTTCGCGCCCTGGCGCAGTTTGTCGAGCGCCAGCGTCTGTTGCTCGGTGGCACGCTCGGCGTTCTCTTCGCCAAGCGCCTTGCCCGCATTGCCCATGGCCTGCCCGGCGCCGTCGAACGGCTCGGGCGGCGTGGCGCCCAGCCCGCGCAGCTTGTCCATGAGCTGGCGAAGCTGCTGCTCGATGTCGCCCTGGCGTTGCTGCAGCGTACCGTATTTCCCGCCTTTCCGGTCAGTCTCTCCCCGCTGGCCGGGCGGCACGGGCGCGCTCTGCTGCCCGCTCTCACCCTGACGGCTGAACGCCCTGTCTTCGGCGAGACGGTCCTCGCCGGAATAGATCTCGTCCTGCTGGGCCCGGTATGTCTCGTCCAGAAGCTTTTGCTGCTTGGAAATGACATCGCTGAGGCCGTCCAGCGCCTCCATCATCTCCCGGTTCTGCCTACTGCCGCCGCGCTGCGCAGTCTGCGCGTTTTCCAGGAGGTCGCGCAGCTCGCTGAGCAACTGCCGGGCGGCATCGCGCGAGCCGGTGCGGGCCAGATCCTCGATCTTCTTCAGCATACGCTCCAGATCCCTGGAGGTAACGAGACGCTGATTACCTAACCGGTTGCCGGGATTGAACTGCTGATTCTGCGCCTGCTGCCTGAGCGTGTGGAGAAAACGGTTAAGCGCGGTGCGCAGCTCGTCCGTCAGCCGTTTGATCTCGGCCTCCGAGGCGTTCTCCTGCAGCGCGCGCATGAGGTTTTCCTGTGCCTGGCGCAACTGGCGTTCGGCGTCGGAAAGATCACCATCCTCGATGTTCACCGCCACCGACCACAACAGGTCGGCAACGCTTTCCAGCGCGGCCTCGTCGCGGGCATTGCCAAGGCGCCAATAGGCGGTGCGAATGCCGAGATAAACGCTCTTGTCCGGCAAAAACTCCTGGGGCGCCATCGTCAGGGCGTCGAGCGCTTCCCTGACCCGCGCTTTGAGATCAGGGCGGTTGACGAGCTTTTTGCGCTGCTCGATGAGCGCTCGGGCGAGGGGCTTGGAGAAACGCCGCTCGGGCAGGACAATGGTCGCGGGACCGCTGCGCCCCGTCTGGCCAGCCTGATCGCGGGCTTCGAGCGTCACGGTGACAGGCAGCCCCGCCCAGTAATGCGCGGTGAGGTCGCGGTAGGTCTGCGCCTCCCCCTGCCGGGCGTTCGCACGCGGCAGCGCCAGAGGCAGGGCCGGCGCCGAGCCAAGACGCTTGACGGGCCAGGTCGTGGCCGCGGTCTGCTCGACATCGTCCTCCATGTCCGGCGCACGCTCGATGAAGGCCTGGGCAGAGAGCACGCCGTAGTCGTCCTCGACCTTGTAGCGCAGACGCAGCGAGCCGCGCTGAGCCTCGGCCGGGTCTCCGACGAACGTGATGGACGGCGCCTTGTCCCCGATGAGGTCGAACGCCCACCGCGCCACCGGCTCGCCATTCTCCAGGAGCACGGCCGCGCCCGCGTCGGTCAGCGTTTCCTTGAATTCGGCAGCGCCTTGCCTGCCCTCGGCCAGAACGGGCGGCAGCGTCTTAGCCGCGCCCTGCTCGGGCTCCAGCCGCAGCGAATATTGGGATGCGTTATCGTCGTTGACGCGAACGGTCAGCTCGCTCTTCGCCGGAACGTTGAAGCGTTTCACGTCGCCAGCCTCGCCCGCGCTTTCCGGTCGCGAGCCGTCCGCAAGCATGACGGGGGGCGTGCCGGTATAGACCGGCGGCGTTACCCAGGCATCCAGGCGGGCGGCGCCGGAGAGGGCGGGCCTGACCTTGAACGCGGCCTGGATACGGGCGCCCGCGTCGTCCCGGTGGGCAAGGAACGCCACGGCGAGCGTCAGCACCAGCGCGGCGCGCAGCGCGAACGGATCGGCACGGTCGATGCGCGGATGCGGCCAGCCTGTTCTCAGTTGCGAAAACAGCTTCGACATGCGCTCGCGATGCGCCGCCCACAGGCGGGCCGTGGTCTGCGGCTGCCCCGCGGCGGAGAGATGATCGTCATAGGAACTGGCGGGCCGGTGCGGCAGTCCGGAGGCTTCCTCCAGGTGACGCAGCGCTTCCGCGCGCCCCGGCCAGGCGATGCGGGCCAGGGGGATGAACGCCACCGCCAGCGCGGCACCGAACCCCCACAGCAATCCGCGATGAACGTCCGGCGGCACCAGGCGCCACATGCCAAGGAGTGACAGCAGCACGAACAGACCGGCGATGCCGGCCGGAAGCCACAGCGCCGGCCAGACGCGATTGATCACCAGGACCGCGCGCGCGCGCCGGACCTTCCACGCCAACTGCCGTGACAAAGCGCCGGAATGCGGGCCGCTCGCGTCCCCCGGCTGATCGGGAAGCCATTTCATGATTGGAAAGATAACATAGGATTACGGCACAACAACAGATTGCATCCCTCGCACACCGATCAGGCTTAATGCCTGGGCGATTACATTAAAATTAACGCTAGATCAGCTGTTTCTCCAGCCAGGGCGCGATGTGCTCGGCTTTCAACATTTCGTCATAGGACGGGCGCGGGCGGATGAGCGCCCACTCTTCGCCGCTCACCAGCACTTCGGGGACGAGCAGACGGCTGTTATAGGCCGAGGACTGCACCGCGCCATAGGCGCCCGCCGTCATGACCGCAATGAGATCGCCGTCCGGCAGCGGCGGCAGCAGCCGGTCCTTGGCGAGGAAATCGCTGCTTTCGCAGATCGGACCTACGACGTCCTGCAACATGCGCGGCTTGAGCGCCCGCTCCTCGGAGACCGGCCAGATTTCGTGATGGGCGTCGTAAAGCGTCGGGCGCATGAGGTCGTTCATCGCCGCGTCCACGATCAGGAAGCGCTTGCCGCCGGTCATCTTGTTGTAGATCACGCGCGCAACCAGCACGCCCGAATTCCCCGCGATCATGCGGCCCGGCTCGAACAGGAAACGGCAGCCGAGATGCGACAGCTTCTCCTTGACGAGGGCGGCATAGACCTCCGGATGGGGCGGCGGCTCGCCTTCGTCGCGATAGGGAATGCCCAGCCCCCCGCCGACATTGACGAAATCGATCCGGTGTCCCTCGGCACGAAGCGTACCCACGAGTTCGGCAATCAGCGCAAAGGCGTTGGCGTAAGGCTCCAGGTCGGTGATCTGGCTGCCGATATGCATATGCACGCCCGCCGGATCGATACCCGGCAGGCCGCGGGCGAGATCGTAGAGGCGCTGCGCGTCCTCCCAGGGCACGCCGAACTTGTCCTCCTTGCGGCCCGTGGAAATCTTGTGATGCGTCCTGGCATCGACATCCGGATTGATGCGGAAGGCGATCCGCGCGACCGCGTTGCGTGCGGCGGCAATTTCCGACATCGCGTGCAACTCGGCCTCGGACTCGACGTTGAAAGCAAAGATGCCTTCCTCCAGCGCGTGCGCGATTTCCAGCTTCGTCTTTCCGACGCCGGAGAACACGATACGCTCCGCGGCCACGCCCGCCGCCCGTGCGCGGCGCAGCTCACCCTCGGATACCACGTCCATACCGGCGCCGAGGCCGCTCAGCGCGCGCAGCACCGCGATGTTGGAATTGGATTTAATAGAGTAGCAGACGAGCGCGCCGGTGCCCGCGAAGGCGTCGGCGAAGACGCTGTAATGGCGTTCTAGCGTCGCCTGGGAATAGCAGTAGAAGGGCGTACCGACAGCCTCGGCCAGCGCCGTCAGGCTGACCTTCTCGGCGTGGAGCGCGCCGTCGTGATAGGTGAAATGATGCATGGACCGGCCGTCAGGGCGAAGTGTGATCGTTCGCCGCTGATTAGGGGCGCTGGGCCGGAAACGTCAAGCAGCGAATGAAGATAGGCTCGCCCGCTTGAAAATTCGGCTCACGCCGTGGCTCACCGGTATCCCGTCCGGGGCCGCCTTGGCCAGCATTTCAGGGGCAGGCTGACGCCCGCCCCCGAAAGTTTTCATGGCCTGTAGCCGTCGTCCCCGGCGCCGCCGTCCTGGGCACGGTCGTCATAACCGCCATCGCGGCCCTGAGCATCGCCGTCCCCATCGTCGCGGGCGTTATCGCCCTGACCGCCGCCGTCGGCGCTTGCGCTGCCGCCGCCGCGCGCCAGCGCAGGCGTGATGCGCTGGAACTCGACCCGGCGATTGCGGACCTCGGGGCTCTGCGTATCGATGACCAGATATTGCTCGCCATAGCCCTGCGTGACGAGGTTTTCGGCCGGAACGCCGAACTCATCGGTCAGCACCCGCGCCACGGCTCCCGCCCGGCGGTCCGAAAGCGAGAGATTGTCCTCGTCCGACCCGACGGCGTCGGTATGTCCGCCAACGAGGAACATCTCGTCCGGCTTCCGCCGCAGGATAGCGCGCATAGCCCTGCCCACGGTCTCCAGACGGGCAATCTGCTCGTCGCGCAGTTCCCAGGAGCCGAACTCGAAATTGACCGACGACATGACGCGGCGCAGCCGGTTCCTGATCGACGGGCTGTGGCGGATTTCGTCGAGCGTGTAATCGGGCTCGATGTCGTCCACCGGCGGGGCGTTCAGCGCCTCGTAGACATCGTCGTCGCTCGCCTCGTCGGCATCGACGGAATACCGCTCCCGCGGAATGCTGATCACCGGCGCCGGCAGCTCGACGAAGAAGCCGAAACCACCATCGCGACCACGGCCGCGGCGGTGGCGGCGGCGATGCCTCCGGTCGCGCCGGTTGTCGATGAGGACGACCTCGCGGCCATCGCGGTGGCGCTTGATGCGCCGGAGAAGACGGCCGTCCTTGTCGGTGATCGTAATAATCACGATACCGTCCGGACGCGTGACCACGGTGCGGTGCCTGCCCCCCCGCCCCTTCTCGGTACGGAAGTTGCGCCCATAGCCGCGGAAGCGTTCCGTCTCGTCGTGCTGGATGATGGCACGGCCGCGGCGGCCTTTCACGATCCGCCGGTTGCCCGGCTCCACGATGACCGTCCGACCCGATGCGTCGCGCTCTCTCCTGCGCTTCTTGGCGACGTCCTTCAGGCGTTCGCGGGCGAATTCCCGGCGGCGGCTGCGGCGCGTCTCACGTTCCTTGGCCGTCGGCCTCGGCAGAATGAGGTGTGGCGTACCGCCGCCCGTGCGCCGGCCGATCCCGTCATTCTCCCTCTTATGCCGACGGGCGTCCCCGGCCTTGCGGCGCTTCTCCTTCGCCCTCTCGCGGCGAGCCTCCGCCTCTTCCTTTTTGCGACGGTTATCTTCGGCGCGATGACGACGCGCGTCCCGCTCGCGGCGGCGGGCCTCGGCCTCTTCCTTTTTGCGACGGCGATCTTCGACGCGATGACTACGCGCGTCCTGCTCGCGGCGGCGAGCCTCGGCTTCCGCCTTCTTGCGGCGGCGATCGTCGGCGCGGTGACGACGCTCGTCCATCTCCCGTTTACGGGCATCCTGCTCTCTTCTGGGGCGCGCCTCGTCACCCGCTTTGCGGCGCATTCTCTCCTGATGCCGGCGGCGCATTTCCAGCTTTTTGCTGTCCTCGGCCCGCTTCGCAGGTCGAGCGCGATGAGGCTTCTGCGGCTCCGGCTGCGCGCCCGCGCCTTTGCGCCGCTGTTGCCTCCGCTTTCGCAGTTCCTCTTGTTTCTTCTTCTTTTCCTCTTCGGTCTCGACGTGACGGCCGCCGCCACCACCACGCGCGACCTGCGCGACGGCAAATGGCCGCTCTGCCGAAACCGTCGTTTCAGCCCAGGCATAGCCGGTGGAAGCGGCCAAGCCGACCGCCATTCCCAATAGCAGGACGGCCTCTCTTGTGCGTTTCATTGGCATGTGTTCGCCTTCGATCGTTGATGCGCCTCGCGAAGAATGGTGTGCGCGCCTCCTCAAAGGACCGCATTATGTCATTTTCACGGCTTACACCGCGGCCTGCGCAGGAAGCAACGGGCCGCAACGCCGGGACAACGACAGAACGCCCTTCGGGGGCGGGGGGTTGCGTGCGTTAACCACCTTGACGGATTCCGGATGAACGGAGGCTGTCAACACCCCGAGGCGATTACAGCAAATGCCGGCATCCGCCCAGACTTGCTCAGGAGCGCTGGCGCCGCCGCTCAGGATGATCTCCCTCTACGGCATATTCAGGCACGCGCTGCGCCAGCGCGTCGTCGGCCGGGGGCGTCGGCTGTTGCTGTGGAGAAGGCTGTTGCGGCTGCCGTGGCTGCGGAGCCTGTCCGACGTGCGGATGCCCCAGCGGATGTTGCTGCGGCGGCACCGGCGGCTTGGCGCCCCCCTCGCTCATATGTGGGAACCACGGGCGTTCAGGTGCAGATGCGGCATCTCGCGGCGGCTGAGGCGCACCCGTGGCAGGGCCACGCGGCTTCCCGCCCTCGCGCGGCCGAGGCGGCTTCTTCGCAGCACTCCGCAGCTTGCGACGCACGGCCTTCGGTTCCATCGCCGCCGGGGACCAACCGATCTTCTTCAGAATCCGGGCGAAAAACCCTAGCGGCCTGGGCGCAGCCATGCGCGGCGCCTGGGCGACAGGCACCGGCAGCGCATACCGGACGGAGGCGTCGTCCCTCTCGCCCGTGTCCGCCGCGGGCATCCCGGCTTCCGGCGTCTCGGTGGCGGCGGTTTCGAGCTTCTTCTTCTTTTTCTCGCGCTTCTCGTCGCGCTTGTTCGATTTCGCCAGCGCGTTGATGAGGTGCATCACTTCGCGCTCGGTCATCGCTTCGCCGAAGAAGAACCCTTGCGCGTAATCGCAACCCAGCGCGCGGACATAGGCGACGTCGTCTTCGCGCTCCATGCCCACCGCAACCACATCCTTGCCGAGTTCACGCGCCATGGCGAGCGCGGCGCGCAGGACCACCGCCCCCGACTTGTTGTCGTTCCCATGGGCGATGAGCGAGCGGTCGATCTTGATCGTGTCCACCGCCAGGCGGTGCAGATAGGCCAGCGATGAATAGCCCGCACCGAACTCGTCCAGCGCCAGCCCCGCGCCCAGCCCCTTCAGCCAATCGAGAATCTCGATGGCCTGTTCCGGATTCTCCATGATCAGAGATTCGGTCACTTCGAGCCGCAGGCAGCCCTTCGGCACGCTCTCACGTCCGAGGATCAGCCGCAGCTCCTGGACCAGTTCCTGCTTGAACAGGTGGCGGCTCGAAATGTTCATGCTGACGAACAGCGGGTCTTCCTCGCGCGGCAGAGTGCGGTGCCAGCGGGCAACCTGGCGCACGGCACGCTCCATGACGTAGCTGCTCAACTCGCCGATCAGGCCCATCTCCTCGGCAACGGGAAGGAACTCGACCGCGCTCAGCGAGCCGAGTTTGGGGTGTTCCCAGCGGACCATGGCCTCGAAACCGGCAAGCTCATCGTCGCCGAGACGCATCACCGGCTGATACAGGACGCGGATCTGGCGCTTCTCGACGGCATGCTTCAGATCGTTCTCGATGGCCTCGCGATCGTCGGTCTCGCGGCGCATCTCCGGCTTGTATAGCTCGATGCGGTCGGCACCCGACCGCTTGGCGCGGTACATCGCCGTTTCGCCTTCGCGGACGAGATCGGCCGGCGCGGTCTGCTGCCCGTCATACACCGCGATGCCGATCGAACCGGTGAGCACGACGTCCCGCCCGGCGATCTTCATCGGCGCGCGCAGCGACCGGCGCACGCGCTCGGCGAGGAGCGCGATATGGCGCGGCTCGGTCTCAGCGGACAAAAGGACGGCGAACTGCTCGCCGCCAATGCGGGCGAGGGTGTCCTGCGGCCCGAGATGGCGGGCGAGACGCCGCGAAATCGTGAGCAGCATCGAGTCGCTGACGGAGAAATCCGACGAGCGGTTCAGCGTCTTGAACGTATCGACATCGATGAACAGCACGGTGGGCTTCGACCCGTCGTCATGGGCGCGGGTGATGGCGCAATGCGCGCGGTCGAGGAAGAGTTCGCGATTGGGCAGCCCGGTCAGGCTGTCATGGATGGCGTTGTGCAGGAGGCGCTCCTGCGCGCGTTTCTGGGCCGTCACTTCGCGCAGGAGGCCTGCGCAGCGCAGCGCCCGGCTCTGCCGCGAGGCTACGGCCTGCGCCCGCAATTCGTACCACAGATAGCTGCCGTCGGCGCGGCGCACCCGGAATTCGGTGGAAATCTCACCACTCTGGCGCTCGCGGATCGTCGCCAGGATGAGACGGAGCCGCTCGCGGTCGGAGGCATGCAGATGCTGCAGCCAATCCTCGACGTTGCCGCGCAGCGTACCCGGCGCATAGGCGAGCGCGGCGTCCACCTCCGGCCCGACGAAGATCTCATCACGCCGGGTGTTCCATTCCCACACCGACGCGCCCGACGCCTCCAGCGCCAAAACGCGCAGTTGCAGGGCTCCGCCGTCTTCGCTGAAAATCGCCTCCGGGCTCTGGAAGGCGTATTGAGTCACAGTGAAGCTCAGGAGGCCCACGATCAGCACGAGGCCGGCGTTGAGGCTGGGCACCACCACGTCGCCCGACATCTTGCCCATGACGGTGACGGACACGCCGAACAGCCACACAAGGAACAGCATCCAGGTGGGCAAAAGCGACAGCGCCCGCTCCTGGCCGCGCAGGGCGAGGAACGCCATCAGGAGGGTGGCCGCCGCCGCAAGCGGGACATAGGACAGGCGTGCGAGGCCGGACGCCATCTTGGCGTCGATGATCGAAAAGCCGACGATGCAGAGCTGTACGAGGAGCCAGCCCGCGAAAATGAATGTCAGAAAGCGGTACCACAGCCTGATACGCAGGAACACGTACAGGAACATCAGGATGCTGGCGGCGACTGCGCCTTCCATCGCGGCGCGATAGACGGCGTTGTCCTCGGGGTTCAGCTGGAACAGCTTGTGCCAGAACCCCAGATCGACGCAGAGATAGGCGACCACGCTCCAGGCGACCAGCGCCGCCGCGGGGAAAATGGTGTTGTGGTTGGCGCCGAAGATCGCCGTCAGATAGAGCGCCAGAACGCCAACGATACCCAGGAGAATGCCGTTGAACAGCGTCAGGTCGATGGTTTTCTTGCCGAAATTGGCGGGGTTGGCGAGATAGAGGCGCGGGATGCCCTGGGAGGCCAGTTCCACGACGTAGGTGATCGTCGATCCGGGTTCGAGCACCAGCCGGTAGACGTCGGCGTAATCATTGTCGAGGCGCTCGGGATTGAAGCCCAGGGACACGCTGACCTTGGTGATGCGCGGCGCGTCGAGGTCCGGCCAGACCACCTTCGAGCCGAGAAGATCGTAGCGCGGCGCCATCAGCCACAGCGTGACGGTCTGGCTGGTCGGGTTGTTGAGTGCGAAAACCGCCCAGTTGGGGTTGGTGCCCTCGGTCTTGGCCGACACCGACATGCGCCCGGCGATGCCGTCCGTCCCCGGCGCTGTATCGACGCTGAAGCGGTCGCCGCGAGCGGCGTAAAGCTCGGCAAGAGCGGAAAGGTCGACGCGCTCCTGATCGGGGCCGGTAACGATGGCTTCCACAGCGCGCGCAGGCGCGGCCGGAACGATGAGAGCCGCGGCCACGAATACCGCCGCCGCCACGCAGGCCAGCCTTAACCCCATGCGCCGGAAGGCCTCGGCGCCTGCCGGTATCAGGCGGGTGCGCACCGCTAGAGCCCTCTTCAAATCCGCCATCCCGACGGCCTTTCTGCTCTCGATTCGCGTCATGTCAAAGGCGCAAATCTTCATCCAAGACCGCATACAGCAAATGGTCCTGCCATCGACCATTGATCTTGAGGTACTTCCGGGCAAGGCCCTCATACTCGAAGCCGCAGGCCTCGAGCAGCCGCCGCGACGGCTCGTTGCCGGGCATACATGCCGCCTCAAGGCGATGAAATCCAAGCGTATCGAAGACAAACGGGATAAGTGTGCGGACCGCCGCCGTCATGTAACCTTGCCTGCTGAACGACGCACCAATCCAGTAACCGATGGAAACCGACTGACTCACCCCCCGGCGCATATTGCTGAGCGTGGCTCCGCCCACTAACCTATTATCACCGGTTCGGAACAGAAAAAAGGCGTAACCTAGCCCCCCCCGTAAATCGCGCTGATAATGCCGCAGGCGGCGGCGGAATGCGGCGCGGGTCAGTTCGTCGCCGCACCATTCCGGCTCCCAGGGCTGCAAAAACTCCCTGCTTGCCGCGCGCAGGCTCGCCCATTCCGCGTGGTCGGACATCTGCGGCATGCGCAGCCACACCCGGTCGCCTTTGATCACCGGACCGGTGTCGGCAAGAGGAACGGAGCGCAGAAACGCCATGGGCAATCTCCACAGGTTAGAGCCTTTCCGCTCTGGCTGCATCAGAACGGCGCCTCATATCGTGTCTTCAACGGCAGCCTTTCTCAATCTATCGAACAAGGTTTGACGCCGTCTCTTTCCCCGCTGCCAATTCGTCCGGCCGCCGCGGCACGTCAGGCAGAGCCTCAATGGACTCGCTCCTGCGCCAGACTTTCCTCCGCCGCGCCCCGCAGCCGGTCGGATACGCTGCGCGGGCCGACGCTCGCCGTCACCGGCTGCTTCTTGAGCACGAAGCCCGCGGCCAGCGCGCCGACATCCGCCCGCGTGACACGCTCGATGCGCTCGATCAGCTCCGCCGTCGAGATCTGGCGGCCGAAAAGCAGCGTATCGCGCGCAAGCTGCCCCGCCGACGCCTCCGAGCCTTCCAGGCTCATCAACAGTGACGCCTTGAGCTGCGCCTTGGCGCGGGCGAGTTCGGCCTCGTCCGGTCCATCCATGGCAACGGCGCGAAGCTCGCCCATGATCACCTGCACCAGTTCGTCCACTTGCGGGGCTCCGGTAGCGGCATGGACCCCGAAGAGACCGGTGTCCGAGAACCCCCAGCCGAAGGCGTGAATATCATAACACAAGCCGCGCTTTTCTCGCGCTTCCTGAAACAGACGCGACGACATCCCGCCGCCGAGCAGCACGGAATAGATGAGCAGGGTGAAATAGGCGTCGTCCCGGAAGGAGGGCGCCTCGAAGCCGATGACGATGTGGCTTTGCTCAAAGGAGCGCCTCAGGCTGCGGTGCCCCCCCACGAACTTCGCCGGTTCCTGCTCGCGCCCGGGCGTTTGCGGCAGATCGCAGAACAGCTTTTCAGCAGCGGCGGCGATCTGCTGATGGTCCACCGCCCCGGCAGCGCTGAGAACCATGCGCGGCGCGGCATAGGCCGATGAACGGTAGGCGTCGAGATTGGCCGCGCCCAGCGTGCGCACGCTGCCGGAGGTGCCGAGAATGGGGCGGCCGAGCGCCTGATCGGGATAGGCGGCCTCCTGCGCCAGTTCGAACACCAGATCGTCGGGCGAGTCCTGCACGGAGGCGATTTCCTGCAGGATCACCTCTTTCTCGCGTTCGATTTCGTCGGGGGTGAAGGCTGGATTCTGCAAGATATCGGCAAGGATCTCCAGCGCCAGCGGCACATGTTCCTTGAGCACGCGGGCAAAATAATCCGTTGTCTCAAAGCTGGTCACGGCGTTTACGGCCCCGCCGACCGCCTCGATCTCCTCTGCGATCTGCAACGCGCTCCGCGTGGCCGTGCCCTTGAACGCCATGTGCTCCAGCATATGCGCAAGGCCATGCTCTTCCGGCAACTCGACACGCGCGCCGCTGTTCACCCAGACGCCGAGCGACGCCGTCTCCAGATGCGCCATCCGCCGCGTGACGACCCGCAGGCCATTCGAGAGTGTGGTGACTTCGATCATGACCGGCCGCCTTCCTGGGCGATGCGCGCCCGCTCCGTGATGAAGCGCCGCACTGTGTCCGCATCTCCGTCCAGAGTCGCGTATCGCTCGTCGACGGACAGCACTTTCTGCAAACGTTCGGGGACCGCCGCCAGCCGCGCCACCGCTTTTTCCATCGCCGCGGGGAACTTGGCGGGATGCGCGGTCGCGAGCACGATCATCGGCGAAGCGGGGTCGTCCTCTTCCCTCGCCGCCGCCGCCAGCCCCACCGCCGTGTGGGGATCGGCCAGATATCCCGCCTCCCGCCAGACACGCGCGATCGCTGCCTCCGTCTCCGCCTCGTCCACGCGATGCGCGGAGAAATGCGCGCGAATGGCCGCCAGCTCGGCATCGCTGAGCGTGAACGTGCCCTTTTCCGCGAAATCCGTCATCAGTTCCCGGACACGCCCGGGATCGCGCTCGCAGGCCTCGAAAATGAGGCGCTCGAAATTGCTGGACACCTGGATGTCCATGCTCGGGCTGGCGGTCGCAACCACGCCGCGGGGCTCATAGCGCCCGGTGGCGATCGTGCGCGCGAGGATGTCGTTGGTATTGGTGGCGACCGCGAGGCGCGTCACCGGCAGGCCGCAGCGCATCGCCGCGTAGCCCGCGAAAATGTCGCCGAAATTGCCCGTCGGCACGGTGAAACGCACGGACCGGTGCGGCGCGCCGAGCGCGGCGGCGGCGGTGAAGTAGTAGACCATCTGCGCCATGATCCGCGCCCAGTTGATCGAATTCACCGCCGAAAGCTGGAGTTCGTCACGAAACGCGTCGTCGCCGAACAGCGCCTTCACGATCCCCTGGCAATCGTCGAACGTGCCCCTCACCGCGACGGGGTAGACATTCGCCGCGCCCGAGGTGGTCATCTGCTGGCGCTGCGCCGGACTGATCCGCCCGTCGGGGAACAGCACGAAAAGGTCGATCGCCTCGCAGTCCTTGAACGCCTCCACCGCCGCCGCACCGGTGTCGCCCGACGTGGCGGCAAGAATCGTCGCGCGGCTGCCGGAACGCTTGAGCGAGCGGTCCATGAGCAGCCCGAGAAGCTGCATGGCCAGATCCTTGAAGGCGAGCGTCGGCCCGTGAAACAGCTCCAGAAGCCACAGATTGGGGCCGAGCTGCACGAGCGGCGTCACCGCCGGATGCGCGAAGGTGGCGTAAGCTTTCGCAATGATCTGCTGGAAGTCGTCCCGCGGCAGGCACGCGCCCGCGAAAGGCTGCATTACGGTGGCGGCGGCCTCCACATAGGCATGTCCCGCGAGCCCGGCGATCGCATCGCGGCCGAAGCCGGGCCAGTCAGCCGGGACATAGAGCCCGCCGTCTCGGGCCAGCCCGGTCATGAGCACACCGTCGAAATCGAGGCTGGGGGCCTGCCCGCGCGTGCTGATATATTGCAAGCGATGTTCCCTCAAAAGATTGGCGCCGTGTCCGGCGTCAAACGCGGAAGACTTGACCGACCGCAGACAGAAACACGCGGCGATTGGCGCCGTTCTTGGATCAGGCGGGCACCCTATACCCTGCGGCACGCCGGGGCAACTTTTCGCGTCATTTGGCGAGGCACGGCGCGAACTGCCGCCAATTCTAGACAGCGCTGCCAAGCTTGACGATGGTGACGATGAAGAAGATCAGCACCAGCGCGGCCAGCGCCCAGCCGATGGCCAGCGAGCGGCCTCGCTGCCGGCGCGTGTCCTCAGGGGAGAGCATGGCCGTGGTGCTGTCCTGTGTGGCGTTCATCGTGCCAGTCCCAGGCCGTGCTCCAGGAGCGGCACGGCAAAAAGCAGGAAAAGGTAAAGGATCGAAAAGGCGAACAGGCGCCTGGCCGCCGCATCCGCCGCCGTCCCCTCGGTACGCCGGTTGAGCTGCACGGCGAGGAACAGAAATATGGCACCGCCCACGGCCGACACCGCCAGATAGAACGGTCCACCGAGGCCGGTGAAGGCCGGGGCGATGCACAGGGGGACCATGATCAGGCTGTAAATCAGGATCTGCCGACGCGTCGCCGCCTTGCCCGCGACCACGGGCAGCATCGGCACGCCCGCCCGCTCGTAATCCCGCGAGCGGAACAACGCCAGCGACCAGAAATGCGGCGGCGTCCAGAAAAAGATGATGGCAAAGAGCAGGACGCTTTCGAGGCTGATGCCGCCCGTCGTGGCCGCCCAGCCGATCATCGGCGGAAAGGCGCCCGCCGCCCCGCCAATGACGATGTTCTGCGGCGTCCGGCGCTTCAGCCACATGGTATAGACGACGACATAGAAGGCGATGGTCAGCGCCAGGAGCCCCGCCGCCGCCCAGTTCACCAGGACACCCAGGCACAGAACCGACACGCCCGCCAGGAACAGTCCCATGGCCAGCGCTTCATCCGGCGGCACGCGACCGCGCGCGAGCGGGCGCAGCGCCGTGCGGGCCATCAGGCGGTCGATATCGGCATCATACCAGCAGTTGAGTATGCCAGCAGCGCCAGCCCCTACTGCTATGAACAGCAGCGCCGTCGCCGCGATGACGGGATGAATGTACCCGGGCGCCACCACCATGCCGGTGAGCGCCGTGAAGATCGACAGCGACATCACGCGCGGCTTCATCAGCGCGGTGTAGTCGGCGAGTTCGCCCTGCGGCTGGGTCGCGGAGGCCGAGGCGGTGGCGGTGGTGATATCGGTCATGGCATGTCACCCCGCGCTCGCTGGAGAGAAGGCCCATTCGCGCGACGCGGGGCCCGCGCCCCACGGGTCGCTGGCTGCACGCTCGCGCCTGACGAACGCTCCCGCCATCGCCGCGAGGAACACCAGCAGGCTGGCCGCCGCCAGATAGGTGCCGAGCGACGAAATATAGTTCCAGGCCGTGAATTCATTGGCGTAATCGGCGGCGTGACGCGGCATCCCGGCCATACCGAGGAGATGCTGCGGCAGGAAAATGACGTTCACGGCGATGAACGTGCACCAGAAATGCAGCCGGCCCAGGAATTCGGAGCAGGCGTAGCCCGTCATTCTCGGGAACCAGTAGTACCAGCCCGCGAACAGCGCGAAAACGGCACTGAGCGCGGCCATGTAATGGAACTGCGCGACCGCGAAATAGGTATCCTTGAGAGCGCCGCCACCCGCCAGACTTCCCCGCGCCACGCCGATGACGCCCATCGCGGCACCGATGGCGAACAGGAAGATGAAGCCCGCCGCCCACAGCATCGGCGTGCGCGAAACCGGCCCTCCACTGCGAATAGCCATGGTCCACGCGGCGATTTTGAACCCGGCGGGAACGGCAATCACCAGCGCCGCGATCAGGAAGTAATATTGTGTCCCCGCGGCAGGCGCCACGCCGTAGCCATACAGATGCTGCGCCCAGGCCGCGAAGCCGAGCACGCCAATGGCGGCCATCGCCCCGGCCAGACCGCGATTGCCGGTGGGCGTCTGCCCGGTGAAAGTGGACACGACATGATGGACGATGCCGAAACCTGGGAGGATCAGGATATAGACCTCGGGATGGCCGAGGAACCAGAACACCTGACGGGTGAAGGCGGGACCGGCCTCCCCGCCGGGCGGTACGAACGCCTTGCCGGCGAGCAGCATCGTGATTGCGCCGCCAAGGACCGGCAACGACAGGAGCAGCAGGAAGGCCGAGATCAACACCGACCATACGAACAGCGGCATCCGTTGCAGCGCCACCCCCGGCGCCCGCATGTTGAAAATCGTGGTTATGAAGTTGATCGCGCTGAGGATGTAGGACAGGCCCGCCAGCAGAAGCGCAGCCAGCGCCAGAGTCCCCGCCGGCACGGCGTAGCCCGCCACGGGCAGCGGCGCGTCCACGAACAGGGATACGACCAGCGCCGCGAAGGACAGCGGGATCAGCCAGAACGCAGCGGCATTGAGACGCGGAAAGGCCGTGTCGCGCGCGCCGATCATCAGCGGCACCATCCAGTTGCCGAAGCCGCCGATCATCGCAGGCATGACGACGAAGAACACCATGATCAGCCCGTGCGCCGTCACGAAGACATCGAACGTGCGGGCATTGGCGAAGATCTGCATGCCCGGCTCCTGCAGCTCCATGCGCATGGCAACCGAGAGCGCGCCGCCGGTAAGCCCCGCGGCAATGGCGAAAAGCAGATAAAGCGTACCGATATCGCGGTGGCTGGGCGCGAGCAGCCATCGCTGAACACGCCCGCGCCTGTCGCGGCAGCGCCCGGCGGCGCCAACGGTCCCGGCCATGTGAAGTCCCTCCCCAGAGCCCCCGGCCCGACGGCCGCAATACTTCCGGCCATCACAAAACTCACAGGATTGCGCTCATTCGCGGTCTCTACGCGGTGCGGCATCCTGCCCATACAGGAGCGACACCTTGCCGCATTTGTCACCATTCAGGCATACAACGGGGGCCGGAGCAATGCACGACAAATGCGACAAAGTGGCGCGCGTCGCTCTGTGGCAGGACGAGACTGTCTCACTTTGGCCGAATTGCTGGCCGACAGGCTCTTCATCCAAAAGGAAATCTTGCCTCGCGCCGTCACTTCAGGCAAACCTCCCGCGCAGCGATGGCATTCAGTGTTAATCAAGTCAGGTGGAGAAGGCCCTGGTGGTTGCCAACAGACGTTTTCCGGCGGTTCACAGTCTCTTGCAGGCGGCATTCGCCGCCCGGATGTTTCACGCATCGGGGGCGCTGCTCGCGCTGACGCTGCTCCTGGCGGCAGGCGCGGCGGATCCCGCACGGGCCGCGGGGCCGCAACTCTCGTCCGGCGAGATTAAGGCGACCCATGGCTCGTGGCAGGTTCGATGCGGCCGCCCGCCTGGGGCACAAAAAGAAAAGTGCGCGCTGGTCCAGAGCGTGAAGGCCGAAGACCGCCAGAACGTCTCCCTGATGGTCATCTTCATGCGCTCCTATGACGGCAAGACACGGATTTTGCGCGTCTTCGCGCCGCTGGGTGTCCTGCTACCCACCGGCCTCGGGCTGAAGATCGACAATGTCGATGTCGGCCACGCCCCGTTCATGAAATGCGGCCCCGTGGGATGCATGGCCGAAGTCGTCGTGAACAAGGAGCTGTACGCCAAGCTGAAGTCGGGGAAGAACGCGGTGTTCATTATATTCCAGACGCCGGAGTTCGGCATCGGCATCCCGATATCCCTGGCGGGCTTCGCCGCCGCCCTGCCGGAACTGAATTAGCGGCGGGCGGCTCGTTCAGCCCGCCCTCTCTCACCTCATAACTGTATCTGCGCAGCCACAGTGCGTCACCATTTTGCACGCGCGCCTGTGGATTCTGTCACTCTTCCCTCCCACACGCATACATTTTTTTTACACTCGAAGTTGGGCACTTCGATTCGCCACAATCGGCGAGACTTGGCCGACACGCCCTCGCTGATCGTGTCTAGCCAAGCAAGAATGCCGGCGCCGTCCGTTAAGAGGCCGGATCGTTCAACCGGTGGCGCCAGTAATACGGGATAGGACATCGCGTTGCCGCTGTGCGCGGCAGGATTTTTGTAGCGTGGATGGCCGGTGCCCGGTGCGTTGCCTTTCCATCAGTAGCTTTCGTTCTGCGTCATGCGTACTCCAACGGACGCCTGGGGGGCGTCCCCGTGCAGGCATTACGAGAGAAATCCCGATGAGACTATTTCGAACCATAGCAGGCGCTCAGGGGGGACGGGTTTTCGCTAATATGGGGGCCGCCTTCGGCCTCAGCGACGAACTCGCTGCGCAGGTGGTCCGCTATCTCGCGCCGCCCATCGCCAAGACCATCAACAAGCGCACGGAAACCTCGCAGGGCCTCCTGCATTTCCTCGAATTCCTCGGCAGCCGCCGCAACGACCGCTGCTGGAACGACCCCGGCATCTTCGGCCATCCGCAGGTGGAAGCCGAAGGACGCGCCGTGCTCGTTGCGCTGTTTCCGCAGGCCGCGCATGTTCGCAAAATCATCAGCAACCGCGCCAAGGTGCTGCCGGTGCAGCCGGAAACGCTCGAAGCCATGTTCCCTTACGTCGCGCTTCTTTCCCTGTCGGCGATCGAACGCCGGACGCGGGAGCCGCTCGGCTCGATCCTGCAGCATCTGGCGAAGGAGCGCCTCGACGACGCGGGCATGGCCAATCCGTATAAGACGCTGGCCGGTGAGATACGCCGCCGCCGCGTGACCTCCAAGGCGCGCGCGGTGAACCAGCGCGGCGGGTTGTCCGGGATGCTCGGCGCACTGTTCTCGCGAGGTGACGCGCGAACTGCCGCGTAAGCGCCTTCGTGCAAAAACGGGGCTTCGGCTAGCACAACCCGGCCGCGGAGCAGGTGAAATTGGAGGCAATCTCGCTTTCGAACTGCTCAGCGGCCGTGCGTCGTCTTCATTTCCAGATGACGCTTCAGCGATATCTCGGCGCTGGCATAGGGCTCCTGCAGCTCGACGCTCCAGTAGCGCAGTTCCTCGATGGGGATGATCTGACCGGTAACCGCGCAGCGCACGAAGCTGCCCGGCGTCAGAACCTGTAGCTCGCCGTCCAGATAGCGAAGCTTCGCTTCGTTTGCCTGACCGATATTTCTTTCAAAACGATTCATCAAGACCAACACCGATAGGGACTCGCCGATAATATTGGGCGCTCACCGCGCCGTTGTACAGCGAGTTCCGTCAAAAAAGTTTACCCTGGCGGTCCGTGACCTTCGATTCAGCCTGCGTTTCGGCTGCCTGCTTGCGCGGTGCCCGGCGCTGCGCGCCCGCGCCGACAATATCCGCCGCAATCCGCCCGTCGGCGAACTCCATTTCCACGCGCCCCGCCGCCATCGCATCACCCGCGCGCTGCAGGGTGCGGCCCGCGATGTCACGAACCAAGACAAATCCCCGGTCGAGAACGCTTTTATGGCTCAGGGAGGAGAGAAGCTGCCCGAGGCCGTCCAGCCGCCGCCGCCGGACTTCGGTCACCCGGCCAACGGCGCGGTGCGCGCGCGCCACCGTCGCATCCAGGCGCTCGCGGCTGCGGGACACCGGATGGCGCAGAAGGCTCGGACGCAGCCGGACGCCCTGGCGTTCCAGATCGGCACGGCGCCGCCCCACGAACCGCCGCGTCACCTGCGTCAATTCGCGATTGAGACCCTGAAGCCTCTCGCCGCCTCGGTCGACACGCTGCGTGATGAGACGGATATTCAGCCGCACGTGACAGCGGTCGAGGCGCGCGCGCCGGCCGGTGGCGAAATGCCTCAGCGCGTGGCCAAGACGCCCGCTCGACGCATCGAAGCGCTGCCTGGCGAAGGCGAGGAGATCGGCGGGGCGCGGCAGCCCGCGCGCAGCCGCCCTGAATGACGCCCGCCGATGCTCGATGCCACGCAGCAGCGCCAGCCGCTGCCGCTCGCGCAGCTCGGCCATGCGCGCCACCAGCTCGCTATGCTTGGGCACCACCCATTCGGCGGCCTTGGTCGGAGTCGGCGCCCGGGCGTCGGCGACCAGATCGATGAGCGTCCAGTCGGTCTCATGGCCAACCGCGGAAATCACGGGAATACCGCTGGCGGCCACGGCGCGCGCCACGATTTCCTCGTTGAACCCCCACAGATCCTCCAGACTGCCGCCGCCGCGCGCCACGATCAGCACGTCGGGCCGCGGGATCGGCCCGTCGGGTGCGAGCCGGTTGAAGCCTGCTATGGCTGCCGCCACCTCGCGGGCGCAAGGCTCGCCCTGCACGCGCACCGGCCAGAGGAGCACCTGCGCCGGGAATCGCTCGGCGAAGCCATGCAGCATGTCGCGGATGACGGCGCCGGTCGGCGAGGTGATCAGCCCGACCGCGCGCGGCAGAAAGGGCAGCGGCCGCTTCCTCGCCTCGTCGAACAGCCCCTCGGCGGCGAGCTTCTTCTTACGTTCTTCCAGAAGCGCCATGAGCGCACCAGCGCCCGCCGGCTCCAGCGCCTCGACGACAATCTGATAGGTGGACTTGCCGGGATAGGTCGTCACGCGGCCCGTGGCGATCACCTCCAGGCCCTCTTCGGGCTTGAATTTCAACTCCCTGAAGATGCCCTTCCAGACGACGGCGTCGATCTTGGCGCGGTCGTCCTTCAGCGCGAAATAGGCGTGCCCCGAGGAATGCGGACCGCGATAGCCGGATATCTCGCCGCGCAGGCGCACGAGCCCGAACGCATCCTCGACCGTCCGCTTGACCGCAAGCGACAGCTCAAGAACGGTGAATTCGGCAACATTTCCGGCAGTTTTCTCGCTCATCGACCTCGTAACCTGCAACCCGTGCCGCCCTGCGGCGCGAAGACGTCTCGACCTTATCTCGATTCGTGCTATCTCCCCGAGGGAGAATTCCGGCATCCGCGAAACCGGAAAACGACATCGTTTGTCGATGTGCAGATTTCCCGTACATGATGGCAAATTCGCGGACATGTCGGTTCCGCGAAGCTCTTGCTGGGGACAAGACGTATGAACATTCTGCTCATCGGTTCCGGCGGGCGCGAGCATGCGCTGGCCTGGGCGCTGAAATCCAGCCCCAAACTGAGCCGCCTCTTCTGCGCGCCCGGCAATGCGGGCATGGCGGAGCTTGGCCAGTGTGTCGCGCTCGATGCCACCGACCATGACCGTATCATAGATTTCTGCCGCGTGGCGGAGATCGGTTTTGTGGTCATCGGGCCAGAAGATCCGCTGGTCGGCGGGCTGGCGGATTCGCTGCGGGCCGCGGGGATCAAGGCCTTCGGGCCATCCCGGGCTGCGGCGCAGCTCGAAGGCTCGAAAAGCTTCACCAAGGCGCTCTGCGCCGCGCACAACATTCCGACCGCCGCCTTCGCCCGCTTCAGCGACCGCGATGCGGCGCTGGCCCATGTCCGCGAGAAGGGCGCGCCCATCGTCATCAAGGCCGACGGCCTCGCCGCGGGCAAGGGCGTGATCATGGCCGAGACGCTGGAGGCGGCGGTCGATGGCGTGAACGCCTGCTTCGACGGCGCATTCGGCGCGGCGGGCGCGGAAGTCGTGATCGAGGAATGGCTCCAGGGCGAGGAGGCCAGCTTCTTCGCGCTCTGCGACGGCGAGCATGTCACACCGCTGGCCAGCGCCCAGGACCACAAGCGCGCATTCGACGGCGACAAGGGGCCGAACACCGGCGGCATGGGCGCCTACTCCCCGGCCCCGGTGATGACGCCGGACATCACGCGGCGGACCATGGACGAGATCATCCTGCCGACGGTCGCGGCCATGCGCGAGCGCGGCACCCCGTTCCAGGGCGTTCTCTATGCCGGGCTGATGATCACGGACGAGGGGCCGAAGCTCATCGAATACAATGTCCGCTTCGGCGACCCGGAATGCCAGGTGCTCATGATGCGCCTCAAATCCGACCTGCTGGCGGCGCTTCTGGCGACGGCGGACGGTACGCTCGCGTCAACGCCCCTGGAATGGCGCGACGAAGCGGCCGTCACGGTCTGCATGGCCACGAAAGGATATCCGGGCGCCTACGAAAAAGGCAGCGAGATCAAGGGGCTGGAGGAGGCGACCACGGAAGAGGGCACCGTCATATTCCATGCGGGGACGAAGAGCGAGGGCGGGCGCCTCCTCGCCAATGGCGGGCGTGTGCTGAATGTCACGGCACTGGGCGCGACTATTGCCGACGCGCACACTCGGGCTTATGCTGCGGTTCAGAAAGTAGACTGGCCCGAGGGCTTTTACCGATCCGATATCGGCTGGCGTGCGATCCACAGGGAGGCTGGTGATGGCTGAGTTTTTCCCCGGTTTTGAAACCCGCCGCTTTCAGACGCGAGGGGCGGAAATCTTCGCACGCATCGGCGGCGAAGGCCCGCCGCTCATCCTGCTGCACGGCTATCCGCAAACGCATGTCATGTGGCACCGGGTCGCGCCCGCGCTCGCCCGGCGCTTCCGCCTCATCATTCCCGACCTGCGCGGCTACGGCGCCAGCTCCGTCCCCGCGAGCGATGCGGCGCATTTCACCTATTCGAAGCGCGCCATGGCCGGGGACATCATCGACATCGGCAACCAGCTCAACCTTCATCAATTCTATCTCTGCGGCCATGACCGCGGCGGGAGGGTGAGCTACCGGCTGGCGCTTGACAGTCCGGAATGCGTGACGAAGCTGGTGCTCCTCGACATCGTGCCCACCTTCGACATGTGGAACCGCCTCACGCGCGACCTGGCGCTGAAGACCTTCCACTGGTCGTTCCTGGCGCAACCCTTTCCCTGGCCAGAGGAGATGATCGGGCGCGATCCGGTAGGCTGGCTCGACCGCAAGCTGGCGCTGTGGGGCGGGACGGGCGACCTCTCGGTCTTCGACCGCCGGGCGCTCGATGCATACCGCGCCTTCTTCAGCGAACCGGCACGGCTGCATGCCACCTGCGAGGACTACCGCGCAGGCGCGACCTTTGACCTCGCGGCCGACGAGGAGGATTTCGTTGCCGGAAACCGGATCACATGCCCCACGGCGGTGTTCTGGGGCGAAAAGGGTATCCCGAGCAACACCGACGGTCCGTTGCCGATCTGGAAAGAGTGGTGCGAAAACCTCCAGGGCCACGCCATCCAATCCGGCCATTTCCTGCCCGAGGAAAACCCGGAAGACACGGCGAAGGCCATTTTGGACTTCTTTACGTGATATAAGGGGGGCATGACCCCGACCAGCCACAAGAGAACCGCGGGCGGCGCCCGCCACGCTCTCCTGCCCCACCGGCGGCAGACCGCCTCGGCGCATCCCTCATTCGGCATCGCGCTCGGCGGCGGCGGCGCGCGCGGCCTGTGCCATGCGCAGATGCTGGAAGCGCTCGACGAACTCGGCATCCGCCCGGCGGTCGTCGCCGGAACCAGCATCGGTGCGCTGATGGGCGCGGCCTATGCCTCCGGCATGAGCGGCGCGGACATCACCGCCTATTGCCGCGAACTGTTCCAGAAGCGCACGGAAATCGCCAGACGCCTCATCTCGCGCGTGAACGTCAACACGAGCCTCGCGAGCATGCTGAACGGCTCGGCAATCCCGCTTCTCTCCGGCGAACGCATCCTGGAGGCGCTGCTTCCCGAAACCATCCCCGCCACTTTCGAGGACCTGCAAATCCCGTTCTTGGCGGTCACGACCGATTTCTACACCCAGAGCCCGTGCATTCTCTCCGGAGGCCCCCTGGTGGCCGCGATCGCCGCGAGCTGCGCGCTGCCGGGCCTTCTCAAGCCCATCGAACTCCAGGGCCGCGTGCTGATCGATGGCGGCTTCGTCAATCCCCTGCCCTTCGACGTGATGAAAGGCGAGGCGGACATCATCGCCGCCGTGGACGTCAGCACCGGGCCGCAGCAGGGCCGGCGCCGCCTGCCCTCGCTTATCGAGACCATCGTCGGCTCAACGCAGATCGCGCTGTCCACCCTGGTTCGCGAGAAGTTGAAGGCGGGCGCGCCCGACATCCTCATCCGTCCCAGGGTCGCCCATTTCCGTGTGCTGGATTTCTACCGGCTGAACGACATCTTCGCCGCCGCCGCGCCCGCCAAGGACAAATTCAAGCGCGCCTGCGAGAAGGCGGTGGCCGGTTACGAAAGGCGCGCGCATCCGGAGCCCGAATGAGCTGTAACCTTTGAGATCAGTTGTTACAATTTCGCGCGAAATACGCGTGTAGACCTCCGCGAAAACGCCTATTCTCTGCGTTGCAGACTGCATGAAGATTTCCCCGCCCGCCCGCAGGACGCGCCGCCCGGCGAGGCATGTTCGAGTTCGAGTGCACGATGGACCCGGCTCCTCATATCCTGATCGTCGATGACCACCGCGACATCCGCGATCTCCTGGCCCGCTTCCTGCAAAAGCACGCCCTGCGCACGTCGGCTGCGTCCTGCGCGGAGGAGGCGCGCCGCGTGCTGAGAGACGCGGCCATCGACCTCATCGTCCTCGACATCATGATGCCGGGCGAGGACGGGCTGGAGTTCGCCCGCCATGTGCGGAGCACCGCCAATATCCCGATCATCTTCCTCACCGCCCTCGGCGAGGACAGCGACCGCATTACCGGGCTGGAACTCGGCGGCGACGACTATGTCAGCAAGCCGTTCAATCCGCGCGAGCTGCTGGCGCGCATCAAGGCCGTGCTGCGGCGCGTTCAGAGCGTACCCCTGTCGCGCGAGCCGCGCTTGAGCGAACGCCTGCGCTTCGGCCGCTGGACGTTCCATGGCGACCGGCGCGAGATCCTCGACGACGACGAGGTCGCCACGCCGCTTTCGCACGGCGAGTTCCTGCTCCTGTCGGTCTTCCTCCAGCGTCCGAACGTGGTCCTCAGCCGCGACCAGCTCCTCGACCTGACCAAGGGGCGCATGGCCAATCTCTTCGACCGCAGCATCGACAATCAGGTCAGCCGCCTGCGCCGCAAGATCGAGGACGACCCGAAAAACCCCAAACTCATCCAGACGGTGTGGGGCGGCGGCTACAAATTCGCCGGGCGGGTGGAAAGCGTATGAGGCGCCTCATCCCGAGCACCCTTGCCGGCCAGCTCATCGCCGTGGCGCTGATCGCCATGATCGCCTCGCAGGCGGCACTGATGGCGGTGATGGTCGGCGAGCGGCAGAGCGCGCAGCGCTATTGGTGGACGAGCTACGTTTTCGCGCGCTCCGCTTCGGTCGTGGACCTGCTCGACGCATCGCCGAAAAGCCTTCACGGGCAGATCGTGAAGGCGTCCTCCTCGCGCCGCCTGAGTTACAGCCTTTCAGCCACGAGACCGGTGACCACCCCGCAGAAACAGGAGGGCGAGGCCAGCGGACAGTACGCCAGCGAACTACGCGCCATGGTCGATCGCGGCGCCGGTGAGGTCGCCGTCTGGGTGGCGAGACCGCCCTCGTTCCCGGCAATGGTGGGGCAGTGGTTCGCGGAATGGCTCGACCGTCCCGTCAGCAATGACACGAGGCTCAAAGCGCTGGTCAAGCTCCGGAACGGCACGTGGCTGACCGTGGAGATGGCGCACCGCCTGCACGTTCCCCCGGCGTCGATCATCCTCGCGCCGCTTCTGACCGTGCTGCTGGTCTTCGGCGTCACCCTGACACTCGTCATCCGCCGCATCACCCGGCCCCTGAAGCGGCTCGCGCTGGCCGCCGAAGCCCTGGGACGCGGCGAGGAGGTGCCGCCTGTCCCGGTCAGCGGCCCGGCCGAGACGCGCCGCGCCATCGAGGCCTTCAACGACATGCGCGAACGCCTGTCCCGCTTCGTCCTCGATCGCACGCGGATGCTGGCCGCCGTCGGACACGACCTGCGCACGCCGATCACCTCGCTGCGCCTGCGCGCCGAATTCCTCGACGACGACGAGACTCGCAGCCGCATCCTGGCATCACTCGATGAGATGGAGCACATGGCCGAGGCGGCTCTGGCGTTCGCCCGCCACGAGGCCACGGCGGAAGCCACGCGCATGGTGGACCTCGACGCCCTGGTGCAAAGCGTGTGCGCCGATCTGGCCGACATGAACCGCGACGTAACCTACACAGGCGACGGCCGTCAGCCGATCCGCTGCCGCCCGAACAGTCTGAAGCGCGCGCTACGCAATCTCATCGACAACGCTGTCGTTTACGGGCACCGCGCCCGCGTCCGGCTGGAGATGCAGCCCAAGGATCTCTTGATCACGGTCGAAGATGACGGACCGGGCATCGCCGAGGCCGACATGCCGCGCGTCTTTGCCCCCTTCGTGCGGCTCGATGAATCGCGCGGCGAGGGCACGGGCGGCATCGGGCTGGGGCTGGCCATCGCGCGTTCGATCGTGCGCGGCCATGGCGGCGACATCATGCTGAAGAACCGCGATCAGGGCGGCCTCGACGTGGCGATCCAACTGCCCCGCAACGGGTAGCGCCCGCACGCGCAGGCCCGCCCGCGGCGTTTCGCCTGTCAACCTCCCCGAGGCTCCGATCAACCATACTCATCCGGGGACAGGTAGGGCCAAGTTACAACAATACCGAAAGTATTTTCTCACCCCCCGTCTTCAGGTCTTTGTCTGGCACACCTCGTTCCTATAGGTTAAGAGCGATCGGCGTCCGCGCCGCATCCGTTACTCTACCTGTAGGCGTCCCTGTCAGAAGTTCGTATTGCGTGCTGAATAACCTTCGTCCCGGCCACAATGTGGGCTCCGACCCGCTGCTGCGTTACCGCGCCGACATCGACGGGCTGCGCGCCATCGCTGTCCTTTCCGTGGTGCTGTTTCACGCGGGCGTGTCCGGCCTCAGCGGGGGCTTCGCCGGGGTCGATATCTTCTTCGTGATCTCCGGCTATCTGATCACCTCACTGATCCTCAAGGACATCGGCCGCGGCAGGTTCTCCTTCTACATGTTCTATCTGCGGCGGGCGAAGCGCATCTTTCCCGCACTGGCTGTCGTCATGGCGGCCACGCTCACAACGGCCTGGTTCATTCTCCTGCCCCAGGAGTTCAAGAAGCTCGGCACGAGCATGCTCGCCACGTCGTTCTTCTTCTCGAACTTTCACTTCGCCGAAAATATCGGCTATTTCTCCGGCCCGGCGATCGACAAGCCGCTCCTGCATACGTGGTCGCTGGCAATCGAGGAGCAGTTCTACATCCTGTTTCCCGCCGCGCTGGCGTTTTTCCTGCCACGCCTGGGACGGGCGAGGATGACCGTGGCGCTACTGGCCGTCGCCGCCCTCTCCCTCGTTGCGGCGGAACTGCTTGTACGCGGCGGATCGGAAAAAGCGTTCTTCATGCCGCACGTCCGCACCTGGGAACTGCTCGCGGGCGCGCTCATCGCCTTCCAGCAGGACCGCGTCCGGCTGAACACGCGGGTGGCCACGCTGATGTCCGTGGCGGGCCTCGCTGCGCTCTTCCTCAGCATCACCATGCTCGGACCGACCACGCCGTTCCCCGGTCTGAACGCCGTCCTGCCCTGTCTCGGCGCAGCGTTGCTGCTGCTCGCCGGCGGCGTGCAGCGCACCCCGGTGCAGGCCCTGCTCGCCCTGCCGCCGCTGCGCGCGATCGGCTTGATTTCATACTCGCTCTATCTCTGGCACTGGCCGCTGTCTTCGCTGACGCACTACTATCTCAACAGGCCGCTGGACATAACCGAGACCGCCATGGTCATCGCTGCGAGCTTCGTGTCGGCGGCGCTGAGTTGGCGCTTTGTCGAGCAGCCGGTCCGCACCAGCGCGCTCGGGCTGAGCGACCCGCAGCGCGGTCTGCGGATCACCGCGGCGCCGCTTCTGGCGCTGGCCGCGGCCGGCCTCGTGCTGATCGTCACCAGAGGACTGCCATGGCGCCTGCGCGAAGACGTGGCCCAGGCTTACCGGCAGAGTTTCGTCAAGCCCCCCTTCAGTTCGGAATGCACGACCACCGACATCGGCACGGCCAGAAGGCGGTGCCGCTTCGGCGCTCCGCGCAAGGGTGAGTCCTACGACATGGTGGTGTGGGGCGATTCCAACGCCCGCCACTTCGTTCCTGTACTGGAGAGCATTGCCGAGAAGACCGGGTTGTCGGGTTGGCAGATTACGCCCAGCGGCTGCGCGCCGATCCTGGGCGCGGTGGTGTTGAACGCCGATCACCGCCCCAGAAACGACTGCATTCATAAAGACGACGCCATCCGGGCATTCGTTCGCGCGAACAAAAAGCTGAAACTTATCGTCCTCGCCGCGCACTGGTCTCATTACACCGGCTCGGACGAACCGGCAGCGGGAGGCGAATACCGTCCCCTCGTCGAAAACACGAATGAGACGGTGAGCGTTGCAAACAGCCGCCGCGTCATGGCGGTCAAACTGCAAGAGACCGTCGACTACTTCACGAGCCTTGGACTGGAAGTCATCGTTCTCGGGCAGATCGCCCGTTTTCCTTATCCGCCGCTGCGGTGCAATCTACGCAGAATGCTGTTCCCAGAGACCTCGCCGGAGTGCTCGGTGCCTTACGAGAAGGAACGAAGTTTCCTGGAGTTTCCTCACGGCGTGATTGCCCACCTCAATGCCAGTCCGAAGCTGACCCGCATCTTTCCGCACGAATTCCTTTGTCGGGACGGCATCTGCAAGTCCCGCCTGAAGAACACGATCCTTTATCGCGACGCCACCCACCTGAATCCGACCGGAGCGCTCATGTTCGATACGTTCCTCAGCGTACGGCTTCAGCCGCTCCTTGCCCGTCTGAATACCGGGATGGATGCGGCTGGCGGGCCTGCGCGCCGCGGACCTGCCAAGAGCCGCCCGCAACCGAGGAAGGAAGCCTCCCTGCCCTCCCCCGCCGCACCGTAAACGCCAGCGAAACTTTGCTATAACGCGTTGGCGATATCCGCGCTCCCCCGGCTGTGCTATAATGGGACGATGCGATGCTGAACAGGGCGGCTGCGCTCGCGCGTCTCAGAACGCAACGCAGGCTCTGTCGAGTGGGGGAGGCACCATACCGCTTTGGATGTAACGCCATATGGCTTGGCCGGTTGCAGCGTTGACGGTCCGCCGTCCTCCATGTCATACCCGTAACACGGGAGAAAAAAATGGGATCGCAACGCAGCGTTGCCAGACCCTTCGGGACGGATGCCGTCCGCCATCTTTCTCCGGCCCGCGGCCACGGCCTGCCCCGCTCGTTCAGGCGAGGTTCAGGCCAGAAGCTCAGCGTGGAAAGGAACGGCGGAACGGGTGGGCGACGGGATGCCTCACAAGCGGTTCGGGATGGCTAGCAAGCGGTTAACCGGCACGGTGGCCGCGGGGCTTCCCTTAGCCATACGAACAAGTGTTCGCTTGCCGGAGCGCAATGACATACAATCAAGGGGCAAAGGTCCTATATAATGTTAGGGGCGCGAAAGCATCCTGACGGCGAGGGACCAGGGTTCCCCTTCGAATGAGCGTAGTAAATGTCGAGTGGTGGAATGAAGCCCAGTAACGAGATTTTTGACCTTTACGCGGAAAGCTACGGCCAACGCAAGCATGTGCAGCTTGAACTCAGAGAGTATCTGGAAGGCTGCCGCGACGATCCGATGCTGTACGCTTCTGCTGCCGAGCGGATGATCAACGCCATCGGCGAAGCGAAGATCGTGGACACGTCGCACGACGAGCAGGTGGGCCGGGTCTTCATGAACCGGACCATCAAGCTCTATCCCTCCTTCAAGGAATTCTACGGCCTCGAAGAGACGATCGAGCGCATCGTGAGCTATTTCCGCCACGCCGCGCAAGGTCTGGAGGAGCGCAAGCAGATCCTCTATCTGCTCGGGCCGGTCGGCGGCGGCAAGTCCTCGCTCGCCGAGCGTCTGAAGGAGTTGATGGAGACCTGCCCGATTTACGTGCTCAAGGCGGGCGATGAAATCAGCCCCGTGTTCGAAAGCCCGCTCGGGCTGTTCGACCCGGAGTCGATGGGCAGCGTCCTCGAAGAGAAATACGGCATACCGCAGCGCAAGCTGACGGGCCACATGTCGCCATGGGCGGTCAAGCGCCTCGACGAGGTCGGCGGCGATATCTCCAAATTCTCGGTGGTAAAGCTCTACCCGTCGCGGCTGCGGCAGATCTGCGTCGCCAAAACCGAGCCCGGCGACGAGAACAACCAGGATATCTCCGCGCTGGTCGGCAAGGTGGACATCCGCAAGCTCGAATTCTTCGGCCAGAACGACGCCGACGCCTATTCCTACAGCGGCGGCCTGAACCGCACGACGCAGGGGCTCCTGGAATTCGTCGAGATGTTCAAGGCGCCGATCAAGATGCTGCATCCGCTGCTGACCGCCACGCAGGAAGGCAGCTATGTCGGCACGGAGAACGTTGGCTCGCTTCCCTATCAGGGCATCATCATCGCGCACTCGAACGAAGCCGAGTGGCGCAGCTTCAAGGCGAACCGCAACAACGAGGCCTTCCTCGACCGCATCTGCGTCGTGCAAGTGCCTTATTGCCTGCGCGTCACGGAAGAGAAGAAGATTTACGAGAAGCTTCTCTCGCGCTCCGAACTGGCCGAGGCGTCCTGCGCTCCGGGAACATTGGAGATGATGGCGAAGTTCTCGGTGCTGTCGCGTCTCAAGGAGCATGAGAATTCCAATACCTTCTCCAAGATGCGCGTCTATGACGGCGAAAGCCTGAAGGACACCGACCCGCACGCCAAGACCGTGCAGGAATACCGCGACGCGGCGGGCGTCACCGAGGGCATGGACGGCGCATCCACGCGCTTCGCCTACAAGGTGCTGTCGGAAACGTTCAACTTCGACACGCGCGAGCTCGGCGCCGATCCGGTGCATCTGATGTATGTGCTCGAACAGGCTATCCGCCGCGAGCAGCTCGCGGACGAAACCGAGGACCGCTACATCGAGTTCATCAAGGAGGAACTGGCGCCCCGCTACGCCGAATTCATAGGCAACGAGATCCAGAAAGCCTATCTCGAATCCTATTCGGAATACGGGCAGAACCTCTTCGACCGTTATGTCGCTTACGCCGACGCCTGGATCGAGGACCACGACTTCAAGGATCCCGACACCGGCCAGTTGATGGACCGCGGCGTACTGGACAAGGAGCTGTCCAAGATCGAGAAGCCCGCTGGCATCGCCAACCCCAAGGATTTCCGTTACGAGGTCGTCAAGTTCTCGCTTCGCGCCCGCGCCCGCAACGCTGGCAAGAATCCCGCGTGGACGTCCTACGAGAAGATCCGGGATGTGATCGAGAAGCGCATGTTCAGCCAGGTCGAAGACCTGCTGCCGGTCATCAGCTTCGGCGCCAAGAAGGACAGCGAAACCGAGAAGAAGCACAATCAGTTCGTCGAGCGGATGGTTGCGCGCGGTTACACGCCGCGGCAGGTCCGCCGGCTTGTGGATTGGTACATGCGAGTGAAAAAGTCTGGTTGATCAAGCATGCACATCATCGACCGCCGGCTGAATCCAAAGGCGAAAAGCCTCGGCAATCGCCAACGTTTCATACGCCGCGCGCGGGAGGAGATCCGCAACGCGGTCTCGGAGGCGTTGAAGAAGCGCAAAGTGTCCGAAGCCGAGGGGGGCGAGGAAGTCCGTATCCGTTCCAAGAGCCTCAACGAGCCGTCCTTCCGGCCGGGGCGCGACGGTAACCGCGATCTCGTCCTGCCCGGCAACAAGGACTTCGTTGTCGGCGACCGCATTTCCAAGCCGCCGGAAGCGGGCGGCAGGGGCGGCGGCAAGCACGGCAGCCCGGACGGCCATGGCGAGGACGACTTCGTCTTCACCCTGACCAAGGACGAGTTCCTCGACCTGTTCTTCGAAGACCTCAAGCTCCCCAATCTGGTGAAGACCAAGCTGAAGGACGTGCGCTCCCCCACGCCGGTGCGCGCGGGCTTCACGACCGATGGCTCACCCGCCAAGCTCAACCGCGTGCGCACCATGCGCAACAGCATGGCCCGGCGCGTGGCGCTGCGCCGCCCGACACTGGACGAAATCGCCCGCACCGAGGCGGAGCTGGCGGCGGCCGAGGCCAGGACGCCTGCCGACGAGGAGGAAATCGCGACGCTGCGCAAAAGGCTCGCGCGCCTGCAACACCTGCGCAAGGTCGTCGCTTTCATCGACCCGTTCGACCTGCAATACAACCGCTTCGAGCGCCTCCCGAAGCCCATCACGCAGGCCGTCATGTTCTGCCTGATGGACACCTCGGCGTCGATGACGCAGTCGCTGAAAGACCTGGCGAAGCGCTTCTTCATGCTGCTGCACATCTTCCTGTCGCGGCACTACCGCGACGTGCAGGTGGTCTTCATCCGCCACACGACCTTCGCCAGCGTCGTGGACGAAGACACGTTCTTCCGCTCGACCGAGACCGGCGGTACGGTCATTTCCAGCGCCTTCGAAGAGATGCTGAAAGTCGTCAAGGAGCGCTACCCGCCCGACGAGTGGAACATCTACGCCGCGCAGGCCTCCGACGGCGCCAACGACCTGGGCGACATGACGCGTTGCATCGACATGCTCGAGGACGACATCCTGCCGCTCTGCCAGTACTTCGCCTATATCGAGGTCGGAAGCAGTATCAGCGAAAGCATCATCTGGTCGGGCTTCGAGCCGCTGACCGATGTGCACAGGCATTTCGCCATGCGCCACGTCGCGGCGCCGAGCGAAATCTATCCGGTGTTCCATGACCTCTTTTCCAGGCAGGAAAGGTAGCGAGCCGATCTTGAAGCCAAAATCGAAAGGTAAGCGGCAAAAACCGCTTTTCGAGGGTGCCGAATGGAATTTCGACACGCTGAAGCGGATTTACGACAAGGTCGAGGAGACAGGCGTCCGCGAACTGGGGCTGGATGTCTATCCCAATCAGGTCGAAGTCATCACCGCCGAGCAGATGCTCGATGCCTATGCCTCGACCGGCATGCCGCTGATGTACCGCCACTGGTCGTTCGGCAAGCGTTTCGCGCAGGAATCGATGGTCTACCGCCGAGGCATGCGCGCGCTGGCCTATGAGCTGGTCATCAATTCCAACCCCTGCATCAGCTATGTCATGGAGGAAAACTCCGCGACCATGCAGACGCTGGTGCTCGCGCACGCGGCGATCGGGCACAACCACTTCTTCAAGCACAATTATCTCTTCAAGCAGTGGACCAATGCCGACACCATTCTCGACTATCTCGCCTTCTCCAAGGACTATGTGAAGGAATGCGAGGAGCGTCATGGCGTCGTCGCCGTCGAGGCGGTCCTGGACGCCGCGCATGCGCTCATGCGCCAGGGTGTCAGCCGTCATCCCAAGGTGCCGCAGTCCTCGCGCGCGGAAAAGGCGGCAAAGCGCAAGAAGAACCGCCGCGCTCATGAGGAGGCGACCTATGACGATCTGTGGCGCACGGTTCCGAAGCGCCGCCGGCCGAAGCTGACCGAAGGGGAGCAACTGGCGCTGGACGACCAGGGCCTGTCGCTGCCCGAGGAAAACCTCCTCTATTTTCTGGAGAAGTATTCGCCGCGCTTGAAGGACTGGCAGCGCGAGTTGCTCCGCATCGTCCGCATTCTCAGCCAGTATTTCTATCCGCAGCGTCAGACCAAGATGATGAACGAGGGCTGCGCCACCTTCGTCCATTACGAGATCATGGACCGGATGTATCAGAGCGGTCTTCTCACCGAAGGCACGATGCTGGAAGCTTTGCATCTGCATTCTTCTGTCGTCATGCAGCCATCCTTCGACGACAAGCGGTTCAGCGGGCTCAATCCGTACGCCCTCGGCTTCACCATGATGCGCGACATCAAGCGCATCTGCGAAGACCCGACAGCCGAAGACAAGGACTGGTTCCCCGAGTTTGCGGGCTGCGGCGACTTCATGGGTACGCTCAAAAGCGCCTGGGCCGAGTTCCGTGACGAGAGCTTCATCCTGCAGTATCTCAGCCCGCATGTGATGCGCGAAATGCGCCTTTTCACTCTGCACGACGATTCCGACGAGCCGGAATACGAGGTGACGGCGATCCACAACGAGCGCGGCTATCGCGAAATCCGCCGCCGCCTCGCGCAGTTCCACGACGCCAGCGAGCAGGACCCGGACATCCGCGTCACCGACGCCGATCTGAGCGGCACGCGCCGCCTGACGCTGACGCATTCGGTGCGCCGGGGCGCGCTCCTGCACAAGCCGGACTGCGACCGCACCATGCAGCACCTCGCCCAGCTCTGGGGCCATCGCGTCAAGCTCCTGGAGGTGGACGCCGAGACCGGCAAGACGCTGCGCGAGCAGGAGGCGCTGCCGCTGTTCTAAGCGGCGCTCGTTCAAGACCTTTCACCGCTCCGGGGGTGGGACGCGGCATGCCGGAGGTTCGCCCGCCGTCATTTGCTGCCCCAACACCGGCAAAAACGTGCTAAATCCTATGGTCGCAACCCAACCGGCCGGCGGAGCGAGCGTGCCAACATCTCATAAGCCCAAGACCGAACCCGGATTACCGTTCAAGCGCGCCCTCAGCCTCGCTACGCGCGCCATTGCGGGCGATGCCGCCTTGCAGGTCGTCTTTTCCACGGAGACGCCCAGCGTCAAGGGGCACACCGCGACGCTGCCACAGCCTTCGCGCGCGCCCACGAGGAAGGAACTGGCCGTCCTGCGCGGCCATGCCGACGCCGTGGCGCTCACCGTCGCCTGCCACGACACGAAGCTGCACGCACGCCTGCAGCCCGCGACGGGCATGGCGAGGTCGGTATTCGAGGCGGCGGAACGCATGCGCGTCGAAGCCGCTGGCGCCGTCCGCATGAAGGGCGTCGCCGCCAATCTCTCGGCCAAGACGGATGCCAGATACGACGCACGCAATCCCGCCGCGGCAAGCCGCGAGGAAGCGCCGCTGGACGAAGCCATGGCGCTCATCGTACGCGAGCGCCTTCTGGGGCTGAAACCGCCGAAGCGCGCCCTCTCCCTCGTCGACGCCTGGCGTCCCTGGATCGAGCAGCGCGCCGGGAACCTGCTCGGCCGGCTGGGCAGTAATCTCGACGACCAGGAAGCCTTCGGCGCGGTGATGCGCGAGGTGCTGAGCGCGCTCGACCTGATCTCCGAAGACAAGCCCGCCGATGACGAGGGGGGCGGCGGCGAGGACGAAGGCGACGAGCCCACCGAAGGCCAGCCCGAGGAAACGAGCGGGGACGACGAGCGACGGACCGCGGCGGCCGAAGATGAGCAGAGCCAGAGCTTCGACGCCATCGACGAGGCCGAGTTGGCGGAAGCCTGCGACCGCAAGGCGATGGAGAGCGAGTCCGGCGATGCGCCGCGCGTGCACGCGCCGCCGCGCCGGCCCAATGTTTCCGTACTCGACGCTCCCGGCGACTTTGGCTACGAGGTCTTCACACGCCAGTTCGACGAGATCGTCGCCGCAGAAGACCTGTGCGACTCCGAAGAACTGGACCGCCTGCGCGGTTTCCTCGACAAGCAGCTTTCGCATCTTCACGTCGCGGTCTCGCGCCTCGCCAACCGGCTGCAGCGCCGCCTCCTGGCCCAGCAGAACCGCGCTTGGGATTTCGACACGGACGAAGGCATCCTCGACACCGCGCGGCTGTCGCGCGTCGTCACCGACCCGTTCCATCCGTTGTCCTTCAAACGCGAGCGCGACACCTCCTTCCGCGACACGGTGGTGACTCTGCTGCTGGACAATTCAGGCTCGATGCGCGGGCGGCCGATCATGGTCGCCGCCTGCTGCGCCGACATCCTGGCGCGGACGCTGGAGCGCTGCGGCGTGAAGGTTGAAATCCTCGGCTTCACCACACGGCAATGGAAGGGCGGCCAGACCCGCGAGCACTGGCTGGCAGCGGGCAAGCCCGCGACGCCGGGCCGCCTGAACGACCTGCGCCACATCGTTTACAAGGCCGCGGACACACCCTGGCGGCGCGCGCGGCGCAATCTCGGCGTGATGATGCGCGAGGGGCTGCTCAAGGAAAACATCGACGGCGAGGCGCTCACCTGGGCGCATAGCCGCCTGGTCGGCCGCCCCGAGCAGCGCCGCATCCTGATGACGATCTCCGACGGCGCGCCGGTAGACGACTCCACGCTCGGCGTCAATTCCGGGTCGTATCTGGAGCGGCATCTGCGCCAGGTCATCCACGAAATCGAGACGCGCTCGCCGGTAGAGCTGATCGCCATCGGCATCGGCCATGACGTGACGCGCTGGTACAACCGTGCCGTCACCATCACCGACGCCGAGGAGCTGGGTGGCGCGATGACGGAGAAGCTGGCCGAGCTGTTCGAGGAGCAGGCACCGCAAGAGCCCCGGCGCCGCCGCGCTTCGCGGTAACGGCCCACGCCCGCGATCAGGCCGCGATCACCAACTCGCCGTTGCGCGTGCAGCTGATCGACGCCAGATCGAGGAAGTACGGCGCCAGCGTCTCCGGCCCCTTCAGCGTCGCCGGGTCTTCGCCCGGAAAGGCCTGGGCGCGCATGGCCGTGCGCACCACGCCGGGATCGAGCAGGTTCGCCCTGACCGCCGTCGTCGCCACTTCCGCGGCATAGGTGGCGACCAGCACTTCGAGCCCGGCTTTCGACGCCGCATACGGCCCCCAATAGGCGAGCGCGCCCCGCGCCGCGCCGGAGGTCACGAAGATCGCGCGCCCCGCCTGCGACCGCCGCAGCAAGGGATCGAGCGTGCGGATCAACCGCCAGTTCGCGCTCAGATTGACCGCCATGACGTTGTTCCAGTGCTTGTCCTCAGTATGCGCAAGCGGGGATAAGCGCCCGAGCACGCCCGCCGCCGCCACCAGCACATCGATCTTCTGCCAGCGCTCGAAAAGCGACGGGCCGAGAACGTCGATCGTCGCGCCATCGGTGAGATCGAGCGGAAGGATGGAGGCGCTGCCGCCCGCCGCCCTGATTTCGTCGTCGAGTTCCTCCAGCGCACCCGTCGTCCGCGCCGAAAGAATGACGTGATGCCCGGCCGTAGCCAGAGCCAGGGCCGCGGCGCGCCCGATGCCGCGCGAAGCGCCGGTCACGAAGGCGAGGCGCTTTTCCTGCGATGATGATTGCGGTTCTGTGGTCATGGCGCATTGATAGCCGATCCCGGCGGCCAATCAAGAGGCTGCGGCTTTAAGCGCGGCTTCACACGGTATTCGCACGGGCGAATCGCGATATGATCACGCCGTTGGGGGCATGCGGCGCGCGTACTAGTACGCCCCGCAGGAAATCCTGACCCGCTTGCCGCACGTGCTTACAGGATTTCCTGCGGGTCAAGCGTACTAGCAACCTATTGAATCTAGTACAGCTTTATCCGAAGCAAGTTCGCATGAGCACGTGCGGTGAATGGGGTGCGAACTTGCTTCGGGCTGTACTAGCACAGCCAGCGAGCCTAGTCCGTACCCCGTTTGCCGTACGCGCTTATACGAACTTGGCTCGCGGATAAGCTGTACTAGGTTCAATAGGTTGCTAGTATGCCTGATCCGCGAGAAGCCCTTTGAGCACTCGCGGCAAATGGGTCAGGACTTCTTAGCTGAGGCGTACCAGGGCACCGTCATCAGGAAAGGGCATGCATGACAGCGATCAGGGCGTTGGTTGTGTGCGGCACATTGGCGGCAGTTTTTCTGCCAGATGTGTCTCACGGTGCGCAGTGCGGACTGGCATCGTGGTATTCGGGCAAATCAGGCCGCACGTCCAGCGGCGAGAGGCTCACGGCCACCGGTCTGACCGCGGCGCATCGGACGCTGCCTTTCGGGACAATGGTCCGCGTCCGCCACAGGCGCAATGGCCGCGAGGTGATCGTGCGCATCAATGACCGCGGCCCGTTTATTCGCAAGCGCGTTATCGACCTGTCGCGCGCCGCCAAGAAGGCGCTGCGCATGGGCGGTCTGGCCCCCGTCTGCCTCACCGTCTTGTCGAAGAAGGAAGCCGCCACCGCGGTTCAAGGGTGGTCGGCTGAGGCGGAGGCGGAGGCCGCTCGCAGGGTACATACCGCGCAGCAGTGAATGCCCGCCGGGCGCGGCGTCACACCGTGCCCGCGAGAGAGCGCGCGTCTCGCCTCGTTAATGACCGAGAATACATACGCAATAACAATATGATAGACGTTTGTTTGTGCGCGGATGTATCAATATGAGGCGCTATATCTCGCAGTTCAATGAAATTTTCGCGTTAACGTTAGGTTAAATCGCAGGCCGCCTCGCGCCCCGCCATACCGATTCCCGCCACAGTTCTCCGCCTTTTTCGCCACTTCCGTGAAGTGGACGAAAGGATACAGTGTTGAGTAGCAGAGCGTTTGGCATATTTTGCGTAGCAGTCATGGCGGCGGCCATTCCGCTAAAAGGAGCATACGCAGCATTCCAGCAGTGCGGGACCGCCTCGTACTATCATGAAGACTACCTGACCGCGACCGGCGAGCGTTACAAGCCCGACGGCATCTCGGCGGCGCACCGCACGCTGCCCCTCGGCACCGTCGTCCGCGTTCGTCATCAAAGGACCGGCCGCGAGGTCGTGGTGCGTATCAACGACCGCGGTCCGTACATCAATGGCCGGATCATCGACCTGTCGCGCGGCGCCAAGCGCGTCATCGGCATGGATGGGCTGGCCCCGGTCTGCATCACCGTCATCGGCAAGCTCGACCGCAAGACCATGGTCCGCCATGCCATGGCCGACACCAGCATCCCCTTCAACCCGCGGCGCCATACCATGTCCCGCAAGGCCAGGAGGCACCACGCCCGGCGACATCGCCGCCACACGGGAAGACGTTGAGCCGCCACGCTCGCCGCTGCCCTCTCCCGGACGCGGAGAGGGCGGCCGCCTTCAGATCCCGCACCAGCGCTGCGCGATCTCCGTGAACGCGGCGGTGCCTTCTTCAAGACGGGCGATGACGCAGTATTCATCGGTCTGGTGGGCCATCTCCGGTTCGCCGGGACCAAGAATGAGCGTGGGCGGACGGCCGAAAGCCTGCGAAAGCGCGCAGGCGTCGGTGAAATAGGGGGCGATGGCCGGCTGGTGACGCACGCCGGTGATTTCAGCGATCAAATCGAAGATACCTTCCACCCACGGATCGCGCGGGTCGGTCCACACCGGCTGCGCCGGATCGATCCAGGCTGGCTCACCCGACGTCATGCGCGTGAAGGCCACCTCGCCGCCGCCGATCTCCTCCAGCGCCGCCATGATCTCCGCCTCGCCGAAGCCCGCCACGGTCCGGATATCCAGCCCGAATCGGGCGTCGTCAGGCACGGAGTTGATATTCATGCCGCCATGGAACCAGCCGACATTGAACACCGGCTCACCGCCAGACAGCGCGCGGCCGTCATGCAATCTGCCGCGCTCCACCAGACGCGCCACGACGCGCGCCGCCTTGTAGACGGCGTTCTCGCCCTGCTCGGGCATGGAGGCGTGTGCGGTCACGCCCGTGGCGACGGCCTCAACGCGCATGATGCCCTTGTGGCCGGTAAACGGACGGTTGGCGGTCGGCTCGGCGACGATCAGCGCCCCCGCCTCGCCCAGCGCGCCGTCCCGTCCGGCGAGGTCGTTGACGCCGCCACAACCGCGCTCCTCATCCGCCGAGATGACCAGCACCAGCCCGGGCGTGCGACCGAGATGCGGCGCGAGTTCGATGGCCGCTGCGACGAAGGCGCCAATGCCCGATTTCATATCGCTGGACCCGCGTCCATAGATGCGCCCATCCGCGATTTCTCCCGCGAACGGCGCCCGCCTCCACGGCGCGGCACCGAGCGGCACGACATCGGTATGGCCCGAGAAGCACAGCGGCTTTTTCCCCGCACCGCCGCCGAGGCGCGCAACGAGATTGGTGCGGTTCTCGGCCAACGGATGGCAGGCGACCGAGAACCCGGCTTCCTCAAGCAGTCCGCCAAGATATTCGTTGCAGGCGCGTTCGTTGCCGGGCGGGTTGACGGTGTCGAAACGGATCAGCTCGCGCGTGATCTGGATGGCGTCGGCCATGTTCTTGTTAGCCTTTTTATGGCGCGTTGGATGCGGCACATATAGGCACTGCGCGGGGGCGGCGCCACCCTGCCGCGTTCCGGCACACAAAGGCGGCCGGGACGAACCGCGGCCGCTCGAATTGCGGGCCCCGTGCTCAGCTCCGCGCGGAAACGAGCCTCTGCAGGATTGCTTTGGTGGACTTGCCCGCCTGAGTGAGGCCGTGACGCGCCTCGAAAGAACGGATGGCGGCGGCCGTGCGGCGGCCGTGGATGCCATCCACCGGGCCCGGCTCGTAGCCCAGGCGTTTGAGATGGCGCTGCACCTGTGCCACGAGCGGATCGTGAGCGGCGATCCCGGCCTGCCAGTTCGCCTTCATGACCTGGGCCCGCGGCCGCGCGGGGGTAGCCGCGGCTTTGCGAACCGGCTTGGCACCGGCCGGCGGTTCCGGCGCGTCCCGGTTCACCACCGCATCGGCAATCCGCGGCGACCAGAGAGCGATCGCCGCATCGGCCGTCGCACGCTCCGCGGTATTCAAACGGCGCGCCAGGGCATCGCGTTTGCCGGCGGCGCGGTCGTCGCCATTGCGCACGGCCAGCGCGTACCATTGATAGGCTTTCGCCAGATCCCGCCGCACGCCAAGCCCGCGTTCATAGAGCATGGCGAGATTGTACTGGCTGTCGGGAAGACCGTAGGCGGCAGCCGCGCTGAACCACTTCGCGGCGGTCAGATAGTTGGCCTGCTTACCGCGCCCCGGCACCGCGAGCACCGCGAGATTGTGCATCGCTTTCACATGGCCCTGCGCGGCGGCGCGGCGGTACCAGATTTCCGCCCGGGCGAGGTCTTTCGGCGCGCCGCGGCCCAGTTCGTAGAGCGTCGCGAGCCGGAACTGCGATGTAGCGTGGCCGCTCTCCGCTGCACGGCGGAACCAGCGCGCCGCCTTCGACATGCGCTCCTCGGGGGCCAGCCCCGACGAAGCGGCTCCACGGCCGGTCAGGTAGCTCTGTCCGATGGCGAACTGAGCCTCGCGGTCGCCCTTGACGGCGGCTTCGCGAACACTGGCGTTCTTCTCCTGTTCGGCGGTCGTGGCGGGGGCGCTGCCACGCGCCGCACCGGTGCGGCTGAACGTATCGGTGGATATAAGGCTGGCCGGGCCGCCGTCCCGTTTGGGCATCGCCGCCGTCGCCCGCGGCATCCGCACGGCCTCATCGTCGGAAAGCACCACGCCTGCCGGCAGCTCGGCGCGCGCGCCCTTGCCCGGATCCCGCTTGCCCGGCGAGGGCTGTTTCGCACGCACCAGTTCGCCGCCCGAGGTCATATTCCGCGATACGGAAGCGCCGGTCGGCTGGAGGCCGAACACCTCCTTGTCGCGCAGGTTCAGATAAAGCATCACCGCGCTCGCCAGCAGCAGGATGACGGCGGCGGCAATCAGCCCGAGATGAGAGTTGCGGCGCTCCTCCTCGGGGAGAAACTCGCCGTAAGGGATCTGGTAGCGCGAGGGCTCGGCCTGGACGAGTTCATCCTGTGGTCCCCCGGCAAGACGCGCCGCGCGCTGGGCGGCGGCGATCAACTCGCGGTCGTAGTCCTCGCCCTCGCTTTCGTCATACGTCTTCGCCTGGAGATATTTCTCGATGCTCTCCGTGGTCGGCGGCTTCGGCTTCGGGCGCTCGACCGGGCGCGATTCTTCCTCACGCCGCATCAGCCCCTCATCGAGGCTGAGCTGGAACTGCTTCAGCTTCTCATCCATGCTGCGCGCGGACTGCCGCGCATGCATCGACAAAGCGCTCACCTCCTGGCCCAGATCCTCTATCGGACGCTTCAGATTAAGCTGAACGATCTTCTCCTCAACCTGCTCCTCCACGCGTTTGGCAACCATGTCGGCGGTCGCGCTCGCCAATCTCGGTCCCGTCCCCTTGGCAACGACCTCCAGCCCTTTCGCCGTCGCGGCAATGGCGGCATGCGACTGCGCGACCAGACCGCTCAAATGATCGAGGCGCTGCTCGACACCGCGCATGCGGTTGTCATGCGCCGTATTCCACCGCTTGGAATCTTCCAGATAGGCCGCCAGCCGTTTCAGGCCGTCCTCGACCTGCCCCATGCTGCCGCGCGTCGTGTCACGCGCATCCAGGCGCTCCATGAGTTCCTTGAACTGCGTCTCGAGCGTCTCCAGGCGCTGAACCGGTATCGCCATTTCGTCGATCGAAGCCCGCATCACCGCGAAGCGCTCCTCGAACCACGCGCGATCGAGCACGGGGGCCGTGGGCGCGGGCTTGGGCTGCGGCTGGCGGGGCGCGGCGGCGGCCTCGCTATTCGCCGTGGCGCGGGGGGCGGCCGGAGCCTCACGCCAGCGCGGCGGCACCGGAATGTCTTCATCACCCCCGAGCCCGGCGTGAAGATAGGTGGACAGCTCGCTCAGGCGTTCATCGAGCGTCCGGGGATCTTCATCATATCGCGAAAACCGGCGCTCGGGCTGGCGCGACGGCATTCTGGCCGAGGCAGGCGGCGCGTAGTACTCGTCCACATCCGGCGGCTCGGGCTGCGGCTGTGGCTGCGACCGCCGCGACATGGCCAACAGCCGGCTCTCCAGATCCCTGAGCGCCGCATTGCCGATCTGGCGATAGCTGTGGACTTCGGTAAGAAACCGCCTCAGAAGCGCCTCAGCTTCGGGATTGTTTGCTGCGGGTTGTTCCATGGGACGAGCGTCGCGGCGGGGGCGGCCGGCGTCCTGTCTGGCGGCAGGGGAACGCTGCGTTCCCTTCAAGACTTTCGAATTCATGACACGTCCTGACGGCACAAGATCGTTAACCGTTACGCGCCCCTCCCCCATGGACGTTCACCCGAATCGAAAAGCCTCACAGCCCGGTCCAGCCTTCACTCAGGAGCGCTACATTCTGACCCATTACGCCACGCATACAGATGCCCTCCAAACTGTTGCTGATTGGAGTAAACATTCAGTAAAACGCCTGAATTTTTTTCAGAAATTTGCGGCCAGGATCGAAACTCCGCATAATGTGTGGAAAGAGCGCCGCCGCGGGGGCGATAACTTGAGCGAACGGCGCTAAAATGGGAGACTATGCCGATTGTCGTGACCACTGCCGGACGCCTGAACGATGAGCGATAAACTGCACCTGCACCCCGCCTCGTCGCTGGCCGCAAGGGGCACTGCGCTTTCACAGGCGAGCCGGACGCTCGTTATCCGCACCGACGGTCCCGGCTTCACCGACATCACCGCCGCCATCTGCAACTGGCTGCAGACCATCGGCGCCGGGCAGGGTCTGCTGACGGCTTTCATCCCGCATACATCCGCCTCCCTGACGATCCAGGAAAACGCCGATCCCGATGTGCCGAAGGATCTGGCGGATACGCTGAAGCGTCTTGCGCCCGAGACGGGCAATTACCGCCACACCATCGAAGGTCCGGACGACATGCCGGCGCACATCAAGGCGATGCTGACTTCGGTGAGCCTCTCGATCCCCGTGATCGAGGGGCGCACGGCGCTCGGTACATGGCAGGGCGTCTACCTCATCGAGCACCGCGCCCGCAGCCACAGCCGCAAGGTAGAGTTGCATTTTGTCGGCACCTGCCGGAATCCTGTCGAGTGAGGCTGCCTACGTATTGACTACAGCTACCGGCCTGTTAACTGAAAAGGGTAAGGTTAATCAAATGATAGCTATCGCTTTTGTATAAGGATCGGTTAGGTTATGCAGACCGGCCGCGATGGAATGCTCCCACCAACGCTGGGTTGTGGCAAAAATCCGAGAGAGCTAGTTAAGTGAACAATCCAATGCAGCGTATCATTCTTGCCGAAGACGATGAGTCCATGCGCCGCTTCCTGGTCAAGGCTTTGGAGCGTGCCGGTTACGATGTCATATCATTTTCGAACGGTGCCGAAGCCTACGAATGTCTTTGTAAAAAGTCGTTTACGCTGCTTTTGACGGATATCGTCATGCCGGAGATGGACGGGATCGAACTCGCCAAGCGCGCGTCCGAGCTTCAGCCGCACATGAAGATCATGTTCATCACCGGTTTCGCCGCCGTGGCGCTGCACCCGGACTCGAAGGCCCCGCGCGAGGCGCGCATCCTGTCGAAACCGGTTCACCTGCGCGAACTGGTGAGCGAGGTTGACCGCCTGCTCGCGGCATAAAGATACTCAGGGAATGCACTGACGACGCGCCAGCAGAGTGGTGGCAGTCGGACTGACGCAACAAGGCGGTTTCTGCATCCGAGGGGGAGCGCGGAAACCGCCTTTGTGCTTGTGCCGATGGCCCCGCCCTTACAAAACCGCAACCCGGTCCGATCGCACCCCGCTATCTGAGCTTCGCCGCGCCCCGCATCATCGCCACCAGTTCGTCCGTCGTTTGGTAGTCAAGGAAATGGCGAAATTCGGGACTGCCGCCATGCAGCGACCTCACCACCCGTCCGTCCGGCCTCAACACCATCGTCCGCGGCACGTAGCCACCATCCGGCTCGTACCGCGCGCTGACTCCCGGCTCGCGGTCACCGTTCACCCTGACCATGACGAGCGCCCGCGACAACCGCACGATCTGCGGATCATGGAACAGACGGCTATAGCCGCGGCAATGGGCGCACCAATCGGCAAAGAAGACAGCCAGAACCGGCTTGCCGCTCCTCCTCGCCTCGCGCAATCCTTCGGCGATCGGCCGCCAGCGGATTTGCGCATCGTTCCATTCCACGGTCCTGGACGCCGCCAATAACGGCCTCGCCTGCCACATGCCTGCTGCCGCGAGCACCAAACATGCGGCCATCCCGGCCCCGATCACAAATGCAATGAATCTGCCTGTCATGAAGCTCCTCTGCAACTATCGGCAGCAAACATAGCATCCCACACGCAGTTGTAAATGCACATACGGCGCGGATGATAAGGAAGTTTCCGGATGCACCGCAAGCCCGCCCATATCGTCGCATTGCCCCTCTGGCGGCGAACCGATCAGGCTGCGGTTCAACGGACGCGCCGCAAGGCGACGCGGCAATTGTAGTGCCAAGTCCCGCGAAGCCATCCTTGCAGCGGGGATGTTGGATTAATTCATGCCGAAGCATGCGGCGCCAGGGCTGTGGACGCTTTTGGATCGCATCCCGCGGAATTGCTGGCCTGCTCTTCATGCCGGGCGAAAGCGGTTGCGCCCCAGAGGCGATCATGAGCGGTGCCGAACAGGGGAGGCGCCCTACATGTTCAGACTGCGGCTCACCGCCAACGTCGAGAAGCTGATCAACCGGGCTTTTTGCAACGATAACTGGAGCGAAGCAGGTCAGGACTGGCAAGGAAAAGGAAATACGCGGCAGCTCTCCGCAAGGCGTCAGTGGCACCATGGGATCCCGTTCAACGTGGATCGGGCCGCCCACAAGCGTCAAGCGCTGCTGGCGATGGATTTGCAACTTCTCCTGATGGCGATCGCTCGACGAATTTCGCAGTAGCCGCGCCCGAAGCTTTTTGCTATAGGACTGCATGAGCGCTCTGCGCTTGATCCCCGGTAGCTCAGCAGGTAGAGCAAGCGGCTGTTAACCGCTGGGTCGCTGGTTCGAGTCCGGCCCGGGGAGCCAATTAAATCAAGGCGTTATGCCGAGATTTGAGACATTCCCAGACCAGAGATTCGGAACGGGGCAACATTTTGGGGCAACAAATGGAGCCTTTCAATCCGGCCTTGCTCGTGTTCCCAGTCTCGAAGCGGCAACTCGTGTAGTGAGATTCGGCTGTATCCCAGCAAGAGGGAGCCGATACGCGAGCACGAGGGGTAAGGAGGTGGATGGCATCTTGCTTCTGGGAAGCAAGCCGGCACGCCCTTGCCCTCTTGACCCACATTGACGAATACCGGCCGCCCCCACGCCTCGGTCACCGCTCCCAATCCCATCTCTATTGCCGTTGCGCACGGTCAGCCGCCACCGCCTGCTCAGCTTGCTCTCACTGCGGGCACGCACGCCCTGATTGCTTCATCTTTGGTGGCGCCGGTGACCTTCCGCGGTTCGACGTCGATTTCCCACGGTACATTGTCGCGGAAGGCCTTCCCCCGCCCTACATTCACCACAGGTCTCGCCGCCCTGTTTGCCCCGTTAGCTGCCGCTGATGATGCGAGCAGCTAACGGCAGAAACTGGTGGAATAGCAATTACGTGCCGCTCCACACCTCGAATGCGCGCGAGCTTATGCCATCCAATCACACTCTGCCTGCGAACAGCCGTTGCGCGAGGCATGCGAGGCCGCGCTTCGAATAGCGCACATCGGTCCAGCAGCCTCTCACCGCCGCTCCGAAACAGACAGGTTGGACGACACCTCCCAAAGTCTCAGCATCTTGTCCATGCCGCCGGAAACGGCCGTGCGGCCGTCAGGGGACGCCGCTATCGCGGTCACCCCGCCAACGTGGCCGGTGAAAGCCCCCAGTTCTCTGCCGCTGGCGGCATCCCAGAGTTTCAATGCCGTGTAGCCGCCGGAAAGGATGGTGCGGCCGTCGGGGGAAAACGTCACGGGACTGAAATCGCGTCCCTGGCCGGGGTAGCC
>JBNKIW010000013.1:0-89201 GCA_050290865.1 Rhodomicrobiaceae bacterium | reverse complement strand
GACCCCGTCTGCCCCTTCCGACTCTTTGCTGCCATGTCATATATGCCCTGCTGTTGCACTTCGGGGTTGAAACGGCGTGTGTGAAAGACGCTCCGGCGAGCCTCGCCGCGGCAGGTCACGAGCCCTATATGGTCGATACCTTTTTCTGCCGCGAACGAGGCGTAGGCATCCGCGGCGGCGCTGACGAGGACCGTATCTTTGGCAACGCCCTATCTGAGAACGCGGTGAATGGACGCTGCCTGAAGGTTTTCGAGCACGGCGTCGGTGGTCGCGCCCGAGCGGTCGCGCAGGACCAGGACGGGAACCTGCTCGTCCGACAGCCCCGGTTTCGATGCCGTTCCGCCCCGTTGGCGCGGTCGACGGCTGAGCTTGCGTTCCCCTTTGAAAGATTAGCTGAAAAACGTCTCGCCGGCGTCGGCAATGCCGGTGATAACCGCCTCTTTCAAATTTCGAGCGGGTAGACCGCCCGCGTTTCCTGCCCGCAAACAAAGTGGCATTCCTTTGTTCGGCCGGGTGCCATTCCTCCGTCCCGGCCATGCCAATGCGGTACGCCGCCGCGCGGAAGCCGCTGTCAAGGCCGCGAAGCGCCCCGAAGGGGTTCAGCCTTGATAGAGGCTGAGCACGGCGGCAGACTTCGGCGTGGCGGGGCAGCGGCGGCCGTACGCTACCCACTCGAAATTCAAAATAGCCTTCAAGACACTTCATCTCATCATCGTCTGGAACCGGATCAACAGCGTCTTTGCTCGAGAGACCGATCTTGATACGCAGGTGGCTTCGCATTTCGACATACAGTCTGCCGTAGCTGAAGACACGCCGAATATCCTGATCGATCTGAAGCCCACGGTGGTCCTTTGCCATGGGTGGACTCCTTATGTGATTTCGACTCACGTCGCCTTCCCCCGTGGAGGAACCGCCGCTTAGGGGGGACGCACTACATCAGCTTGATGTAGTCAACTCAAACCAGCCCTCTATTCGCCTACTGCCTTCTGATAGCGGATCCGCCCAACCAATTCCTGGCCACCGGCTTCGGCCACCATTGGAGCGGCGAGCTCTGGTGGATCATATCATGGTGTACGGTAAATGCGACCCAGCGTTCAGGCCCGCGGCGGAAGGCGCGATGCAAGTAATGGGCGGTGCCGGGCGGAAACACCGGTTTCGCTCAAACAGCGGCCACTTGCGGCCCGCCACGCCAGCGTCTCTTAACGGCCTATCGGTTCGGTAACCAGGTCACCGCCGAGTCGGAGCTATTCGGACGCGAAGCCGGCTCACCGCCATATTCACGCGCCTTTTGACCGCCATTTACGGGAGCTACAGAAGCCCCTGCTTTCCTCGCGAATTCCGACCACACGACGATAGAGTCCAGAGCACATGCCCGACCGTCTTCCAGAACTCTACATCGCAACCGATGTTGAAGCCGATGGTCCGATCCCCGGCCCCTACAGCATGCTTTCATTTGGCATGTCGGTCGTGGGGATGCCTGAGCACGCCTTCTATACCGAACTCAAGCCGATCTCCGATGACTACGTGGAAGCCGCCCTGAAGGTCTCGGACCTCGATCGGAATCGGCTGAAGGAAGAGGCCCCAGCACCGGAAGAGGCCATGAAGCAGGCGGCTAAGTGGGTCAACAAGCTCCGCAAGATCGGTCGCCCCGTGTTCCTGGCAGGACCAGCAGTCTGGGATGGGATGTTCATCCACTGGTACTTTGTTCGCTTCACTGGTAGCAGCCCGTTTGGGGCGACTGGCTCGGGGATCGACCTGCGCAGCTATTGGATGGGGCTCAAAGGGTGCGAGTGGGCGCAGAGCCGGAAGGGGTGGATCAAGAAAGATCTCGAGTTGAAAGGGCTCCCCCATACCCACCATGCCGGTGAAGATGCGGCTGAACTGGCCGCGGTGTTTGAAGCAATCCTCAAAACCCGCCAAGCGGGCGGGGCGTAGGGAGCGCAGACATAGGCGACGGTCGGTGTATAACCTTGACGGTCGACTGACGAGAAACGCGGCAACAGACGCGCGCAGCTCGCATCTGCCGCCTGCCCCAGCCGAACACGCCAATTGGATGGAGGCCGGGAACGCTGGCTCCCGCCCTCCACCAGTGTTTCCGCGGCCTACTCGATGATCCGGGTCACGATGCCGTGGCCAACCGTGCGGTTGCCCTCACGGAAGGCGAAGCGCGACTTGGTCTCAAGCGCCACGGGCTTGTTCAGCTCCACCGTCAGGGTGGCGTTATCGCCCGGCATGACCATGCCTCCGCAGGCAAGGTCCACCGTGCCCGTGACATCGGTGGTGCGGAAGTAGAACTGCGGGCGGTAGTTGCCGAAAAACGGCGTATGGCGCCCGCCTTCCTCCTTCGTCAGCACATACACCTCCGCCTCGTACTTCCGGTGAGGCTTCACGGCGCCTGGCCGCGTCAGCACCTGGCCGCGCTCGACGGTATCCTTGCCAATCCCGCGCAACAGACAGCCGACATTGTCGCCAGCCTCCCCTACATCGAGGATCTTGCTGAAGCTCTCAACGCTGATGATCACCGACCTCTGCGTCTCGCCCAGCCCGACGATCTCAACCACATCACCGTTCTTCACAGTGCCGCGCTCGATGAGGCCGGTCACGACGGTGCCACGCCCGGAAATCGAGTGCACACCTTCGATCGGCATCAGGAACGGCTGATCTTTGGCGCGCTCGGGCAGCGGGATATAGCTGTCGAGCGTCTCAAGCAGCTTCAGGATCGCATCTGCGGCAAGCGGGCCGTCCTCGCCCTGCAGCGCCTGGTAAGCGGAGCCGCGCACAATGGGCGTGGCGTCGCCGTCGAAGCCGTACTGCGTGAGCAGCTCGCGTACCTCCAACTCGATGAGGTCCTGAAGCTCGCTGTCCTCCACGAGGTCGCACTTGTTGAGGAACACAACGATCCGCGGCACACCGACCTGACGCGCCAGAATGATGTGCTCGCGCGTCTGCGGCATCGGGCCGTCATAGGCCGACACCACCAGGATCGCGCCATCCATCTGCGCGGCGCCCGTGATCATGTTCTTCACGTAATCGGCGTGTCCGGGGCAGTCGACATGAGCATAGTGCCGGTTGGCGCTCTCATATTCGACGTGACCGGGCGCGATCGTCATGATCTTGGTGTCGTCACGCGTACCCTGTGCCGCCGACGCCTTGGCGACTTGCGTGTACGAGACGAACCTGCTCCAACCGTGATCGGCGGAGACTTTCGTCAGCGCTGCCGTCAGCGTCGTCTTGCCATGGTCCACGTGGCCGATCGTGCCCACATTGCAGTGCGGCTTGATGCGATGGAATTTCTCCTTGGCCATGGGACTACCTCGTGGCTTTGTTTGCCGCCGCGATCAGACAAGCATCCCGAAAGACTCTTTGCTTGCCGCGATCAGGCAAGCATCGCAGCGGCGGGCTCCTGTGCATCGGGTGAACACAACTCGCGGGCACACGAGAGCCAACATGCCCGGAGCCGCGCTTTGCGTCCGGGGCTGGCAAGGCCAGATGTGGCGGAAGTCAGGTCCGGAGCAAAAGACGGGCGGCCAGAGAATCTCGCTTCTCTGTCATCAGGGCTGATGTTGGCTGGTTGAGCCGCCGCATGGGTGCGGGTTCCGGTGTTGGAAATTACGAAGCCAGAAAAATAGCGCCGGATGCGGCGGACGGCAATATTTAATTTGTGCGGACAAGGCTCGGGCGCGAGGAGCACCCCGCGCCCGGTTGCGTTACAGGTTTCTCAGGACACGAGTGACTGCCGCTTCCCAATCGCCGGCATGCGTCACCCAGTCCGGGATGCCGTCGAGGCGCGGCTGCTCGCCGAACAGGTAGAGATGCGGCACCAGCCCGCGCAGGTGCTCCAGCACGTCGAGCCGGTCGTCAATGAAATACGTGATCTTGAGCTGCTTGCAGTGCACGGCCTTCTGCGCGCGCTCCAGGCAGAACCGCACATTCTCCGGCGGTAGCCCGGTGGCGCGATGAAAATCCCAATGCCGTAGCCAGGCGCGGGTCTTCCGCTGCACGTTGTGCCCCGCTTTCGAGACCAGCCAGGCCTGACCGGCAAACGCCGTTATCAGCCTGGCCACGCCATCGAACGCCCCTGGGCTGGGCGGCGTTTCCATCGCCTTTTCCAGCGTGCCGCTGAGAAACGAGGTATCGGCCTTGCCGCCCTTGACCGGCGCCATGATCACCTTGCCGATGTCGATGCCTATACGCGGCTCTATGGTTCGCTTCTTGCTCATGACCACTACGGTAGCCGTGGCAGCCATATACACCAACTATCGTTATCCTATATATTATAGCTATGGATTATAGCGGATGGGCGGCGATATGCGTCTCGATTGGCTGCAGGCTTTCCTCACATTCAGCCAAAGCATGAATTTCACCCGCGCTGCGGAAGTGCTGCACATTTCGCAGCCCGCCCTGCATGTGAAAATCGGCAAGCTTGCGGAGTGGCTGGGCCAGCCGCTCTACCGTAAGGCGGGCCGCAACCTGGTGCTCACACCAGCAGGAGAACGGGTGCTGGCCTATGCGCGCGACGAGCAGGAGCGCCTGGCGGCGTTCGTGGAGGATATACGCGGCGCTGCGCACCGTCAGCCCGCTGTTCTGTGCGCGGGGAGCGGCGCCTATCTCTATCTCCTGGGGCCAGCGATCGCGCAGTTCACGGCACGCGGAGCGCATCCACTCAAGCTGCTGACTGGTGACCGGGACCGCGCACTTGAGCTCGTGACGACCGGCCGCGCCGATCTCGGCGTGACCGTGCTCGACGCGATGCCGCCGGGATTCGTGGCGGAGCCATTGACCGAAGTGGGGCAGATCCTGGTGATGCCGGGTGGCCACCCGCTCGCCGCGCGCCGCCATGTCAAACTGCTAGATTTGCAGGACGAGGCCCTGATCGTACCGCCGCAGGACCGTCCGCATCGCGTGATGCTGAACCACATGCTGATGAGCGCAGGTGTCTCCTGGCGGGTGGCCGTGGAAGCCAACGGCTGGGATCTGATGCTGCATTTCGCGGGTCTGAACGTCGGCCTGGCCATCGTCAATGGCTGCTGCCGCGTGCCGGACGGTTTGGTCACGCGGCCATTGCCGGAATTACCAAAAGTCCGATATCACATCGTGGAAAGGGCAGGCGCGCCGCTGCACGCGGGAGCGGCAGCCTTGAGGAAGCTGTTATTGGCCAACAAAGATGCCTGGCACATGGACGACCCGTGATTTCTGATCGTCACCAACGCCTGAGCCGCGTGATCGCGCATGCCCTCCGGCACAAGCCTGAGCGCTACGGGCTGACGCTGGACAAAGACGGCTGGATTGCCCTCGGCGATCTTGCGGCCGCACTCGCAGCCGAGAGCCAGGAATGGAGCGGCCTGACCGCCGCGGACATCTGCACCATGGTCGCGGCGGCGAACAAGCAGCGCTACGAAATCGACGCCGGTCGTATCCGTGCACTCTATGGTCATTCATTTGCCGCACGGATCGAGATGGTCGCCGCCGTGCCACCTCCTGAGCTGCTTCATGGAACGACGCCAGCGGCCATCGCTGCGATCCGGCGGAACGGGTTGCGGCCGATGCGGCGTCAATACGTTCACTTGTCGCCCGATGTGGAGACGGCCGCCGGGGTCGCCAGGCGTTGGACTGCGAGCCCGGTGATCATCACGATTGATGCGGGCACGGCCCACGCAGAAGGCGTCGCGTTCTATCGCGGAAACGCGCAGGTCTGGCTGGTAGGCGGCGTGCCCCTCCGGTATTTGAGGTTTCCTGGCAACTAATCGTTCCCTGCCAAAAATCGCATGCCGGGGAATAAAGCAAATGGCGGTCAGGTTCCGGACAATTTGCCCTCGAAGAACGCGAGCGACCAGCAACCATCGGAAGGTGAGAAGCAGCCTTTCATGATATGGCGAAAAGGGTCTGATGACTGCGTCGTCTATTATGAGCTGGTGTCCACAACCGGCATCCCGATTTCAAAGCCTTCATACCCGAACCCGCACCCCTGAGAACCGAGGGGCAAGGAGCAGCGAAGGCATCTCCGGCACCATCGACCCCTCATACTCGACCCGACGTGGCTCCCCGGCCAGTGGTAGCCGTCATTCACATCGGGTCGTTTCGTGCTGCTACTGGTGGCTCTCGTTCGCGGCAGTTGATTGACGACAAGCCGTCGCTGGGTTGGCTGGCAAGATTATTGGCAACTCCCCAGGAGGGAGTGAGTGCTAGGGTAAGTCTGGAATAACACAGACAGCAGCCTTTCAATGTGAGTAAGGCGTTTTCACCCTATTGTACGGCTGTTCAACGGACTCTTGCGATTTTCGCTCGTCAACGTTCGCCTACGTCCGGTTTTGTTTGGGGGTATTGTTGGGGGTGTCTGTCTCCCAAATAGCGTTTGCAATCGTTGTAAAACAACCTGCTGCGGCGTTATCGCTGTTTCTCATCCAGGAGCGGCACGCCATATCCAGCCAGAATGGTGTTGATCTCCGGCTGCTTTTTGCGGATCAGCGCGTTGAGCTGGCGTTTCCAGTCCTTGTCGCCCCGCCGCACGCCCATGGTGATGCGGTAGGCCATGCGCGGGCCTTTCGTCTCCTTCACCAGCGGGGTGACGGTGAGCGGCACGGGAGACAGTTTTGCGTAATAGCCGCCGATCGGTCCCCACAGGATTCCGGCGTCGATCTCGCCGGACGCGATGTCGCCGGCCATCTTCTCGGCGGGCGATTCATAGCGCCGGTCCACGACGAGGTGATAGGGCCGCGCCTTGCCCATGAGCCCGTTCGCGGCCATCAGGCTGGCCGGAGGCGTGCCCGCGACGATACCGATCGCCTTATCTTTGAGGCGCGGGTCTTCCAGCGAGGTCACACCATCGAGCGGTCCACCCGTCTTCGTGACCAGCACATAGGTGGAGCGGTAATAATGGTTGGTGTTCTGCACCAGTTCGCCGCCTTGGGCGTAACCGATAACGATATCGCAGAGCCCGGCGTTGAGCGTCTTGCGCACGAAGCCCGTAGCCTGCGGAAACCACGTATATTCGAGCGGAACCTTGAGTTCCCTGGCCAGCAATTCGGCGATCCTGTTCTCGAAGCCTTCTTTCTTTTCATTGGAAAAAGGCATGTTGGCGGGATCGGCGCAGACGCGCAAATGTGAACGGTCAACCAGATCCGAAGTCTGCGCGCGCGCCGGAGATGCGAGGCAGCACAGACCGAAGAAGACCGCCGCAACCGTTACTCTCATGGATACCTCCGTAAAGGGAGAGGGGCGAAGTCCGCAGCCAGGCACATCGGAGCTTCGCGACAGGGGATCAGGGCGAAGAGGCCTCACATCCCCATACAGTCCTTTTCATACTCTTTGTTGGCGGGCGGCTGTTTATCGTGCTTGCGCGGACGGCCGCGTCCCAGCGCGCCATCCGAACGCGCCTTCAGATAGGCGTAGATATCGTCCAGGTAGCACATGACGTTGCGGTTGGTGCCGAAGGCGGGCATGACGCTGGTCTGCGCGGCATTCACCTTCTGGCGGCCGCTGGCAACCACCGTCGCGAACTCCTCGTAACTCAGATTCTTCAGCGAATCGACGAGGGCAGGGGCGTAGGAACTTCCGAGCCCTTCCGGCCCGTGGCAGACGTGGCAGTCAGAGTGATAACGGCGGAAGCCGCTATAGGTGTACCAATCCACATTGCCGTCGGCGCCAACATTGTAGGACGGATTCCCGTCCTCGGTAACATACTTGCCGTCCTCCACCTTCTTGTCGCTGCTTGCTTCTGCGGACAGCGTTACGAACGCCATGATCGCCGCCGACAGAGTAAGCCGCCAGACTGTCGTCCGGAACATCTCTCCTCCCTGGTCTTTCGTGTGTCTTCTACTCTGGCAAAGGAACGGCGCGACCCGTAAGAGCCGCGCCGGATTATGCTGCTCACATTAGTGGCTGTCCACTTACGGGAGCGTGAAGACGGTGAGCGTGCCGCCGAGGGCGGTGTACTTCTTCAGGCCCGAATAGCCGCCCACAGCGCCGAGACCCGCGGACGGATCGGTGAGCCCGGCCGCAAGGCCGATACCCGCCCAGCCGCCGATACCCGAGTACACGGCCACATACTGCTTGCCGCCATGCTCGTAGGTCATGACGTTGCCGATGATGCCCGAGGGGCTCTTGAACCTGAACAGTTCCTTGCCGTCCTTGAGGCTGACCGCTTTCAGGTAACCTTCGAGCGTGCCGTAGAAGGCGATGTCACCGGCAGTGACCAGGGCGCCCGACCACACGGAGAACTTCTCCGGGATCGACCAGACGATCTTGCCCTTGGCCGCGTCCCAGGCGATGAAGTTACCCATGCCGCCGTGGCTGTTCGGAGCCGGGAACATCGCCAGCGTGGCACCGACATAGGGCTGACCGGCGGTGTAGCTGACCTTGAAGGGCTCGTAGTCCATGCAGACGTGGTTCGTCGGCACGTAGAACAGCTTGGTCTTCGGGGAGTAGGCCGCAGGCTGCTGGTCCTTGCTCCCGAGAGCCGCCGGGCAGACGCCCGTCGTGTTCACGTTTTCGCCATTGTGCTGGGTCGAGTATTTCGGCACGACCAGCGGGCGGCCGTAGGTCTTGGACTTCTTGTCCATATCGACCTTGGTGGCCCAGTTCACAGCCGGATCGTACTTCTCGGCAACGAGCAACTCGCCGGTCACGCGGTCCAGCGTGTAGCCAAAGCCGTTGCGGTCGAAGTGCACCAGAGCCTTGCGCGTCTTGCCCTTGATGGGGAGGTCGGCAAGGATCATCTCGTTGATGCCGTCATAATCCCACTCGTCATGCGGGGTCATCTGATAGACCCACTTCACCTTGCCGGTGTCGACGTCGCGGGCCCAGATCGACATGGACCACTTGTTATCGCCAGGGCGCTGTGCGGGGTTCCAGGTCGAGGGGTTGCCGGAGCCGTAATACATCAGGTTGGTTTCCGGGTCGTAGGAATACCAGCCCCAGGTGGCGCCGCCACCGATCTTCCACTGGTCGCCTTCCCAGGTCGAAAGCGACGAGTTCTTGCCGACGGGTTTGCCCAGCGATGTCGTCTTTGCGGGATCGATGAGCGTATCCTTGTCGGGACCCATCGAATAGCCGCGCCACACGAGCTTGCCGGTCTTGATGTCGTAGGCGGTGACGCTGCCGCGCACACCGAACTCGCCGCCGGAGATGCCGACTATGAGCTTGTCCTTCACGGGAAGCACGGTCGCCGTGTTGGTCTCGCCCTTCTTCGGATCGCCGTTGGTGACCGACCAGACCACCTTGCCAGTCTTGGCGTCGAGCGCTACGACCTTGGTGTCGGCCTGATGCAGGAAGATCTTGCCATCGGCATAGGCAACGCCGCGGTTGACCGTGTCGCAGCACATCACGGGGATGGTGTTGGGATCCTGCTTCGGCTCGTATTTCCAGAGGATCTCGCCCTCATTCTTGAGGTCGAGCGCATACACGATGTTGGGGAATGGCGTATGCACATACATGACGTCGCCAACCACCAGGGGCGAGCCCTCGTGACCGCGGAGCACGCCAGTCGAGAACGTCCAGGCGACCTTGAGAGTCTTGACGTTGTCGGTCGTGATCTGCTTCAGTTCGGAATAGCGCGTATTGGCGTAATTGCCTGTCTGGATCGCCCAGTTCTTCGGGTCCTTGGTGGCCTTTGTCACACTCTCATTCGCCGACGCAAGCCCGGCACACATCAGTGCGCCGCTGGCTACGAAGACGGCGGCAAGTGCTCTTCGCATTCGTCCCACTCCTTCAGTTTCCTCAACCTAAAGCTGTATTCAAGATTTCAATGGCTCGATTGCAGACCGCGTTTAGTCGCAGACTTACAGCCTTGGTTTTCGTTGCGGGGATCGGCACCGGCAGCGTGTCACAACCAGCCGAGGCGGTTTCGGCCGTCATGTTACTAGCACGTCGGCTTAAAAATCTAACCGAGGTGCCCCGCTAGGCTTACGAAAGGGCTGACGGCGTTCCCTTAAAACCGCCGTAACCTTAGAAGCCGGATGCCTGAGAAAGAACTTAACAAGCTCTTATTAGCGTGGTCAAGTCACTTTGTCGCAGGTAAACGATTTCTCGGTTAAGAAAGAGGTTCCGCGTGCAAGCTGCTGTTCTGATTGCGATGTTCCTGGCGGGGCTCGCCGTGACGCCGCGCGCCGCCCTGGCGGCGGAAAAGGTCGATCCCCTGGCCGTGAGCGAGGTGGCGGCGGGGATTTATTTCGCGGAAGGGCAGGTCGCGCTGCCCGGTCCGGAAAATCGCGGCGCAATCTCCAATTGCGGTTTCATCATCGGGAAGAAGGCCGTAGCCGTGATCGATACCGGCGGCTCCTACCATGTCGGGCTGCGGCTCAAGGCCGCCATCCGCACGAAGACGCAACTGCCGATCCGCTATGTGATCAACACGCACATGCACCCGGATCACGTCTTCGGCAACGCAGCCTTCAAGGATGAGGGCGCTTCGTTCGTCGGCCATCACAAGCTGAAACGCGGGCTGGCGACGCGGGGCGAGACCTACCTGCGCAATTACGCGCGGCTGATCGGCGAGAAGGCGCTTGAGGGCACGGAGATCATTCTGCCCGATGTGGCGGTGACGGGACAGCGACAGCTCGACCTCGGCGATCGCGTCATCGAACTGACCGCCTTCGACACGGCTCATACGGACAACGACCTCACGGTCCGCGATGTGACGACCCGCACCCTTTTCACCGGCGATCTTCTGTTCGTGCGCCACCTGCCGGTCCTGGACGGCAACCTCAATGGCTGGCTCGCGGCCGCCGGGAAGCTCGCCACGGTCGATGCCGCCCAGGCGATCCCGGGCCATGGCGGCCTGCAACGCGACTGGCCGAAAGCGCTGCAAGCCCAGACGGCCTATCTGACGCGCCTGCGCAAAGATGTACGGGCCGCCATCCGGGAAGGCCGGAGCATGCAGCAGACAGTGTCGAGCGTACCGGTGGAAAATCCGGCCGGCTGGAAGCTTCAGGAGGACTACCACCGCCGCAATGTCACGGCCGGTTATGCCGAGCTTGAATGGGAGTAGGAGGAATTAATCTTCCCCATCCCGCAGTGTTAATTATAGAAATGTCACGTGACGACACAGTAACCGCGCAACTATACGCGACATCATCACGATCATAAGAAAATAATAAGGGTATGTGGACGCGCTTGTAAATCGCACATACCTTCACATCTGCGTTTTTTTCTCGTTATTCTACCGTATAGGCCATTGTGTGGGGCGAATTGTCACGCTACACTTTCATCCTGCGGTTGCTCAAAACCGCGGGCGGCAGGGGGATCGGTCTCGCAGCGCTGCCCGGATAAACAGGAGGAAATACACATGAAAGCATGGACAAAGCCCGTCGTGCAGACGGTTGACGCCGGCCTCGAAGTCACGCGCTATCTTCCGTCGGCACTGGATGCGGCCGCCGGCCGTAGCTGCAGCAAGTAATCTGCGGGAGGGAGAAGGGCTGACGGCCCTCCTCCTTTCACACCGCGGGGAGCGCATGGCCGGGCGCTCACAAACCCTGAACAGCTGGTATCATGAAAATCAAGGTTCTCGGGGCGGGCGCCGGTGGCGGTTTCCCGCAATGGAATTGTAATGCGCCGCTGTCGCGCGCCGTGCGCCTGGGCGAGCCGGGCTTTCTGCCGCGCACGCAGTCGAGCATCGCCGCCAGCGCCGACGGCGACCGCTGGACGATTTTCAACGCCTCGCCCGACCTGCGTCAGCAGATCATCGCCACGCCCGCGCTGCACCCCCGGGACGGGGAAGCCCTTCGCAATTCTCCCATCGAGGCCGTGGTCCTGACGAACGCCGATGTCGATCACATCACCGGCCTCGTGCACCTGCGCGAATCCGAGCCGTTCACCGTCTACGCCGATGAGCGCGTGCTCGGCATTCTCGCGGCAAACAGCATCTTCAACATCCTCAACCCCGAACTCGTGAAGCGGCAGCCGCTCGCCAGGCTCCGCGAAACGGTGCTGACCGGTCCGGAGGGCCCGCTCGGCCTCACCGTGGAGGCGTTTCCGGTGCATGGGAAGGTCGCCCTTTACCTCGAGGATCTCAGCAGACCCGATTTCGGCACGCAGGAAGGCGACACCATCGGCGTGAAGATCTCGGCGGTCGGCCAGAGCGATCAGGCGCATTCGGCCTATTACATCCCCGGCTGCGCGAAGATCGACGACGCGCTGCTCGAACGCGTCGAGGGCGCAGGCGTCCTCTTCTTCGACGGCACCGCCTTCACCGACACCGAGATGGCCGACACCGGCGTGGGCACCAAGACCAGCCTGCGCATGGGGCATGTGCCGCTGTCCGGGCCGGAAGGGACGGTTGCGGCGTTCGCCAACAGCCGGATCGGCCGGAAGATTTTCATTCACATCAACAACACCAATCCGATCCTCGCACCCGGGTCGGACGCTGAGCGGCACGTGCAGGCAGCGGGGTGGGACATTGCATATGACGGAATGGAGATAGAGCTATGAATGCGATCACATCGACGGCGGGCCAGCTGACCTCCGCGCAGCTCACCGCGGTTCCCGAAGGCGGCTTGGCGCCGGACGAACTCGAAGCCGCGCTGCGCCGTATCGGTGCCGAGCGCTACCACAATCTGCACCCTTTCCATAAGCTCCTGCATGGCGGCAAGCTCAACAAGGGGCAGGTCCAGGCCTGGGCGCTTAACCGCTATTACTATCAGCTCGCGATCCCGATCAAAGACTGTGCGATCATGTCCAACATGTACGACAAGGACATGCGCGTGGAATGGCGGCAGCGCTATTTCGACCATGACGGCCTCGGCGAGGATACCGGCGGCATCGAGCGCTGGCTGAAGCTCACCGACGCGCTCGGCCTTGAGCGCAGCTACGTCATCTCCACGGAGGGGCTCTTGCCGGGAACGCGCTTCGCGGTGGAAGCCTATATCAATTTTGCCCGCCAGAAGCCGATCCTGGAAAGCATCGCCTCGTCGCTGACCGAGCTGTTCGCGCCGACCATCCATTCCGAGCGCATCGCGGGCTTCCTGGAGCATTACGACTTCATCGACGAAGGCATGACGGCCTATTTCCGCCGCCGCCTCAGCCAGGCCCCGCGCGACGTGATGTTTGCGCTGCGCTACGTGAAGGAAAACGCGCGGACCGTGCCGGAGCAGCGGGCGGTGCTGAAGGCGCTGCTGTTCAAAACCGAGGTGCTGTGGTCGCAGCTCGACGCGCTCTATTTCGCCTATGTCGACCCCGGCTTCATCCCGCCGGGAGCCTTCCGGCCGGAGGCTTGAGGCATGATCGCCACGGCGCCCAACCGTGCCATCGCGACCGAGGCGAGCAGGCCGTATCTCCCCCGCCATGTGCGGCTGCGCTTCGACCCGGTACGCGAGAAGTTCGTGGTTCTGGCTCCGGAAAAGCTGTTCTGGCCGGACGAGGTGAGCGTGGCGATCCTGAAACAGTGCGATGGCAGCCGCGACCTGGCGGCCATCGCCGGTCTGCTGGCGAAAGAATATGACGCGCCGCGCGAAACCATCCTCAAGGACGTCCAGGAGTTTGTGCAGGAATGGTCGGACAATCTGCTCTTGAAACTGTGACGCGCGAGGCGCCCGCGGAACTGCGGATCATCCCCGCCGTGCCGCCGCTCGGCATGCTCGCCGAGCTGACGCATCGCTGCCCGCTGCAATGCCCCTACTGCTCGAACCCGGTCAGCCTGCTCAAGGCCGCCGGCGAGCTTCCCACCGAGGACTGGCTGCGCGTTTTCGACGAGGCGGCCGAACTCGGTATTCTCCATGTGCATCTGTCGGGCGGCGAACCGGCGCTGCGTCCCGATCTGGAGCAGTTCGTCGCGCGCCTTGCCAAGAACGGGCTTTACTCCAACCTGATCACCGCGGGCGTCAGCCTCAGCCGCGACCGCCTCAAAGCGCTCGCCGATCTCGGCCTCGATCACGTCCAACTCAGCGTGCAGAGCGTGCGCGCGGACGCGGCGGACAAGATCACCAACTACAAGAACGCCCTGGCGGAGAAGACGGAATTCGCGAGCTGGGTGCGCGAACTGGGCCTGCCGCTGACCATCAACGTGGTCATGCACCGCCACAATATCGACGAAACCGAAGAGGTCGTCCAATATTGCGTCGATGCCGGCGCCGAGCGGCTGGAGGTGGCCAACACGCAGTATTACGGTTGGGCGGCGCTGAACAAGGCGGCGCTGATGCCGAGCTACGAACAGGTCATCCGTCAGGCGGGGGTCGTCGTGGCGGCGCGCGAGCGGCTGAAGGGCATCCTCAACATCGACTATGTCCCGACCGATTATTACGCCCGTTACCCGAAGCCCTGCATGGGCGGCTGGGCCAAGGACATGCTCGACGTCATGGCCAACGGCAAGGTTCTGCCGTGCCACATCGCCGAAACCCTGACCGACCTGCGGTTCCTGAGCGTGCGCGAAGCGAGCCTCGCCGACATCTGGTACAAATCCGACGCCTTCAACCGCTATCGCGGCACGGACTGGATGGCCGAGCCCTGCGGCTCCTGTGAGCGCAAGGAGCTTGACTACGGCGGCTGCCGCTGCCAGGCCTTCGCGCTCACTGGCGACGCGCGCAACGCCGATCCCGCCTGCTCGCTTTCGCCGCATCACAAGTCGATGAAGGACGAAGCCGACGAACTGAGCGCGAAAGACCCGCCACCGTTCCAGTACCGGCGCATCGGCCGCTCTTAACCATCCGGGCAAGCGCTGGCGGCGGAGGGATGTTGCACAGCGCCGGGCTGGTCTACAAATTATGAAAAGGCCCGGTTCAGGGGAGGATGTGGAGTGCTCCTACACTCCCTGCGGTTCAAAATCATGGTCGTTCTGATCGGCGGCGCGCTCGTCGCCGCGGGGAGCTGTGTTGCGCTCATTTACGGCATCCGGCGCGCCGACCATTTGATCGACCGCGCCCATCTCTCGCAAGGCCAGCTCGAAATGCTGATGCTGCTCTCGGCACGCGCCAGCGACTACGGGCTGGTGGCGCTGGAAGCCGTGCGCGTGCCGCGAACCGGCCGCCCGGCACTGGCCTCTGCGGTCAGCGAGGTGAACTCGGTGTTCAACCTGATCGACGCCTCGATCGAGAAGCAGGCGGCCATCGTCGAAGGCGAGGAAGCGAAGAACGCCGAAGCGCGCGAAGGGCTCGGCGTGGCGCGCATGCGGGGGATGTTCCAGAATCTGGACAAGGAGATCAACGCCCTTCTCGATCACGCGGCGCCGCCCGAGGAACGGCAGGGGCTGGCGCGCCAGCGGCTCGACGTCTTCGGCCTCGGCTTTGCGCCGCTCCTGTCGCAGGCCGTGGAATCCGAGCGGACCGAAGCGCGGACGGCCCGGCGCGAAATGGCGGTCCTGAAGAGCAGTCTGGTGACCACGGCCTCGGTGTTCACGCTGGCCGCGCTGGCGCTCGCCGCGTTCCTCTATTTCGGGCCGGTGCGTTCCATGCTCGGCCGCCTGCGGCGGACCGTGGCAGGCGCCGAAGCTATCGCCTCGGGACACCTCGACACGCGCCTGAGCGTGCAGGGAAAGGATGAACTGACGGCCCTGATGATCTCCTTCAACCGCATGGCCGGAAACCTGGCTACGCGCGAAGGGGCGCTCGTGGCGGCAAAACGCGATCTGGAAGCGACGGTGAACGCGCGCACCGCCGAGTTGCAGCTGGTCAACCAGCGGCTCGAAGAGATCGACGGCAATCGCCGCCGCTTCTTCACCGACGTCAGCCACGAACTGAGGACACCGCTCACGGTCATTCTCGGCGAGGCCGAACTGCTCCTGCGCCGCCGCGACGCCATTCCGGCACCCTGCACTACGGCAATGGAGACCATCCAGGCGCGCGCGAGGCGGCTGAACCGGCGCGTCGAGGACCTGCTGCGCGTGGCGCGCTCGGAGAGCGGGCGTATCGAAATGAAACTGGCGCGTGCGGAAGCGGGCGAGATCCTGAGCGACGCCGTGGACGACGTGCTCGGCTTCGCGCGTCACAGCGGCATCGAGGTGAAGCTCGAGGCCGGGCCGGGCAATCTCTATGTGCGCGGGGATAAAGACTGGCTGCGGCAGGTCTGCAGCGGGCTCATCGTCAATTCGGTGAAATTCACCGCGCCGCCGGGCTTCGTCCGCGTGAAGGCGGCAATGGACGGCGATTATGCGGTCCTGGAGATCAGCGACCAGGGGCGGGGCATTCCACAAGCGGAACAGGAGCTGGTTTTCGACCGCTTCTATCAGGGCAAAGCGCCTCAGCGCGCGGGCGCCGGGCATGGCGTGGGGCTGGCCCTTGCCAAATGGATCGTGGATGAGCACAAGGGCAGGATAGATATGGAAAGTCCGGGCAGGCTGGCCTCGGCCGACGGCGGCCCGCCGGGTACGACGATGATTCTGCGGCTGGCGCTCGCAGAGGGGGCTCTGGCCGGTGCAGAAGCACGATGAGAGGGCAGGGCAAGCTTGAAACAGGTTGAAGAAGACGCATGGCAGACGCCGCAACCATCCTGATTGCCGAAGATGACGAGGATATCTCCTCGCTGCTCGGCCGTGGCTTCGAGCTCGAAGGCTACGGCGTCGATTTCGCCCGGACCGGCCCCGAGGCGCTCGATTGCGGCAAGCGCAATGCCTACCGCGCGATCATCCTCGATGTCATCCTGCCCGATCTGTCCGGAGTCGATGTCTGCCGCCAGCTCCGCGTCGAGGGCCGCGAGGCGCCGATCATCATGCTCAGCGCCTGCGATTCCATCGCCGACCGTGTGCGCGGCCTGTCCGCGGGCGCCGACGACTATGTCGTCAAGCCATTCGCTTTCGAGGAACTGCTGGCGCGCGTGCGCTCGCAGGAGCGGCGCCAGGCGCAGGCGGCCACGGCGGCGCTGCAGGCGTCCGCCATCACGCCGGCAAAATTCACCGCCGGGGATTTCACGCTCGATCCCAAGCTGCGGACGGTCGCCAGGGACGGCCAGACCATCGAACTGACGGAGCGCGAAGCCGAGTTGCTGGCGCTCCTGATGCACCATGCGGGGCAGCCTTTGTCGCGCAATGAGATATTCCATGAGCTTTGGGAAGCCCAGGGCGGTGCATCGATCAATGTTGTGGATGTCTATGTGGGCTATCTGCGGCGCAAGCTCGGCGCGTTCGGCACCAGCGGCAAGAGTGTGATCCGCACCGTGCGCGGCCTGGGCTTCATATTCCGGGCATAAGAGGACGCGGGGGAAAACCGCCGTGAATCAAGGGAGGATGCTATCTCGATGTTACGAATCTTGACGGTTGTGGCGGTGGTTGCCGCCATCGCGCTGCCGGGCAGCAGGCTGCGGGCGGCCACCGGCACGGAGCCGACGGCACAAACGCTTCTGTTCGATACAGCCTATCTCAAGCCGCTCGCCGTGCCGAGCCGCCTGACCTACCACTATTCGCAGAAGTCGGCCGATGCCTCGCTCTACGGGCCGTCATTCGAAGACGCCGCGTCGGTCAATGTCGTGGCCGCCGCCGCGGGCGACGGCACCAGGGACGCGAAGCTCTCCCTGTTCACCGGCAAGCGCCTGCGCGAGCTTGGACCGTTGCCGAACGTGTCGGGCAATCCCGTCATCATGATGTTTCTTGAATATGAGGTGTCGCAGATGATGCGCCATGTCGGCGGCCAGCCCGTTTATTTCCGTAACGTCATTCGTGCCGCGTTTCGCAATGCCGCCAAGGTCGAGCCGGTGGAAATCACCTGGAAGGGCAAGACGGTGAAGGCCATGAAGGTCAGGATCCAGCCTTTCCTTAACGTGCCGCATTCGGAACGGTTGCAGCTCTTCCGGACCAAGGCCTACGAATTCATCGCCTCCGAAGCGGTGCCGGGCGGCATTTACGACATCCGCTCGACGGTCGACGATCCGCGCGAAGGGAAGTCTGGACCGGCCATCGACATCCATCTCACGCTCAAGGGGATCGGGCATGACAAGAGCACCAATTAGAAGGCTGCGTCACGCCGCTGCCGCCGCCGTGCTCGCACTGGCAGGAACCGGGACACTGGCGGCCCAGACCTGCGAGGGCAACGACTACCCAACCGAGGCGCGCGCCGACTACGTCTATGCCTGCATGCAGGCCAATGGCGGCACGCGCGATGCGCTGCGGCGCTGCTCCTGTTCCATCGACGTGATCGCCTCGATTCTGCCCTACGAGAAATATGTCGAGGCGGAAACGGTCATGAGCATCGTGCAGGTCGGTGGGGAAAAATCGGGCATATTTCGTACGCCGGGTATGACCGAGAAGGTTGCCGAAATGCGCCGCGCCCAGGCCGAGGGCGAAATCCGCTGTTTCTGATCGCGTGCGTGAGGCTTGCCTGAGACCGCCGGTTGGTGGTTTAAGCAGGAAGGTGCACACGCCGTCTCGACGCAATCGGGACGGATAAAGCGATCCTCGGCAATCCTGCCGGGTGTGCGGCGCGGAGGCACTTCCGCTTAAGGAAGCTGACGGCTATGGCGTTGAGAAGCATGACGGGGTTCGGCCGGTCGGGAGGCCAGGACGGCGATGCCGTCTGGCAGTGGGAGGTCCGGAGCGTCAACAATCGCGGTCTGGACGTCCGGCTGCGTCTGCCGCAGGGATATGAGGCGTTCGAGCTGCGCGTGCGCGACGCCCTTGGCAAGGTGATCGCGCGCGGAAGCTGCGCCGTCTCGCTCAATCTCAGGGCGCCCGCCGTGAGCGCCGACATGCGCCTGAACGAAGCCGCGCTGCTGCGGCTCGCCAGCCTTGCCGAACGGGCGCGGGAGATCACCGGCAGCGTGGACTCGGTGCCGCTGGAGGCGCTTTTCGGGATGAAGGGCGTCATCGAAGTCCAGGAGCCGGCCCCCGCGGGCCAGGAAACGACGCCGCTGAGCGAGGCGCTCCTGAAGACCTTTCTCACGGCCCTGGACGGTGTCGTTGCGGCGAGAGCAGCCGAGGGTGCGCGCCTCGCCGATGTCCTGTCCACGAAACTTGCCGAGATTGCCGCATTGGTCGAGGAGGCGGAAAACGCTCCGTCGCGCACACCGGAGATGATCGCCGAACGCCTGCGCCAACAGTTGCAGCGCATCACGGGCGAGCCGGGGCTGGACGAGACGCGCCTCCACCAGGAAGCCATGCTGATGGCGACCAAGGCGGATATCGAGGAAGAATTGAAGCGGCTGCGCGCGCATGTGGCCGCCGCGCACGAACTGATGCGCGAGGACGGGCCCGTGGGCCGCAAATTCGAGTTTCTGGCGCAGGAGTTTCAGCGCGAGGCGAACACCTTGTGCTCCAAATCCAATGCGGCCGAAATCACGCGCATCGGCCTCAGGCTGAAGAGCGCCATCGACCAATTCCGCGAACAGGTGGCGAATATTGAGTAGCATGTCGGCGAAGGACGCCGCGGGTGTGCGCCGTGGCGTCATGTTGATCCTGTCCTCGCCCTCGGGCGCGGGGAAAACGACGCTTGCGTCCCGGCTCCTTGAGGCGGACAGCGGGCTGAGGCTCTCCGTGTCGGCGACGACGCGCCCGCCCAGGCCCGGTGAAATCGACGGCGTTCACTACTTTTTCCTCGACCGGGCGACCTTCGAGGCACGCCGCGAAGCGGGCGCTTTCCTCGAATGGGCCGAGGTGTTCGGAAATCTCTACGGCACGCCGCGCGACCGCGTCGAGACGGCGCTCGCCGGGGGGCGCGACATCGTCTTCGACATCGACTGGCAGGGCGCGCGCGCGCTGTCCCGTGGCGCACCCGCGGATGTCGTGCGCATCTTCATCCTGCCGCCGTCGCGCGCGGTGCTGAAGGAGCGCCTGCGGACGCGCGCCGCCGACAGCGAGGCCGTGGTGGCGCGGCGCATGGCGGGCGCGACGGAAGAAATCTCGCATTGGGACGAATATGATTACGTCCTCGTCAACGACGACCTCGATGCCACGCTGACCGCTCTGCAGGATATCCTGAAGGCCGAGCGCCTGCGCCGCGAGCGCCGTCCGGGGCTGGCGGCTTTTGCCGCTGAGCTGTTGCGCGACGAGACGGCAGGGTAGGGGAGGGGAGCTTCACTCCCCCGCTGCCGTCTTCTCCAGCGCCTTGGCCTCGTCCCACAATTCGTCCATTTCCGCCAGCGTCACCTCCGCATGGGCGCGGCCCTGCTCCGCCAGACGCCGCTCGATATGCCGGAAACGGCGCTCGAATTTGGCGCTCGCACCGCGCAACGCCGCCTCGGGGTCGATCTGGAGATGGCGGGCGACGTTGGCGAAGACGAACAGCAGGTCACCGAACTCGTCCACCATATGCGCGCGGTTGCCGCTGGCGACTTCCGCTTCGAACTCGGCGATTTCCTCCTTCAGCTTGTCCCAGACGGGGATGATGTCGGGCCAGTCGAAGCCGGATTTGGCGGCGCGGTTCTGAAGCTTCACGGCACGTGTCAGGCCGGGGAGGTGGAGCGGCACGTCGTTGAGCAGGCTCGGCAATCCCTCCGAATAGGCGGCCTCGCCCGCCTCGGCGCGCTTGTCGGCGGCTTCCTCGGCCTTGATGCGTTCCCAGCGTCCGGGCACGATCCCGCTGCCGCGCTCCGCCTCGTCGCCGAACACATGCGGATGGCGGCGGACCATCTTGCGCGTGATGCCGTCCACCACGTCGTCGAAGGTGAAGCGGCCCTCTTCGGCGGCGATCTGGGCGTGAAAGACGGCCTGGAGCAGCAGGTCGCCCAGTTCGTATTTCAACTCGATGAAATCGCCGCGCTGGATGGCGTCGGCAACCTCATAGGCCTCCTCGATGGTGTAGGGCGCGATGCTCGCGAAGGTCTGCTCAACGTCCCACGGGCAGCCGATCCCGGGCGTGCGCAGGACGGCCATGAGGGTGAGCAGGTCGGACATATCGCAGGCTTCGCCGCTGGCGGCCTTCTCGGCCAGTTGTGCGGCGTCGGCGGGCGTCGCCTGAAGGGGCGGGCGCTTGGAGGTCATCAGAGCCATTCCGTTTCGTGAGATTGCCGGGCGGGCCGAGGCACATCCCTTGGCGCTGCCTAGCGCGCAGATAAACTGCCAGCGAGCGGCGCGTCAACCCAGGGCACGCCGTTTGCACGCCGAAGCGGCATGGTCTGCGTCTCCGAGTCTGGCACGCAAACGAGCACATTCTGCGGTGCCAAACGCGGTTACCTTATAGTTAACCGGGATTCGCATAAGATATATTATGGAAACTAGAGTCATTCAGCGCACCGAAAAGCGCTGGATTTCCAGCACCTTATCCGATCCGGTCCGATCCGGCGCCCCCGAGGATAGAAGTCCATCCGTTTGCAGCAATCCTTTTGTTTGTGCCCGTGCGGAGCCCTTCCTTTCGTCCCAACCCGCGGGAAGCATTGCGCTGACAAGCGCAGTGGCGGTCAACACCGGCCGTAGGCCGCCACGGAACGCGGCGCGAAGCGGTGCTGAACGCCACGAGCACAGCAGCAGGCTGGACTTGGCTGGAGTGACAAGGAATATCTGGAAAATCACTATCTTGCTAGGCCGCGTTATCGTCAGTTAAGCGTGCCAATATACTTGCAAAACCAGCGGAATTTGGAAGATGGCAACATATAAAACGATCCAGCAGGCCGTAAAGGATGAGCACGGGTTTGTTCCAAAAACTTGCTGGATTGCGCATATTCTTTCCGACTACGGCCTCACTAAACGCCAGTCGCCTAACCGGATTGATCCCAATTTTCGGAAACATCCCTGTCCCGCAAGCAAGAGAGCTGCCATTGAAGCCGTCTTACGATCGCATAACATGCGATCGCATAACATGATCAAACCCGGACTTCCGGCAGCCCCGAGAATAAAACACCACCCACGGCGCTCAAGCACCGCGCAACCATGTCACGGGCATCCTCGGGACGGTGGCCAAACCTCGCCGCCGCGCGTCACTTGATCTCGTAGTAATTCGTCACCAGCCGGTCCAGGAGCATCACGCCATAGCCTGATGCCCAGCCCTGGCTGATGTCCGTCACCGGCGACCCCATCGCTGTGCCCGCGATGTCGAGATGCGCCCAGTTGGTGCCTTTCTTGACAAAGCGCTGGAGGAACTGCGCCGCCGTGATCGATCCGGCGTCGCGCGCGCCCGCATTCTTCATATCGGCGAATTTGGAATCCAGCTGCTTGTCGTATTTCGCATCGAGCGGCAGGCGCCAGACCTTCTCACCCGTTTCCAGCCCCACCTCGGTAAGCTGCTCCGCCAGATCGTCGTCATTGCTGAACAGCCCGGCATGCTCCTTGCCCAGCGCGACGATGATGGCGCCCGTGAGCGTCGCCAGCGTGACCATGGCCTTCGGCTCGAACTGCTCCTGCGCGTACCACATGATGTCGGCGAGCACGAGCCGCCCCTCGGCGTCCGTGTTGACGATCTCGATCGTCTGCCCTGAGAGCGATTTCACGATGTCGCCGGGGCGCTGCGCCGTGCTGCTCGGCATGTTCTCGACGAGACCGAGAATGCCGATGGCGTTCACGGGCGCCTTGCGCTCGGCGAGCGCCAGCATCGCGCCTGTGACGGCGGCCGCGCCGCCCATGTCGCCCTTCATCTCCTCCATCCCGGCCGAAGGCTTGATGGAGATGCCGCCGCTGTCGAAGCACACGCCCTTGCCGACGAAAACGACGGGCCTGGAGCTGTCTTTCTTCTTCGTGCCGTTCCAGCGCATGACGACGACGGCGGTTGGCCGCGCGCTGCCCTGCCCTACCCCCAAGAGCGCGTTCATGCCGATGGATTCGAGCTTGTCCTTGTGCAGAACCTCGACATCGAGACCGCGGTCGGCCAGTTCCTCCACCCGAACCGCGAATTCCTCGGGGCTGAGCACGTTTGCCGGCTCGTTGACGAGGTCGCGCGCCAGCATCACGCCATTGCCGGCGGCCTTGAGCGCCTCGAAATGGGCTTTCGCCTCCTCCGGGTGACGGCAAAGAAAACGGATGGATTTCAACTCGGTGGTTTCGCCGTTATCCTCTTCGGCTTCCTTCTTTTTCTTCTTGTATTTCTTGAACTCATGACCGCGCAGCATGGCGCCGAGCGCAACACAGGCCGCCGCGCGCCCCGAAATGCCGTCGGCGTCGCCGATCTCCAGAAGCACCTCGGCGGAAGACGCCCGCGCCGCACCGAGACGGCCCCGGATACGGCCGCCGAGAGCCAGCCAGTCGGCCTCCGTATCGTAGTTTTCCGCGGTTCCAAAACCCAGAACCAGCAGCCGATCCAGATCCAGCCCGGCGGGCGCAACCAGATCCAGGAAAGCCTTCTTGCCGCCGTCGAATTTGGCGATGTCGGCCGCGCGCGTCACTACGCCACCCGACTGCTTGTCGAGCGCTTTCAATGCAGGCGGCAAGCTCACTTTTTTCTGTGTCTGTTTTTCCGCCAGTGCCACGCAGACGTTGCGTTTTGCGGTTTTCAGAGGTGCGAATGTCAGGGTCGTCATGTGTGCCATTGAGTCATAAACCTTGCCGCAAACGGGAGCTTCGCGCCCCGATGCCTGTCCCGAATGATCCCTAGCAGCTATGTTGGTGAAAGAAAATAATGGTGTACGCTGCCACTGTACACAAGCAGCATCGCATTGCAACTTTGATAAGCGGCTGTCGAAAATCTGCCATTTTACCGTGAGACCGCAGTGGAAGGATGTTAATGCAGGGGCAGCAGTGCTCCCGCGCGGGCACGGGATTATGCGGCCTCGAGCCGCTCCGTTCGTGTCGGCGTGGGCTTCGGGGCTTGAAAACCGGGGTTCCGCGCGGTACGCACGACCCCTGCCATGGGCGTTTTTCGCCCGGCTTCTGTTCGCGGTGAGCATGGCCTAATGAGCATTATCGGGCGCTACATCTTCCGCCAGACCGCAGGTGCGATGGCGATGATACTCATCACGCTGACGCTGGTCATGTGGATGGCGATGGCGCTGCGCCAGCTGTCGCTGATGACCTCGCAGGGGCAGACTTTTATCGTCTTCCTCAAGATTACCGTGCTCGCGATGCCCCACCTCATTGCCATTCTGGCGCCGGTGGCGCTGCTGATTTCGGCGCTGCACACGCTCAACCGGCTGAGCGGGGATTCCGAGCTGATCGTGCTTTCGGCGTCGGGCGCGACGGTCTGGCGCGTGGCGAGGCCCTATCTGGCGCTGGCATTCATATTGTCGCTCCTGATTGCCTATGCCAACGCGTTTCTGACGCCGTACACCTCGCGGCTCCTGCGCGATTACACGATCCAGGTGCGGACCGATCTGATCGGGCAGTTCCTCCAGCCCGGCAAGTTCAGTTCGCCGGAGAAGGGGCTGACCATCCACATCGCCGAACGCGCGCCGAATGGCGATCTGCTCGGCCTGATGCTCAACGACGAGCGCGACGCCGGCCAGAACATCACCTATCTTGCGGAGCGCGGCCAGATCGTGAAGCAGGAGAGCGGCGGTTCGCTGCTGATCATGCGCAACGGTCATATTCACCGCCGGGCTGCGAAGGACAAGGACGCCCACATCATCACGTTCGAGAGCTACCTGTTCAACATCGCCCAGTTCGGACCGAAGGAGGGCGCGCGCAACTACAAGCCGCGAGAGCGCTATCTGGGTGAACTCTTGAATCCCGACCCGGACGACTCCTACTACAAGCACTATTATGGTAAATTCCGGGCGGAATTGCATGACCGGCTGTCGAGTCCGCTCTATCCGTTCCTATTCGTGCTCATCGTGGTCGTTCATCTCGGCTATCCGCGAACGACGCGCGACAGCGGCATGCAAAGCGTCTTCACAGCCTTTGCGGGGGCGGCAGCGTTCCGGGTCCTGGGACTTGTGGGCGTGAATGCATCGGTGAAGTCGAGCGGCGCGCTCCTCCTGGTTTGGGGCGTGCCGTTGATCGGGATACTGGTCATGCTGGTCATGGTGCATTACCAGATCAGACCATTGTCGCTACCCAGCTTCTCACTGCCGCGATGGCGCAGCAGAGCGAAGGCGGCGGCGTAACACTGCGTAGTCCCCTGCCCTATCGCGGGCGTGGCTGGGACGGAACTTCTCGTGAGGAGAGGCGATGCCGCGGATGACCGGGACATGAAGTCATCGACATTTGCGCGTTATTTCGCAGGCCGTTTGTTCGCCATGATCCTGGTGGTCTATGGCATCTGCGTGATGCTGGTCTTCTTCATCGATTTCGTCGAGATGATGCGCCAGGCGGCTAAGGTCGACATCCCCGCCACACAGGTGCTCTTCCTGACGTTCCTGCGCCTGCCCGCCTTCGCTGAACTGGTGCTGCCCTTCGCGGTGTTGATCGGTGCGATCGGCGCGTTCCTCATGCTCAGCCGCAGCTCGGAACTGGTCATCGTGCGCGCGGCGGGCGTGTCGGTATGGCAGTTTCTGCGCCCCGCCATGTTTGTGGCACTCATTTTCGGTGTCTTCGCCATAACGGTGTACAATCCTCTTGCCGCCGTTGCCAAACAGGCTTCGGAGCGCCTCTTCGCGGAGACCTTTGCGGCAAAGCGCTCCAACCGCGCCCAGAACAATACCGCGGCATGGATCCGCCAGGACGGTCCGGACGGCCCGTCCATCGTCTACGCGCGGGCGACGGCGGACCGGGGCACGACGCTCGCCGGACTGACGGTGTTGCAATTTGACCCCAGCAAAAAATTTATTGAGAGAATCGAGGCAGATAAGGCGGTTTTGCGGCATGGTTATTGGGTGCTTGATAACGCGCATGTCTCCAGTTCAGGCAACCTTCCTCGGTCATACAAAAAGTATATCGTAAGTACAAATCTCAACTCAACTCAGGTAACAGAGAGCGTCGACACCGTTGAAGGCGTGTCATTCTGGGAGCTTCCTGGATTTATAGAGTTTGCTGAGAAAGCAGGCATCTCAACAACTGCATATAGACTTCAATACCAGCAACTCCTGGCGCGTCCGTTCCTGATGGTGGTCATGGTCCTGCTGGCTGCGACTTGTGCTCTCAAGCCCTTCCGTTTTGGGAAGATCCAGACTATGGTGATCGCCGGATTGGGTGGCGGCTTCGCTTTTTTCGTATTGGTTGAGGTGTCACGCCAATTGGGCATGTCTGGGTATATCACTGCGGGGGTCGCGGCTTGGGCGCCAATCGCCATCGGCACTTTTCTGGCATTGACGGTTCTGCTGCATCAAGAGGACGGCTGACAGATGGGAATTGAGGCCTTGCATGGGGGACGCAAGCCTTATTCGGCGCTGCCAATAGGGGCACGCTTGGCACTCGCGCATGGGGTGCGTGCTAGCGTGATCGCATTGTCGTTGCTGGGCGCGGTTTCGCCCGCATTCGCGCAAAGCGGGAAGAGCGATCTTCTGACCAAACCGCAGGTGAGCGAAAACGCCACCAATCAGCAATTGCTGCTCCAGGCCGATCAACTGGTGACAGACAGCAAGCGCAACCGCATCATCGCCAAGGGCAATGTCGAGGTCTATTACAAGAATTACGCCCTCCAGGCCGACGAACTCATCTATGACCGCAGGGCCAAGACGCTCAACGCCGTCGGCAATGTGCGCATCAAGGAGCCGGACGGCGCCCTCATCAACGCCGAGCGCATCACGCTGACCGAGGATTTCCGCGACGGCTTCATCCGTTCCTTCCAGGCCGTCACCAGGGACGAGACGCGCATCGCAGCAGCCAACGCCTACCGTAAAGACGGTAACACCACCGTTTTCGAACGCGGCAAGTTCACGCCCTGCAAGCCTTGTAAGGACCGTCCCGACTCGGCACCGCTGTGGAGCATCCGCGCGAACAGGATCACCCACAAGAAGGACGAGAAGAATATTTACGTCGAGGACGGCGTCTTCGAGTTCTTCGGCGTGCCGGTCGCCTGGGTGCCGTATTTCTACTATCCGGACCCCACGGTGAAGCGCCGCTCGGGCTTCCTCGGGCCCCAGATCCGGCCGACCTCCGACAACCTGGGCTCGACATTCGCGATTCCCTATTACTATACGATCACGCCATCCATGGACCTCACGCTCACGCCTGAGATCACCACCGAGGCGGGCATACTGGTCCAGGCCGACTGGCGTCAGCGCCTGCGGAGCGGCGGCTACCGCGTCCGGCTGGCGGGCGCGTATGACGAAAGCCCGAACGACACGTCTTTCAACGAGTTCCGCGGCAGCATCGTGACCCAGGGTGATTTCAGCCTGGGCTCCTTCTGGAGATGGGGCTGGGATGCAACGGCTGAGACCGACGACACCTTCCGGCGCTATTACAAGCTCGACGACGTCTACGCCACCGACCGCATCCAGAAAGTCTACCTGACCGGCCAGTCGGAACGGAACTATTTCCAGGCCAATATCTATCATTTCGGCGGTCTGACCTACGAGGATACGAGCGCTTCGCGGTCGCTCGTCCATCCGTCCGTCGACTATAATTACATCTTCGGCCAGCCGATTCTGGGCGGCGAGCTGTCCTATGACGCCAACGTTCTCAGCCTGTCGCGCGACAAGGGCGGCGACGTGGCGCATTTCGTCAACCAGGTCAAATGGCGGCGCACCCTGACCGACCCGATCGGCGAGCTGTTGACGCCCTTCGGCCAGCTCCGCGGCGACGTTTACAAGACGACGAGTTTCACAGACACGATCGACGAGGCTACGAAGCACGACGCCACGACCTCCTTCCGGGGCAACGCGGTGGTTGGCCTTGAGTACCGCTATCCCTTCATTAAGCACACGGCCAGCGCCTCGCACGTCGTCGAGCCGATCGCCCAGGTCATTGTCCGCCCGGACATTAAGGACCAGGGCGAGATCCCGAACGAAGACGCACAGAGCCTCGTCTTCGACGACACGCTGCTTTTCGACATCGACAAGTTCTCCGGTTATGACCGCCTGGAAACCGGTACGCGCGCCAATGTCGGCATGCGCTACAGCGTCGATACCAAGAGCGGCTTCAGCGCGCGCGTCGTCGCCGGGCAGAGCTATCAGATTGCCGGAGCCAATCCTTTCAGCGCGGATTCCGGCCTCGGCACCGCGCAGTCCGATTATGTCGCGGGTGTCTATCTCGACCTCCTGCGCAATGTGCAGTTTGTCGCACAGACGCGGTTCGACGAGGCGGACCTGTCGATCAAGCGTGAGGATCTGCAGCTCACCGGCAATTACGGGCCGTTTACCGCGGGTGTGAACTACGTCAGCGCCAAGGCTCAGCCCAATCTCGGCTATGACGATGACCGCGAGGAAGTCGCCGGCGTGCTGGCGGTCAAGCTGGCGCAACACTGGACGATGTTCGGCGACATCCGCTACGACCTCGATGATGACGAGATCATCCGCAACAGCATCGGTCTGAAATACGCCGATGAGTGCTTCATGCTGTCGGTTGCGTATGCGGAGACCAACATCACTGACGGTGCCCTGCAGCCCGATCAGACTTGGCTGGTCCGTTATGATATTCTGGCGACGGGCAGTTCGCAGAGCCGCACCGACACCATCGGCGCGTTCTCGGCGGACACGATGACCTTCAAATGAACCCGTTGGCGAGCAAAGGTTGCGCATAACGGGTAACAAGCGGTTGAGGCCGCGCCACGAATCCGCCTAGCTTTAGGTCCAATGGAAATGCATGTCGTGGGCTGGGGGCTGCACACATGCTGAGAGTATGGCGGATCCGTATATCATGATGTTGAAATCGAAGAATGCCTTGGTTTCATGGCTGCTTGGGGCTGTCCTTTGCGGCCTTTCATGCTGCCTGTTTCACGACGGCGCCGCAGCACAGAGCATCGTCGTTCTCGTGAATGATGACCCCATTACCTCCTACGACGTGGCCCAGCGGCAGCGGTTCCTGGCGCTCACTTCGGGCCTCGGAAAGAGGATGCAGGCGCGTCTTCAGTCCGCGCAAACGAAACAGGCCTTCCAAAGCTTCATGATGAAGGAGCAGCCCGCCTCGCGGGAGGAGGCGCAGAAACTGCAAAAGAAGTTCGTCCAGCAGATCCAAAGGCAGGTGGTTGCCGATTCGAGCCGTGCCATGCGTAAACAGGCCCTCAACCAGCTCATCGACGAACGTCTGATGCTGCAGGCAGCGCGGGACCGGAAGATCATCGTCTCCGACGCGGACGTGAATAAGACGCTGACGAGCATGGCACAAGGCGGTTCGCGCAAGCTCACCCTGAAACAGTTCCTCGCGCAGTTCAGCAATCAGGGGATCAATCCGTCCACATTGAAGAACCGCATACGCGCGCAGGTTGCCTGGCGGCAGCTTATCAAGAGGCTTTACGGTTCCCGCGTACGTTCTGCCGTTTCAATGACGTCAAGCGTTGCCACGGATGCGCAGGATCGAACGATCGTCGATGTCAAGACGGTGAAACTGGCGGTGCGCGGCAAAGCCAACCAGAAGATCGTGGCGAAACGTCTTGTCGAAGCAACGAATTTGAGCAAGCGCTTCAAGAATTGCGCCGGCCTCCGCAGACTGCTGGCGGGCGTCAGGGATGTTTCGGTCAAGAACCACTCCAAGGCCAAGGTCTCCGCGTTCCGCGGCGAGGTCCGCGCCGCCATCCTGAAAGGACGGGTCGGGCAGATGACCCCGCCCTTCATCGTCAGTGACGGCGTCGAAACCCATGCGATCTGCTCAAAGCAGGTGCCTGTTGCCTCCGGCGAAACAAAGAAGAACAGCTCGAAAAAGAATGAGCTGCAGGAAGTCTTTCAGCTTTACTCACGGCGACACTTGAGAGACCTCAAGGACCATGCCCGCCTTGACTACCCGAAGAAGGGCTGAGCAGGCGGAAGCCCGCGGAGGCAGCTCGGCTGTGCCCCCCCTGGCCCTGACAATGGGTGACCCCGCGGGGATAGGCCCAGACGCCACCCTTTTCGCGTGGCTGCGGAGAGACGCCGGTCATGTTCCGCCTTTCGCGTTCATCGGCGCACCCGAGGTGCTGGAGGCGAGAGCGCATGCATTGAGCGTCAACGTGCCCTGCTCTCCCCTGACGGATATTGGCGACGCAACGGAGGTTTTCGCGCGGAACCTCCCGGTACTCCCGCTGCCACTGGGAGAGGCCGCGCGTCCAGGCACCCCCTCCCCTGCCAACGCATCCGCGACGAAGGCGGCCATCGAAACAGCCGCCGGCCTGGTGCTGAACGGCCGCGCCAGCGCCGTCGTCACCAACCCCATTGCCAAGCATATCATGGCCGCCGCCGGTTTCCCGCATCCCGGCCACACCGAATTCCTCGGCGTGCTCGCCCGCCGATCCGGCAAAGACGCGAAACCCGTGATGATGCTGTGCGGTTCCGGTCTGCGCGTCGTGCCGGTGACGATCCATATCCCGCTCGCGGCGGTCCCTGCCGCACTCTCCGTGGGCCTTATCGCCGACACGGTGCGCATAACGGCAGCGGGTTTGACGCGCTGGTTCGGCATCGCGGTCCCGCGCCTGGCCGTAACCGGCCTGAACCCACATGCCGGGGAAGGCGGCCTCATGGGCGATGAGGAGGAGCGCGTTATCGCGCCCGCGCTGGAGCTTCTGCGCCGCGAGGGTTATGATGTCAGTGGTCCGCATCCGGCGGACACGATTTTTCATGCGCGCGCCCGCAAGAGCTACGATGCCGCCATCGCCATGTATCATGATCAGGCGCTCATCCCGCTGAAAACACTCGCTTTTGACGAAGGGGTCAACGTCACGCTCGGCCTCCCCTTCATCCGGACGTCACCGGACCACGGCACCGCCTTCAGCCTTGCGGGGACCGGTCAGGCCCGGGCGGACAGCCTCATCGCAGCCCTTCGCCTCGCCGCAGCAATGGCACGCCAGGGCGCCGCGTCCCTCGCCGCAGCGTCCGTCCGATGAGCCGTATGGCGCCAGACCTGCCGCCCCTGCGTGAGGTGATCCGCGAGCTTGGCCTGTCGGCGAAGAAGACGCTGGGACAGAATTTCATCCTCGATCTCAACCTGACACGCCGCATTGCGCGGGCCGCGGGGCCGCTCGCCGGCGTCACCATCGTGGAAGTTGGACCGGGACCCGGGGGCCTCACGCGGGCTTTGCTGATGGAGGGAGCCGCCCGCGTCGTCGCCATCGAGAAGGACGCGCGCTGCATCCCCGCCCTTGAGGCTGTCGCGGCACACTACCCTGGCCGTCTGACCATCGTTGAAAGCGACGCACTCGCCGTGGACTGGCGGGCGCTCGTGGAGCCCGGCACGCCCGCGCGTATCGTGGCGAATCTGCCCTACTCCGTCGCTACGCCACTGCTGACCGGCTGGTTGAAGAGCGAGCCCTGGCCGCCCTGGTGGGAGCGCATGGCCCTGATGTTCCAAAGGGAGGTGGCCGAACGCATCGTGGCCGCGCCGGGCGGCAAAGCCTATGGGCGCCTCTCGGTGATCGCGCAGTGGCGCAGCTCGGCACGCATTTTGTTTCACCTGCCGCCCCGCGCTTTCACGCCGCCGCCGAAAGTCGACTCGGCGGTCGTCGAATTCCGCCCGCATGAGCACCCGCTTGAGACAGGTGGCGCGGCCATGCTTGAGAGCGTCACGGCCGCGGCCTTCGGGCAGAGGCGCAAGATGCTGCGCGCCAGTCTGAAGCCACTGCCCGGCGCGCTGGACGCTCTGATGCGTCTCGGCATTGATCCCTCGCTCCGGGCCGAGCAGCTCAGCGTTGCTGAATTCTGCGCCATTGCTGCGGAGATCGCGGCGGCGGGGCGAGCTTCGTGAACCCGCTCCGAGCGGTTGGCGACGCCGGAGGCGTGCTTGCTCAGCGTCTTGCTGTGTTTGCTCAGGGCCTCGCCAAACGCGCCGCGATTCGCTCCATGAGCCAGCCCCAGGCTTCGGCCTCGCGCTCCCCTGCCGTTTTGCCTATCGCGATTTCCAGATAGGCGAGTTCGCCACGGATTTTCTCCTCGGCGAGCATGTCCAGGCGGCTGACCAGGATCGATGCCTCGATCACCGCGGCCTGCGCCCGGTTGAAGCCCGGCGCGGGACCATGCGCCGCCTCATGCACAACGCGGGCGTGGAAGCGCGGGCGCAAATCGTCCTCGCTGACGCGCACCACCTCCAGCTCGCGATGAGCATGCGCGCCCGCGAGCCGGAACCCCGCGACCCGATCCGCGCGCGCCACCGGCCAATCGCGCCGCCCCGTGAGACAGCCCGCAAAGACGCGCACGTCGTCGGTGACGCTCGCCGTGAACACGGGCCGCGCGCGCAGATTGTCGAGCGTCCGCGATGGCGCGAAAGGCGCGACGACAAACCCGCCCTCCTCCTCGATGAGACCCAGTGGCGCGATATGGGCGTTACCCTCGGCGTCCGTGGTGATGACGATGCTTTCGCGGATCATGGGCATGGCGGCTCATTCCTCATGGCGTCTCGGCGCCCCCGGCACGATCGCGCGGATGGCGTGCGACAGCGTCGTCCCCGCTTCTTTCAGCTTCGCCAGATCCTCCCCCCGCCGATCCACAGCCGCTCCCCAGCGCAAGCCCTCGTCCTGCACATACCGCTTGCCGAGCTGCCAGGCGATCTCCGCCCGCGCCAGTTCCACGCCGAGATAGAATGCGTGGCCGCCGTCGGTCTCCACGCCGAGCTGCGGGTAGACGGCGAACGGCTCGGGTGCCACCACATGCAGCGCACGGTTGAACACGTGGATACCGTCCTCCGCCACCTCGATGCGGTAGGCGGCATCGTGCACCTCCCCCGCCAGTTGCGCGACCTCTGCCGGACTGGCCGTGAACGGCTCCCGCCCGTGCAGAGAGAGCAGCGCATCCGTGTAGTCGCGCGGCAAACTGTCATCGGCGCGCGCGGCGTACATCATGCGCCGGGCGGCGTCGTGCTCTTCGACGGTGCGGCGCGTATGCGGGCTGACCTGCACGGTGAGCACATTCCGGATGTTCAGTTCCGAGCAGATGCCGAGCAGCATGGCTGTAACGCCACCGGAGTCGGCGTCGGTGAGCTCGGTCAGGTTGCCCGTGCCCATCAGCATTTCAGCCTGCGGACGAGCGCGGCGGAACTCGGCATAGCGCAGGATCGAGGCGGTGAAGCCGAAATGGATCGGGTCGAGGATGGGGTCGCAGATATAGGGGCGCCCTGCCCTCTCCATGGCGTCCGCAGCGCGGATCAGCGACGCCAGATCGGTATGCGGCTCGGGGATGAGAACCGGTACCGCGCCCGTCCCGTCCACGACATGCAGCGTCGTCTCGTTGAGGCTCAGGAGGACATCCGCGCCCGCCAGCGCACCGCGCCGCAACTCCCCCTCGTCCGCCGAATCCACGCTCACCGCGATCCCCGCCGCCTTCAGCGCCGCGATCGTCTCCTCCAGATGCGGAAACGGCGTGTCCGGGCGGCAGCCCAGGTCGATGACGTCCGCGCCAGCGCGCGCCATCTCTTTGGCCCGCGCGAGGATCGCCGCCACGTCCATCATCGGCCCGTCGGTGATTTCGCCGAAGAGGCGTATGTCGTGACGGCTAAGGTCGGGCTGACCGCCATGCCTGCCGAAATGGCGCGGCAGGTCCTTAAGTTCCTCGGGTCCGCGCTCGAACCGCGTCCCGAAATGCGCCGACAGCGCGTCGAGATCGACCCGGCAGCGCCCCGGCAGGATCACGCGGTCGGCCTCGACCGGAGCCTCCAGCCGCCGCTTGATGATGGCTTCCGTCATCAGCGCTGCGACCTTTACGCCAAGATCGGCGATGCGCCAACTCCGGCCGCCGAAATCGGTGCGCGCGGCGATCTTCTCCAGGCGCGGCCTGGCGAGGCGTCCGGTCAGGAAGAGGAGGCGCTCAGACATGTGATGCGTTCGCTCAGCGCCGCGCGGAGGGCTTCGACGGAATCGACGACCGTGGTGGCCTCGAAAGTCTTCAGGCGCTCGACATTGTCGAGGTCCACCCTGCGCGGATAGACCTTCACCATGCCGCCCGGCGCCATGCTCTCCATTTCCGGCGCGCTGTCGCAGGCGAAGACGATGATGGGGACGCGGCACTTGCCCGCCTGGGCGAAGACGTTGGTGGCGAGATTGTCGGAGATGCCCCAGACGAATTTGGCCACGGTGTTGGAGGTTGCGGGCGCCACCACCAGCGTGTGATAGGCGCCGAGATAGAAGCCGCCGACCGGTGCGGCGCTGGCCGTGGTGTCGCGGAAGACGCGCGCGGGTTCGGGCAGCATGGCGAGGTCATGCTTGTACATGCGCACCACCTCGGCCCCGGCCTTGCTGACGAAGACGTCGAGTTCGCCGATTTCGTGCATCAGATCCATGCACTCGGTGAAGAAATGGCCTGAGCCAGTCAGCGCCCAGGCGAGGCGCGGCTTTTGTGGATGCCTGCTCATCGGAACTCGCTGCCTTTACGAATTAGCGTCGCCATCAGCCCTTTCCGTCTCGAATTGGGACACCACACTCGCCTTCGCCGTCGATCATCGACGCCAGGCCGGCAAGCGCGGAGGGACCCAGCCACCATGCGTCAAGCCCGCTCTTCTGAAGATAGTGTGCGAAAGCCGGATCGGCTATGCCCCATTTGACGATGTCCGCCGGACCGACCGGGTTCGGCGGCGGTTCGGTGGATTTCAGCAGCAAAAGCCGCGCCGCGCCGAGCCTGCCGCCGAGCCATGCGGCGAGGCTGTCCGAAGTGATATCCCAACTGGCAGGCACCGCGTCGAGACCGTCGGCCATTGGCCACGGCGTCCACACGGGCACGGCGTTTGCGGCGAAAGCTTCGCGGATGCGGACAACGCCGCTGGCCGACACGAGCCGGGGGTGGAACGACGCCACCGCTTCACCGAACTGGCACATGGCCAGAAGCGCCATGCGGTGCGCCGCGCGGTCGCCGAAGCCGATATTGTCCTGCGCCACGCGTACGGCGTCCGCGAACGGCCCGCCGCCGGGTACGATCACGCCCGCGCGCTCCGCTCCCGCTACGGCGGCCACGCTCTCCTGAAGCCGCGGCGACCCGGCGAGGCTTCCGCCCAGCTTGATGATCGTGAGGTTCGCGCTCACGGCGCGCGCAGCCGGTGAAGATGATAGAGCGCCAAGCCGAAAAGCACGATGGCTGCTGCCTGATGCGCCAGCGCGATGCCGATCTGCACCTGGGTCAACACCGTGAACACCCCGAGCGTGATCTGCGCGAGTACAGCCACGACGAGGAGGCTCGCGGTCAGCCGGACCACGCCGGGCACGCCGGCGCGCCACACCACAACAGCATTGACGATCGCCACGAGCGCGACCGCGTAACCGATGACGCGGTGGTTGAACTGTACGGTAAGCACATTCTCAAAAAGGTTGGCGTACCATGGTTCCATCACCCACAAGCCGCCTGGAATGAGCGCGCCGTCCATCAGCGGCCATGTGTTGTGCGACAGGCCCGCATGCGTCCCCGCCGTGAAGCCGCCCGCGAGAATTTGCAGGAAAATCAGTGCCACGAGCACGGCGGCGCCGGTCTTCAAACCCGCCATGGGCGCGGCGATCCGGCGTCGCTCCGCCTCCCGTCCCAGGCCGAACGCCACCCACAGGATGGCGGCGATCACGGTGACGGCGAGGGCCAGATGCGCGCTCAGGCGGTACTGGCTCACCGAGGTGCGCTCCGCGAGACCGCTCGCCACCATGTACCACCCCATCGCCCCTTGCGCACCGCCGAGCAGAAAGATGCCAAGCAGTCTTGGCCACAGCGCCGCACCGATCATGCCGCGCATCCAGAACACAAGGAACGGCACGAAGAAGACCACGCCGATGAGCCGTCCGAGCAGCCGGTGACTCCATTCCCACCAGTAGATGAACTTGAACTCGGCGAGGCTCATGCCCCGGTTGATGATCTTATATTGCGGGATCTGCTGGTATTTCTGGAAGGCATCCTGCCAGTCGGCATCGCTCAAGGGAGGGACTGTGCCGATGATGGGCTGCCATTCGGTAATCGACAGGCCTGAATTGGTGAGCCGCGTCGCTCCGCCAACGACGATCATCAACAAGACGAGCGCGGCAACCGTGTAGAGCCAGATTTTGATTGCCGCATCACCGGAATGGGACGCGCGCTGCGTGTGGCCGCCCTGTGCAGCGTCATTCGGGATCGAGACCATGAGCAGTTTCCGTACCTGACCGCAACAGTCGTAGCGCCGCCGTCTCGTCGATGCAATGCTTTCTGCGGCTTAAGGTAGCAGCGCCCCGGAGCGGCGCTCGTCTCCAGCGGAACCCCGTTGCTCCGCCTGCATTCGCTCGAGAGCTACCGGCCGCCGGACTCGATTGCCCTGCGCATGCGCGCCTCGAAATCACCTGCGTCCCCGGCTGACTTCTCGGAGCCCGCCTGTTCGGTGCCGGTGTTCCAGCCACCGGCAACCCCTCCGCGGCTCGTCCCGGCATCCCGGCGCTCACTGGCCTCGGCCCGCGGCGCAATGGCGGAGGGCACGAGGGTGCCGGTCTTCTCCCGCGGCTTCGGTTCGGCCGACTTCGCCGGCGCTGTCTCGGTTGCGGTTGCAAACCCCGTGGAGGGCCGCGCACCGCGCTGGGAGGCCCCGCCTTCGCGCGTTCCGGCAGGCGGCCGGCCGTTCAGCTTCTCCAGCTTATCCATATCCTGCTCCATGCGGCGCATGGAGAGAAAACGCTCCAGCGGCTCGACATGAACCTGCGGCTCCAGCGTCGCGAAGCGGTGAAGAGGTCCGGCAAATACGAGCTGGACGGGCGGCAAGCTGGCACCCGATCGGGTCTTGCCGGTGTAGGCTATGTCCCATTCGCTGTCGATGCGCAGCGAGCCCAGATCGACGAGGACGCCCCCCTTGGCCTTGTAATCCTTGCCCTCGACGGTGGCATCCCTGATCCGCAGCATCCCGTCCTTCACGGTGAGGGGCACCGTGACACCCGGATAGGAAAGGATCCCGCGCCGTAGACCGGTGTTGATCCGCTTGATCAGGCGTTTCTTCTGCGGAATGTCCTGCGCCAGATAGGCATCGGCCGCGTCGCGGAGCACAGCCGGGGTGAGGCCGCTGAGCTTGCCGTTCTGCAGCCGGACCTGCCCCTCGCCTGAAATGACCGAGATCAATCCGCGCGGACTGAGCCCTTCGCCATGCATCTCCAGGTCGAGAGCCGCCTTGCCCCTGGCGACAGGCTTGCCATCGCTGGCGATCGTGATCTTGCTGAGTATGGCCCCTTCGAGCTTTGCACGCGCATCGAGCACAACACGCCCGCGCGTCGAGGCCAGCGCGCCCGAGGCCTCGAAGCTGCCGCCGTAAAGCCCGCCATCGAGCCGGGTCAGGGTGAGCGCACCGTCCTTCAGGGAAGCCTGCAGCACGGCGTCGCTGAGCGTTATCTCTTCGTTGAGCGAAAGCGTCTTCGCCTTCAGCTTCAGCGTGCCGTCGGCGGCTTCGAAGGCGCGGAATGAAAACGCATGATTGGGCCAGAGGCTTCTGCCGCTGGCCGCCTCGGCAAGTTGCGAGGTGATGTCCTTGCGGTCCCAGTCCACGAGATAGGCCGCTATCTTCGGCAGGATGACCGCCCCGGCGCCAAGCTCCAGCGCGGCCACGGGACGTTTACCCGACACATCCACGCTCACGCTGCCGCCAACGGTCTCGCCGCCTATCCGCGCATCCACGCTATCGGCTTTGTATTCGGTGCCCTTCTTCGATACCGCGGCACGCAGATCGAGCGCGCCTGTCACCGGCGTCCCCCCTGGCGTGAGACGCAGCATGGAGAGCGCCGTCGCTCCCCGCGAGGCGCGCAAGGACAAATCACCGCTCGCCGACCACGGGCTGTCCAGCGGTCCGACCAGCCCTTGGAAACGCCCCTGGACATCCGGCGTGCGGAGTTCGAGCTTTGTGGTAAGACCGGTCTTCATCGCCCCCGACACCGAGATGTTGAGCGCACCCGCACCGTTTGCAGTGGTGGACGGATCGAGCGGCACCTCCGGCGCGAGCTGAGCGATGAGCTGCCGCCCGTCGCCATTGGCGATCACGCCGCCAACATCCAGCTTGGCATCGTTGAGGGTGGAAAAATCGCCGTCGAGCTTGGCCGACAGCGACAGTTCGCTGGCTGCAGCCTTGCCCGCCAGTGTGAGTTGCAGGTTCCGGTCCCGGCGGCTGGCGCTCAGATGGCCGCTGAGCTGAAGGGGCGCAAATGTCTCCAGGCGCTTCTGCGCGGAGCTGCCGTAAATATCGAGCCCCGCGAGCCGCCCCAGATTGCCCACCGCCGCAGCCTTCGGCGCCCATACCGCGAGCGTGAGCGCGCCGTCCGGCGTGCCCTCGAACCCGGTGAGACGCCCTTCCGCCTTGATGCTGAGACCGTCGGTGGTGGCCAGATTGAGTTCGCCGATGTCCAGCGTGCCGTTTTCGTAGCGCAGAACCGAACGCACGTCGCGCGCTTCGAGCGAGGGCAGATGCAAATGCGCGACCCGCACGCTGACCTTGGAGCGCCGCGCGTTGAACACCGTGCGCGCAACATCGAAAAGACTAGCTCTCGGCGCCGGTTGTGCGGGAGATGGCGAGTTCGTCGCATCCGGGGCGGTCCCCGGCGCCGCGTCCGTCTGCGCCGTCCAGCCCGAGGCGCGCTCCCTCACCGAGGATGCAAGATCACGCCCGCCGAATACGGGGCGCAGGTCAAGACGCTCGCTTTGAAGCGTGAGCGCCAGTTGTGACGCCTCACCATAATCGTAGACCAACTCGCCCGAAAAAGAGGAATCGCCGAACTCGCCCTTGGCCGACTTAAACGCTATCTGGGATGAGCCCAGCGTCACATCACTGGTCAGCGAGAAATTCTGCGCGTTCCCGGTGTCGACCGCGCCGAGCGAAGGCGCGGCCCAGCGCAGAAGCCGCGACAGATACTTGCCCTTGAGCTTGAACTGGCCTGCGAGCGTGAACGTGTCCCCGGCGGGCACCGTGCCTTTGATATCAACGTCGGTGGCACCCGGAAGGCGCGCGGTCAGCTTATCGATTCGCCAGTCGCCGTGGTCGTGGACGGCGGCAAAATCGAGCCCCTCGATCATCTCGCCGCCAAGATTCGTCTGCCGGAATTTGGCCTTGATCGAACCCTGGCGCGGTTTGAAGGACCAGCCGGTGAACAGCTCCGGCAGGGCTGCGAGCGCTGCGGCAGGGGTGGATGCCTGTGTCTGCGCCCGCGCATCGCCTTTACCATTGTCGGCCGCGACGCGCAGCATCTGGTCGATATCGAACCAGGAGGCATCGACGGAGATATCGAGCCGCGGCCTGTCACCCCAGGAGGCGAACGCGCTGCCACTCAGCGATTGCGGACGGTCGTCCTGCGTGAGCGTGAAGGCCATGTTCTCCAGCTTCACATCCTCCAGCGTCACCGTGGAAGACGCGCGCAACTCGACGGCGCGGCCCGGCAGCGTCTCTCCAAGCGATCCGGCGGCGGCTTCCCGCGCAGCCTTGTCGAGCGCGAGCCGCGCCACGACCGGCCCGGAATATTTCAGGGGACCGTAGAACCCCGTTATCTCGCCGTCGACCTGGTAAATGCTGGCGCCACTGCCTGAACGGATGAAACCCTTGACCCGCAGGCCCACCCCGTCCAGCGCGCCGGACAGCTTCATCTCGCGGCGATCACCCCCGATCGCGGCCTGCCCCGTGAAGCGGAAGGGCCCGCTCAGGCTTTCGGCGCTCAGCGTCCCGGAAATGTTCTCGATGCGCGACGGCGGCCTTGTCTTGCCGCGGCGAAACTCCACCAGCCCGTCGCGGATATCGGCATCGCGAAGGATGAGCTGGCGCACGGGCAGATCGAACCGGTGCGGGCGCACGCTCTGCCAGTTGCCTTCGCCCAGTTCGTCGACGGCGAACCGGATGACGGGCTGGTCCAGCTCCAGCTTCTTGGTTTCGACCGTGCCGGTCAGGATCGCCGGAAGCGACAGGACGGCGTTGAAGGTCTCCACCTCGGCGAAGGGACGCGTGAAACTGCCGAACTCGTCCGCGATGCGCACACCCCGCAGGTTGAGCATCGGCGTGGGCAGGAATGTCAGGTGAATATCACCCTCGATGTGAACCGCGCGGCCGAAGACCTTGGCAGCCTCCGCCTCGAAGATGTCCCGGTAGTCGTTCCAGTTGACGAAATAGGGCACGGCCAGGAGCGCGGCGAGCGCGGCCACCAGCAGCGTTGTCAGCCAGGCGATTACCGACCCCATCGGAAGCCTCCAGCCTTTCCCGGCAGCGGTGTATTTGCAGCAGCGGCTCCGGACAATACAGGAACCTTACGGCAACGCAACGATCTTGCCAGGGTTGAGAATATTATGCGGGTCCAGCGCCCTCTTTATGGCACTCATGACCATAAGGCCAGCGCCGTGTTCTTTCTCCAGAAACTTCATTTTGCCGGTGCCGACGCCATGCTCGCCGGTCGAGGTTCCCCCCATTTTCAGGGCGCGGTCCACGAGCCGGTCGTTGAAGCGCTCGACGGCGCGGACTTCCTCCGGATCGGTCATATCGACGAGCGGCATGACGTGGAAATTTCCGTCCCCGACGTGGCCGACAACGGGCGCCGTCAGGTTCATGCTCTCCAGGTCGTCGTGGGTCCGGGCGACGCACTCCGCAAGGCGCGAAACCGGCACGCAGACATCGGTGGCGAACACCGAGGCCCCGGGCCTGAGTTGCAGAGCGGCCCAGTAGGCATCATGGCGCGCCTGCCACAGCCTGTTGCGATCCTCGGTACGCTCCGCCCATTCCAGCGGGCCGCCATCCTCGGCTTCGGCCAGACGCTTGAAGGCCTCCACCTGCTCCAGCGTCCCCGCCCTGGTCCCGTGAAATTCGAGGAACAGGGTCGGCGTTTCCGCGAGGCTGAGCTTGGAATAGGCATTGATGGCCTCGATCTGAAGTGCATCGGCCAGTTCGATGCGCGCGAGACCGAGACCGAACTGAATGGCCGTGGTCACGGTGCGGCAGGCGCCGTCGAGCGTCTTGAACGGGCAGACGGCGGCGAGGATCGATTCGGGGATGCCGAACAGCCGCAGCGTCAGCGACGTGATGATGCCGAGCGTACCTTCCGAACCGACGAGGAGACGGGTCAGATCGTATCCGGCGGCGGATTTGCGGGCGCGGCTCGCGGTGCGCACGACGCTGCCGTCGGCCATCACCGCCGTGAGGTTCAGCACGACTTCCCGCATCGTGCCGTAGCGCACGGCATTGGTGCCCGAGGCGCGCGTCGCGGCCATGCCGCCGAGCGTGGCGTCGGCGCCGGGGTCCACGGGGAAGAACAGGCCGGTGTCGCGGAGATGGGCGTCAAGGTGTTTGCGGGTCAGGCCCGGCTCGACCTCGCAGTCGAGATCCTCGGCATTGACGCGGAGAACGCGGTTCATGCGCGCGAAATCGAGCGTGACGCCGCCGAGGGGCGCGTTCAGGTGCCCTTCCAGCGACGTCCCTACGCCGAAGGGAATGATGGGCGTGCGGCTGCCGCGGCAGAGATTGACGATGTCCACCACTTCCGACGTGTTGTCGGGGAAGATCACGGCATCCGGCGGCTGGTTGGGAATCCAGGTCGTCGTGTGCGCGTGCTGCTCGCGGAAGGCCAGCCCGTCATGGTAGCGGGAGCCGAATCGCTCCTTGAGCCCGGCAAGTGTTTCGGCACGCGCGGCCGCGTCTCGGCTGGCGCCGGATTGTTCGTACTCGGTGCTCGTTCCGGACATCAGCTCCCCTGGTGCCCCCCTGCAATGAAGCGGCGGCGATCATAGCCCAACTTCGTCAGACGGCCAATGCGCGGCTGAGCACAGGTTTTACTCCGAGCAAACCGCGAATGCCCCCTGGCGCCGCCGACGATGCGGGTTCAAACGGCCTTCCAGGGCGGCGTGTATCCGGTTCACCGCGGTTGCGCTTTCCCGCCCGGAGCGCTAAACCGCGGGGACTTCGGCTCGACGCACGCGCACCATCATGCGCATCGTCACGGGGCGCGAGACGGTCATGGCGGGCTTGCGGCTTTCCACTCAAGCACTGGTTGCGCGCGCTGATCGCGGATTTCATCCCAGCAAGGGGACGAGGATGAGGAAAAGGCATGGCGAAAAGGCGGCCACGCAGCGCCAACTCCGGGTGGGCGAATTGATCCGCCATGCGCTCGCCGATATCCTCCTGCGCGGGGAGATCGCCGACCCTGACCTCGGCCGGCCCGTCACGGTGACCGAAGTGAGGTTGTCGCCCGATCTGCGTCATGCGACGGTCTATGTGCGGCCGTTGGGCGCGGGCGACGCTGCGGCGCTTGTCGCGGCTTTGAAACGCCATCACCGCTTTCTGCGCGGCGAACTGGCCAAGCGCGTCGAAATGAAGTACCTGCCCGATCTGGTGTTCCGGATCGACGAGAGTTTCGATGAGGCCGAACGCATCGACGCGCTGCTGCGCTCGCCGGACGTTGCGCGCGACCTTGACTGACACCCAGTATTTGCGGAGCATCCGATATGGCCCGTCGCAAAGGCATCCCGGTCAATGGCTGGCTCGTTTTCGACAAACCCCAGGCCATCACTTCCACGCACGCGCTGAACAAGGTCAAGCACCTGTTCAATCCGCAGAAGGCGGGCCATGCCGGTACGCTCGACCCGCTGGCGACGGGCGTGCTGCCGATCGCGTTCGGCGAGGCGACGAAGACCATCCCCTATGTCGTCGACAGCGCCAAGGAGTACCGCTTTCTCGTGCGCTGGGGCGTGGAGACGACGACCGACGACGCCGAGGGTGACATTGCCAAAACGAGCGATGCGAGACCGACCCGCGAGGCCATCGAGGCCGAATTGCCGAAATTTCGCGGGCAGATCATGCAGACGCCGCCACGCTTTTCCGCCATCAAAATCGATGGAGAGCGCGCCTACGACCTTGCGCGGGACGGCGAAGACTTCGAACTCGTGGCGCGCCCGGTGGACATCATGCGGCTTGAGATCGCGGATATCCCCAGCCGCGACACCTGTTTATTCGAAGCCGAATGCGGCAAGGGCACCTATGTGCGCGCCCTGGCCCGCGATCTCGGGCGGCTGCTCGGCTGCTACGGCCATGTGGCCGAGCTTCGCCGGATGCGCGTCGGTCCTTTCCACGCCGATGCAGCGATTTCGCTGGAAAGGCTTGGCGAATTGAGCAATAGTCCCGACGGTCGCGAGGCACTGATGAAGGTGCTTCTGCCCGTTGAGACCGCGCTGGACGGCATCCCGGCGCTGGCCGTCGGCGGAGCGGACGCGGCATTGTTGAAACGGGGTAAGCCGGTCATCATCCGAGGCCGCGACGCCCCCATCCACCAAGGTCTCATCTATGCCACCTCGCGCGGAACGCTGGTCGCGCTCGGCGAGGTCGAAGGCGGCGAGTTCCGGCCCTTGAGGGTCTTCAATCTCCCGCTCTGACGGCTCGGAATGGGACGGCAAGGAGAACCCGATGTCGATTACGACTGAGCGCAAGGCCGCGCTCATCAAGGAATACGGCGCCAAACCCGATGACACCGGCTCGCCTGAGGTCCAGGTCGCGGTGCTGACGGAGCGGATCGTCAATCTCACCGAGCATTTCAAAACCCACAAGGGAGACAACCACTCACGCCGTGGCCTCCTGAAGATGGTGAGCCAGCGCCGCCGCCTGCTCGACTACGTCAAGAGCAAGGACCATGCACGCTATCGCAGCCTGATCGAGCGGCTGGGGCTTCGCCGGTAGTCCGGCGAGCCTTTTGGCCGATCCGGCCACGCGGCCGGGCGACAACGAAGCGGCTCCGGCGAACATGGTCAATGATTTCCGTCGCCGCGTGCCCGCCGCCCGCGCCGTGAAGGGCCGCGATGTGATGGGCAAGCCCTATACCGTCAGCCGAGTGAAGGTGGACGTGAAGGGGCGCACGACGAAGGCCAGCGTCGCGCTGTGGCATCTCGTGCAGATTATTTCAAGAGCAGATCCTTCGGCAGGGCTCGCCCTTGGCAGCCCGTCGAGAGAATGTGCATCACGCCATTGACCACTTCGCGCACAATGACCGTCCGTTTGCCGCCGCCGCGCTTCGGCTTCAAGAAGCTTCCGCCGCCAGGGCCTTCAAGATCACCGGGTAATCGAAGTTCCCGGCCAGTTGAGACAACGTGCGGGCCAGCCCCGCATCAACGTCGCCCACCCGCCGGATCGCCTCGCTAATCCGGTCGCTGTCCAGGCTCTCCAGGGCTTCCTTGAGTTCCTCGCGCAAGGGGCCGGGCAATGCCGCCATCTTCGGCGGTTCCAGTCCGGCCGGGGCGGCCGCGGCTTCGGCGGATGCGGCTTCGTACACGTATTTCAGGCCGAGCTGACTTGCCAGGTAGTCGTAGATTTCCTGAAGACGGTAGGGCTTGCGCACGAAGCCATCCATCCCGGCGTCCAGCATTTGTTGCTGCTGGTCCTTGAACACCGAGGCCGTCACCGCCACGATTTTCACATCCTGGCCTTCGGGGAGAGCGCGAATGCGCTGTGTGGCCTCCATGCCGTCCATGACAGGCATGCGGCGGTCCATCCAGATGAGATGCGGGCGCCATTCCTGGAATAGCTTCACGCATTCCGCGCCATTGGCCGCCACTTTCACATCGAGACCGATCTTGGTCATGAGCTGGCTCAGAAGTAGCTGATTTTCGACCTGGTCCTCGACGACCAGGATGCGGTAGCGGGGGGTTCCGGGCGCAAGTCCAGCCACCTCACGGACGCTTGCCGGGCTGCGTGCAGCATCGATACCGGCCACGTCAGCGATCTTGACGGGCAGATCGGCGCGGAAGACAGCCCCCTTACCGACCGTGCTCGTCACGCTTATCGTACCGCCCATCAACTCCGCGAACTGACGGGAAATGGCCAAGCCCAGTCCGGTCCCCTTCTGAACGCCCGCTTCTCCAAGCTGCACGAAGGGCTTGAACACGCGGTTCTGATCTTCTTCGCTGATGCCGGGGCCGGTATCCTCCACCTCCATCACCAGGTGCGTCCAGGCATTCTGCTTCACGTCGAGGCGGATGGTGACCCCGCCCTCGTTCGTAAATTTCACAGCATTGCCGGTGAGGTTGACCAGGATCTGGCGAAGACGCGCCTCATCGCCCTTGATGTAGCGCGGCAAGGTGAAGGATTGGTCGAGGCGCAGCCACAGACCCTTCTCCCTGGCGCGCACCCGCATCATGTCCGCGACATCGCGAACCATGGCGTCGAGGTCGAACGGAGCGATCTCAAGCTGCAGGCGCCCTGCCTCGATCTTGGCGATTTCGAGCACATCGTTGATGAGGGTGAGCAGATGTTCGCCGCTGCGGTTGATGATGTCGAGCTTTTCGCGCTGCTCCCCTGTCGCCTGGCTGTCGCGCCGCAACAGCGCGGAGAAGCCGAGGATGGCATTCAAAGGCGTGCGCAATTCGTGGCTCATATTGGCGAGGAAGGTGCTCTTGGCCTTGTTGGCCGCCTCGGCGTGGTCCTTGGCCAAGGATAGTTCGGCGGTGCGATCCGCGACACGCTGTTCAAGCTCCTTGTTGAGTTTGACCATTTCTTCTTCCGCCCGGTCACGCTCGATGCGGGCGCGCAGGGCCATGATGCCGAAGGCCAGATCGCCGGCCAATTCTTCCAGGAGCCGCGTTTCCGCGGGGATGAAAGCGTCCGGCTGTGTCGAATAGATATTGAGGATGCCGAACGTGGCTCCAGAGGCGTCCTTCAACGGAAGCGCGACCGACGAGCGGTAGCCCCGGCACAACGCGGCTTCCCGCCAGGGAGAGGCTTGAGGCGTGGTTTCAAAATCCGCGATCCCGATGCTTTTCCCTGTCCGGATGGCGGTGCCGGAAGGCCCGCGGCCCCGTTCCGTATCGGCCCAGGTAAGCCGCGCACCCGCAAGGTATCCGTCTTCAATGCCGGCCGAGGCAACGCAGCGAATCGTCTTTCCCGGATCGTCCTCGGGATAGCCCACCCAGGCAAAGCGATAGCCGGCAACCTCACATATGATCTGACAAGTCTTGACGAGCAACTCCTCCTCGTCCTTGGCATGCTTATGCGCCTGCATGCATTCGCTGATGGCCTTCAACTCGCGGTTCATATGGTGCAGAGCTGCCGTGCGGTCCACGACGCGGCGTTCCAGATCCTTCCGGTGGGTCTCCAACTCCTCTTCCAGGAACTTGCGCGCGGTAATGACCTGGCCGATACCCCGGTAACCCGCGAATTTGCCATCGGCATCTTCGAACGGGATACCGCTTGCCGAGATCCACCGGATGGTGCCTGCCGCATCCCGGATGCGGTATTCGAAGCCGCGGAAAGGCTCGTGCAATGACAATCGTTCGTTGTGCGCGTCGACCAAGGGCCCCGCATTGAGTTCATCCATTGCGAGGAGTTCTGGCCATGTCTTGCCGAGCACGTGAGATGGGCCCATTCCGCAGGCGCTTTCGAAGTTGTCCGAGACGTACCGGAACCGCAATGCGGTATCCATTTCCCAGAACCAGTCCGCGGTGCTGGCCGAGAAATCCCGGAATCTCCCGCGCTCCGCATCAAGCAGCCCCCGGGCGCGTTGCAATGCGCGAACAATCCCGCCCGCGATGGCGCTTGCCGCAAGGGAAAGCAGCAATTCTACGTATTTCCTGCCGGTGTTTCCCCATTCATATTGAGGAGCCAGATTAAGATGCCAGGTCCCATTGGGAACTTCGATCGGCACATCGACCGGATCAGCGATCAACTCGGTGCTGGAGCCGGCAAACACAGCCCGCCGGCCGGTATCCGGGTGCTTTCGCCAGAGTTCATAGCTGTAGCCATCATTCACCAGCGTCTGCAACTGCACGCTTTTCAAGAATGGAGCGAGCCTCGTCAGGACAACGGTGAAGCCCCAGAAATCTTCCTGCCTTGGTCCGAGAAAGACGGGGAGCCGCCCGATAAATGCCTTTCCCCCTTGTATCAACTCGAAGGGCCCGGCAAGCGTCAGACGCCGCGTCTCAAGCGCCAGTCTCGCCTCTTTATTTCGCTTATCATCCGCAAGCAGATTGTGGCCAATCGCTTTTTCGTTGCCGGCAAGCGGGACGATTTGCTGAACGACGCCATGAGGCGCGAGCTGTAAGGAGGAGATGCTGGGGTTCAGCGCAATCATCTCCTGAGCGATGGCCTTGAAATCGCTGACGTTGCCTCGTCCCTGCTTTACGAGTGCAGCGAGTGCGTAGGTAGAAGCCAGGTTCCGCGAAAGCTCTTGATGGATCAGCCGCGCCGTCTTTTCCGCGACCTGCAAGACCTGGCCCCTTCTTTCCGCAAGAAGGTATTTCTCGTAACCAAACGAAAGGGACAAGCCGGCCAATAGAACCGCCCCCATCGTCGAGAAAATGGCCAGCCTCTTTTCCAGTTGCCTCTTCATCTCGCGGATGTTTCCTTGGAGGTGCCGGGCATGACCAACACCACCGGGGGCGGGACGACAGCGCCATCATCCAAACGCGGCAATGGCAATCGAAACACCCGCTTGGCAATCCGGATCGACGTGTTCCGGCTGGATTTTCAGCCGCTTGCGACACCAAGAGACAATAGGGGCGCCCGAAATCCGCCGGGTACTGCATATGGCCGTAACAGGGCACACCGGGAGCCGCCGCTGGTGCCCTTCACCCTGCCATATACAACCGGGGCTCTTTCCGCCTCGTAAACGTCCGTTTGCTGATAGTTAAGTTTCCAAAGCTGTCCGCGGCCTGGGGACCGCGTTGCCAGCACGCCTCCACCGGTCCGGACTCCGTTTCCGGGCCGTGATAGCTCGCGGGCTGCGCCAGCCAACGCTCAACGCGTGAGGCCGCGTTCCGCCAGTTCCGCAAGATATTGCGGCCACAGTGTCTCCTCGTGCGCCCCCAGATCACGCAGATAGACCCACGTGTAGAGCCCCGTATCGTGCCCGTCGCTGAACACCGGCTTGATGGCGTAGTTGCCGACGGGCTCGACGGTCGGAATGGTGACGTCCCTTTTGCCGCCGACGACCTTGCGCTCGGACGGCGCGTGCCCCTGCACCTCCGCGCTCGGGCTGAACACGCGCAGGTATTCGGCGCTCAGATCGTACGCCTCACCGCCCTCGAACGCGATGTGAAGCTGATCCCTCGCCGCGTTCAGGCGAATTTCCGACGGCCAATAGGCCGATTCCTCTGTCATGCGTGCCTCCATATTTCCGGTGACCATAAATCCGGTTGGCAGGCTACCGCAATGGCCTTCTCCGTCACCCGGACGCCTTGCCGCGCGGGTGGGCGTGATCGTAGACCTTGAGAAGCGTGGCGCGGTCTACCTCGGTGTAAATCTGTGTCGTGGACAGGCTGGCATGGCCGAGCAGTTCCTGGATCGAGCGGAGGTCGGCGCCCGCGCCAAGGAGATGCGTGGCGAAGGAATGGCGCAGCGCATGCGGCGTCGCCGTCTCCGGCAGCCCGAGGTCTTCGCGCATGCGCTCCATCAACAACTGGAGAATCCGCGGGCTCAGAGGGCCGCCGCGCACCCCGACGAACAGCGGACCGTCCGGCCGCAGCGGCCAGGGGCAGCGTGCTATATACGCCTCCACGGCGCTCTGGATGACCGGCAGGACCGGTGCGATGCGCTCCTTGCCGCCCTTGCCCTTCACGCGCACGATATCGCGCGGCGGCAACGGCGCGTCGCGACGGGTGAGACCGAGCGCTTCGGAGATGCGCAGGCCCGCGCCATAGAGCAGGAGGAGCACCGCGCGGTCCCGCGCCCCGACCCACTTTTCCTGACCGCGGGCACGCGTGTCGGCGGCATCCGCCATGACGTCCTTGGCCTTCGGCACTGTCAACGGCTTCGGGATCGAAAACGGGACCTTCGGAAGTGCAACCGCCAGCACCGCGCGGTTCTTGACGAGCCCGGCGCGTTCCAGGAAGCGGAAGAACGCGCGCAGCGCCGACATCTGGCGTGAGAGCGAGCGGCTGCACGCACCTTCACCGCGGCGGGCAGCCATGAAGGCGCGCATCTCCTGCGGCGTCAGGCGGTTCAGGTCGCCCAGGTCTACCGGACGCCCGTTGAGCATGGAAAGATGAGTGAAAAATTGCCGCAGGTCACGCTCATAGGCATCGAGCGTATTGATGGCATAATATCGTTCAGCCGTGAGATGGACGAGCCAGGCGCGCACGGCCTCTCCCGCTTCGGGGGATGCGGGGAAGAGGACCGATTCGTCTCGGGGACGCGTCACATCGCCCTCCCCTTCGCGACGACGGGGGACTCGTTGTCACGGCTGCGTCTAGAGCGGTTTCCGATTCCAGGGCAACGGAAACCCGCTCTAGACGGCGATACGCAACAGACACAACAGACGCAACCTACGCGACGCACCCGCATACTCATCACACAAACCTGTTTACGAAACGCCAGTCGTCGCCTCATAGCGCGCCCATGGTTGACGCGGAGTTAAGGGCAGCGGGAAAAAGACGGCGCGAGGCCCCGAGATACGGTTGCTTGCAACATTCGCGGCGTTGGTCCATTCTGCGACGAAGTGCGTGTAAAGAATAAGGATTGTGATCTTGGTGCAACGTCCGCCTCTCACCGCTCGCCTGCGCCGCAGCATGCCAGCGGTGCGTCTGGCGGTGGCGCTGCTGGTGGTGCAGACGCTTGTTGCGGCGGATCACCTGAGCGCACTGGCGGCGGTGGCGGGTGGCGTGCCGTATGGCGACAGGCTCGGCATTTTCGGCCTGTGTACGCCTTTGCCGGCATCGGATGTGCGGGGAAAGGGCGAGCGATCAATCCCCGCTAATGGCGCCGCGCAGACCTGCCCGGTCTGCAGCATGGCCAGCGCCTCGGGCAACGCCATATGCACCGCAGCCGATCCGCTTCCGGTACCGTCCGGAATCATTACCGCCCATCATGCATCCGACTGGGAGGATAGCCACGCGTCCCCCCCAAGCCACCGTTTCGGCGTCGTCCGCGGTCCGCCCGTTCCCGTCTTTGTCTGAGATATCCAACGGTCTGCTTTTTGTCTCGTTCGCCAGCAAAGGCGCGAGTAATGTGCAGATTGTGCTTGCAACTTCTTGAAAGACAAACGGAAACGACGATGACCATCACACGCAGACAGCTTCTCGCCACAGCTTCCACTGGCGCAGTCCTCGCAGCAACCGGCGCGGCCTTCGCCGCAGACAAGCCCATGAGCCCCATCGCCTGGACCGACAAGAACGGCCTCGTGAAAGACCTGCCAAAGGACAAGGATCCGCTCAAGGACGAGCTGAAGAAATATCCCCGCTGCCGGTACTGCGGCATGATGCGCGCCAAGTTCAGCCACTCCCGCCACCTGCTGGTCTACGAGGACGACAGCGCCGAGGGCACCTGCTCGATCCACTGCGCGGCCATCAGCCTGTCGCTGAACATGGACCGCGGTCCGAAAGCCATCTACGCGGGCGACGCGGGTTCGGCTGAAAAGATCAAGCCGCTGGTGCTGGTGGACAAGGCGTCCTACGTCATCGACCCGTCGAAAACCGGCGTCATGACCAAGGTGAGCAAGTTCGCCTATTCCGACGCGGCCAAGGCCGAAGCGGCGGCCAAGGCGGAAGCCTCAGCGAAGGCCGGGGCGAAAGTCGTGAAGTTCGACGATGCGCTGAAGGCCGCCTATCTCGACATGGCCGAGGACACGATCATGCTGCGCAAGCGCCGCGGCGAGATGCGCAAGAAGATGATGGGCGGCGGCATGGCCGGTCACAAATAAGCGCGGAGATGCTGGTAGGGAATGGCGGGTGCGCGTGCCTTCGCCATTCCACCCTCATCCGGCTCAACTCCGCCCCCTATTGCCGATCCGGCGAAACGCCCGCCTCAGCACTCTGCCCTGAATGGCATTCCTCTGTTCGACCGGGCACCATTCCTCCGCCCCGACCATGCGAATGTCACAAGCCGCCGCGCGCAAGCCGCTGTCAAGGCCGCGCAGCGCCCCGAAGGGGTTCAGCCTTGATGGCGGCTGAGCACGGCGGCAGGCTTGAGTATGATGGGGCCAGCCCGTGCCTGTACCACCCGCCCTCCTTTTCCCACCGGAAAAACAGACGACAAAGCCCGTCATGCACCGCCCGCTGCCAAACCGCGCAGCACGTAATGCAGAATACCGCCGTTGCGGAAATAGGCGATCTCGTCCACCGTATCGATGCGGCAGAGAAGCGGCACGTCGCGCGCGCTCCCGTCCTCCGAGGCTATCCGCGCAGTGAGACGGCAACGCGGCTTCAAATCGGTCAGGCCCGCGATCGTCACGGTCTCATTTCCCTTCAACCCAAGCGCTGACCATGACATGCCCTCCTCGAAGACGAGCGGCAGCACCCCCATGCCGACGAGGTTCGAGCGGTGGATGCGTTCGAAGCTCTCGGCGATCACCGCGCGCACACCGAGCAGGCGCGGCCCCTTGGCCGCCCAGTCGCGGCTGGAGCCGGTGCCATATTCCTTGCCCGCAAAGATGACGGTCGGCGCCCCCTCCGCAGCGTAACGCATGGCCACATCATAGATCGGCATCTGCTCGCCCGAGGGGTAATGCTTCGTCACGCCGCCTTCGACGCCCGGCACCATCTGGTTCCTGATGCGGATATTGGCGAAGGTGCCGCGCATCATCACCTCGTGATTGCCGCGCCGTGCGCCGTAGGAATTGAAATCGGCCGGCGTAACGCCATGGTCAACCAGGTATTTCCCGGCGGGGCTGGCCTTGGCGATCGACCCGGCGGGGCTGATGTGGTCGGTGGTGATCGAGTCGAGGAACAGGCCCAGCACGCGCGCGTTCACGATGTCGGCGACGGGTGCCGGCTCGCGCGTCAGCCCGGCGAAATAGGGCGGGTTCTGCACATAGGTCGACGCGGCGTTCCACTCGTAGTTCAGGCCGGCGGCGCCCGTGCCCATCGCCTGCCAACGCTCATCGCCCTTGAAGACGTCGGCGTAGCGAGCCTTGAACATTTCCGGCGTAATCGTGGCGCGGATGATGTCCGCGACCTCCTGCGAGGACGGCCAGATGTCCTTGAGATAGACCGGCTTGCCGTCCGTCCCCGTGCCGAGCGGCTCGTTCACAAGGTCGGCCTTCAGCGTACCCGCAATGGCGTAGGCCACGACCAGGGGCGGCGAAGCGAGATAGTTGGCGCGGACATCCGGGTTCACGCGGCCTTCGAAATTGCGATTGCCCGACAGCACCGAGCAGGCGACGATATCGTTGGCATTGATGGCTTTCGAAATCGGCTCCGGCAGCGGTCCGGAATTGCCGATACACGTCGTGCAGCCATAGCCCACGAGGTTGAAGCCCAGCGCGTCGAGGTCGCCTTGCAGGCCGGACCTGGTCAGGTAATCCGTCACCACTTGGCTGCCCGGTGCGAGCGAGGTCTTCACCCAGGGTTTGACCGCCAGCCCGCGCGCGCGGGCGTTGCGCGCAACGAGGCCCGCCGCCACCAGTACGCTCGGGTTGGATGTGTTGGTGCATGACGTAATCGCCGCGATGACGACGTGCCCGTCGGCGATCTCGTAGGCGGCGTTCTCGACCGGCACCGATTTCTCCGCATGCGCACCCGGACGGATTTCCGGCAGCGCGGCCGCAAAACCGCCGGACACATCGGCCAGCGGCACACGGTCCTGCGGACGGCGCGGCCCGGCGAGGCTCGGCACCACTTCGTCCAGGTTCAGCTCCAGCGTACCGGTGAAGACGGGGTCCGGCGTCGCCGCCTCGCGCCACATGCCCTGCGCCTTGGCGTAGGCGGCCACCAGCGCAACACGGTGCGGATCGCGTCCCGTGGCAGTGAGGAAGCCGACCGTGTCCTCATCGACGGGGAAAAAGCCGCAGGTCGCACCGTATTCCGGCGCCATGTTGGCGATCGTCGCCTTGTCCTCCAGCGCCAGGCCGGACAGTCCCGGCCCGAAGAACTCGACGAACTTGTTCACCACCCCTTTCCTGCGCAGCATCTGCGTGACGGTGAGCACGAGGTCGGTGGCGGTCACGCCCTCGCGAAGCTTGCCCGTCAGGCGGAAGCCGATCACCTCCGGGATGACCATGGAGACCGGCTGGCCGAGCATGGCCGCCTCGGCCTCGATGCCGCCAACGCCCCAGCCGAGAACCGCCAGACCGTTGATCATCGTGGTGTGGCTGTCCGTGCCGACCACCGTGTCGGGGAATGCCTGCAGGGTTTCGCCGTTGTCGGTCTTGACGGTTTTCGTCCACACCGTCTGCGCCAGATATTCGAGGTTGACCTGATGGCAGATGCCCGTCCCCGGCGGCACGACACGGAAATTGTCGAACGCGCCAGCGCCCCAGCGCAGGAATTCATAACGCTCGCGGTTGCGTTCATATTCACGCGCGACATTGGCCTGGAACGCCGAGGGCGTCCCAAATTCGTCCACCATCACGGAATGGTCGATAACCAGATCGACCGGCACCAGCGGGTTGATCTTCGCCGCGTCGCCGCTGAGCGGCAGCATGGCGTCGCGCATCGCCGCCAGATCGACCACGGCGGGCACGCCTGTGAAATCCTGCATCAGCACCCGCGCCGGGCGGTAGGCGATCTCGCGATCCGACGTCTTCGCCTCCAGCCACGCGGCCATGGCGCGGATGTCGTCCGCCGTGACCGTCTGGCCGTCCTCGAAGCGCAGGAGATTTTCCAGAAGCACCTTCAGCGAGAACGGAAGCCGCGAAATCCCGGCGAGGCCGTTCTTTTCTGCTTCCGGCAGGCTGAAATATTCGTATTGTCTGCCGTCAACGTCCAGGGTGCGGCGGCATTGGAAACTGTCGATGGTCTTTTGAGCGCTCACGGGGACCTCCGGGTCGTCGAACAGGCGTTAAAGTGCGTCTGACATCGTCGATGTTACACCGCTTATATAGTTGCCCGCCCAGGTCAGGAAATATGTTCACTCGGTTTGTCACATGAATGCGTATCCGGCCATAAGACTGAAGGTTGACGGCCTCGCCGCGGCGCGGGGGATACGCACGATTTTTCATCAGCTGAGTTTCGCACTCGAAGCTGGCGAGGCGCTGATGCTCACCGGCCCGAACGGCGTCGGCAAGACGACGCTTCTGCGCACGCTGGCCGGTTTCCTGAACGCGGCCACCGGAACCGTGACCCTCGAAGGCGGGGACGAGGAGAAGACCCTGGGCGAGCAGAGCCACTATGTCGGCCACCTCAACGGCATCAAGCCCGGCTTGACGATCATTGAAAACCTTGAGTTTTTTGCCGATTTCCTGGGCGGCAGCCGGGAAGGCGCCGCAACCGCTGCGGAAACGCTCGGACTGGCCGCGTTGACGGATGTCCCCGCCGCCTACCTCTCCGCCGGACAGAAACGGCGGGTTGGCCTTGCGCGGCTCTTATGCGCCAGCCGCCCGGTGTGGCTCCTCGATGAGCCCGCCGTTTCGCTCGACGAAGCATCGCACAAAATCCTCGCAGGCATGGTCGCGCGGCACCTGAAGCATGGCGGCATTGCAATTTCCGCAACCCACACCCCGCTCGGCTGGAGCACGGCCAAAACGTTGAATCTCGGCGAACACAAGGCCGCGACACTGGCAGAGGCATCATGACTGCGTTCCGCTCGCTCGTCCTGCGCGATCTGTCGCTGGCCCGCCGCCAGGGCGGAGCACTGACGACGACGCTCGGCTTCTACCTCGTCGTCATCGTCGCCGTTCCGCTGGGCCTCGGCCCGGACCAGAACCTCCTGAGCCGCATCGCGCCGGGCATATTGTGGATCGGCCTCCTCCTGTCATCGCTCCTGTCGGCGGACCGCATGTTCCATGACGACTACGAGGACGGCTCGCTGGAGATCATCGCGCTCGGGCCGCTGCCTCTCGAAATGGTGGCGCTGGCGAAGGCGCTGGCGCATTGGCTGACGGTCGGCGTCCCGCTCCTGGTGGTAACGCCGGTGCTCGGCATGATGCTGCAGATGGACGACCGCGCCTTCGTGCCGCTCGTCGCCACGCTCGCCGCCGGAACACCTGCCGTGAGTTTCCTCGCCGGGATCGGCGCGGCCCTGACACTCAGCCTGCGCCGGGGCGGATTGCTGGCACCGCTCCTGATCCTGCCATTTTACATCCCTATCCTGATTTTCGGTGTCTCGGCGGTCAATGCCGTGGTGGTCGGACCAGGATCGTTCGCGACGCCGTTCACAATCCTATGCGCGCTGACCCTGGCCGCAACCGTGCTTGCGCCTCTGGCTACCGCCGCCGCCCTCCGGCTGAACCTGCAGTGAGGCGCGCCGGGGGCGGAAAAGACCGGGTCCCGCCCTCCCGCCGAAGCGGATTCGCCCCCAGGCGATAACCATTTCCATAATCCAGAATTGCTCCCACCGCCGGGCGGGTCTATGCACGCGGCGGCCGCGAAGGCGATCTCCGGCGCTGCCCCAGCGGCGCTCGCACAGCCTTGCACCCAGCCCCCCCCCCGGTTTCGAACCTTTTCGTACCGCAACGGGGCACCCAGCATAGATAGCGAATATAACTATTATCCAACATTACTGTTTTATGGCAGCACTTTTCACGCTACAATCGGGGCACATGCGCAAAAAAAAGAAAGCATGGGCGACTAGGGTGGAAACGAAAATGCAGGAATCGGTCCGCGAGGAAACCGACCGGGATTTCATTGGCGGACTGCGAAAAGGCCTAGCCGTCATCGAATGCTTCGACGACGAGCACGAGCGACTGACGAGCGCCGACGTGGCCATGATGACAGGCTTGTCACGCGCCGCAGCGCGCCGCTGCCTCCTGACACTGCACAAGCTCGGCTACGCGGACTACGACGGCAAGATGTTCTCGCTGACGCCGCGTGTGCTGCGCCTTGGCTACGCTTATCTTCTGTCCACGCCACTCGCGCAGCTCTTTCAGCCATTCCTTGAGCATCTGAACGAGCGTGTCGAGGAAAGCTGTTCCGTCACCATTCTCGACGGCGACGAAATCGTCCACATCGCTTACGCCGCAACGAAGCGCGTGATCGCCGGCGGGGTTGGCGTAGGCACGCGCTTTCCGGCCTATTGCACATCAATGGGCCGCGTCCTGCTCGCCGCGCTCGAACCGGCCGAGGCCCTTCGGCGTCTCCGCGCGGCCGAGCGGCCGCGCATCACCCCCTTCACGCGCACGTCCGTCGAGGACCTCGCCACCATCCTCGGCGAAACGCGCGAAGCGGGGTATTGCCTTACGGATCAGGAACATACGGTGGGTGTTGTCACGCTCAGCATTCCCCTGCTCAACGCCGCGGGCCGGACCGTGGCATCGGCGAACATCATGAGCCTGACCAGCCGCGTACCCGCCGAGGAGATGGTCACGCGCTTCCTTCCCGAGATGCTCGAAATGCAAAAGAGCCTCAAGCCGCTGATCCGAGCCTGAGGACGGTTAGCAGACGGAGGCCGGCTCGCCAGCCGGTGCTACGGGCCAGCGACCCCAGCCTATTCGTGCGTGAGGATACGCTTCTCCGCCACCGTTTCGTCGGCATTCAGCCGGTAGACCAGCGGCACGCCCGTGGCAAGATTGAGCTTGAGAACCTCCTCCTGCGTGAGCCGCTCGAGCTTCATCACCAGCGCGCGCAGCGAATTGCCGTGGGCGGCGACGATGATATTCTTGCCTGCCAGCATGTCGGGCAGAATGCGGCTCTCGAAATAGGGCAGCACCCGCGCGGCGGTGTCTTTCAGGCTTTCGCCGCCGGGAGGCGCGATGTCATAGGAACGGCGCCAGATATGAACCTGCTCGTCGCCCCAGCGCTTGCGGGCGTCGTCCTTGTTCATGCCGACCAGATCGCCGTAGTCGCGCTCGTTCAGTGCCTGATCCTTGTGTGTGAGGAGGCCGGTCTGGCCGATTTCCTCCAGAATGATGTCGAGCGTGCGCTGCGCGCGCTTCAATGCGCTGGTGAACGCGACGTCGAAGTGGAAATTCCCTTCCTTCAGCGCCAGCCCTGCGCGCTTCGCCTCGGCCACCCCGGTCTCCGACAGATCGACATCGCGCCAGCCGGTGAAGAGGTTGAGCTTGTTCCACTCGCTTTCACCGTGACGCACCAGTACCAGAACATTGTCCATGAAGCTGCCTTCCGTCTCCAAACCTAAATCCCGAGCACGTCCTGCATCGAATAGACGCCCGGCGGCTTGCCCCGCCCCCACAGCGCCGCCGCGACCGCGCCGCGCGCAAAGATCTGCCGGTCGGTGGCGCGGTGCGTGAGTTCGAGCCGCTCGCCATGTCCGGCAAACATTACCGTATGCTCGCCCACGACGTCGCCGCCGCGAAGCGTCGCAAAGCCGATATCGCCGCGCGGGCGCACGCCGGTGTGCCCGTCGCGAACGCGCACGGAATGCTCCTCCAGCGCGATGTGGCGGCCCTCGGCGGCGGCGCGTCCGAGCAGCAGCGCGGTGCCCGACGGCGCATCGACCTTCATCCGGTGATGCATCTCCATGATTTCGATATCGAAATCGGGGCCGAGCGCCTCGGCGGCCTTCTTCACTAGGCCCGCGAGCAGATTGACGCCCAGGCTCATATTACCGGATTTGATGACCGTGGCGTGGCGGGCAGCGGCGAAGATCGGGTCTTCATGGTGCGGCGCGAAGCCGGTCGTGCCGATGACATGGACGATGCGCGCCTGCGCGGCAAGCCCGGCATGCTCGACCGTGGCATCCGGCGAGGTGAAGTCGAGAACACCCTCGGACTTGATGAACAGCTCCAGCGGATCGGCGGTAATCGGAATGCCGAGCGTCCCCACGCCTGCCACCTCGCCGATATCGGCGCCAACGAACGCCGAGCCGGGCGGTTCGGTGCCGCCGGAGATCTGGCAGTTCGGCATTTCGTGGATCACGCGGACGAGCGTCTTCCCCATCCGCCCTGCGGCTCCCATTATGGCAAGTTTCATGGTGATAACGGTCCAAGTGTTTTGATGCCCTGCGGTATAGCAGTGCTATTACGAGACATAAAGCGTCCCCGATAGCCTTGCCGTTCGTTTATCAACGCAAATGCCAGGGCGGCTGTGTTGCCGGAAAGCGATCGGCGAGCATGCGAAAAAGTCCGATGGAATGCGGGCCGGGGGGCGATCCTGGCGATTTTTTGCGTTTTGCTGCGCCATTTTCCGCGCCTGTCCGCCACAGCCGTTGTAGCGCGGTTCATCTGTTGCAGGATAAGGTCCCCTCCAGCATGGACTTTCGTCCAATTTTCCATATCCTGCCGCTTGGGGGCCATGTTCCGCGCACATTCCCGTCCCCAACAAGCGGCAGATTTCCAACTTCCGGGGAGTTTCCATGACCTCTCTCTTACGCGCCGTCGCCTTCGTATGCGCCGCCCTGTTCCTGCATGCGCTTTCCGCCTCCGCGAGTGCGGCGCAAGGGCATCTTCCTTTCGCAGATCACTCCGCCGAGCAGGCGTCGCGCGCGTTTGAGGCGTATTTGCGCGAACAGTGGCCCACGGCCGGAAACACCGCGAAGGGGTGGAAGAAGAAGGGCGAGGCGGCCATGAAGGCCAACAATCCGCGCGCGGCGACCGGCTACTTCGCCTCCTCCGCCATGCTGGATAAGGAGGCCGCCGGCACCTGGCTGGCTCTCGCCCGCGCCTATCTGGCGATCCAGTCGAAGAACAACAGGGAAAAACGCGCCTTTCTCCGCAATGCTTCCTCAGCCGCCTATATCGCGTACCAGCGCGCCGCCACCGACGCCGAAAAGGCCAAAGCACTCGCCGCTCTCGCGCAGGGAAACGCCGGGCGCTCGCTATGGCGACCCGCACTCAACGCCTACCGTGAGAGCCTGACTCTACAGGAAAACGCGGAGATCCGCGAAGCCTACACCAAACTCCGCGCCGAACGCGGTTTCCGGATGCTCAACTACCGGGTGGACTCCGACACCGCGAGCCCGCGCCTGTGCGTCCAATTCTCCGAGGATCTCGTGCATGGCCGTATCGATTTCGCCAAATTCATCTCCGTCGACGGCGCCGACCCGGCTGGCGTGCGCGCCGAACACAGCCAGCTGTGCATCGAGGAACTCCTCCACGGGCGCCGCTACAAGATCAAAGTCCGCGAAGGTCTGCCGTCGGCCGTCGAAGAGAATCTCCCCAAGACCGTCGAACTGACGGTCTATATCCGCGACCGCAAGCCCACCGTCCGCATGGGCAACAACAGTTATGTCCTGCCGCGTACCGGCCAGCAGGGTGTCCCGGTCACGGCCATCAACACCAAGGCGGTGAAGATCGAAATCTACTCGATCGGCGACCGGCGCCTCGTGCAGGAAGTGCTCGACGGCAACTTCGCTCAACAGATCGCGGGCTGGACCGCGACACGCCTCAAGAACGCCAAGGGGCAGCTACTCTGGACCGGCACCATGCCGGTCAAAGGCAAGCTCAATGAAGAGGTCACGGTCGCCTTCCCGATCGACGAGTTGCTGCCCAATCTGAAGCCCGGCCTGTATGTCATGACCGGCCAGCCGGATGACGGCAGGCAGAAATCCGCCGAGAACGACGGCAATGGCTACAGCAGCAGCGATTACGGTGCGCGCGCGACTCAGTGGTTCGTGGTCTCCGATCTGGGGCTGACCGCGATGAACGGCGCCGACGGCGTGCATGTCTTCCTGCGCTCGCTGGCCGATGCGACGCCGAAATCCGATGTCGAGGTGCGCCTGATCGCCCGCAACAATGAAGTGCTCGGCACGGCCAGGACCTCCCCTGACGGTTATGTCCGCTTCGACAGCGGCCTGACGCGCGGCCAGGGCGGCATGGCGCCGGTGATGGTGGTGGCGCGCGACGGCAACGGCGATTACGGGTTCCTCGATGTTTCGAAAGCCGCGTTCGACCTGTCCGACCGTGGGGTCGGCGGCCGCCAGTCGCCCGGGCCGCTCGATGCCCAGGTCTTCGCCGAGCGCGGCGTCTACCGTCCGGGCGAAAATGCTTATGTGACCGCCCTCCTGCGCGACGCCGCGGGCAAGGCGGCGCATGGCGTCCCGCTGACGCTGAAGGTTCTGCGCCCCGATGGCGTGGAGCACGTCCGCCAGCTTCTCAAGGACGAGGGCGACGGCGGCCGCAGCCTGACCCTGCCCATCCCACAGACCGCGATGACCGGCACATGGCGTGTCAACGCCTATGCCGACCCGAAGGGCGCGATGATCGGGCAAACCGCCATCCTCGTCGAGGACTATACGCCCGAGCGGCTGGAGATGACGCTCACGCCCGCCAAGCCGGTCATCGGCACCGGCTCGCCGGCGGCGGTGAAAGTGGAGGGCCGCTATCTTTACGGTGCTCCTGCTGCGCATCTCGTGCTGGAGGGCGAGATCAACGTCCGGCCGCGCACGGCAGTCCTTGAGGGCTACAAAGGCTATAAGTTCGGCCTGGAGGATGAGACATTCGCGCCGCAGCGCAAGCCGCTCGAAAACCTGCCCTCCACGGACGCCAAAGGCGTAGCCGAAATCAAGGCGTCGCTGCCCGACCTCGCACAGACCTCGAAACAGCTCGAAGCCGAACTCGTCGTGCGCATGCGCGAGCCGAGCGGCCGCGTCCTGGCCCGCACCACCCGCTTCGACGTGCAACCCGCCAAGCCGTTCATCGGCCTGAAACCTGCCTTCAAGGGCGACCACACCGAGGAGGGCGCCCCCGCTGCCTTCGACATCGTCGTCCTCGGCCGCGACGGCAAGCCTGCCGCGATGAAGGGCCTCGTCTGGGAAATATCGCGGCTGGAGACGCGCTATCAATGGTACAACCGCGACGGCCGCTGGCAGTATGAGCACACCGTCTTCCCGCGCAAGATCGCCGATGGCACCATCGACGTCGGCGCAGACAAACCCGCACGCGTCAGCGTGCCGGTCGAATATGGGCATTACCGTCTGGAAGTGACGGCGCCGGGCATGCAGGCGCTGCCCGCGTCCTCCAGCTTCTATGCGGGCTGGTATGTTTCCGAGGCCGCGGACACGCCCGACATTCTCGACCTCGCCCTCGACAAGCCATCCTACAAGCCGGGTGACGAGGTGAAGGTCCAGATCCAGCCACGCATGGCGGGCAAGGCGATCGTCACCGTCGTCAGCGACAGGATGCTGGCCATGCAGATGCTCGACGTTCCGGCGTCCGGCACGTCGGCCTCGTTCAAGGTCGGCCAGGACTGGGGACCGGGCGCCTATGTGCTTGCCGAGCTGTACCGGCCCATGGATGCCGGCGCCAAGCGCATGCCCAGCCGCGCCATCGGTGTGAAATGGCTCGGTTATGACGCCAGCGCCCGCACGCTCGGCGTCTCGCTCGGCCTGCCGGCGAAGGCCCGGCCGAATACGCGCCTCACCATCCCGGTGACGCTCACCGGCCTGTCGTCGGGCGAGAAGGCGCGGGTGACGGTCGCCGCGGTCGATGTCGGCATTCTCAACCTCACCGGCTACCGCCCGCCGCGGCCCGACAAATATTTCTACGGCCAGCGCCGCCTCGGCACGGAAATCCGCGACCTTTACGGCAAGCTGATCGACGGCATGCAGGGCATCCGCGGCACGATCCGCTCCGGCGGCGATGGCGGCATGGCGATGGCCGGCCGCCCGCTGAACGCCGAGCCGGTCGCGCTCTATTCCGGCATCGTCGAGGTGGACGATAATGGCAAGGCCGAAGTGGCATTCGACATCCCCGCTTTCGACGGCACGCTGCGCGTCATGGCGGCCGCCTGGAGCGGAACGAAACTCGGCAGCGGCACGAGGAACATCGTCATCCGCGACCCGGTTGTCGTCCAGGGCACGCCGCCGAAATTCCTGATCATCGGCGACAAGTCGGAGCTTCACCTCAGCGTGGCGAATGTCGAAGGCCCCGCCGGTCAGTACGAACTGACCACGCAGGCAGACGGCGGCGTGACACTCCCCGGCGACGCGGCGAAGCGGAGCTTCCACCTCGCAGCGGCGGAGCGCAAGAGCCTGACGCTGCCTCTCACCGCCGCCGAACTGGGTGACGCTTCGGTGAAGGTCGCGCTGGCCGGTCCTGACGGGCTGGCGGTCGAACGTTCCTACAAATTCACCATCGACCCCGCCGCGCCGAATGTCAGCCGCCGGTCCATCGCCACGCTTGCCGCGCACACCGGCTCGCTGAAGCTGACCTCCGATCTCATTACAGACCTCATCCCCGGCACCGAGAGGGTCACGCTGAGCGCAGGCGCCAACGCCACGCTCGACGTGCCGGGCCTGCTCCTGTCGCTCGACCGCTACCCCTTCGGCTGCGCGGAACAGACGACGAGCCGCGCGCTGCCGCTCCTCTATCTCAACGAGGTGGCGGACGCGAGCGGTCTCGCGGGTGACAAGGGCTCAAAGGCCCGTGTCCGGCGTGCCATCGAACGGCTGGCATTGATGCAGGATTCCAGCGGTTCGTTCGGTATGTGGGGCAGCAGCGGGCGCTACGACCTGTGGCTGACCGCCTATGTCACGGACTTCCTCGTCCGCGCGCAGGAGAAGGGCTACAAGGTGCGCTCGCGCGTGCTGGAAACCGCGCTCGACCGCCTCAAGAACGCCGTAGCCGCCATCGAGGACTTCCAGAAGGGCGGCGAGGAACTGGCCTACGCCTTGTACGTGCTGGCACGCGCGGGCCGTGGTGTCGCCGGCGATCTGCGCTATTACGCGGACGAGAAGCTGGACGACTTCGCCACGCCCCTGGCGCAGTCCCAACTGGGTGCGGCGTTGGCGATGTCCGGCGACAAGGAACGCGCGGAACGGGCCTTCACCACGGCAATCGCGCGCATCAAACCGGACCGCGACGTCGTCGCGGCGTCATTGCGGCTCGATTTCGGTACATCCTTGCGCGACAGTGCCGCGACGCTCGCCCTCGTCTCGGAAGCCAGACTGATGCCACGGGCTGTGACGCCGCTTCTGGCCGATGTCTCCCGCCGCCGCGCCGCGCGCAGCCACACCAGCACACAGGAAGACGCGTGGCTCCTTCTGGCGGCGAAGTCGCTCATGGACCGGTCGCGCGAGCCGCTGGATGTGAATGGCAAGACCGAGCAAGGCACCATTCGCCGCGTGCTGAGGGCCGCCGATCTGGCGCAAGGCTTCACGGTGAAGAATCCCGGCGCGCAGGCCATCACGGCCTCGGTGCTGATCAACGGCGATTCGGTCACGCCGGAGCCTGCCTCTTCCGCCGGTTTCACCATTGAGCGCAAGGCCTACGCGCCAGACGGCAAGGAGGTGCAGTTGGAGAAGGTGAAGCAGAACGACCGTGTCGTCATCGTGCTGACAGTGAAGGAGACGGAGTCGAAACTCGGCCACATCGTCGTCGAGGACCGTCTGCCCGCGGGCTTCGAGATCGAGAACCCGAAACTCATCAAGGGAACCGACATCAAGGCCTTCTCATGGCTGGACACGAAGGAAACGCCCGTCTACACGGCGTTCCGCGACGACCGCTTCACGGCGTCCTACTCGAAGACCAACGCCAATAAGCGGCAGCCCGCCACATACGTGATGGCCTATGTGATGCGGGCGGTGGCACCGGGCAGCTATACGCATCCGGGCGCCCGTGTCGAGGATATGTACCGGCCGCAACGCTTCGCGCGCACCGCTCCGGGCAAGGTAGAAATTTCGCGGTGAGATTTGAACCGCGCGCGGCGCCGCCGCGACTGAAGCTTTGGCATCCGGCTCACACCCCTTGATACGGGCCGGCATGCCGTCCGTTCCCCCCACCCGGGGGGCGGCCCCTCTCCTCCAGCAGGAGGGGGGCCGTTCTCCCCCGGCGCGTGCGGGGCGCATAGGAAATGGATCATGGTTTGATGCGTATCGGGCACCTGAGAGCGAAAATCCGCGAAACCCTGCGCGCAGCGCCCCGCTGGCGCTGGCTGCCGCGCATAGCCGCCGCGACGCTGGCGCTCGCCCTCGCCATCCCCGGCGCCTATTACGGCGCGATCGCCTGGCTCGGGCCACCGCCCTTCGAAGCCATGGGCGAAACCTCCCGGCTCGTCACCGCGCGCGACGGCCGTCTCCTGCGCCCGTTCACGACCTCCGGCGGCCTGTGGCGCCTGCCTGCCCGCGCGGACGAGGTGGATTCGCGCTATTTCTCGCTGCTCCTCGCCTATGAGGACAAGCGCTTCTACAGCCACGGCGGCGTCGATACCCGCGCTTTCGCCCGCGCCATCTGGCAGCTCATCAGCAATGGCCGCGCCATTTCCGGCGCCTCGACGCTGACGATGCAGACCGCGCGCCTGCTCGACGAACGCCCGACCCGGTCCTATGTCGCCAAGGTGGGGCAGGTCTTCCGCGCATGGCAACTCGAGGCGATGCTGTCGAAGCGCGAAATCCTGGAACTGTATCTGCGGCTGGCGCCTTTCGGCGGCAATATCGAGGGCGTGCGTGCCGCCTCGCTCGCCTATTTCGGCAAGGAGCCCAGACGGCTCAGCATCGCCGAGGCCGCGCTCCTGGTGGCACTGCCGCAGTCTCCGGAACGGCGCCGCCCGGACAGGAATACCGGCGCCGCCCGCACCGCGCGCGACCGCGTCATCGAGCGTGCCGCGGCAGCAGGCGTCATCAGCCGCGCCGAAGCGGATTTCGCCAAGCAGCAGCCGGTGCCGAAGGTCCGCCATGGCTTTCCCGTGCTCGCTGCTCATCTGGCCGAGCGGCAGGCCCGCTCCGCAAAGACGAACGAGGTGCGCCTGACGATCGACGCCCGGCTTCAGGCGGGCGTGGAGGCGCTGGCCGCGCGCCATACGGCCCGGGCGGGACCGAAGCTTTCGGCGGCCGTCATGGTCGTCGACCATGGGACGGGGGACGTGCTCGCCGATGTCGGATCGGCCGGCTATTTCGACAGCGACCGCAACGGGCCCATCGACATGACGCTGGCGGTGCGCTCGCCCGGCTCGGCGCTGAAACCGTTCATTTACGGTCTCGCCTTCGAGGCGGGGCTTGCCCATCCGGAAACACTCATCGAGGACCGCCCCTGGCGAATCGGCCGCTACGCGCCGCGGAATTTCGACAACATCTATCACGGCACGGTGACGGTGCGGCAGGCGCTGCAGCGCTCGCTGAACATTCCGGCGGTGAAGATGCTGGCGGGGATCTCTCCGGCGCGTCTTTCGGCGCGCTTCCGGCAGGCCGTACCCGCCGTCGAGGTGCCGCGCAATCTGGCGGTGGCGCTTGGCGGCGTCGGACTGCGGCTCGAAGATCTCGTCAGCCTCTACGCGGCGCTGGCGCGCGGCGGCGTGCCCGTCAGGCTGCATTATCGGTACCGGGAGGCCGACAGTGAGAGAGCGCGGGCAAGGGCGCCAGAGCCGGACAGCCCGCCGCTCCTGCAGCCGCTCGCGGCCTGGTACGTCAGCGATATTCTGCGCGGCGCCGCGCCTCCACGCCTGGCCAGGAGGGGCGGAGGCATCGCCTTCAAGACCGGCACGTCTTACGGCTATCGCGACGCCTGGGCCGCCGGGTTCGACGGCCGCCACACCGTCGCCGTGTGGATCGGCCGGGCGGACAGCACGCCGACACCGGGGCTCACGGGGATTACGGCGGCGGCACCGCTCCTGTTCGATGTTTTTGCGCAGCTCGGTCCTGAGCGGGCGCCTTTTCCACAAGCACCCGGCGGCATGATGAACACCACGACGACGGAGCTCCCGCCGCCGCTCCAGCATTTCCGGGAACCCGGCGCGGCCATGCGGGCGGCGAGCGCGAGACCCGATCCGCCGGTTCACATCGCCTTTCCGCCGGACAGGGCTGAGATCGAACTCGCCAGGGAGCCCGACGGCGCCGCCTCACCGGTGGCGCTGAAGGCCGAAGGCGGGGTCCTGCCCCTTACATGGCTGGTCAATGGCGCGCCGATCCACGCCGTGCCGCACCGGCGCGAGGCTTACTGGGCACCATCGGGCGAGGGCTTCGCACAGCTGTCGGTGATTGACGCCGAGGGGCGCGTGGACCGTGTGACCGTGCGGTTCCGCTGAGGCGCGGATGCCTCCCTTCAGAGAGCCGCGCCTCCAGCTCTATCTCCGTTGCAAAGGCTTCCGGTTCTCGCGCATGATTTTGCCGGTCACCGGATGCAGGGAAAACTTCGTCTTGGCGCCGTTCCTGTCGAAGCCGTAGACTTCGTAGCATCCGCGGGCGACGAGAACCATGGCCGGCTCATAACCGAGTTCGATGGCCCTCGCCTTCGCACCATCGAACGTCATCCATTTGTCGCGCGGAGCGTCCGCACAGGCCGGACCGGATTTCCAGGTCCAGCCCCTGCCGCTCGCGAGCGCGGGCCCTGCAATGAGGAACAGGCCAGCCACGGCAGAGAAAAGCAATTTGTTCATGATGTCATCTCCATTCGCCGGACGCCGGACAGGCCCGCCCTGTCATCGCTTAGTCGTCGTAACGCCAGGAACGGCGATAGCGGGAACCGCGCTTCCGGTAACGGTGTTCGCGCCCTTCGTGTTCGCGACGGTAACGAGCACGATATTTGCACCGTTTATCGCCAGTGCCACAGTATTTATAGCCGTCATGGTGAGCGCCGCGGTAATAACCGCGCTCGTAGTAGTCATCGCTGCTCGCTGACGCCGCGAGAGACGTTCCCAACAACACGGTCAATGCCGCGAGAGAGGTCATGGCAAGCTTATGCATGGTCATTTCTCCTTGGGGGTTTATGGCCGGACATCCGGCGACCATGGCAACAATACAGGAGGAGTACTGACGGGCGGCTGACCGGGAGCGTCAGCGATCTGTCAGCTAGTTTTTGGCAAAAATGAAATATGAAAATAATCACACGCAGGTATCTGGGGATCGCGCTCCTGGGGAGCCTTGCGGTGGCGCTGTCCACCCTGCACGCGCCGCCACTCCTGGCCGACGACGATGAACACGGCTATCATGAAGATCATGATGAGTACAAATACGAGCATGACCACGATCGCGCGCTCCAGGCGCTGAAGCGTGGCGAGGTTTTGTCGCTAGAAAAGGTGCTCGTCGCCGTGCGCGCCGACATCGACGGCTCGATCGTGCACACCAAGCTGAAACGAAAACACGGCATCTGGGTTTATGAGCTGAAAGTGCTGGGCCGCGACGGGCGCCTGCGCGAAATCCGCGTCGATGCCAAGACCGCCAAACTGCTGCCGGACAAAGAACACTGATGCGTATTCTCCTTGTCGAAGACGATCCCCGTATTGCCCGCGATCTCATCGCCGCGCTCGGCATAGCCGGCTACGTCGTCGATCACGAGACGAGCGGCGAGGAGGCGTGGTTCAAGGGCGACACCGAGAATTACGACGCCGTTATCCTCGATCTGGGCCTTCCCGGCATGGACGGGCTCGCCATCCTGAAGCGCTGGCGGGAGGCTGGACGCGCGGTCCCGGTGCTCATCCTCACCGCGCGTGGAAGCTGGCGCGAGCGCGTGGAAGGCATCGACGCAGGCGCCGACGATTACCTGCCCAAACCGTTCCAGATGGACGAGGCGCTGGCCCGCCTGCGCGCCATTATCCGGCGCAGCGCGGGACAAAGCTCCTCCCTTCTTGAAATCGGCCCCTTATCGCTCGACACGCGGCAGATGCGGATTTCGGTCAGCGGCAAGCCGGTGAACCTCTCGCCGCAGGAATACAGGCTGGTCAGCTACCTCATGCATCACGCGGGGCGCGTGGTACCGCAGATGGAACTGACCGAGCATCTCTATGCCCAGGATTTCGAACGCGATTCCAATGTCATCGAGGTGCTCGTCGGGCGCGTGCGCCGCAAACTCGGCATCGACCTGATCGAGACGCGCCGAGGATTCGGCTATATCGTTGAAGCGCCGGGCCCCGCCCCCGGGCATGAGGCATGAGCGGCAAGTCCATTAGGATCCGGCTGTTCCTGGCCTCGCTGGCGTCCATCGCCCTTGCCCTGTTGATCGCCGGTTTCGGCCTGGTGAAACTGTTCGAGAGCCACGTGAAGGACCGGCTCGTCGCCGAGCTGTCGAACCATATCCGCCAGCTTGCGGGCAGCCTCACCTTCAAGCCGGACGGAACCTTCGCCGAGAAGATCCACCTCAGCGATCCACGCTTCAACCAGCCGCTCAGCGGTCTCTACTGGCAGGTCACCGACGAGGCGAGCGGGGCGTCCTTGCGCTCGCGTTCGCTTTGGGACACCTCCCTGGCTCTCCCCACCGACACGCTCACCCCCGGTCAGGTCCACACCCACATCATTCCGGGGCCGCTCAAGACCGAACTCCTGGTTCTGGAAGAACTCGTCATTTACGACAGCGCCACCGGCAAACGGAAAATGCGCATCGCCGTCGCCATCAACCGCCATGAAATGCGGCATGCGCGACACGAGTTCATCGAGGCGATCGCCGCGTCGCTCGGGGTGCTGGCGCTGGTGCTCGTCGGGTCGGCGTGGCTGCAGATCACGATCGGCCTGAAGCCATTGGAAGCCGTCCGCCGCGGCGTCAATGCCATCCGCGCGCGCGAGAAGCAGCGGCTCGAAGATGGCTATCCGGAAGAAGTCATGCCGCTCGTCGCCGAAGTGAACGATCTGCTGGGCGCCCAGGACCGGGCGATCGAACGCGCGCGGACCCGCGCCGGCGATCTCGCCCACGGGCTGAAAACACCATTGACGGTGCTGGTCGCCGACGCGCGCAAGCTGAAGGACCGTGGCGAAACCGCGCTCGGCCAGGAAATCGAGGATATGACGAGGCTGATGCAGCGCCATATCGAGCGCGAACTGACCCGCACGCGCGTGACGGCCGAGGCGCGGCGCGTGGCGGCGATGACGGACGCGGTGCGCATGGTTCGCGGTATCGTCGGCGCGCTGCAGAAGACGCCGCTCGGCAGCCGTCTCGAATGGCGGACGGAGTTGCCCGAGCGGCTGGACGCGCCCGTTCAGCCGGACGATTTCATGGAGGTGGCGGGCAACCTCCTGGAAAACGCGTCGAAATGGGCGAATAACTGGATACGCGTGGCCGCGAGCAACGGCGCCGGCATGATGACCCTGGCGATCACCGACGATGGCCCCGGCGTCCCCGAGGACATGATCGCGGCGCTCGGCCAGCGCGGTGAACGTCTGGACAGCCAGGTGCCGGGCACAGGCATCGGCCTCGCCATCGCCCGGGAGATCGTCGAGGCCTATGGCGGCACGCTCACGCTCTGCAATCAGCCGCAGGGCGGCCTCACGGCCGAGGCGGTCTTTCCGTTGCGGTAGGCGCGGCGATCTCAAATCAAGATAGAGTACCATCTCTCCGCCCTCGCCACAATCTGTAGCGTAAGATGTTAAGTTTTTGTTCAGACTTACGAATCAGGTAGACATAGTGTCGAGGGGGCCAGACATATTGCTTGCCCTTGCCATTCAAACCACTCAGGCGTTCCTTGCGGCGGAGCCTCGGCGGTTGAAGGGCAGCAGAGGACGGATGCGGGTGTTCGAGACCGTCCGGCAAGCAAAATACCGGCCAGATTGTGCTGCTATTTCGCCGTGTGCGTCGCGTCGATTGCGGCGGCGGAGCATTCGGTTCGTGAGCGCCCGGCGCATCGCGGACGCGGATGTCTCTGGCTTCCGGTGCCCCCCGATATTTTGCGCCGCTTAAGTAGCGGTCCAGACCATAGGGGGCAGTCATGAGGCATGTATTCGGTGGTTTCGGTGTCATAGCCGCGTTGATTTTGCTCGCGGTCTCGGCGGCCATGAACTGGCAGTTCGGTTACAGCCTCGGTAAGACGCAGTTCGATTCGCACATTCTCGGCGCCGCCAGCATTGCCGCTGACTGTATGAAGGCGCTGATGCCGTTCTTCATTTTCGCCGCCATCCGGGAGCGCAACTGGTCGCAGGCGCTCGGCGGTTCGGCGCTCTGGGCGGTGTGCATTCTTTACGCCATGAGTTCGGCCATCGGCTTCGCGTCGACCAACCGCTCCGACACCACCACGACGCGCGCGGTGTACGCCGCCAAATATGAAGACCTCCGCAGCGAACTGGGCCGGATTACTCAGGAAAGGTCCTGGCTGGCGAAACATCGTTCCGCCGCCGCTGTGCAGTCGGAAATCGCGGCCATCAAGCAGAACCTGCGCTGGACCACCTCAAAAGGGTGCACGGATGCCACGCTCGAAGAAAGCCGCGAGCTTTGCACGAATTATCACAAGCTCAATTCCGAACTCGCCGCGGCCCGGCAGGACGACGTGCTCAAACAGCGCGCCGCCGAAGTGCGCAGCAGGCTTGCCCCCTTGCAGAGCGGGCCCGGCATCTCGGTTGCCGACCCGCAGGCCGACATCATCGCCAAGTTGACCGGCCTCGACATCAACCGGGTTGAGACCGGCATGAGCATCCTCGTCATGCTGCTGGTAGAGCTTGGCTCGAGCCTCGGGCTCTATGTTTCCACGAGTGCGTGGCGCATTCACGAACCGCTGCGCAAGCCCGCCCCGGAGCCGGCGAAGGTGGTCGAGATCACGCGCCCCGTGGAACTCGTGCCGCAGCCGTCCCCCGTCAAGCTGGCGCTGCCCAAGAGCGATATCGAGACCTATATGGAAACCCGGATCCGCCAGGACGACGGCGCCAGCGTTACGGCACTGGCCCTCTATGACGACTATTGCGACTGGTGCCAGGCCGCGCGGCGTCAGCCGGTGGGGCTGCCGATATTCAGCCGCCAGCTCACCGAGTTCGGCGTGCAGAAGGCGAAGATTGCAGGCAAAATCCGCTATATCGGCATCCGCGTCCGTGGCGGCGTCGAGGACGACGAGGATGGCGGCGATCTGGCGGCGGTGTCGTAAGACCGGCGTCCAACAGTTTCCCCCGGAGAAGGCTGGCCCCCGTGCCGGCCTTTTCTTTTGCGGGGAGAGCCACGGCCCGCTCCCCTGCGACAAGCCGCATCCCCCTCCCCTACGCGCCCCCTGCCCCCTCGAAATGCACGCCCTCGATCACCGGCTCGCAGCGCTCCTTCACAAAACAGTGCTGGAAGGGCATCAGCCCGCCGACCCGAGAACAACGCCACCGGTGACGGGGACCGTTTTGCCTGAGAGCTTCACGCCCGCGCCATTTTGTGGGATTCCCCGCCATCACAGCTTGCCGCGCAATGCCGCCGTGATCTGCCCCAATATCGACAGCGCGATCTCCGCAGGCCCCTGCGCGCCGATGCTCAGGCCGACCGGACCGTGAATCCGCGCCAGCGCCTCATCCGTCAGCCCCTCGGCGCGCAGCCGGTCGAGCCGCTTGGCGTGCGTCCGTGACGACCCCAGAGCGCCGACATAGAACGCGTCCGATGCGAGCGCCAGCTTGAGCGCGATATCGTCGATCTTGGCGTCATGAGTCAGCGCGACGACCGCCGTCCGTGCGTCCAGCCCGACCCTGCCGATGGCTTCGTCCGGCCACTCGGCCACGACGGTGGCATCCGGGAACCGCTCCGCCGAGGCAAAAGCTGTGCGCGGATCGATGATGAGGATGTCATGTCCCAGCATCCGCCCCATCGGCACGAGGAACTGCGCCGCATGCACCGCGCCGATGATAATGAGCCGCACCGGCGCTGAATAAACGCGGATAAAAACCTCACCCGCCGGCGTATCCACCGGGCCCGAGCGGTCGCGGCGAAAGGCCTCGGCGAGATCGGCGGCCAGTTCGGGCAGATCGGTTGCACGCGCCGCTTCGATCAGGCGCTGCTCGCCGCTGGCCAGCCAGGTCAGCAGGGCAACGGGCCGCCGGGCGGCCCTGGCGGCGATGATTTCCGAGGCGACTTGCGAACGCATGATGCTCCTTCTCAGTTCTGGAACGGCTCCACATAGATGCGGATACGCCCGCCGCAGGCAAGCCCTACTTTCCACGCAGCCTCGTCACCGACGCCGTATTCGAGCAGTTTCGGCTTGCCGCTCTCGATGACGTCCATCGCCTCCGTGATGACCTCGCCCTCCACGCAACCACCGGAAACAGAGCCGAGGAAATTGCCGCCGCTGTCGATCAGGAGATGGCTGCCCGTGGGCTGTGGCGCCGAGCCCCAGGTCTGCACGACGGTGGCGATTGCGAATTTCCGCCCCTCATCCCGCCAGGCGAGGGCTGTGTTCAGCATGTCCGGATTCTCACCCACCATCATCGGCTCTCCTTTCACGAACACGGCTCTTTGCGTATCCGCATCAATTCTAACAAGTATTCCGATTGCCGTACGGCCCGTTTCGCACATATATATGGCGATGTACGCCCCGCTAAGAAGCCCTGACCCGCTTGCCGCACGCGCTCACAGGATGTCTTGGCGGTCAAACGTACTCGCAAGTTATTGATTATCGTACAGCCCGCGCAATTCACATCCATGCAGAGGGTGTGGCGGCTTTACGGCCCGCGCCTGCCATCCGAAGAGCGTTCGCTGAGTAACACCGCGAATCCGCGACGTTCCGCCGAAATTCAGCGCGGAATGGGAGTTCGTTATGAGATTGGGAAGACATATCGCCGTCATCGGCGCCGGGGTCGTCGGCCTTGCGGTCGCGCTGCGTCTGCGGCGCGAAGGGTATCGCATCACGATCATCGAGCCCGACGAGCCGGGTAGCCACACGTCGGCCGGGAACGCCGGACTGATCATGACGGCGCAGACCACGCCGATGTCCGAGCCGGGCATCTGGCTGAAAGTGCCCGGCATGCTCACCGACCCCACGGGTCCGCTCGTGGTGCGCTGGAACCGGCTGCCCGGGCTCTTGCCCTGGCTCACGCGTTTTCTGGGTAATAGCCGCAGGAACCGTTTCGAAGCCAATGCCGCGGCGCTGGCGCCGATGGTGACGCAGGCGCTCGACGCGTGGCGCGCGCTCGTCAGCCCCTCCGACGCGGCGCGCCTGATCCGCCAGGATGGCCTTCTGTACGTATACAAAACCCGGAAGCATTTCCTCACCGCGCGGAAGGAAGCCGCCTTCCGCGAGCGTTTCGGCATTCCGTCCGACGTCATCACGCCAGAGGAACTGCAGCAAATGGAGCCCGCCCTCGGCGGCGGCCTCGCCGGCGGCGTGCTCTATCCCGAGAGCGCCCATTGTGTCGATCCCCAGGCCCTGTCGGCTTCGCTGTCCGGCGCGTTCCGTACCAGCGGCGGCGAGGTGCGGCGCACCCATGCGCGCGCGCTGGAGCCGTCGGCGGGAGGGGTGAAACTGATCATGGACGGCGGCGAAATGTCAGTGGACGCGGTCGTGGTCGCGGCGGGCGTCTGGTCGCCCCCGCTGGTGCGGCCTTTCGGCGTGAAACCGGTGCTGGCCGCCGAGCGGGGCTATCACCTGATGCTGAGCACCCCGGGCATCTCGCTGAGCCGTCCGGTGATGGTGGGCGATCACAAATTCGTCGTCACCCCGATGGCGGAAGGCATCCGGCTGGCGGGCACCGCTGAATTCGCCTCGGCCAACGATCCGGCCGACTGGCGGCGCGCGGACCTGCTCCTGCCGCTGGCGCAATCGATCCTGCCCGGTCTCAACGGCGAGGACACCGCAACGCGCTGGATGGGGGCACGTCCCTCGACGCCGGACGCGCTGCCGCTCGTCGGCCCTGCGCCGCGCTCTCAGCGGATCATCTGCGCATTCGGGCACAGCCATCTCGGCCTGACGCTGGCAGCGGTAACGGCAGGCCAGGTGGCGGACATGATCTCCGGGCGAAATCTGGAAATACCGGCCGACGCGCTCAGGCCGGACCGGTTCTAAGCGGACAGGCTCGCGGCATAGGGGTTGGGATTTCCGGCGGATCAGGTGTACTAGCAACTCATTGAATCTAGTACATCTTTTCCGAAGCAAGTTCGCTTGCGCATGTGCGGCGAATGGGGTGCGAACTTGCTTCGGTCTGTACTAGCTCGCCGCGTTGGTGATGCTCCACACCTGCGTACCGAGTTGCGCCTGCACCTGCAATGCCTGAAGCCTTGCGGCCTCTTCATCCATGTCGGGATCGACGAGTTGCCCCATCCCGCTGCCGGCGTCCTCCATGAGGGCCGTGACGAAGGTCTTCTGCAGGTTGATATTGGTCTTCGCCGAACCGAGGGCCGCGACGGCGGCCGTCAATTCGCCAAGGGCGGCATCGACGGCCCGGACGTAAGCTTCCAGCGTCGCCAGATCGGCAGCGGAGTCGGTGAGGGCCGAGATGTCCATGCCATCCGCAGCACCGGCGATGGAAAAAGGAGGCGCCCCATCGCCAATGCCGTCGGCGGCCAGTGCCCCGCTGGCCAGAACGCGCCCGCCGTCGAGAAGGCCACAATGTGTGGCATCGCTCGCGTGACAGGCGTCGAAGAGCACCATGGCCGTGGTGTCGATGGTGATGGTCCCGAAGGTCATCGTACTGCCCGTCCGCGAGAAGGACGCCAGGACGGTCTTGCTGGCGGTGAAACCGGGCAGGCTCGAATCCACCGAGAGCCAGTTCTCGTCCGAAAACGCTGAAGCAGCAGCGATATCCCTGAGCTGGGTCTGCAGCGCGCCGATATCATCCTGGAGGGGCGCACGGTCTGCGCCGGGCTGGCGGGCGGTGGTCAGCGTCGTACGGAACTCTTGCATCACCCCGACAACCTGATTCGTCGCGCCATAAGCGACATCCACCGTCGCGGAACCGATCCCGAGAGCGGCCTCGACCGTCGAAAGCGCGGCATTGTCGGAGCACATCGCTGTGTGTACGGACCAATAGGCGCCATCGCCGGATGCGGAACCCAGAGCGTCCCCTGCCGACAGGCGGTGCCTGCTGACGCCCACGGCGTCACTGGTCTGCATCAAGGTTTGCAGCGCCGTCTGCGCGGCTATGTTCGTCAAAAGACTGGTCATGGGCGATGTCCCTGTACTGCACGTTGAGAACTGGAAGACGAGTAGCTGGAGACATACCGGGCCGGCCGGTATGGCAGCGCGGCATCATGCCTTTGGGCCGGACGAGGAAGCGGCCCAATCTGCCATCGACGCATCACGGGAGGACTGAACGCGTAAGCACTGAGGACGCTACGATCGCCGGGCATACGACTGCCGCGCTCACAACGACCAAATACACGCGTTACCTTTACTGAATCAGGATGCGGCGAACTGCTCTTCAGCGGCTTACGCATTCCCGACGGCATCTCGGCGCCCATCACGCCCGGTGCCAAGCTCGGGACACTAATGCCAGGCTGGGCATGGCGCAAGCGGCGCGCTCCGGGCGCTGGAAAAAGTGGGGCAACGAGCGCGCCTGCGGGGAGCGTACCCTCTCGAATTCTCGTCCCTGCGGATCCGCGGCCAGACAGGACACGTTGGCAGATCCCGGACCAGCAGGGGACACGTCCGCAGCTTCGGTCAGCCATCACCGGAAGAGCGCGAGGATCTTCCTGGCGGAAGTGTTGGCGATATTAAGCGCCTGGATCGCAAGCTGTGCCTGAACCTGCATTGCGTGCAGCCGCGTCGTTTCCTCGTCCATATCCGCATCAACCAGCCGCTCGACGGCATGGTCTATGGCGGGCGGAAGCGCATACACCACCGTCTCCTGCGAATCCACATACGGCTCCACCGGAGCACGGCTGACGGCCGTGCCAGTCATCGGGTTCGGCATTGACTATCCCTCTCGTGAACGTGGCCTGACATTTGTCCGACATGCCGGGTCCGCCGGCGTGGCAGCGCGGCGTCATGCCTTTGGACCGGCGCTGGGGCGGGTCCAATCTGCCATCGAGGTCGTCACGAACGTTCGTGGGAGAAGTAATAGCGCGAGAGGATTGATCGTCTTCTAAGTTGCCATCACAAAATCACTCATATGAACGGATTAAACCTCCGATCAACAAGTTCCAGCCATCGATGAGAATAAAGAATAAGATTTTAAATGGCATCGAAATGATTGTCGGCGGCATCATCATCATGCCCATGGACATGGTCAGCGTCGCTACGATCATGTCGATGACCAGAAAGGGCAGCGCGATCAGGAAGCCGATCTCGAAACCGCGGCGCAACTCCGAAATCATGAATGCCGGGATGAGCACGCGCAGTTCGACCACATCCGCCTTCTCGGCCTTCTCGGCCTTCTCCGCCTGCGGTTGCGGTTGCGGTTGCGGCGTCTTCGTCTCGGCCAGATCGGCAAACAGGCTCAGGTCCCTGTCCCGCACCTGCGCCCGCATGAACGTCCTGAACGGCGCGGTGACGCGCGTGTACGCCTCCTCCTGACTGATCTTGTTTTCGAGAAGCGGCTTCACCCCGTTCTGCCAAGCGCGGTCGAACACGGGCGCCATAACGTAAAAGGTCATGAACAGCGCGAGGCTGATGAGAATGAGATTCGCAGGTGTCGTCTGAAGGCCGAGCCCAGCCCGCAGAAACGACAGAGCCACCACGAAGCGGGTAAAGGAGGTGACCATGATCAGAAGGCCCGGCGCCACCGACAGCACGGTGATGACGGCGATGAGCTGAATCATCCTCCCCGTCGCGGTGCCATCGCCCGGCGGAATGAGGCCCTCCAGGCTGGGGACCGTCTGAGCGAGCGCACCGCCCGCGAACCCCGCAACCATCAGCGCAAACACCGCCAGCGCAGTGGCAATGTAGCCGCGCGGGATGATCCACCGCGACACACGACACCTTCGCCCGGCACCCCGGTTCCGCTTGAACGGCAAGGCATTTGCGACGGCCGGCGGCGATCCGCGCGGCCCGCCATCCCCGCCTGACAATTGCCGGATCATTCGATAATCATAGTTTGAATCAAAATGTCAGTGACCTTGCCTTCCGAACGAATACGAATACGATCGTTCAAATCCTCGCGCAGATGTTGAAACCCGCTGGCCCCTTCCAGTTGTTCCGGCGTCACGGTCCTCAGATAGGCCACGATGTCCTCGCTGATCTTGTTGGCGAGCGGAACGGCCGTCTCGCCCAGGTCGGCCTGCATGACCAGTGTCGCTTCAAGCCGGATCCACACTCTGGAGGCGCCCCCGAGATTCGTTGTCACCGGCGGCAAAGGCAAGAGGATGAAACCCGGCTTGCCCGCCCTGTCGGGGGGCTCGGGCGTGTGCACTTTTTCGACCGGTGGGGCGGGATAGATCAGCGTCCCGAAGAATCCGCCCATGCCAGCCGCCAGCACCGTCATGACCAGCAGAGCCAGGATGGGGATGCCGCCCGGCACGTGTTGCGCGGGAGCGGCAGAATCCGCCCCCGTCTCGGGAGGCTTCGCCGCACCGGCGGCAGAGGCTGACGCTTGCGCCATGTTCTTTTCCCTCAACTCACCACGGGGCGATCATATCGACAACCTGCTGCCCCCAGGCGGGCTGCTGCACCTCCATAATGCGCCCGCGGCCGCCGTAGCCGATGCGCGCTTCGGCGATCTTGTCGTAGGCGATGGAATTATCCGCGGCGATATCCCGTGGCCGGATTATGCCCTGGACGCGCAACTCGCGGAGTTCGAAATTGACCCGCAATTCCTGCGATCCGGAGATGATGAGATTGCCGTTCGGCATCACGCAGGTGACAACCGCGGCAATGCGCAGCTCGATGGTCTCCGCGCGCGCGATGGTGCCCTTGGCCTTCGTTTCGGTCCTGGCGTCGGCCTTGGGCTTGAACGATCCCTCTCCCTGCGCCTGCAGGTGCTGCGTGGTCGCGGCGTGGCTGATGTCATAGGTGTATTTCGAGTCCAGGCTGGACTTGGAATAGCGGTTCCGTTCGTTCTTGTTGTCGAAAGTGGCCTTGTCCTTGATCGCGATCTTCACGGTCACCAGATCGCCGACGCGGGCGGCGCGCGGATCGCGGAACATATCCGCGCTCGTATCCTGCCAGATCGAATTGCCCGAGCGGTAGACCGGCGGCGGCGTCTTGAGGCCGATGACCGGCACGTTTTCCGGACCGAGGCCCGAGCCGACCGGTGTCAGCTCCGGTTCCTGCGACGTCAGCCGTGGGTCGAAGGCGCAGGCCCCGAGCGACAGAACAGCGGCGAACAAGCCGGGCAGGAGGAGCAGCCTGAGCCGTATCATTGCGTTCTCGTCTCCGGCTTTGCGGGCGGCTTGTTGCCCGGCCCCTTGGTGGACATCGCGATGATCGCCGCGAGCCGCGCCGCGCGCTTGCTTTCCATTTCGTTCATGACGGCGCTGGAGACACGGGGGTTCAGCTTCATGAGGAGGGCGGCGGCCAGTTCCTCGTCAAGAATGGCGAGTTGTTGCGCGGCGGCATCCGGCTTCATCTTGGCATAGATGTTGACGACGGCCGCGTCCGCCTTGCGGGAGAACGCGTCGCGGCGCGCGATCCAGCGGCGGTATTCGGCGATCTTCGCGTTCAGCTCTTCGACGCGCTTGGCCACCTCCTTCTCGGTCTTCTGCAACTCCTGCTTCTGCCGGGCGTAGCGCGCTTCGGCGGCAGCATCGCCGATATTGCGGCAGTACAGCTCGGCGGGCGCGCCGTCCTTCGGCGGAGCAGTGCGTGGCGGCTTCTGCTCGTCAACCTCGCCGGTAACCATGACGGCGTTCATCGGCATTTCGGGCTGCGGTTCGGGCTTTGCGTCGTCCCGGACCACGGCGGCGTGCCTGCCCCCCGTCTCCGCGGCCGCCACAGGCATCGACGCGTCCTCCGGCGGTTTCCGCTCCGGAAGTGGTGGCGTATCCCGGGCGATGGCGCCCGCGGTGACGGGCTCGACGACCGCCGCCCAGGCCGAGGGCCTGGCCTTCCGCTTCTTCGTTTTCGGCGTCCTGGCCTTGGATGGCAATCTCGGCGGCGCGGGCTGGATGCGCCAGGTCGGCGGATAGGGATGCATCGGTCTGGTCGCGGCCGCGCCCGGCAACAACAGCCACACGGCCAGTCCCAAGACCCCGGCGAGCGCCAACCGCGCCGTGAGCACAAATTCCGCTTTTCTGACACCGCTCATCATTGCACCACCAGATCCGCCTGCAGTGCGCCCGCCGATTTGATCGCCTGGAGAATGGCGATGATGCTCGACGGCTTCAGGCCCATGCGGTTCAGCCCGGACACGAGCATATGCAAGTCCGTTCCCTTCATGACGGCGACGTTGCCGCCCGTCTCGTCCGCGGTAACCTTGGTCTCCGGCGTGACCACCGTTTCACCCTCGGCAAAGGGATTGGGCTGGGAAACCCGGGGCGTCTCGGTAACGCGCACCGTCAGGCTGCCATGCGCCACGGCGACCGTGGAGACCTGCACGTCGCGGCCGATGACGATGGTCCCGGTGCGTTCATCCACGACGACGCGGGCGGGGACGTCCGGCTCCGTGATCAGATCGCCAACCTCCGCCAGGAACCGCGTGGCGCTGACGCCGCGCGGCCGCTTCAGGGTGATGGTGCGCAGGTCGCGCTCCCGTGCCGGTCTGGTGCCGTAGCGCTCCTCGCTGTAGGCGTTGATGGCGTCGGCCACGCGGACAGCCGTGTTGAAATCCGGATTGAGCAGTTCGAGGAGCAGGAATTTGCCCTTGCCGAAACGGCTCGGCGGCGAGCGCTCGACGAGAGCGCCGTTGGGAATACGGGCAGCGGTCGGCACATTCTGCGTCACGCGTTCGCCCTGCCCCGCCGCGGTAAAGCCGGTGACGGCCACGGGGCCCTGCGCCACGGCATAGACCTTGCTGTCCGGCCCGGTCAGCGGTGTCATGATCAGCGAGCCGCCGACGAGCGAACTTGCGTCGCCAAGCGAGGAAACCGTGACGTCGATGCGCGAACCGCGGCCGATGAAGGCGGGCAGCTCCGCGGTGACGATAACGCCGGCGACATTGCGCGTGCGCGGCTTGAGCGAACGGACATTGATGCCCATGCGATCGAGCATGGCCTGCAGCGCCTGCTGGGTGAACGGCGAGTTGCGCAGTGTGTCGCCGGTGCCGTTCAGGCCGATGACGAGGCCGTAACCGACGATCTGATTGGCGCGCACGCCGCCGATGGACACGATATCTTTGATGCGCGTGGACCCCGACGCCGGGACCGTCGCCATGCTCAGCCCCGCCATCAGGACGAAGGCGGCGGCGCACCGCAGCATCTTGAAGAGGCCGGTACCGGTCCGCGTCATGGCCCGTCCACCCTCACCGTTCCGTTTGGCTGCACGGTGCCCCGGATGGTGGTGCCGCTCTCGCCGCGCAGGCTGAGCGACGCACCGGGCACCGCCGACTGCAGCGCCATCGCCCGGCCGGTGATGACCAGCCCGCCGGACGAGAAGACGATCGGCACCTGTCTGCCCTGCTGAACGACGTTGGCGGCCCGGACGCCGATACGCGGGATCGGCTTGCCCGCGATCAGTGTCCGCCGGGCGACCTTGCCCACCACGGCCGCGCGCGTCCTCGCAACGGGCAGCCGCTCCGCGCCGTTGTAAAAAGCCTGCATGGTGATGCTGTCGGCGGTGATCTTGTCTCCGGGGTAGAGCGTGACCTTCGGAACCGGCAGCTTGACGGGCGCGCGCTGCGCCTCTGCCGCTGCCGTCATTGCCAGGAATGCGGCGATCAGCGGGGCAAGCAGGAACGGTATGCGATACGCCATGGCGGTCTCTTTCCTGTTCGCGCTGCCTGGCGGAAAACGGCACGGCGCGGCGCCAGACTGCCCGGCAGCGCTCTCCTTATTGTTTCCCAAATCCGGCGCGCGCGCTGACCGGAATTGTGTCTGAGTTAACGAATACTTGTCATCGTGCCATACATGCTGTCGGCCGCCTGGATGACCTTGGAGTTCATCTCGTAGTTACGCTGTGCCTCGATCAGCCTGGTGATCTCCTTGACGGGATCGACATTGGAGGATTCCAGATAGCCCTGGTAAATCGCCCCGAAACCCGGATCGCCCGCCAGCCCGGTCGTCGCCGTGCCGGAGGCGGGCGTTTCCCGGTAGAGATTGCCGCCGATGGGTTCCAGGCCGGCATCGTTAATGAAATTCACCATGGTGAGCTGCCCGAGTTCCTGCAGATCCACCTGCTGGTCGATGCGGGCATAGACCTGCCCCGACTGGTTGACGATGATCTCGACGGCATCGTCCGGAACCGTCATCGCGGGCTGCACGACATAGCCGTCGATGGTCACAATCTGGCCGGTGGAATTCAGGTTGAACGTGCCCGTCCGTGTGTAGAGCGACTCGCCATTCGGCCCTTCGATCTGGAACCAGCCGCGGCCATTGATCGCCAGGTCGAGCTTGTTGGTGCTCTGCAGAAGAACGCCCTGCTGATGCAGATAGCGCACGGCGGCGGCCCGCACGCCGAGGCCGATGCGTGCGCCTTCCGGGATCGGCTCGCCATCTGAACGATTCGGAATGCCCGCCGCGCGGTCGACCTGGTAGAGGATATCGGTGAATTCCGCACGCGCGCGCTTGTAAGCGGTGGTGTTGATATTCGCGACGTTATTCGCGATCACCTCCACATTCAGTTCCTGGGCATTCATGCCCGACGCGGCGACAGACAGCGCTCTCACGGTTCGATCCTCATATCGTCATGCGGCTGAATTCGAGATAGGCGGCAGTGATCTTGTCTCGGATGGCGATGGCGGTCTGCAGCGAGAGGTCCGCCGCGGTCACCGCCATGACGGCCTCCTGCATGGGGACCGTGCCCTGCATGGCGCCGATGGACGCGGCTTCCGCCTTGCTGAGCGCGTCGGTGGTCTGGCCGAAGAGCTGCGTCAGCATATCGGAGAAATCGCCAGGCGTTACATTGTCGGCCCCCGCCGTCTGCACAGCGTTCCCGAGGAACGTCGGCGACGCAGGCTTGGTTTTCTGAACCGGGGTGCTGAGTGCGGCGGAAAGGGCCGAAAGCGAGTCGAGCATGTCTAGTTACCCCTGCAGCAGTCCAATGGTCATGGAGATCAATTCGCGTGCCTGCTTGACGACCTGGAGGTTGGCTTCATAGGAGCGATTGGCTTCACGCATGTCCGCCAGTTCGATAAGCATGCTGACATTGGGATATTTCACGTTGCCGTTGGCGTCGGCAGCGGGATGGGTCGGGTCGTATTCGATTCTGTAGGGCGACGGGTCCAGGCCGATACGCTCGGTGCGCACCATGCTGAGGCCCGCCTGCCGGTCCAGCTCGGTGACGAAGGTGATGGTTTTGCGCGTGTAAGGGTTCGCCCCGGGCGTATTGCCCGTCGAATCGTGGTTCGCCAGATTCTCGGCCACGATTCGGACGCGGTGCGATTGCGCCTCCAGCCCCGAGGCGGCCGCCGCGACTGCGAGCTGCAAAGGGTCGAGCACCGCTAACCTCCCTTGGCGCTGGAGATGAGCATGTTATGGAATGTCTTCACGATGGAGGTGTTGAGCGAGTAGGCCCGGTTCACCTCGCCGGATTTGAGCAATTCCTGCTCCAGGCTCACATCATTGCCGGAGTAATAGACATCCCAGGTCGCGGCGCGGCCAACACCCGACAAGCCGTGCAGCCCGTTCGAGTCGGGGCGAAGATGGCCGGGCTGGTCCGCCGCCATTTGCAGCCCCATCGTTTCCATGACTTTCGCGAAAGGTGCGACGTCCAGCGCCTTGTATCCAGGAGTATTCGCATTGGCGACATTGCCTGCGATCAAGGCCTGCCGCGTGGACAGCCATTGACCGTGCTGTGATGCAATGTCGAGCAGGCGAATAGATCGCATGACAACCTGGATATTGTTTGAGAACGAGCCGCTTTTTCCTGGACTCGCAGCAGGTCAAGGCCGCGTTCCACCAGGAGATAGCGCACGCTAACCCGGCAGTCTTGTCCGAGGCTTATGAGCGGGCAGGATATGGACGAGGAAGCGGAAGGGGACGGGGACGGTCTATGCGCGCCGGTCCTTCAGATCCTCGGGCCGGTTGAACCCGGCGACCAGCGTGTAGCTGATGATCATGAGTAGAAACCACGAGCCGAGTTTGGGTACCCCGACGAAGTTCCACCCGCCGACCTGATGGGGATAGAGCCAGATGCGGCTGAATGTGCCGATATTTTCGGCGAGCCAGATAAACAGTGCCACGAGACCGAAGCCCACCAGCAGCGGCATCTGCCGCCTGTCCCGCCACGGCCAATAGTAGATGTGCGCTTGCCAGAACAGCGCCGCCGTCGCCGCGAAGAGCAGGTAGCGCATATCGGCCAGGTAATGATGAGTAAAGAAATTCGCGTAAATCGCGATGCTCAGGAGCGCCAGCGCCCAAAGAGGCGGGTGACGGGTGAAATGGAAGTCGAAAAGCCGCCAGGCGCGGAAGATATAGCTGCCGACAGCGGCATACATGAACCCCGTAAACAGCGGCACACCCATGATGCGCAGGACGTTCGGCTCCGGATAGACCCACGATCCCGCCGAAGTCTTGAAGATTTCCATCACCGTTCCGGTCACGTGATAGACGAGGATGACGGCGGCCTCGGCAGGCGTTTCCAGCCGGAATGCAAGGAGCGCGATCTGTACCGCGATCGCGGCCACGAGGAGGAAGTCGTAGCGCGCGAGCCAGGCGCCCTGCGGGTAGAAGAAATGTGAACCGAGCAGAAGCGCAACCATGATACCGCCGAACAGGCATGCCCATGCCTGCTTCATGCCGAAACGGATGAATTCGTAGAAAGCGGCGGTGGCGCGTCCGCGCGCCATGCGGGCGCCGAGGGCTCTCTCCGCGGCAATAAACCGGCGCAACGGCCGCCACTGCGCAGCCGCACTGGTTTCCGCCCCGGGACGGTGACGGGCTGGCGCGCGGCGCGGCGCGCGTTCGAGGTGGCGGGGAGGCGTGTCGAGCATGGATGGCGGGACTTCCGGGGTGAGACGCAGGATCCCCGCCATTCGAGCCCGCCTTTCGGGCGAAGAGAAGGCGCGCGCCGCTCCTACCCGCGGAATTGCACGGCGAACTGCCCGGCCAGTCTGCGCAAAAACATCATCGTCGGCCGCAGAATCAGGAGATCGGCAACCAGCGCGGCGATCATGGCGAATGCGCTCAGCCAGCCGAACAGCCTGAGCGACGGCAGGTCGGAGAACACCGTCACCGCCAGCCCGCAGGCCAGCACGAGCGAGGTGAGGATCAGCGCCGGACCGACAAGCACGGTGGCACGCTCCACCGCCAGGCCGGGCGGGTCGCCGGGACGGTCTTCGAGCCGCAGCCGGTTGATGAAATGGATGGTCGCGCTGAGTCCCAGCCCGAAGGACACGGTCAGCGCCACGATGGACGCGAATTGCAGGCCGTTGCCGGTCAGCCATAAAAGATCGCCGGACACCAGGATGGGAAAAATCCCGGGTAGAATGGCCGCCAGCATGACGACGAGGGAGCGGAACATCAGCCCGACAAATGCGGCGACGAGCACGATTTCCACGGTGAGCGCCTGATTCAGCCGTCCGATCATGTTGGCGCTGTTGCGGGCGGCGATGGCCGACAGCCCGGTGACCGACAGCTTGTAGCCCGGATACCTCGCCCGCACCGCGGCGAGCGACTGATCGAGCGCCTCCACGACGGGCAGCAGCTCGCTGGCGTCGACATCCGGGATGCGCCCCGTCACCACGACCGAGTCCCCCCCGGCGGCGACGAAGCGCTGGCGGAGATGCGCGGGCAGGACATCGACATATTGCCTCAGCGTGGCGAGATCCGAGCGACCCGCCTTTTCGACCAGCCAGCGCCGCAGCGTTTCCAGCGACCAGACATTGCCGACGCCGGCCTGACGTTCGAGAATGGCGTGAGCGGCGGCAATCGCTCCGAGCGTCTCGGGCGCGTAGAGCGAAGCGCCCTTCGGAAATTCGATCAGGATGTCGATAGGGTTCGAGCCCGTCAACTTGGCATCGAGGCGCTGGCTGGCGGCCACGGCCTGCTGGCGGTCGGGCGCCTGATCGGCGAGCCGGTATCGGGGCTCCAGCCCCGCGTAAATGACCGCGAACAAGCCGACGCAGGCCAGGCTGACGGCGCTGTAGAGCCCGGGCCGCCGGACCATGCGCGCCGCGATCCACGCGCAAAAGCCGCGCAGCATATCGACGGCCGCATCCGCCCCCTTGATCTTGGCCACGAAGGCGGATTCGCGCCGGACCAAGAGCACGCCGAGAAGGGGCAGGAGCGTCAGAACGGCGACCAGCGCGATGAGTGTGGAGATGATGCCCGCTTGTCCGAAAGTGCGGATGAGGTCGGAGGACGAGAACAGCAGCGCCACGAAAGACAGGGCCGCCGTCGCATGGGTCAGCACACAGGCCGGCCCGACCACGAAAATGGCGTTGCGGAAGGCGGTATATTTGTCCTCGCCCGCGATCAGCCGGTCGCGCGCGGCGAAGGTGAGCTGCATGCTGTCGGCGAAGCTGATCACCATGATCAGCGGTGTCATGACGTTGAGGAAGATGTTCAGCCGGAAATCGAGCCAGCCGAGCGTTCCCAGCGCCAGGAGAATGGCCATCAGCGGCGGCCCGGCGGCAACGATCATGAACGAGACGCGGCGAAAGAAGAGAATGGCAATGAAGCATCCGGCAGCGAAACCGATGGCGTTATAGAGCAGCCGGTCGCGCTCCAGCGCCTCGCGGATTTCGAGCTGCATCACCGGCACGCCGGACAGCTCCGCCTTCAGGCCGCTGCCGGACAGCATCGCGGCGACCGAGGTGCGGATTTCGCGAACGGTGGGATGGAGAGCGCTGCCCGTCGCCATGGCAGGATCGAGCGCCAGCACCGCCAGGGCCAGTTCGCCGTCTGCCGAGAGCAGCTTGCCGCGGATGATTTCGTTGGTCATCACGCTGTCAATGAGGCGCTTGTAATCGGCGCCCTCGGGCAGTTCGGCCGGGAACAGCGGACCGGGCAGCTTGCCCTCCTCGGGCGGGCGGCGCGCCGAAAACATCGAAATGACACCGCGCGTACCATCGATGAGCTGCAGGTCGGTCACGAGATCGCGCAGCTTCTCGACGGAGCCGCGCTCCAGAAGCCGCCCGCCCTCGATGACGATCAGCACGTCGAATTCGCTGGAGGGGAAGCGGCGCGTGACCTCCTCATACTGCTTGAACTCCTGCGAGCCGGAACGGAAGAGCTGACTGAGGGAGTCGTCCACCTTGATGCGCGCGACGCCGAAGGCCGCGGCCACGCATAAGATGGCGGCAAGCAACGCGGCGGGGACAGGAAATCGCAGCGAGGTCAGCCCCAGGCGTTCGATGCCGAGCGCCAGTCTGCGCCAGACACGCTCGCCCTCCGCGTCCGCCGTCGCGGCGCCGCCCCGCCGTGGCGAGAATCGCGTGCTCCATTCCCCCGGCCGATCCCCTTGCGCCTCGACATCATCGATTGCCATCGCAACTCTCCTTGGACCCTTTTTCCCGCCGTGGCTTTTCGTTCGATCGCCGCAGAACGGCTCCAGACAGGACAGCGGCGCAAAGAGGGCGACGCTGCGTCATCATGCTCCACACGTTCGTTTTTGGAACGCGAAGCTCCCGCTTCGACACATCGATACACTTCGTGAGTTGCCATTTCGTTGGACTAATCCATAATTATTGCCCGTCCCATGCGGAGACTTCCGCAATTCCTCCATGGTGCCATGCTGCTGTGGGGGTGCAGCGCTCGCGGGACGGTCCGGGAAGCGGCGCTGTTACAGCTTGTCCAATCGCAAAAGGACACAAGCAATGTCTCAGATCAGAAGCCTGATTTTTCTGGCCGCCGTTGCGGCCTTTGCCTTCCTGTCCGGTGGGCAGGCGACGGCGGCGGAAGCTGCCATGAATACCCTGGCGGCTGGCGGTGAGGCGGCCAGATCGTTGCTGGCGGGGCCCGCGGCAGAGGGCGTCCTGCTGGTGAAGAAACGCGGGCATTCCTATCGTCGTGGCGGTGGCAGGAAGTCTTTCGGCAGTCACCGAGTACGCCGCGCGCCGAAATTCTATGGTCGCCGCAAGTTCAGCAAGAAGTATCGCCGCGGCTGGAGCAAGGTCCGCAAGCATCGTCGCCGTCATCATCGCCGTTCCCGCCGTGGCGGCGGTATCTGGTGGGCGGCGCCGCTGATCGCGGGGCCCTATTTATACGACGACTATTACGAGCCCGACTACGACAGCTGCTATTGGAACTGCCGCCGTTACCATGGCCCGCGCTATTGCCGGAAAAGGTGGCGCAGATATTGCTACTGAAGCAAGGTGACAGTCAGCAAGGCAACAGTGTGCTGTTAGCAGACGAGAAAGGCCAGCCGCGAAGCTGGCCTTTCCCCCTGAGAGGAACCGGGCTTCCCCGGTCAGTAACTGAACGTGAACGTCCCGACAATGCGGTCGCCCGCGATGAAATGAGCCGGGGCGGCCGTGTCGATATCGGTGCCCCAATACCGCAGGTCGAACGTATAGTGCTCGTGGAAGGTCTTGAAGATTCCGACATTCCAGTAGCTGTAATGAGCGCTGCCGATGCCGCTGTAGACCGAGAAGTTGAGCTCGTCATCCTCGGTCTCGAGATAGGCGACCGTACCGCTGATCGTGAAGCCGCCACAGCACGGCGGGGTCAGCGCCACCGTTCCTTCCACCGTCCATGCCGATCCGGACTCGTTGGTGTAGTCCGGTGACCAGAAGACCGTGCCGGTCAGCGTCAGAACCTTGGGGAAGAGCGCACGGCTGACCGACGCCTTGAGTTCGAAGAAGTCGACCGCCGGATTGCCGTTGTCGACCTGATTGGGATACCCGTAATAGATGAAGCCGAAATCAAAATCCCAGCCGCGGTACGAGGGCTTGAAGCCCCCGATGACATCGGCTTCCATCGCACAGCCGTTACAGGTCACCTCCGGGCTGACCGCCTCCGCCGACACACCGATGTAGAACATCTTGTACGAGATAGTGAGGGCGGCGTTCACCGACGGATCGTTGACGTTCTGCGACACGCCGCGAAACACATAGTCCGTTGTCGCGCCGGCGCTCGCCGAGATCTTGCGGTCCTCCTTCGGCGTTGATACGGGCGCCGGCATGTCCTTCAGGCTGACAACGTCCTCCCCCCCCGCGAGCGCGGCGCTGTTCATGAGCGCGGCGGCTGCGCAGGCCAGGAAGGCGACATGCAGCATTTTCATTGTGGTCCCGATTTTCGTCATAGCTATCCAAGCCTCTTATCGTAATCCCCCGGAACGCGCTCATATGGCGCGTCGCCTCCTCAGTATTTGAGGTGGCATCCCCATGAGAGGCCTAGCTGATTCGACGTGGTTGTGTGAAAAAAATCCTAATATCAACTAAGCGATACACGCACATTGCTTGACGCTTGAGTAGATCCGCCCGAGCTTTATGATGTGCTAGTTGCTACTTGGCAACTTATATATACAATACATTTAAAATCGTAATTATCAGGATCACGGCGTTGAGTTCGCCCAGCGGGTCCGTCCAGCCACGACCATCGCTACAATTTTTCCGTGCCTCATTGCGATATTGAAACCAAAGGCAGCGTACACAGGGGGCGAGGCGTTGTGCGCCGGTGAGCGGCAAAGGGTGCCTCGGCGTGTTCCACTTATGCGACAGTGAGGCTCAGCCATGCTTCGGATGACAATCGTTGCCGCGTTGCTCGCGGTCACTCAATGGGGCTTTGCCGGTCAGGCAGCGGCGTGCGAAGGGAACAGGATCCTGTTCCAGGAGGAGTTCAAGAGCCGCGATCCGATCTGGGGCAAGCCGAGCAAGCGCGTTCAGATCAAGGACGGCAGGGCGATCATCAGGCCGGCCGCCAATATGAGCCAATGGCAGCTCGAAACCGGCTTCGCCTTCGAGGATGCCGACATCTGCGTGACCGCGACGCTGCTGGAGACGGCCGACCCGACGCGCGGCGCAGGCGGGCTGATCTTCTGGGCGCAGGACAACAGCAATTATTATGTCCTGAATGTCGCGTCGAACGGCTACTTCCAGGTCAACCGCTTCATGTCCGGCCGGTGGGCGCCCGACGTGATCGCCTGGACGGAGAGCGACGCCATCAAGAAGGGGCCGAACCAGCCGAACCGGCTGCGCGTGACCCTGCGCGGTCAGACGGTCGCCGTGCATATCAACGGCAAGGAAGTGACCCGGTTCCGCGCCCAGGCGCCCGAGGGACCGTCCGTCACGGGCATCTTCGCCGCGTCCGCGCCGGAAAAACCCGACGTCTGGCAGTTCACGAACCTGAAGGTGACCGACGTCAAGCCGGAGCCGGAAGCCCGCGCGGATGCCAGCCCCGAAACCTGAGAACACCCGTTTCACCATTGGTGCCGCCTGTCGCCATGGCGCGGCAGCGGCCCCGCGAGGGAGATACGCAGTGATATTGCGCAAAGTGGCGCTCGCGCTGGCCGTACTGTTGATCCCATCCGGCCTGGTGGCCCAGGAAAGGAGCGAGACCCACAAAAAGGCCATCCTGGACATGCCGTTCGAGATCACGCTGCCCGCCAATCCTTCGACCGGCTATCAATGGACGATCGACAAAGCGGCGAGCAGCGGGCTCAGCCTCATGGCCGTGGAAGACCTTGGCACCTCGCCTCCGCCATCCAAGAACGGCAAGCCGGTCATCGGCGCCCCGGTGACGCACTCCTGGCTGGTGTCGCCGCAACAGCTCGGGACGGCCCGCCTCGTCCTCGTCTGGCACCGCCCCTGGGAGAACAAGCCGCCCGAGAAGATCCACGTCTTCGATATCGAAATCGGCAATTGATGCGAGGTGCGGTTCTCGCGACTCCTCAACAGCTCTCACATGACAGCCGCCGAAATGTTCAAAGCGGCGGCCGGTGTTTCTGGATCATGAGCTGCAGGAAAAGCTCGTTCGCGTGAGCGGCCTGAACTGGACCATCGTGCGGCCCGGCGCGTTCACCGAAGGCCCCCCCACCGAAGCGTTCAATGAAGACTTCAAGCCGAGCGAACGGAAACTGACGCTGAAGATCGCCCGAGCGGATGTTGCCCGCTTCCTGGCCAGACAGCTTTCCGACCTTCGCTATCTGCAGCGCGCAGTCGCAATTTCGGGTTAGGGCTCCGGCGGCACGGAGCAGCCGCCGCATCACCGACAGGTGAGCGCTTCGACAAGTACCAACACAGTCGCGTGACCAATGTAACTTCGCTCCACGCTGGATCGAAATCCACAGCATGAGCCAATACGGGCACTTGCAGTCGATAGAAGGATAACGAACATGTCACCTGTCAAAGTCGCAACTTTTGCTCTTCCTCTCGTGTCCGCGCTAAT
>JBNKIW010000012.1:0-100547 GCA_050290865.1 Rhodomicrobiaceae bacterium | reverse complement strand
AGATCATTCTGGTGCAGGACAATTTGAACACGCACGCCAAAGCCTCGCTGTACGAAGCCTTCCCGCCTGCGGAGGCGCGGCGGCTGGCCGAGCGCTTCGAGTGGCATTACACGCCAAAACACGGCAGTTGGCTGAACATGGCCGAAACCGAGCTGGGCGTGCTGTCCAGCCAATGCCTCGACCGGCGTATTCCTGACAAAGACACGCTCACCAAGGAGGTTGCTGCGTGGGAGGAGGAACGCAACGCCAAACACACCAAGGCCAACTGGCGCTTCACAACCGCCGATGCCCGTATCAAGCTGAAGCGCCTCTATCCCCAGTTTGAATGAATCGGGCCACTAGTACAGCCCGAGGCGAGTTCGCATGAGCGCGCGCGGCGAATGGTGTGCGAACTTGGCTCGCGGGCTGTACTACTCTTTCGGAAACTCGAGCCGCATCTCGCGGAAGCGCTCGGGGTCCTCGCCCCAGCGCTCGCGAACCTTGACGAACAGGAACAGGTGCACCCTGCCGCCCAGCGCCTCGGCCAGCTCCTCGCGCGCAGCCATGGAAATCGCCTTGATGGTCGCGCCGCCCGCGCCAAGCACGATCTTCTTCTGGCCGTCGCGCTCGACGTAAACCGTCTGCTCGATGCGCGTGCTGCCATCCTTCATCGTCTTCCAGCCGGTGGTCTCCACCGTGGAGGCGTAGGGCAGTTCGTCGTGGAGGCGCTCGAACAGCTTTTCGCGCGTCACTTCCGCCGCCCAATGACGCTGGGGCGCGTCGGTAATCTGGTCAGCGGGGTAGAGCCACGGCCCCGGCGGCACGGTTTCCGAGAGCCACGTCTTCAAATCCTCCACGCCCTCGCCATTCGCAGCGGAAATCATGAACACGCGCTCAAACGGGCGGACAGTCGCCGCCTCGGCCGCCAGCGCCAGGAGTTTCGGCTTGGGTGTGCGATCGATCTTGTTCAGCGCCAGCACGCAAGGCGCCTTGAGATCGCACGAAGCTTTGATCAGCGCCGCCGCCTCGTCATCGAGCCCCTTCGCCGCATCGACAAGCACCACGACCGCATCGGCCTCGCGCGCTCCGCCCCAGGCCGCTTCGACCATGGCCCGGTCGAGCCGCCGCTTGGGGCGGAAAATGCCTGGCGTATCCACGAGAATGACCTGGCTCGCACCGTGCATGGCGATGCCGCGGATCTGGGTGCGCGTGGTTTGCACCTTGTGCGAGACGATCGAGACCTTGATGCCGACGAGCGCGTTGGTCAGCGTGGATTTGCCCGCGTTCGGCGCGCCGATGATGCCGACGAAGCCACAGCAGGTCTCCAATACCGGGGTGTCAGTCATCCGCCGCCTTCCATACGCCTTCGCGCGTCAGCAGCGCCGCCGCTGCCGCCTGTTCCGCCGCACGCCGTGACGGGCCGGTACCACTCGCGGGCTCCAGTCCATCCACGCGCACCTCATAAACGAAGCTCGGCGCATGATCCGGTCCGGTATTCCCCACCAGCACATAGCGCGGCAGCTTCGTCCTGCCCTGACCCTGCACCCATTCCTGAAGCGCCGTCTTGGCATCGACCGGCACGGCGCCCGCGCTCGCCACACGCGGCGCCCAATGCGCCTCGACGAATCGCCGCGCCGGTTCCCAGCCGCCATCGAGATAGATCGCCCCCAGCAGCGCCTCGCAGACATCGGCGAGAATGGTTCGCTTGCGCCGTCCGCCCGCAACCGCCTCGCTGTCACCAAGGATGAGGAACATGCCGAGGTCGAGTTCCTCCGCGACCGCCGCGCAGGCTTCCTTGCGCACCAGATTGTTGAAGCGCCGCGCCAGATCGCCTTCGGGCGCATCGGGAAAAACCCGGTACAGATGCTCGGCGATGGCCAGCCCGAGCACGCGATCGCCCAGAAACTCCAGCCGTTCGTAATCCACGACGTTCTGCTGGCCATACGCGGCACTGGCATGCGTCAACGCCTCTTTCAGCAACCTGGCGCTGCCGAAGTGATAGCCGATACGGTCCTGCAGTGTTTTCAGGCTCTGGCGCGGCACGTGCGTTAGTGTATGAGGTTGATGAGGCGGCTGTACCGGATTTCAAACGGCCAGCGCCAGAATTCGAACAGGGTCGCCGATTCGTCGATCGAGAAGAAGAGGATAACGGCGCGGCCGATCAGGTTTTCCGCGGGGACGAACCCGACGCCGCCATATCCCATGAAACGGCTGTCGGTCGAATTGTCGCGATTGTCGCCCATCATGAAATAGTGCCCCGGCGGAACCGTGAAGACTTCAGTCGTATCCGCTCTCGAACCCTGCACCAGATCGAGCGTCTGATAACTCACGCCGTTGGGCAGCGTCTCGACATAGCGGGGCACGCGCTTCTCACGGCCCGCCCCCCCGGTCATCACGAAATCCTCGATGCGGCGGCGCTTCACGGGCTTGCCGTTGATATGCAATATGCCGTCGATCATCTGGATCTTGTCGCCCGGCAGACCGATCAGACGCTTGATGTAGTCCGTCGAATTGTCGCGCGGCAGCTTGAAAACAACCACATCGCCACGCTTGGGATCGGATGCCAGGACGCGCCCGCTGAACAGGTTGGGGCTCCAGGGGAAGGAATATTTACTGTAACCGTAGCTGAACTTCGAGACGAACAGGAAGTCGCCGATGAGAAGCGTCGGGATCATCGACCCCGAGGGAATGTTGAAGGGCTGGTACAGAAACACGCGGACGAAGACCGCCAGAATCAGCGCGTGAACGATGACGCGCAGCGAGTCCTTGAGGCCCCCGCTCTCCTTCGTCTTTGTTTTCGCGTTCGCCTCGCTGCTCATAGCTTCGTCCTTAACTCTGTCAGGCTCGCTCCGACATCCCCGATCCCGGGCGGCATTCATCAACTCACGACGTCAAATAGGCTTACCCGGAAAGGTGTGCAAACTAAAAACGACATTGCGGCACTATTCAGGGACGGCCGAAATGATCACAATAGCTTGCGCCAAGGGAAAATCGTCGGTGATGGAGAGATGAATCTCCGCCCGGTGCGCTTGCGGTGTCAATTCGGCGAGCCTCGCCGCGGCACCACCGGTCAGGCGCAGAACGGGCCGGCCGGACGGTTCGTTCTCGACGCCCATGTCGTGGAAGAAGACGCCCATGCTCATGCCGGTGCCCAAAGCCTTGGAGCAGGCTTCCTTAGCGGCGAATCGCTTGGCGTAAGAAGCAGCGCGCGCCCTGCGCCGGTCGGACTTCGCCCTTTCCATCTCGGTAAAGATACGGTTGAGGAAGCGCTCGCCATAGCGCTCGATCGAGCGCTCGATGCGCCGGATGTCCACAGTATCGTTGCCAAGCCCCAGGATCATGGTCACGCGCTCCGGATCCCCGCCGCGGCCGTCCGGGCACGCTCCATGAGCGATTTCATACGGCTCACCGCGGAATGCAGGCCAGAGAAGATCGCCTCACCAACCAGAAAATGGCCGATGTTGAGTTCCACGATCTGCGGAATTTCCGCAACCGGCCCCACTGTCTCGAAAGTCAGGCCATGTCCGGCGTGCACTTCGAGGCCGAAACCGTCCGCCAGCGACGCGCCGTCGACGAGGCGCCGGAGTTCCGCCTTCCGGCGCGCGTCATCGCCATCCAGCGCGGCTTCGCAATAGGCGCCGGTGTGCAATTCCACGACATCGCCCCCCACATCGCGCGCGGCTTCGATCTGCGCCGGGTCCGGGTCGATGAACAGCGAAACGCGGATACCGCCGTCCCGCAGCCTGGCAACGTATTCGCACATGCTGTTGTGCTGCCGGACCACGTCCAGCCCGCCCTCAGTGGTCAGCTCCTGGCGCCGCTCGGGGACGAGGCAGCAGGCATGCGGGCGGTGCTGCAGCGCAATGGCCAGCATCTCGGCGGTCACGGCCATTTCCAGGTTCAGCGGCCGTGTCAGCCGCATCTTGAGCCGGGCGATATCGTCATCCGAGATATGACGCCGGTCCTCGCGCAGATGCGCCGTGATGCCGTCGGCCCCGGCGTCGACCGCCAGTTCGGCGGCACGCAGAGGATCAGGATGCCTGCCACCGCGGGCATTCCGGATCGTGGCCACATGGTCGATATTCACACCAAGACGCAAAGGACGCATGACGACGTGTCTCAAACCTCACGCTGAAAGCGGAGCGGTGCTCAGCCGGAGCCGCTGCCGCGCCGCGCGGGAAATGCTGATCAGCCACCAGACCCCGGCATACGTCATCACCGCGGCGATGCCGCCAAGCGGCAGCGAACCGACCACCATCGGCTTAAGGATAGGCCATAATGCCTCCAGCGCAAAGACAACCGCACGCGGCGAGGCTTCCTGGAACGCTTCGCCGAGCGACGTTGCCCTGTTCTGCAATTCCGCGAGGCGAAAGCTGCCGGTATCGGCGAGCATGACCTGGCCGACACGGTAGGTGGAAAACCAGATCAAAGGGTAAGTCAGCGGATTGCCCGCGAAGGACGCCAGGAACGCGGCCAGGACGCTGGCACGCAGCATCCAGGCGAACGCGGCGCACATGATGAGCTGCGCACCGAGAAAGGGGGGAAAGATGGCAAAGATGCCCACCGCGCAGCCAAGCGCGATCCGATGCGAGGAAAACGGCAAGCGTTTGATCCGCAGCAGAATATATCGCACGGAACGACGCCAGTTGCGCCGCGGCCAAAGCGACACACGGATACGTTCGGACAGAGTGGGTGCCCTTCGGCGTCTGAACAGCATGCGGTACCTGCAGACCGGGAAACACTGCCTTCTTAAGTTGACGGCGGCTGCCGCTTCCAGGTTCCCAGTTCCTTGTTGCGGCGCACTTATGCCAGATCGGAAGGCATTGCGCTGCAAAAATCAAAAGCTGACCGTGGCGATCCCCTGTTTCAAGGTTTTTTACACATTCGTTCATAAATGCGCAAAATTTTCGGCGGCAGGGTTACGCGCGGCATTGCGGCACTGCAACAGTCTGTAATTCGCTTTGATTTGGCATCGCATCGTGCCGGGCCTAATTCTGGGCTGTGCGACGCAGGACCGGAGCGGCGTTCCGGGCTAAGGGAAGTGGGGCGATATGTGCGGAATCATCGGCATCCTGGGCAAAGAGCCCGTGGCGGAGGCGCTCGTCGATGCGCTGAAGCGGCTCGAATATCGCGGCTATGATTCGGCAGGCATCGCCACGCTGGAAGACGGCCGGATCGTTCGGCGCCGCGCGCAAGGCAAGCTGCGCAACCTGGAAAAGCGATTGGCCGAGGCGCCGCTCTCCGGCACCAGCGGCATCGGTCACACGCGCTGGGCCACGCATGGCGAACCGAACGAGCGCAATGCCCATCCCCACGCCACCGACCGCGTCGCCGTGGTTCACAACGGCATCATCGAGAACTTCCATGAGCTGCGCGCCGGACTCCAGGAACGCGGCGTAACCTTCGAGTCCGACACGGATTCGGAGATCGTCCCCAAACTCCTCACCGAAGCGCTCGCCCGCGGCGCCGACCCCGAGACGGCAGTCGCGGAAACCCTCCGTCAGCTCAAAGGCGCCTTCGCGCTGGCCATCCTGTTTGCGGGCCATGACGATCTGCTCATCGGCGCGCGGCGCGGCAGCCCGCTGGCGGTCGGCTTTGGCAAGGGAGAGATGTATCTCGGCTCGGACGCTCTGGCGCTCGCGCCCTTCACCGAAAGCGTGACCTATCTGGAAGAGGGCGACTGGGCGGTGCTGACGCGCGCCGGAGCCGTCATCCGCAACGAAAGCGGGGGGCAGGTCGCGCGCCCGGTCCAGCGCATACAAGCCTCGGCGCTCCTGGTGGACAAGGGCAGCCACCGCCATTTCATGGCCAAGGAAATCCATGAACAGCCCGACGTCATCAGCCGCACGCTCGGTCACTACGTCCATTTCGGCGACCAGCGCATCGTGCTGCCTGCCATGGATGTGGACTTCACCCGGCTGCAGCGCCTGACCATCTCGGCGTGTGGCACCGCCTTCTACGCGGGGCTGGTCGCGAAATACTGGTTCGAGCATTACGCCCGCCTTCCCGTCGAGATCGACGTCGCCTCCGAGTTCCGCTATCGCGAGGCTCCGCTCCCCGAGAACGGGCTGGCGCTGTTCATCTCGCAGTCGGGTGAGACGGCCGACACGCTCGCTGGTCTGCGCTATTGCCGTGAGCATGGCCAACACGTGGTTTCCATCGTCAACGTGCCGCATTCGACGATCGCACGGGAATCCGACACCGTGCTGCCGACCCTGGCCGGTCCGGAGATCGGAGTCGCCTCGACCAAGGCTTTCACCTGCCAGCTTGCGGTGCTGGCCTGTCTGGCCATTGCGGTGGGACGCGCGCGCGGCGCGCTCACGGCTGCGCAGGAAGCGGAGATGGTGGGAGCGCTCGTCCAGGTTCCGCGCCTGATGAACGGCGTTCTGCGGAGCGAAGAGCAGTTCGTCAACCTCGCGCATATGCTGTCGCATGCCACCGACGTGCTCTATCTCGGACGCGGCGTTCACTTTCCGATCGCGCTGGAGGGCGCGCTGAAGCTCAAGGAAATCTCCTACATTCACGCCGAGGGCTACGCCGCGGGCGAACTGAAGCACGGCCCCATCGCCCTGATCGACGAGACCGTGCCCGTGATCGTCGTGGCGCCGCACGACCAGCTCTATGAAAAGACCGTCTCCAACATGCAGGAGGTGGCCGCGCGCGGCGGACAAATCATTCTCATCAGCAGCGAGAACGCGGGATCGCCGGGCACGGAGATGACGGCGGACATCAGACTGCCGGAGGCGCATCCTTTTGTCACACCGATCCTCTATGCGCTCCCCGTGCAGCTTCTCGCTTACCACACGGCGGTGCTCATGGGGACGGACGTCGATCAACCGCGCAATCTGGCGAAATCGGTGACGGTCGAATAGCATTCGAACGGGCATCCGCTGGAGATAAACGTAAAAAAATGGCCTTCGACACCATATTGTCGAATTCCCGTGCTTGACCTGACAGCAGGAGAATGTTGGAATTCGCCTAGTCTTTTGGAAAGAGTGCGCCGGCGTTATGACAAGGCTGCCTTCCCTCCGCATGTTTCTTTTTGCGCTCGCGTGTGTCTTCGTGGCGACAGGCGTCGTGTGGGCCGGCGATATTACGCCTGCCCTCACTCAAGCCAGCAAGATGATGCAGAATGGCGCCTATGTCCGGGCGGTCGAGATCATCACTGCGGCGCTCTCCTCCAACAAGGTTTCAACGGATCTGGCCGCAAAGGCGCTCCTGATGCGGGCGCAGTCCAACGAGAAGCTCGGCAGAACGGCGTTCGCGCTGGCGGACTACAATCAGGCGGTCTGGATGCAGGGACTTTCGGGCTCGGATAAAAAGGCGGCGGAACAGGGCCGTCTTCGCGTTCAAGCCAGTCTCGGCGTCACGCAGGCCGGCGAGAAGCGGGCGGCGGCAGCCGGATCGCGCGGCCGTTCCACAGCGCGGCGGGAGAGCAACAGCGAGGGATCGGGCTTCTTCTCCAACCTGTTCGGTTCATCAAAGCCTGCAAAAAAACAAGAGCGGCCGCAGCGCCCCGTCATGGCCGTGGTTCACCAGGAGCGCCCCACGGCGAACAGCCATCCGGCGGCCGGTCCATCGACTGCGGCAAGAACGTCGGTTCGTTCCACGCGTCTGGCTACCAACGCCACGAGCCCGGCCACCGAGGCGGCTTCCGTCGAGCCGACGGGCTCCTTCGCGATCCAGTTCGCAGCGCTCCTGAGCGAACGGAGCGCCATCCACGAGGTCAACCGCATCGCGAAGCGTTATGGTGCCGATCTCAACGGCCGCTCGCCGGAAGTCTATATCGTACCGACCAGGGAAGGCGGCACGCTCTACAAGATAGTTGCCGGACCGTATGAAAAGGCGGAAGGCCAGGCCACCTGCGAGCTTCTGAAGACGAAGAATGTGAGCTGCATGCTCATCACCCGCAGGCAATAGCCGCCGGCTGGCCCCACCAGGGGCATGGACCACTGAAAAATCGGACTTGAACAATGCCGCGTAAAGCGCGAAACATCGCGGCGCGGCGTATGCGGGGGAACGTCTGGCGACGGCACACGCCGGAACGGCACGGGGGAACGATTTCGTGCTTGAGCGCACGGCAAACCTGACGGAAACGCGGACGAAGACCGGCACGCTCTACAGCCTGGGCGGCGTCATCCTCGCGGTTCTCCTGTACTCGGCGTTCCACATCGCCGCGCGGCTCATCGCCTCGGCCAATCTCGGCGAGGACGACCCGCTCGACGTCATCTTCGCGCAGACGCTCAGCCTGGGCTACCGGCCCGGCCAGCCGCCGCTGTATGACTGGCTGCTCTGGGGCCTCGGCCAGCTTTTCGGTCCGGGCGCGCTGCGCTTCCAACTGCTCAAATACGGTGTACTGACGGCCACCTGCGGCTTCATCTTCCTCGCCGCCCGCCGCGTGATGAAGGGCGACAGCCTGTGGGCGTTTCTGTCGGTCGAAGCCCTGGCGCTGATCTACCAGATAAGCTGGCGCTTTCATGAGGGCTTCACGCACGCGGTCGGCGCCATGTGCGCGGTTGCGGCGCTGTTCTGGGCGGTGCTGCGGCTGGCTGACGGGCGGCGGCTCACCGATTACGCGGTCTTCGGGCTGGTGGCCGGGTTCGCCCTGCTGACGGTGACGATGGTCTGGGTCTATCTCGGCGCGCTCATTGCGGCAGCGTGCCTGCAACCGTCGCTTCGCCGCGTGGTCCTCAACCGGCGCATGGCCGTGGCGGCGGCCGTGGCCGCGTTGATCGCCGGGCCGCATCTCGTCTGGCTGCTGAGCATGCCCGGAGGGCTGGACTCGATCACGCCGGCATGGGTCGATCACCGCCGCGGACACTGGTATGCCATGCTGCTCGGCGTGCGCCGCGCCTTCAGCGAACCAATCATGTATCTGTCGCCCCTGCTGATGATCTATCCGCTGCTATTCCCCCGGATGATCGGCAACATCCGCCGCACGGTGCGCATCACGCCGAACCGCACCACCGAGCCGGATTACGAGCAGCTCATCCTGCATCTTACGCTTTTGAACATTGCGGTCTTGATCGCGGCGGGGCTTGCGCTGGGCATCAACCGCTATCCCGTACACGCCCTGATGCCGTTGTTCCTCATCACTTCCATCTGGCTGACGGCGCAGGCGCGCAACGCCGCGCGCGGCGCTCGGGAGGTCCGACGCTTCGTGATCATGGCGGTGTCGGTGGCGATCTTCGCCTATTTCGCGCGGCTGGCGAACATGTACGTTCTCGAACCGGTTTGCCAGATCTGCCGCTGGGGCATCCCCTATGCCGAGCTGGCGGACGGCATCCGCAAGGCGGGTTTCACGCGCGGGCGGATCGTCGTCTATGACTTCGAACTCGGAGGCAATCTGAAGCTCTTCTTCCCCGAGGCACAGGCGGAACTGGCCGGGCAGCAGCCCTATGCGCCGCCCGTGAAGCGTGACGCCCCCGCCGACACCATCTATGTGTGGGATGGCTCACAAAAGATCGAGAAGGCGGCCAGACAGTTCCTCCGGCCGGAGGTCACCGCGGCAGCGCTGTCGAAATCCGTCACGATCTCGATCCCCTGGCGAAACCATTACTGGAAGCCGGACGGCTACCGCGTCTCGGTGTGGCGAGTCCTGGTGAAACCTGGCGGCAGCGGCGGCCAGTTGCAGACAGGCCATTGACTGCGCCGCCTGTTCCAGCCAAATGAATGGCACGTATCCGATCCGGCTCAAAAGGCAGGCAGGTCCAATGGAGACATTTTTTGGCGGCAATCCGGTGGCGGCAATCCTCCGGCTCGTGATCATCTCCATCGTTGTCGGCATCGTGCTGACCGCATTGGGGATCCTGCCCCACGACCTGCTGCGCGTCATTCCCGACCTGATACAGACCCTTTACGAATTCGGTCGCGGCTGGATCGAGGCGGCATTCCGCTATTTCCTGCTCGGCGCCGTGATCGTCGTGCCGGTGTGGCTGGTCATCCGCTTCATCAGGGCCATCGGCGGAAGCGAGCGCAAGGACGGCACGAAGCCGCGCTGATTTGCGCGCCTCAGGAAGCATGATCCCCGCCATGGCCGGATCAAGTCCGGCCACGACGTGATCAGCGTTCCGCGCGCGGGCCGCTCAGCCTTCCTGGCGGTTCATGCGGTGGTCGATCAGATCCTGCACCACCGCCGGTTCGGCCAGCGTGGAGATGTCCCCCAGATTGGAGAAATCGTCCTCGGCGATCTTGCGCAGGATGCGGCGCATGATCTTGCCGGACCGCGTCTTCGGCAGGCCGGGTGCGAACTGAAGGAGATCCGGCGCGGCGATCGGCCCGATTTCCTTGCGCACCCAGTCGCGCAGCTCGGCGCGCAGAGCATCGCTCTGCTCCTCACCCGCCATCAGCGTGACATAGACATAGATGCCCTGCCCTTTGAGGCTGTGCGGATAGCCGACACAGGCTGCCTCGGCCACTTTCGGATGGGCGACGAGCGCGGATTCCACCTCGGCCGTGCCCATGCGATGGCCGGACACGTTGATCACGTCGTCCACGCGCCCCGTGATCCAGTAGAAGCCGTCTTCGTCGCGCCGGCAGCCGTCGCCGGTGAAGTACATGTTGCTATATGTCGAGAAATAGGTCTGCTCGAAACGCGCGTGATCGCGGAACACGGAGCGCATCTGCCCCGGCCAGGAATCGAGGATGACGAGATTGCCGCTCGCCGCGCCTTCGAGGATCTTACCCTCAGGGTCAACCACGGCGGGCTTGACGCCGAAGAACGGCTTCGTCGCCGAACCGGGCTTCGTGGCGATCGCGCCCGGCAGCGGCGTGATGAGGACGCCGCCGGTCTCGGTCTGCCACCACGTATCGACGATCGGGCAACGCTGCTCGCCGACGACGTTGTAATACCACTCCCACGCCTCCGGATTGATCGGCTCGCCCACCGTGCCCAGAAGCTTGAGCGAGCGGCGGCTGGTCTTCTTCACATGCTCGTCGCCCGCCCCCATCAGCGCGCGGATGGCGGTCGGCGCGGTGTAGAAGATGTTGACGTTGTGCTTGTCCACGACGTCCCAGAAGCGCGAAGCAGACGGGTAGTTCGGCACGCCCTCGAAAATCAGCGATGTGGCGCCGTTGGCGAGCGGCCCGTAGACGATGTAGCTGTGGCCCGTGACCCAGCCGACGTCCGCCGTGCACCAGAACACATCTCCTTCCTTGTAGTCGAAGATGTACTGATGCGTCATGGCGACGTAGACCAGATAGCCGCCGGACGTGTGCAGCACGCCCTTGGGCTTGCCGGTCGAGCCGGAGGTGTAGAGAATGAACAGCGGGTCTTCCGCGCTCATTTCCTCGGGCGGGCAGTCGGCGGAGACGGTGGCCGCCTCTTCGTCGTACCAGTGATCGCGGCCCGGCTTCCAGCCTACCTCGCCGTTGGTGCGCTTGATGACGAGCACCTTCTCGACCGTCGGACACTTCTCGACCGCCTGATCGGTGTTGGCCTTCAGCGGGATCTTGCGGCCGCCGCGCACGCCATCATCCGCCGTGATTACGATGTTGGAATCGCAGTCCTGGATGCGCCCGGCGAGGCTATCCGGCGAGAAGCCGCCGAACACCACGGAGTGAATGGCGCCGATGCGCGCGCAGGCCAGCATGGCGTAGGCCGCTTCCGGGATCATCGGCATGTAGATGGTGATGCGGTCGCCCTTCTTCGCGCCGAGCTTCTTCAGCACATTGGCGAAGCGGCAGACCTTCTCGTGAAGCTGCGCGTAGGTGATCTTGACGTCCATCGACGGATCGTCGCCTTCCCAGATCAGGGCGACCTGATCGGCGCGGCTGGGGAGATGGCGGTCCACGCAGTTGGCGCAGACATTCAGCGTACCGTCCTCGAACCATTTGATCGAGACATTGCCCGGCGCGTAGGAGGTGTTCTTCACCTTCGTATACGGCTTGATCCAGTCGACCCGCTTGCCGTGCTCGCCCCAGAAGGCGTCCGGATCGCTGACGCTCGTCTGATACATCTCTTCATATTTCGCAGCGTCAACATAAGCTGAACCCGCCCAAGCACCGGGCACCGAATAAACTTTCTCGTCGGTCATGCCATCCTCCCTATTTTCCGACGGCGCAAATTGGGGGCATTATGTCCGCCCGCTCCGCGCCCTGCAACCTAACCTTGGTCGATAATGGTGCGGGATCGCGTACTTATGCTTTGAAATGCTGAGGATAACACCGCGCGGGACGGCGGACGCCGCTCCGGACAGCCGTTTTTTATGGAATAACATGGGTTTGCGGCGCCGGCTGCGGCAATTCGCTCAAGCCCCGCCGCGGTCCGGATCGCCCAGGCCATGGCGTTTCATCTTGTCGTAGAGCGTCTTGCGCGAAATCCCCAGCGCCTCATAGGCGGCTTTCAAGCAGTAGCCGGTGCGCTCCAGCGTCTCGGCAATGATCTGGCGCTCCACCGCCGCCAGCTGCTCGGCAAGCGGCATCGGCAGGCGATCGTGGTCGGGCACGCGCCGCGTGCGGCCGTCGATTTCGAGGCCGAGACCGAGGGCGAACCGCGTGGCGGTATTCTGCAGTTCGCGAACGTTGCCCGGCCAGGCATGGGTCAGAAGCTCGGCGGTCAGGCCGGCGGTCAAAGGCGGCGGCTCCTGCTTGAAGCGCTGGGCGGCGGCATTGACGAAATGCTGGAACAGCGCGGGGATATCCTCGCGCCGGTCGCGCAAGGGCGGAATGCTGAGCGTCAGCACATTGAGCCGGTAATAGAGATCCTCGCGGAAGGTGCCCGCCGAAGCGGCCTGACGCAGATCTTCCTTGGTCGCCGTGATCACGCGGACATCGATCTGCTGCTCGGTATTCGAGCCGAGCCGGACGACGACGCGATCCTGGAGCACGCGCAACAGCTTGATCTGCAGGTTGAGCGGCATACTCTCGATCTCGTCGAGAAACAGCGTGCCGCCATCGGCATATTCCAGCTTGCCGACGCGTGCCTTGGTCGCGCCGGTGAACGCGCCCGCCTCGTGGCCGAACAGCTCGCTCTCGATCACCGCCTCGGGCAGCGCGCCGCAGTTGAGCGGCACGAAACGCCCGCCGGCCCTGGGGCTGTCGCCATGCAGGCTGCGCGCGACCAGTTCCTTGCCGGTCCCCGTCTCGCCGAGAATGAGCACGTCGGCGTCGCTGGCGGCGAAGGCCAGCACCTGGTCCCGCAGCCGCTGGATCACGGCCGTCTTGCCAATGATGACCCGCTCCAGGCCGGACTTGTTGGCGAGCGCGGCGCGCAGCGACCTGTTCTCCATCACCAGCCGCCGCTTTTCCGCAGCGCGCGAGGCGGCATCGACGAGGATTTCCGCCGCAAACGGCTTCTCGATGAAGTCATAGGCGCCCGAACGGATCGCCTCCACGGCCATGGGGATGTCGCCATGGCCGGTCACCAGGATGATGGGGATTTCCGGGTCGATTTCGAGCACGCGCGCCATCAGGTCCAGGCCGGACATGCGCGGCATCTTGATGTCGGAAATGACGATGCCCCGCCAGTTCTGGCCGACGCGCGTGAGCGCCTCCTCTGCATCGGAGAGCCCCGTGACGTTGAAACCGGCGAGTTCCAACCCCTGGACCGTCGCCGCTCGCAAGTGCGGCTCGTCCTCGACGAGAAGGATTTCCGTCGTCATGCGGCTGCCTCTGTCCCGGCTTCGGCCACCATCAGCCGCAGCTCGAATACCGCGCCGCCATCCTCGTGATTCCGCGCTTCGATCGTGCCGCGGAACTGCCTGATAATGCCGTAGGTTATGGACAGGCCGAGCCCCAGCCCGTCGCCGACCTCCTTGGTGGTGAAGAAGGGGTCGAACACGCTGCCGAGAAGGTCGGTCTCAATCCCGCAACCGGTGTCGCGCACGATGACAAGGACCGCCTCGCGCTCGCGCCGCATACGGACGTGAAGCTCGCGGCGCGGGGCCGGCTCCATGGCGTCGATGGCGTTCGCGAACAGGTTGACGAACACCTGCTGCAGGCGCACATCGCCCCCGATGATGAAGATTTCCTCCTCCGGCAGATCGAGATGGACGCTGATGTCCGCCGCCGTCAGCCGTGCATTGAGGAGCGCGACCGCCTCCCGGATCGCGCGCCCCGCCGCCGCCGGGTGCAGCGCCATGGGCTCCTTGCGCGCGTAGGTGCGCAGATGGCGGATGATGCGCGCCATGCGCTCGGTCAGTTCGGCGATAGCGGAGAGATTGCTTTTCACCGTGTCGCGCCGACCGCGTTCGAGGAACACCTGACCGTTCTCCGCGTACGACCGGATCGCCGCCAGCGGCTGATTGAGTTCATGGCTGAGACCGGCCGCCATCTGCCCGAGCGCGGCCAGCTTGCCCGCATGCACCAATTCGGACTGCGTGCGCAAAAGCTCCGCTTCCGCGCGCCGCCGCTCCGCCACCTCGCAGCGCAGCGCCGTGTTGGCGGCCATCAGATCCTCGGTGCGTTCGGCGACGCGGGCCTCCAGTTCGGCACGGATGCTCTCCTGAAGCGCGAGGCGGTTCCTGAGACGTCTGCGCCGCTCCAGAAAGTAGGCCGCGGCAAGGAGAAGCGCCGTCATCGTGACCAGGAAGAGGGCGCACACAGCATTGACGTAGGACGAAATGGCGCCGGTACGGGCGAGGATCTGCACCGTCCAGCCCGCTTCCGGCATCGCGGTCTTCTGAACGAGAAAATCGGTTGCCGGCCTGGACCGCCGGGGGCCCGTGCTGTGGTCCGAGATCGAGACGATGGTCCCGAGTTCGGCGCCGGCGGAGCGGGGCACCGATTTGAGCGGCGTCAGTTCATGGCCGTCATAGCGGTGATCCTCCTCGATACGCCGCGTGGCTTCAGGCGAGAGCGGCCGGACCGTCTTCAGAACCCAGTCCGGATTGCTGCTCATGAAGATGACGCCGTCTTCATCGACGACGCGAATTTCGAGCTCCCGCGTCCGCCAAGCCTTTTCCATCGCCGCGACATCGAGCTTGGCGACGACAACTCCGACGATCGCACCGCGATCCTTCACCGGATGGGCGAAATAGTAGCCGCGCTTCTTGGAGGTCGTACCGAGAGCGAAATAGCGGCTAGGCCCGCCCTTCATCGCGTCCCGAAAATAGGGCCGGTAGCTGAAATTGTGGCCAACGAAACTGCGGGGCAGCGTCCAGTTGCTCGCGGCAACCGTGGTCCCCTCGACATTCATCACGTAGATATCCAGCGCGCCCGTCACACCGCAGAGATAGGCCAGTTTCTCGTTGAGGCTGCGGATGTCCGCGTCGCCGGCGCTGCCCGTCAGCACGCGCACGAGAGCGGGGTTATGCGCCAGGAGCGATGGGGTGCTCTCATGCTTGGCCAGACCGCCGCGCAGATTCTCGGTGACCAGACTGAGGACGTGCCGGCTCCGTTCCTTCAATTCGGTGAGCGCGCGCGTCTCCGCCCACCGCGAAATCGGCCACAGCGCCAGGACGCACCCGGCAACGGCAGCCGTCAGCGCGAGCAGTCTGCGCCGGTATGTTCTCCCCTCTCCCGCCATGACGGACACGGCGAAACCTCCCAATTTTCCACAATGTTGGGCCAACGCGTTCGAGGGTGCAAGGAAAGAGTCGGGTAAACAATTACAGGGAGGCTCACGCCCGGCGCGGCCAACGCCGCCGCTACTCACGGTTGCGCACATGGGTTTATACGCGCGAATGCGTATGTTCCTGTTTTGTGCCAAATTTTAGTTGACGGCAGGATCGTCCTGTTTTAGAACGGACACAGAACGAGGACGCAGTCTGATCCTGTAATCGTCAGCGTTCGAGATGCCCGGATGCGGTGCCGCAACCCGCCCCGGGATTGATGAGAGCAGGCGGGTCGTACCCCCGCATGAAGCTGGCGCGCAGCCTGGTGATACGTTCTGCGCAAAAAGCTGTCGCCCCATGGCCGCTTCCCCCCCTCGGCGGCCGGGCTCCCCCCGAGCCCGCCTGCTCCTTTTTTCTCCCTTGCCCCCTCGCCGGCTGGCATGCAAACCGCGCGGCCAGAACGCCGCGGGGTGCGCCATTTCTGCCCCCTGATACAGGGCTTCCTGGCCCCTCAATTGCCGTTTCTGTGTAAGTGGGAATTGCGAGGGAACGCCCCGTTCAGCGATCGCCTCCGATGAGCCGTCCGCGTATGTCGCCGTAATCACAGGCGCGCACGGCACCCCGCCGGGTGAAGCGATGCGGCCAGTCGATATCTACCTTGAGGAAGCAGTTGTTGAGAAGAAACAAGGGGCGCCCCTGGTCCAGCGCGGCCTTTGACTGGATGAATGTGCCATTCGACCGGCCGATAGCCGCGATGATCGAAGCATCGGTAAGAGCCGACATAGTGATATTTCGCTCCGGAAAGAAACGCCGGTTGGTGCGATAGTCATTCCGGCCATAATAGATGATGGGCACCTGCGAGATGACGAGAAAGCGCTCGGCGATCTCCTGCTGCAGGTCGCGATGCGCGCGGGGGTAGACCTCGGTGATCGGAGTGCCCAGCACGGCTATGGTGCGTCCGCCCATCGCGATCGCGGTGCGGTGAGCGACACCGTCCGTGCCCGCCGCGAGACCGGAGACGATCGTAAAGCCATCCTCCACCAGACAGCGCACGAGCCGCCGCGTCCGCGCCGCCCCCTTTTCGCACAACTCGCGCGCGCCGACGACCGCAACCGAAGGCGTGGAAACGAGGCTCCAGTCGCCACGATAGTAGAAGGCGCGCAGTGGATAGCGCGCGTCGCAGAGCTTGGCCGGGTAGTCCGGCGTGCCGTAGAGGCGCACCCCCACATCGGTCAGGCCGGCACGGGCGATGCGGTCCTCGATCTCCTGGCTGCAGGCTTCCGCCGTGGCGGCCGAAACGAGACCGGCGGCGCGGCCAGATGGTGAAGCCGCGATGCGCTCGGAGACGGTCTTGAACGTCGCGCCGGGCCGGTCCCAGAGCGCCTCATACGCCCCCATTTCCATGAGCGGCAGCGCGGCGTCGGCCGGAGGCGAGGATGTGGGCTGGGAGGCGGGCTTCATGCCCGTTTTCTATGGCGCCGCCTCGGGCTATGCCATCCGTACGATCCGCGTGTATGATCATCGCGAAAGGATTGGTTAACCATCGACGGGTGGCAGGACATGCGAAGGCTCAAACACGGCATACGGATTGCGGTAACCGGCTTCGGCCCGTTTCCCGGCGTGCCGTTCAACGTCTCCGGCGCGCTGGTCCAATATCTCGCGGAAGCGGCGCCGCGCCGCGCACAGGTGTTCGCCGCAGTCCTGCCCGTCGAATGGCGGCGGGCGGCAGCCGAAGCGCGCCGTCTGATCGAGGCGGCCAGGCCGCACGCCATCGTGCATTTCGGGGTATCGGCGGGTGCCAGAGGCTTCTTGATCGAGAAGCGCGCCGTCAATCAGACCAGCGCCCGCGCCGATCAGGCCAACGCTCAGCCGATGGATAACCGCGTCCGCCGCGGCGCCGCCCCCGTTCTGGAAGCGCCGATCCCGGCTGAAAGGGTGGCGCAGCGCCTGCGGCTGTCGGGCATTGCCGCCGGCGTGTCGTCCGACGCGGGCCGCTACCTTTGCAACGCCGTATTCTATGAAACGCTCACCCATGTTCGCCGCATGAAGCACCCGCCACTGGCGGGGTTCGTCCACATCCCCGCGCTGACCGCCGAACAGGTCGAGGGCAGCGGCCCGCCGGTCAGGTGCGGCTGGGACATGCTGCGCGCGGGCGCCGGGCTGATCGCGCGGCTGGCGGCGGAGGAAGCCGGGAGCGAAGTGCCACACTCCGGGGCGCTACGCCGACGCCGCGGTTCCTGGTAGATTGAAGCCGCTGCGTTATCATTGGAGAGCACTGCGGCCGGAAGAGATCCGGCTTGCCGCTGAGGAGGCGGGTTATGGAGAATGATGTTCGCCACTTCGACGTGGTGGTCGTGGGGGCGGGGCCAGCCGGTCTCACGGCGGCGCTGGCGCTGCAACAGGCCGGGTTCAAGGTGGCCTGCACCGGCCCGGCACCGAAGCCGGAACAGCCCGACATGCGCACCACCGCATTCCTGATGGGCTCGGTCCACTATCTCGAAAGCCTGGGATTGTGGGACAAGATGGCGCCTGCCGCCGCGCCCCTCGCCTCGCTCAACCTCGTCGACCGCACGGGACGGCTGTTCCGCGCGCCCGACCTCGCCTTTCACGCCAGCGAGGTGGGGGAAAAGGCATTCGGCTATAACATCCCCAACATGGCGCTCCTGGGCGTGCTCTTCGAGGCGCTGGGCGACGGTTTCATTCCTACGTCCGGCGTCACGGCGATCGTGCCGGGCTATGCGTCGGTGCGGCTTACGCTCGCCGAGGGTGCCCGGCTGGAGGCCAAGCTGGTAGTCGGCGCCGATGGCATCCATTCGCTATGCCGCGAGGCGGCGGGCGTCGGCGTGCGCAGCTGGTCCTATGAACAGACCGCGGTCGTCTGCAATTTCCGCCATACGCGGCCGCATCAGGAGACCTGCACCGAGTTCCATTGTCCGAGCGGGCCGTTCACGGTCGTGCCGCTGCCCGGCGACTGGTCGGCACTCATCTGGACGGTGAAGCCCGCCGAAGCGGCACGCCTTGCCGCGCTCACCGATGAGAGCCTGGCGGCCGAAATCGCCGGACGGCTCGACGGGTTGATGGGCGATATCGTCGAGGTCAGCGCGCGCGGCGCCTATCCGCTCGCCGGACTCATCGCCAGGCGCCTCGTCGGCGAACGCATCGCCTTCATCAGCCATGCCGCGCATGTCATGCCGCCGATCGGCGCGCAAGGGCTCAACCTGGGCATTCGCGATATCGACGATCTGGTGCGCGCGGCGAGCCAGTCGAAAACCGATCCGGGTGCGCAGACGGCGCTTTCGTCTTACGAGCGCGCGCGGCTGGCCGATGTGTGGGTACGCACGCTGGCGGTCGATTTCCTCGGCCGGACGCTGACATCCGGCTTCCTGCCGCTGCAGGTCGCACGCGGCGCCGGGCTGGCGGCCCTGGCCGTGTCGGGACCGTTGAGGCGCGCGCTGATGCGCTACAGCATGGCGGCATGACCGGACAGGCTTTCCGGCGTTTTACCGTCCGCTACAGGCCGAAAGCCGCGCGTATTCGTGCGCCGATGCGCTCCACGGGAAGGACTTCGTCAGCCGCCCCCGCATCGGCCACGGCGCGCGGCATGCCGTACACCACGCAGGTCATCTGGTCCTGAACGACGTTGTAGGCGCCTATTCTGTGCAGCTTGGTGAATTCCTGCGCCCCGTCATTGCCCATGCCTGTCAGCATGATACCCAGCACATTCTTGCCGAACGCGTTCAGCGCGCTCCCGGCGAGGACATCGACGCTCGGCTTGTACAGGCTCTCCCCCTTGCTCTCGGCCACCTTCAGCTCGTGCTGGGTGACGCGCAGATGCATACCTCCGGGGCCGATGTAGACGGTGCCGGGAACGAGCGGCTCGCCGTCCCTCGCCTCCACCACCTTCGGTGGACAGATTTCGTCGAGCCGTTTCGCCAGCGCCAGCGTGAACTGCGCGGGCATGTGCTGCGCGATCACCACTGGCACGGGCAGGTTGGGAGGAAGCTGCTTGATCACCTGCTGCAGCGCCTGCGGTCCGCCCGTGCTTGAGCCGATAACCACGATTTTTGCCGGAACGCGGGTGTAGGAGATTTCCTGCTGCGCACCGGGAGCCGCGGCGGAGGGCCGGGGCTGCGCCGCTTCACCCGGTTTGCGGTTCGCCGGAGGCACGGTTCCTGGCCGCGCACCGGGCAGCGGAGGCGGCGTGATCTTGAACCTGGAACGCGCCTCCTCCTGGGCCTTGGCCATCACCTTGACCTGCTGGCGCATCGCCATGCCCCGGCGGGCGGGATTGGCAGCAACAGCGGCCATAAGTTTTTCGTGGATCAGCTCCGCACCCTTGGCCTTGGGGATGAAATCCACCGCGCCGAGTTCCAGCGCATCCATGGTGATTTTCGCACCCGAGTCGGTCACCGCGCTGACCATCACGACGGGGATGGTGCTTCGCGAAACGATGGCCTTCAAAGCCTCGATGCCGTTCATGACCGGCATTTCGACGTCCAGGGTGACGACGTCGGGCTTCAGGCGCAGCGCTTTCTCCACGCCCATCTTCCCATCGCTTGCGGTGTCGATGACTTTGAAACGCGGATCGGTCTCGATACTTCGCGCCAAGGCGCCGCGCATGAACGCCGAATCGTCCACCACCAATACACGGATGGGATTTGGCATTCGCTATACCTCCTGGTCAGCCCCGAGCAATCATAGCTGATTGCCACCCGTCACTTTCGCGAAGCTGTCGAAGTCCGGGACAGATGCCATTTGCGCCCCTGGCATCGGTCCGTCCGATTTCAACCCCTGCCCGCGTCCGCGTATCGCATCCGGATCCCACCGCCTCAGTTTCCGGCCTGCCAAATTCATTATCCACGGTAGAGGATTATCAACCAGCTCAACCTACACTTGTGGTATACGCCGGATGCATTTAGGAACTCTTACGTGCGCAAAGCGAAGGGAAAACGGGGGAGCAGCCGTGGTTTTTGCCGGCCGCACAGAGCTGACAGCCCCGCACAAGCGGCCGTGCCCTTAATCGGGCGCGCGACAGCCGCGGCGGAGCGTTGCAGCGGCGATACGGAGATGTTTCTGGCGTGACGGTCCTGGACAAGCGAGCCGGGGAAGCTTCGGCGAAAGGCGCTTTCTTGAGGACGGGACGGTCTGCCAATGCGAAGGAGAGATGAATGACAACTGATCCGAACATGCCGATCCTCGTGGTGGACGATTACAACACGATGGTTCGCATCCTCAGGAAGTTGCTGAAACAGATCGGGTACGAAAACGTTGACGACGCGTCCAACGGCGAGGAAGCGCTGCAGAAGATCAAAGAAAAATCCTACGGTCTGATCATCTCCGACTGGAACATGGAGCCGATGACCGGGTTCGATCTCCTGAAGCACGTGCGCGCCGAAGAGGCGACGGCGAAGACGCCGTTCATCCTGGTTACGGCGGAGTCCAAGCCGGAGAATGTTCTGGCGGCGCAGAAGGCGGGGGTCAGCAACTATCTGATCAAGCCGTTCAGCGCCCCGGTTTTGAAGGAAAAAATTGACTCCGTGTTAACCACGGCCGCGTAAAAAGCGCGCGGTGTCGAGGCCGTCCGCGGCGGGCGGGCGGCGCGACAGTGGGAACGCGCGATGTTCTGCATCAAGCCTTTGCGCCTCAGCAACTTCCGGACCCATCTGGAATTGCTGGAGGAATGCGGCGTCGGGGACGACTGTGCATGTCCCGCCGCGTCCATGCCCGGGGCCGCCGACGGCCCGTGGCGCAGTTCCGATCCCGTGCAGTACGCCTTCGACCGCATGGCAACCACGGGTTCGTATGTGCCGCTGGACCGGCTCGCCACGCTTTACGGCGATACGCCGCCATCGGCAGGCGGGGCGGAAGAGCCGATGCCTGGCCGGGCGAAATGCCGCCGCGAACTGCCCCGGCCCCGCTGGAGCTGCGACAGGGACGCGGTGGCCGCGGAACTGCGGCTGCGTCCCGGACTGACCCGCGCCGAACTCCACCGCATCCGCCGCGATTTCGCCCGCTCAAATCACCCCGACCGCGTGCCGCCGTCCTGGCGCGAAGAGGCCAACCAGCGCATGACCATCGCCAACGCGCTGATTGACCATGCCTTGAAGGAAACGGCGGCGCACCGCCGAATGCCTGGATAGCGCCTCAGGTCAGCGCCGCCTTGATGGCATCGACCAGATCGACCTTCTCCCAGGAGAAGCCGCCGTCGGCGTCCGGCTCGCGGCCGAAATGGCCATAGGCCGCCGTGCGCTGATAGATCGGCCGGTTCAGCTTGAGATGCTCGCGGATACCGCGCGGGCTGAGATTCATCACTTCGCCCAGCGCCTTTTCCAGCTTATCTTCGGCGACCCGGCCGGTGCCGTAAAGATCGACATAGAGCGACAGGGGCTTGGAGACGCCGATCGCGTAGGAAAGCTGCAGCGAGCATTTGTCGGCCAGCCCTGCCGCAACGACATTCTTGGCCAGATAGCGCGCCGCGTACGCGGCCGAGCGGTCCACTTTCGTCGGATCCTTGCCCGAGAACGCGCCACCGCCGTGGGGCGCCGCACCGCCATAGGTGTCCACGATGATCTTGCGGCCGGTCAGACCGGCGTCCCCGTCAGGACCGCCGACGACGAAACGGCCGGTCGGATTGACGTAGAGTTCGTTTTCCGGCGGCATCCATCCCTTCGGCAGGATGTTCTCCACGAATTCGCGCACGATCCGGCGGATGGCTTCCTGGCTTGCATCCTCGCTGTGCTGCGTGGACACGACCACCGAAGTCGCGCGCACCGGCTTGCCGTTTTCGTAAAGCAGCGTCACTTGGCTCTTGGCGTCCGGTCCCAGCTCGGGGACTGTGCCCGCATGCCTCGCCTTGGCCATCTCGTGCAAGATCCGGTGAGAGTAATGGATCGGCGCGGGCATGAAAGTCTCTGTCTCGGTGCAGGCGTAACCGAACATGATGCCCTGATCGCCCGCCCCTTCATCCTTCTCACCCGCGGCATCGACACCGCGCGCGATGTCCACCGACTGCTCATGCAGGTAATTCTGGAAATCCAGGTGTTTCCAGTGGAAGCCGGCCTGCTCGTAACCGATCTGTTTGACGGCATCGCGCGCCGCCGCTTCGATCATCTCGTGGGTGATAGACGACGGCCCGCGGACTTCGCCCGCCATGACGATGCGGTTGGTGGTCGACAGGGTCTCGCAGGCGACGCGCGAATAGGGGTCCGCGCCGAGATAGAGATCCACGATGGCGTCGGAAATCCGATCGCAAACCTTGTCCGGGTGGCCTTCCGAAACAGATTCGCTCGTGAAAAGATATTGGGCGCGAGACACTTAGGTACCCCCTTTTGCCGTTGTTGATGATTGGTATGAAGTTTGTGCAGCTTAATATTTCCCCTGAAAGCGGAACGCAACCGCCTTCAGGAGGAAAAGCAAAGCCAAAAATCCGCGCTAGTCAACCGACTGCGGCGAACCGACGCCTGCACCGACTTCGTCGCTGAGCGCGCGGACGAGTTCTACGACCCGCTTGCGCACCTTGGGATCGGTGATCTTAACGAAGGCGCGGTTAAGTTCCAAGCCATCACGGCTGTTGAGAAAATCGAGAAGAAAAGCTTCCGTTTTCGATTCCGCGAAACCGGCCGCCATGGCCGCGCCGCGGGCGCCCACGCTGACCGGCGCATCCTCGAAAAAGAACTGCACGGGGACGTCCAGGATCTGCGAGAGCTGGAACAGGCGGCTGGCGCCGATCCGGTTCGTGCCTTTCTCGTATTTCTGGATCTGCTGAAACGTCAGCCCCATCCGCTCGCCAAGCTTTTCCTGGCTCATTCCAATCACCATGCGGCGCAACCGGACGCGGCTGCCCACATGCACATCCATAGGATTCGGTTTCCGGCCTGGAGACGCCAGCCTTTCCTCAACCCCCGGTGCCATGTCGTCGCTTGTCATAGGTCCCAATCTGTGCCCAATTGCTTTCGCAGATACAACGCACAATGCAACTCGTGAATCCTCTGCAATGCGCGGTTGTAATCCCCCAACGCCTCGCACGTCAAGCGCTTAGTAATACAACTTGTAATTGTAGTTACCCGCGCTCTTGCCACTATAACGATAGTTGCGCCATCTTGGAACGCACGAGTGTACTCGCGATGCTTGATTTTTTTACGATCACTCAACTGTGATTACAACTCTATACAATATGAAAGCCAGAAGCGCCACCACGAATAGTGAGATTTCCCCCCAACTCGCAAAAAGCGTAGGACGGAGCCCCGCGGGGAGGGCGGCGTCGATGGCGCCCTTGGTGTTCAGTGGCAGGCTGGCGACGGTCCGGCCATAGGGGTCTACAACAGCGGAGACACCCGTATTGGCGGCGCGCACCAGCGGCAGGCCCTCCTCGATCGCACGCAGCCGCGCCTGATGCAGGTGCTGATAGGGGCCAGTGGACGTGCCGAACCAGGCGTCATTGGTGAGATTGACGAGCCACGCCGGGCGCCCGCCGTCTTCATGCACGCCGCCGGGGAAGATCGCCTCATAGCAGATCAGGGGCGAAAAGGACGGCGTGCCGGGAACCGTCACGAGGTTGCGCCTGCCGGCGGTGCCGAAGCTCGACTTGACGTTGGTGAGCTGCGTGATGCCCATCGCCCCCAACATCTTTTCGAAGGGCAAATATTCACCGAAGGGGACGAGATGCAGCTTGTCATAGACACCGAGGACGCGCGCCCCACGCCCCAGCACGAACAGGCTGTTATACAACTCGTCGATCGTGTACCGGCCTTGCTCCTTATTCGCGCTTTCGGCACGCTCGGCGCCCAGGATTAAGGTCCCGCCACTGCCGACGAGACCCGCCAACGCATCCCTCACCTCGTTGAAGGCGATCTTGCCGTTCAGCATGAACAGGAGCGGCATCGAGGATTCCGGCCAGATGAGATGCGTCGTGTTCGCAGATACGCCGGGGCCGCCTGACCCGCTTCGGCTCAGCGTCAGCATGCGTTCGAAAATCCACCGGCGGTTCTCGGGCTTCCATTTCTCGGCCTGGGGGATGTTGCCCTGCACGACGCGCAGGCGGATCCCTGGATAAGCCCGCGTCTCCGCCGTGCCGAGGCGGTAAGCGCCCCAGACCCAGCCCGCCGCCAGGAGGCCGATGCACAGCGCGGGTAAGACCCAGCGCCGCCTGTGCCCTTTACCCGCGGGGCTGGCGAGCGCGGCCGGACTGGCAAAAATCAGAAGCGCCAGAAAGGTCAGGCCGTAGATGCCCCAGAGCGACGCCGTCTGCGCCAGTGCATCGTTGCCCGCCGGAGCGTATCCCCAGAGATTCCAGGGAAAGCCGGTCAGAAGGTGGCCACGCAGCCATTCCGCCGCAAACATCGCCGCCGCCAGCGCGAAGATGCGTCCCGCCCCCCCGCTCCACAGAGCCATCGCCGCGGCCGCCGCGGCGGCATAATACAGCGCGAACCCGGCGGTCAGGATCGCCAGGGCAAAAGGCATCAGCCAGGCAAATTTGTCGGCCTCGACCATGAAGGCGAAACCGATCCAGTAAAGCCCCGCGAGGAAATAGCCGAACCCGAACCACCATCCGATGGCGGCAGCGCGCCACAGATGCGCGCGCGGCGCGGCGGCCGTCCGTTCTGCGGCGATCCCGTCCAGAATCCAGACAAAGGCGGTGAGCGTGAGAAAGCCCAGCGACCAGAGATGGTACGGCGCCAGCGTCAGTGTGGAGAGCGCGCCTGCCGCAAAACTCGCGGCGGCCCGGCGCCACCCGGTCAGCGCGGCGAGCGATCGCGCCAGCGGTGCAAAGCTGAGGCGGGAAGCCCCCGCGTTCGTGTCGGTCACACTCAACGGCCTGTCCCCGGCTCCCCACAAATTCGCATACCGCCTTTCGCATCGCCGATCTGCCGGGCAAACGCAAGTCTTAAAGCCACCGCGCCCAGCCCGCGGGATCCGTCGCGAATTCCGCATTTCCGAACTTGACGGGCGTGCCAATCCGGGATACGAACAGACCAAGAACATCGGAGCCGCACCCATGAACGCCAAAGGTCGAGACAAGCCGGACATGTTTGCTCATCCGTCGCCGGACGTATTCGATTACAAGCCGGTGCTCGACTCGTTGCGCGAATGCCGCCTGCGGGTGTGCGAGTTGATGCGCGAGACCGGCCAGCGCAATCCGATGTATGTCGAGGCGGAGTCGCTCATTGCCTATATCGACGCGGTCGCGCGGCTGACACGCGTGCCGGGCGCGATGAAATTCGTGCGCCGCGACGACGGGCAGCCGAAGGCATGAGCCGGGCCGCGGGATGAGTAATCCCGGAGGCGGCCGCGGCCGCTCGCCGCGTCTTTACGATGTGGGCCGCAGCCTCTGCGTCAGGCTTTCGAACTCCTTGCGCAGCGCCTCGTTCTTGAACACCCTCTCGAAGCCCGGCGCATCGAGCTTCCGCAGCGCCTCGAACGATGTGCGCGCATTTTCCATCAGCGCCTGCAACTGGAAGCTTGCCTCCACCGTCTCGAAGGTGTTGTCGGCAATCTCCAGATCGCGCAGCGTGCGATCCCGGGCATTGATGAGCTGGCGGCGCTGTGTCAGCAGATAGTCGCGATAGAAGAGCGCCGCCTTCTTCGACAGGTTCTGCGCCTTGACGTTGGCCTCCAGCACGCGCTTCTGGTCGGGACGGTTCCGTTCGCCCAGAAGGCGGCGGCTGTTCGAGCGCGCGCGGGCAAGGTCGTCGAGAATGGCGTGCAGCTTGGCGACATAATCCGCATCGATCTTCTCGATCAGCGTGTCATGAGCGTGGACGATCATGGCGAACAGGGCGGCATGCATGGCGAAATAGCGCCGTGCGGCCTTGGTATCCTCGTTCGACTGGGTCAGCAGTTCGCCGAGCCGCTCGTCGATGCCGCGGGCGGCCTGAAATGCCGTCACCAGCTTGACGATGTCGGTCCCCAGGACACTGTCGAGGAGCAGGTCGAGCTGCTGCTCACTGATGTGCACCCCCGCTTTCAGCAGCGCCGCGCGGATGTCCTTCTTTATGGCGCCGATGGCTTTCTCGTTGCTCTTGATGCGGGCTTGCAGATCCTTGATGTTGGAATCGATCGTGGCCTGGGTGTCCGTCAGCACGCCGGGCATGAACCCGCCTTCTGGCGCGCGCATGCGCCGCTCGCGCTGGGCCGAGATCTGGTCGCGCAATTCCGCGATCGTGCGGCGGTGTCCGGCGAGCTTGTCCTGCATTTCGACGATGGGGGCATCGGTGACGATGTCCAGCGCGGCATCCAGCAGGCGGCGGATGGCCTTCTGGCGGTCCTCGCGGGTCTCCTGCCACAAGGGCGGAATGACATAGGTCTCGCGGCGGGGCAGTTCATCGAGTCTGGCGCGTTTCTCGGCAGCGCTGGTCAGGATGCTCTCGACGGCGGCGAGCAGCCTGGACGATTGCTGATAGGCGGCATCGTCCTTGAAGACCGGGCTGGCCTTGCGCGGCTTGCGCTTCCCGGTATCGTCCTCTTGCGCCTGCGACGAATCGCCCGCCCCTTGAGCCCGCAGTTCCTCCGACGGCGCGGCCAGCAAGACACAGACAACAGCCAGCCCCACGGTCTTGCAGTAAGCTGTCATGCGCATCGCGGCCTCCAGTGCTTCAGAGTGGCAATACACCGGTTCGGCAAGAAGCATGCACGAAAAACGCAGGAAATCTCGATCGGCGTGGTGACGTCATTAAAAGAAAGATACGGCTATAATACAGGATTGCATCATGAACGTTACCTGAATTGCTCCCGCGCATGCGGGCAGCGCCGGGATCACATCGAGATGCCATGGTTAACCGCTGGCTTGAAAAATCATTCACATTTCGGGCTCTTTGCGCCATTATCGTCGGCGTGAAGAGGGAGGTCTGATCTTGCCTTACGTCCATTTGCCGCCCTTGTGCAGGGGGGTGAAGGGCGTTGGGGGGGAAATCACTCTCAGCGTAACATTCGGGTCGGGGAGTCACGATGCCCTCCGCGCGGTGGGACAAGTGAGCCGCGGGTTCGTAGACGCGTAGGAGCTCGCAGATGAGCGTGTGGCTAGGCAGCGCAAGAGTTGCAGCAGCCGGGCCCGTTGTTGCCGCAGCGGTCCTTTCGGCAGTGGCGCCGCAGACGGCCAGGGCCGAGGTCTGGCGCATCAACGACGTGGACCACTCGGTTTCCATTCACCTCCGGCAACGCCCCTCCAATCGCTCGAAAATCCTGGCCTATATCCCCGTGGACACCGGTGGCCTCCCCGGCGGTCCCTGCCGGGGCAAGTGGTGTCCCGTCGAATACAAGGGCCGCAAGGGCTGGGTCTTCTCCAAATATCTGATGCCCGACGAAGACGCGCTGCACGCGGCCGCGGAGAAGGCGAAGACCGCGCAGGAGACGCGGGACTGGCCGAAAACTCTGAAGATCACCGCGCAGGCCAGCCGCACGCGCGTGCCCATCTATGCCTTTCCGAACGACAAGCTGCCGGTCGCCGGCCATCTGCCCGAGGGGACGCGAAGCGTGGAGCGGTTGTCGCACTGCCTTCGCAACTGGTGCTATGTGCGCTCCGGCGCGCTGGTCGGCTGGATAAGGGATACGATGTTCGCAAAGCCCGACACCCCCGCCGCCAGGACCGCAGAGAAGGCGGAGGATGCCGGGGAAAGCGGGAACGAGCCCCACGCGCTCAACAAGACGACCACCACCGCGACGCAGGCGGCCAGCATCAACCCGGCCGTGGCCGAAGCCGTGGAAGCGAACGACAGGAAATCCTATGCCCTTGCCGGGCTCGGAGGGGATGCGTTCCTGCCGATGCGTGAGAGCGGCAAGGAGGACGCGCCCGTCGTCGGCGCCATTCCCAGGGATGCCAAAACCGTCGAGGGCCTGCAGAACTGCGCCCGTCAGTGGTGCCAGGTGCGCTACGGAGGCACGACCGGCTGGGTACTCCGGCGGCACCTCGCCGATGAGAGCCTGGAGACCACGCGGTCGTTCCAGGTCGCCGGCGTGGCCATGTGGAGCGCGCTCGACGTCGTCGATTATCCGGGGCGGGACGCTCATATCGTTGGCCGCATTCCCGCTTATGCAACGGGTATCGTTCCCATCGGCGCTTGCGACAAGACCTGGTGCCACGTGCGCTATCTGGGCATTGCGGGCTGGGTGAGCGGACGATTTCTGGCTCCGCTCGCCCACTGACATCCGGTTTCACGGCTACCGGCTCCCCGGGGGCGGCCTCACCGCCAGATCCTCACTTGAGATCGAGTATCGCGTCGCCCAGCTTTTCGCGGCAGGACCGTGAGACGTCGCGCCCCGCACCCTTCAGGCAGGAGAGAATGCGCCCCTCGCCACGCGGAACGCCGTTGCAGAAACGGAGATAGTCGCCCGCGCAGGCTAATTGCGCGGCAACCACTTTCACCGCCATGCGGCAGCCGTCGCTCAGGCGATCCCTTTGCGAATAGAGGCACCTGCCGATGCGTCCGCCGCCCGGGCGAATGCCATCACACAGGGTGAGCGCGTCTTCGCGGCATTGCTCTCTCATCGCCAGAGCCGCTTCTGCATCCTGCGCGAGCGCCGGTCCGGCGGCAACCGTGAGCAAGACGGCCGCTGCCACGAGAAATCTGGTCAAGCCATGCATGATGGGATCCTTTCCAATTGGTATCGATGCGGGTGATACCGTCCGAACCGCCCGTTTCCGTCGCCGGTGCTTTGCAGGAAACGCCGCGGCCCCCCGATTATGAACATCCGTACTGCCGCGATGTCTTGACAAGCGCGCCCGCGCATGCGCTTTTCGCCACCAAAACCGCCCCGATGCCAGGCGCCGCGCTGACGCTCGCCCGGCCGGGCGGCAAGGTCACATTCCAAATTCCAGGGCCGGACGCCGCGCATCGCGCCGCGCTTATCCCATTACCGGAATATCCAGAACACCGGAAAGTCCAGACATGAGCAAGACGGGCAGCAAGGCGGGGACGCCGAAGTCAAAAACCATGGCCGCCAAGCCGGGCAAGGGCGGGAAAGCCGCAGGCGCGGCGAAGAAGCCGGATGCGCGCCACGCCTATCGCAGCCACACCTGCGGCGACCTCCGAACCGCGCATGTCGGCGAGGAGGCGCGGCTCTCGGGCTGGGTGCACCGCGTGCGCGACCATGGCGGGCTCCTGTTCATCGACCTGCGCGACCATTACGGGGTGACGCAATGTGTGGTCGAGCCGGACAGCCCGGCTTTTGCCGCCGCCGAAGCTGCTCGCGCCGAATGGGTGATCCGCGTTGACGGCAAGGTCGTGGCACGCACCTCGGACACCATCAACCCGGACATGCGCACCGGCACCGTCGAGTTGCGCATCGAGACGCTGGATGTGCTGTCGGAAGCCGCCGAACTGCCGCTGCCGGTCTTCGGCGAGCCGGACTATCCGGAGGAAACGCGGCTCAAATACCGCTTCCTCGATCTGCGCCGCCCGTCGCTCCACCACAACATCATGACCCGGGTCGAGGTCATCGGTTCCCTGAGACGCCGCATGAACGAAGCGGGCTTCTTCGAATTCCAGACCCCGATCCTCACCGCCTCGTCGCCGGAGGGCGCGCGCGATTTCCTCGTGCCGTCGCGCATCCATCCGGGCAAGTTCTACGCCCTGCCGCAGGCGCCGCAGCAATATAAGCAGCTCCTGATGATGTCCGGCTTCGACCGTTATTTCCAGATCGCACCCTGCTTCCGCGACGAGGATCCGCGTGCCGACCGCCTGCCCGGCGAGTTCTACCAGCTCGACGTGGAAATGAGTTTCGTCACGCAGGACGACATCTTCGCGGCCATGGAGCCGGTCATCCACGACGTGTTCGAGGAGTTCGCCCTGGGCAAGCCGGTGACGCCGGTGCTGCCGCGCATCCCTTATGACGTGGCGATGGCGAAATACGGCTCGGACAAGCCGGACCTGCGCAACCCCATCGAAATGCAGGATGTGAGCGAACATTTCCGCGGCTCCGGCTTCAAGGTGTTCGCTGGCATGCTGGAGCGGGACAAACGCGCCCGCGTCTGGGCGATCCCGGCGCCGACCGGCGGCAGCCGCGCCTTCTGCGACCGCATGAATTCCTGGGCGCAGGGCGAGGGGCAGCCCGGCTTGGGCTATATCTTCTGGAGGGATGTCTCTGGGAGTGTGAGCGGATCGGCAAGCGGACCGAAGACGCAATCAGTTATAGGATCGGCAAGCGGATCGAAGACGCATTCAGTTAGTGAAACGGCAGCTGGGCCGGTGGCGAAAAACATCGGCCCGGAGCGCACAGCGGCCATTCGTGACCAACTCGACCTGAAGGAAGGCGACGCCGTGTTCTTCGCGGCGGGCGATCCGGCGAAATTCGCGCCATTCGCTGGCGCCGCGCGTGTGAAGATCGGCGACGAACTGGGGCTCACCGACAAGGACCGCTTCGAGCTGTGCTGGATCGTCGATTTCCCGATGTATGAATGGAACGAGGACGAGAAGAAGATCGACTTCTCGCACAACCCGTTTTCGATGCCGCAGGGCGGGCTGGAGGCGCTCGAAGCCGCGGACGACGTCGAGGCGCTCCTGGCGCTGAAGGCGCATCAATACGACATCGTCTGCAATGGCTTCGAAATCGGCTCCGGCGCCATCCGCAACCATCGGCCGGAAGTCATGCGCAAGGCGTTCGGTATCGCGGGCTATCCGGAGGCGGTGCTGGAGGAGCGCTTCGGCGCCATGTATCGCGCGTTCCACTTCGGCGCGCCACCGCATGGCGGCATGGCGGCGGGCGTGGACCGGATCATCATGTTGCTGGCGGGCGAGAAGAACCTGCGCGAGGTGACGCTGTTCCCGATGAACCAGCAGGCTGAAGATTTGCTGATGGGCGCACCGTCCGAAGCGAGCAGCAGGCAGTTGCAGGAGCTGCATGTGCGGCTGCATTTGCCGAAGAAGTGAGGCCGCAACCGGGGGGTACGAGTTCATCCTCCGCGCGGCTCCCGGCCATCGCCATGACCAGACGCAGCAAAATCGAAGCCGTGCTCCGGCATCTTGCGCCGCGCCTGCCGTCTCATGAACGCGGCGCCGTGACCGATCATGCGCTGGACAGCCCGGGCTTGCGTTCAGCCTCCGCGGAAACTGCGGCGTGGCTGTCGCTGGTGGCCTATGCGCGCCATGTGCACACCGAGTATGACAGCCTTCTCGAACAGGGCTACGGCCAGGAGGCCGCACGCCACTTCATCGCTGCCGAGATGGAGGCCGTCCTCAAACAATGGGGCGTGCGCCGTCCACTGCTGCAGGAGGAGTGAGAGCGGCGACCTCAGCCGCCGCTGCCGTCAACGCCATTCTGACCGCCTGGCGACGCTTGCGGGGTCTTGGCCTCGGGCTTCTTTTTCTCCTTCTTCTCCGCCACCAGCTTGGCGCGTTGTGCGCCGGTAATGCCGGAGATTTTCGCCTCGGCGACGCGGAACACATAGTCCTGGGCCGACGAGGTGAACAGATAGGCGCCACCCGCCGCTTCCCTTCTGTATTTGTAGGTGACGTCGGGACCGTCGGTGCGTTTGATCGTGACCCGGATGTCGGGCGCGGTGAGCTTGGCCACCTCGTCCTTGCCCTTGGCGTGGACAGCGTCGAAGACGGGCCGCGTGACGGCCCCGACGAGGCTGCCGATCGCGCTGGCCACCGGCTCCTCGTTGTCGGCCAGCCCGGCGATCGTGAATTTGCCGTCCTTGCGCTCCAGCGTGACGTCGCCGGCGGTGATGCTGGCGATCTTGTCCTCAGGGATGGCCAGGACGCCGTTGTCGATCCAGTCTTCGCCGCGCGTCCCGGCGTCATAGGAAGCGAAGGCGACATTGTAGACCTCATCGCTGCCATCGACGCGGGCATGGACCTGCCGGAATGCGGGCGAGGTGCCGATCAGCACGGTGCCGACGGGCTTGCCGCCGCTCTTCAGGACGATGCGGCGCTCATGGTCTTTGCCGGTCAGCTTGAACCGTTCCGCGGCGACGCTCGTGGTGGCGACCGGCCAGCCCTTCTTCAGACTGGCGAGCTTACCGAGCATGGTCTTCACCTTCGGCCCGTCGGCGGGGAAATCGCCGAAGGACGGGACGGTCCAGCGGTCTCCCTGCTTCTTAAGCGTCACCGATCTGGTGTCGCTCTCGTCGATGGCGATCTCGTCGATCCCATCGATGTCGAAGGCGAGAAGCGGTTCCCGAGCCTTGAACGCGGCGTGGTCGTTCCCACTGAAGGTCAGAGCGGCGGCGAGGGCGAGCTGGGCCGCCAACACGCCCGAGAGAATGACGGTGATGCGCTTCATGGATCAGGCTCCCTGAGTGGAAAGCATGGCCAGATATTTGCGGCTGGCGCTCAACTGCATGTGGCGGCGAATGAGGTAGACGACGGCCAGCCCGATGAGGGCGAGGGCGTAGTTGAGGTACTCCCACAGCATCTGCATGCCGGCATCCATCGGCATGAGCGTGCGCGAGAACTGCCCGCCACGGCTGCGCAGCGCCAGCAGGCCGCGATCTTCCAGCGACCAGTCAACGAGGTTCTGGGCGAAGCCGAGCGGGGCCAGATATTGCGTGCCGCCGACGCTCGACGCCAACCCCAGCACCTCGTCGGACAGGAAGCTGTTGGAGCCGACCACAATGATGCGCGCGCTTTCGGGCGAGCGTTCGATTACGCCGGTAATGGACGGCTTCTCGTCCTTGGCCTTCTTCGCGTCTTTCTGCGCCGACGCGCCGCCCTTGGCTGCCCCTTCATCCTTCTTGTCCCTTTGCGCAGGCGGCGGAGCGTCCTTGGCCAGCGGCGACGGCTTGCCAGCGAAGAAGGACGTGAACTTTCCTTCCATCATCGTGCCCAGGAGCTGCCGCCCCTTTTTGCCATCCGCCGCGAAGCCGAGACGGGGATCCTTGTTGAAGTCCGGCACGATATTGTCCGACGTCGAAACCCAGGCGCCCCGCGAGCTTTCGACGAGGCGGGTGACCTTGCGGTCCTTGGCCTTGCCGGCGTCGATGGAGACGGGCGCCGCCCAGGACAGCGTGATCTGGCTCAGCCCCGCCGTCGGCGCCTGCCCGCCAGCCAGGCCGTCGCTGCGGACGTCAATGAAATAGGGGTAGTTGATGAGCTGAATCTGGCGGACATTGTAGCCGCCGACATTCCGCTCGACGGGCACCGGGAACGGCGTGTTCTGCGGATCGAGCACCATGGCGTCCTGGATGTTCAGGCCGTGATGCGCCAGCCAGTCCTTCAGGCCCGACGGCATCTTGGTCGCGCGCAGGCCGCTCGCGAGCGAGGTCTTGTAGGGTGACGTGGCGATGATCACCGTGCCGCCCTTCATCAGGAACTGGTCGATGGCGAAAACCTGCGTCTTGTCGAGCTTCTCCGGCGCGGCGACGAAGAGCACGTCGGCCTGCTCCGGCACCCGGCCGTCTTTCAGGTCGGCCGCCTCAACTACGGCGTTCTCGCGCAGCTTGGCTTCGAGCGCCTGGAACGTCGCGCCACCGCTTCCGCGCATGCCGAGTTGCGGCATCGGTGGCGTGGACGGCGGCGTGTAAAGCGCCACGGTCCGCAGCGCACCCGGCGTGAAACGCTTCAGCGCCGCCTCCAGGTTCCGCTTCAGCCCGTCCTTGTCGAGCGACGCGGGCAGCGGCACCTGCTCGGTCTTGTCGCCGCTTGTCAGCACGAGATGGAACCAAAAGCGCTTCGGGTTGAGCAGCCCTGCGGCGAGCGGTTGCACACCGGCTGCCTCAAGCCGCTTCGCCAGCCTGCCGCCGTCCGCGTCCGGATCGGTCATCCTGACGGTGATCTTGCCCGGCGCCCCCGACTGGTAATCCTTGATCAGGGCCTCCAGACCGGCCTTCAGCTTGGGCAGCGGGTCGGGCAGCTTGGCCGCTGGCGAGATATACGCATCGAGTTGCACGGTGCCCGGAATGCCGGAAAGGACGTTGCCCGAACCGCGATAGCTCCCGAGCACCTTCTTGATCGCCCGCGTGATCTCATATTCCGGGTCGCGCAGATCGACCTTCAGATCGCCCTGGCCCTGCTGCTTGACCTCGATGAGATCCTGGTAGCCGAGCGTGACGTACTCGTCGCCATATTTGACCAGGATGTTGAAATAGGAATTCGTCACCGCGGCCTGATACTTGCTGGCAGTCTGGAACGGCACGGGCCGGATGTTGTAGGTCCGGTTGGCCTCCGCTTCGAGCGTGGCGTCCTGCATCGGGTCGATGAACTCGACGCGCAGCCTGTCCTTGCCCGCGATGCCGTATTCCTTGAGGAGATCGCGCAGACGCGGCACCAGCGGCGCCAGCAGCGGATGCGTCTGAGCACTGAAATAGCCGCGGATCAGCAGCGGTTCCTGAAGCTGGCGGAGAAGCCCGCGGCTTTCATCCGAGATCGAGTAGACGTTCCCCTCGGTCAGGTCGGCACGCGCCCAGGAGAGCTGGCCGAGCCAGAGATTGGCGGCAACGAGATTGACGGCCACCAGTGCCGCGGCCCAGCGCCACTGCCTGTGCTTGGACGTCTGGCCTTGTGCGGACCAGCGCAAGGCTTCCAGCGCGTAGAGATTGAGCACGAGGAACACGCCGAAAATGCTCAGGTAATAATAGAGGTCGCGCAGGTCGATGACGCCGCGCGCGATCGAGTCGAAGCGCGAGCCGCTGCCGGCGAGACGCAGGACTTCGCTGCCGGTGTTGCCGAACAGCGCGGTCAGCGCGTCCGAACCGATCAGATAGAAGATGCCGCAGATCACCGCCGTGAGGATGAGGCTGACGACCTGATTGTCGGTGCGCGCGGACACGAACAGCCCGATGGAGATATAGGCCGAGGCGAGCGCCAGCGTGGCCAGGTATCCGCCGAATACCGGCCCCCAGTCGAGCGGACCCACGAGCGATACCGTCAGCGGCAGGGGCAGCGTCAGCGCCAGCGCGATGGCGACCAGCGCGATGCAGGCGAGAAACTTGCCGAGCACCAGATGCAGGGGCTTCACCGGCGACGTCATCAGAAATTCGAGGGTGCCGGCGCGGCGTTCCTCGCTCCACATGCGCATGGTCATTGCGGCGACGAGGAAGATGAGGAGAAGCGGCATCCATTCGAACAGGGGGCGGACGTCGGCGATGTCGCGGGCGAAGAAGCGCGCCACCCAGAAGAAGAAGAACAGCGAGGCGGCGAGGAATGCGCCGAGGAAGATGAATGCGGCGAGGGAGGAGAAGAATGTCCCGAGTTCCTTGCGGGCGATGCGAAGCACGTTATGCATGCTCGGCCTCCATCTGGGTATCGCGTGCGGTGATTTCGGCGAAGACCGTTTCCAGGTCGCGCTGCTCGGGATAGAGCGCGATGAGGTCCAGCCCCTTGCCGTTGACGGCGCGCGCCACCTGCGGCGCTACCGTTTCGGCGGCATGGCCGTTGAGGCGCAGACCGTAGGCGTGGGCAGCGCCCTGGGAGGGCAGCGCGTCGATGCCTTCGACCAGTTCGAGCGCTTCGACGAGCGGAACGATCACATCCGGCGCCGCCGGGGTCACCAGCCGCAGACGCCCGCCTGCCGAGAGATCGGCGATTCGCGAGTCGAGCGCCAGCCTGCCGCGATTGATGATGATGACGCGGCCGCAGATCGCCTGGACTTCATGCAGGATGTGCGTGGAGATGATGACGGTGGCGTGCTGCGCCAGCTCCTTGATCAGGTCGCGCATATGCCTGATCTGTGACGGGTCGAGACCGTTGGTGGGCTCGTCGAGAATGACGATTTTCGGCTTGTGGAGGATCGCCTGCGCGACCCCCACCCTCTGCCGGAAACCGCGCGACAGGCTGGCGATGGGGGCCGTGGCCTTTTCCTGCAGCGCCGTGGCTGCGATGGCGTCGCGCAGCGCCTTGGGGCGTTCATCCGCTTCGATGCCGTGGAGCGAGGCCGCATAGTCGAGGAAGTCGGCGACGGTCATCTCCGGGTAGAGCGGGCAGTTCTCGGGAAGATAGCCGATGCGCGCCTGGGCTTGGCCGCGCTGTGTTTCGACGTCGAAACCGTCGATCGTGGCCGAGCCCGCGCTCGGCTCCAGAAAGCCGGTCAGCATTTTCATGATCGTGGTCTTTCCGGCGCCGTTGTGGCCGAGAAGACCGACGATCTCGCCATCGCCGATGGTGAAACTCACTTCGTCTACAGCGGTGAACGTGCCATAGTGGCGCGTCAGGTTACGGGCGACAATCATGGATTGCTCCAACCTGCGGTTAGGGGATTACTGGCTTAGGAAGAAGACGTACGGAACTTATGGAGCCCAACCGGCATCATGCGGCGGGTCATGCGCCCGTCTTCCAAGATTCGATCTGACTGCGCAGCAATAATCACGGGCGCTGCGGTTGAATTCTTCGCCCTGGCAGCCGCTTTCACACTTGGGTACGCAAATGTCGAAGTCAAAAACAGGCATGGCAAACCTCCAACGCCTCCCGGCTATCGACCGCCGGGCGTAGGAAATCTGTGCTGCGCGGAAATTTAGCCCCGACACCCCATGTGTCAAGGCTTCATCCCGTTTGTTACGAAAACGTAACGATTGGCGCCCTTGCGTCACGGCCATTTCACGACCGGCGGCATCGACGACAGGATGCTGGCCACATTGCCGCCCGTCTTCAGTCCGAACACCGTTCCGCGGTCGTAAAGCAGGTTGAACTCTACATAGCGCCCGCGCCGGACGAGCTGTTCATCGCGCTCGGCGTCGCTCCATGGCCGCCCCATGTTCCAGCGCACGATCTCGGGGTAGACGCCGAGGAACGCGCGGCCCACCTCCTGCGTGAAGGCGAAACCCGCGTCCCACTCGCTGGAATTCAGGTCATCGTAGAAGATGCCGCCGACGCCGCGCGGCTCTGCCCGGTGGGGAAGGTAGAAATATTCGTCGCACCACGTTTTGTAGCGCGCATAGTCAGCGACGGCATGCGCCTCGCAGGCGCCCTTCATCGCCGCGTGAAAGCGGACCGTATCGGCGTCTTCTTGCGTGCGGCGCGCTTCCAGCATCGGTGTCAGGTCTGCACCGCCGCCGAACCACGATTTGGACGTGATCACGAAGCGCGTGTTCATGTGCGCCGTGGGCACATGCGGATTCAGTGGGTGGATGATCAGCGAAATGCCCGATGCCCAGAAACGCGGATCGGCGTCGGCGCCCGGGATCTGCCCGCGAAACTCCGGCGCGAACTCGCCATGCACGGTCGAGATATGCACACCCGCCTTCTCGAACAGCCGCCCGTGCAGCATCGACATCTCGCCGCCGCCGCCCTCGGCACCGGTGCGATCCTTGCGCGTCCAGGGCGTGCGGACGAAACGGCCAGCCGCCCCCTCGCCTGCCGCGTCGTCTTCCAGCCGTTCGAGTGCGGCGCAAATCTGGTCGCGCAGCTCAGCGAACCACGCGACTGCCTGCGATTTCTTACCCTCAAGCCCGGCGCTGGCTTCCATGTCCTTCCCCTTGATCCGGCGTCATTCTCTCACCATCGGTGGAAACCGACCAGTCTGCCGGAGCGCTTCTCCTAGCACCATGGCGGCCGCAACGGCAACATTCAGCGACCGCATCCCGGCCCGCATCGGCACCGCCACCCGCGCATCCGCCGCCTCATGCACCTCGGCGGGCGCCCCTGCACTCTCGCGTCCCAGAAGGAGAATGTCGTCGCTCCGGAACGCGAATGCGGTGTATGCCAGCGCCGCGCCGGTGGTCAGCAGAACCAGCCGGGCGGGCGTCAGGCGCCGAGCAGCCTCGAACGCAGCGAAGGATTCGTGGCGCATGATTACCACATGGTGAATATAATCGAGACCCGCCCGGCGGAGCGCGCGGTCCGATATGTCGAAGCCCGCCGGGCCGATAAGGTCCACCGCGATATCCAGGCACGCCGCCATGCGCAGTATCGTACCGGTATTCTGCGGGATATCCGGTTGATAAAGGGCCAGTCGCACCGGCTGCGTCCTCCTTCCGGTCTTTATGGGGCGAAGTCTATATCGTCGCCGCCGCACCTCTTTCGCGCGGAAGTAGAAACCGGAGTCTGTTGCGCCGATTTGTCTCTCCCCCCACCACCTAGACATCGCACCAATATCAATGCAATAAGGCATACTCGGAAAACGTTGTGTAGAACAGACGCCGCCTGCCGGCCGCCGGACAGGGGGTGTTTGTCTGCGAGAGGTGGGGCGTTAAAAGGACGAGCTTTAATGGCGACAACGATGGATGAGCCTGTCAGCAGGCGCGATTTCATACATATAGCGGCAGCGGCCTTCACCGGAGTGGGCGCTGTGGCGGCGATTTGGCCGCTCATCGACCAGATGAATCCGGACGCCTCCGCGCTGTCACTGGCAAGCGTGGAAATCGATCTGGCGCCCGTCCAGCCCGGCCAGGCGATTACCATCATGTGGCGCGGCAAGCCGGTATTCATCCGCAACCGCACCGAAGCCGAGGTCACGGCCGCGAAGGACGTCAAAGTGGACGACCTCAGGGACCCTTATGCGCGCGTCCTCGACAAGCCGGAAGACACGCCCGCGACCGACGCCGAGCGCACCAAGCAGGGCCACGAAAACTGGCTGATCGCCATCGGCATCTGCACCCATCTCGGCTGCATTCCCAAAGGCCAGCGTCCCGGCGACGCGCGCGGCGAATGGGGCGGCTGGTTCTGCCCGTGCCACGGTTCGCACTACGACACCGCAGCCCGCATCCGCAAAGGCCCGGCGCCGCGCAATCTCGATATCCCGCCTTATTCCTTCCTCACCGATACGAAAATCAAGATTGGCTAAGGGCCGGACCCGAACATGTCTCATCAATCGACTTATCAGCCGAAGACGGCATTCACGCGCTGGCTGGATGACCGTCTCCCGATCGTGCGGTTCGCGCACGACACCATGGTGAATTTCCCGACGCCCTGCAATCTCAGCTATTTGTGGACGTTCGGCGGCATTCTCGCTTTCTGCCTCATGGTGCAGATCATCACCGGCATTGTGCTGACGATGCATTATGCGGCCAACACCCAGGTCGCGTTCGACTCGATCGAGCACATCATGCGCGACGTGAATTACGGCCCAATCCTGCGCTATGTGCACGCAAACGGCTCGTCGATGTTCTTCCTCGCCGTCTACATCCACATCTTCCGCGGCCTCTACTACGGCTCCTACAAGGCGCCCCGCGAAGTGCTGTGGATCATCGGCGTGCTCATCTTCCTCGCCATGATGGCCACGGCGTTCATGGGCTACTCGCTGGTGTGGGGCCAGATGAGCTTCTGGGCGGTGACCGTGATCACCAACCTGTTCTCTTCGCTCGACTCCATCATTTCGGGCCTCGGCACGACACTGGTGGAATGGATCTGGGGCGGCTTCGCGGTCAATAACGCCACGCTGAACCGGCTGTTCAGCCTGCACTATCTCCTCCCATTCGTAATCGTCGGGCTGGTGGCCCTGCACGTCTGGGCGCTGCATGTGCCGGGCAACAACAACCCGACCGGCGTCGAGGTGCGTGACCACAAGCATGAGGCGGTGCCTTTCCATCCCTACTATACGGTGAAGGACGGCTACGCGATCGCGGTGTTCTGTATCCTGTTCGCCTATCTGGTGTTCTACGCACCGAACTATCTCAGCCACCCCGACAACTACATCGAAGCCAACCCGCTGCAGACGCCGGCGCATATCGTGCCGGAATGGTACCTGCTGCCGTTCTACGCGATCCTGCGCGCGATCCCGTCCAAGCTCGGCGGCGTGATCGCCATGTTCGGCGCCATCGCGGTGCTGTTCGTGATCCCCTGGCTGGATACGTCCCGCGTGCGTTCGTGCAATTACCGGCCCGTGTACCGCTGGTTCTTCTGGCTGCTGCTGATCTCCTGCCTCGCGCTCGGCTTTCTCGGGGCGAAGTCACCGGAGGGGGGCTATTTGTGGGCGTCGCGTATCTTCACCGCCTACTATTTCATCCACTTCCTGATCATCATGCCGCTGATGGGCCTCATCGAAACGCCGAGACCCGAACCGCATTGCATCGCCGACACGCTCAGACTGCGCGGCAGCGGGGGGCATGCACCGCAGGCCGGGCCTGCAGCGGCGGAATAGCGCTAGAAAGAGGTTCGAGGGATGATTTTCACACTCAAGCGCAGCACGCGCGTAACGCTGGCCAGCCTCGCCGCAGGCGCGATGATGGCAGCCGCCTCCCCCGTTCTGGCGAGCGGCGGTGCGGATATCCACGAGCAGCACTGGTCCTTTGCCGGTATGCTCGGCCGCTTCGACAAGGCCCAGTTGCGGCGCGGCTATCAGGTCTACAAGAATGTCTGCTCGGCGTGCCACGGCATGAAGCGCGTGGCGTTCCGCAATCTCGCCGAACCGGGCGGACCGGAATATTCGGTGGAACAGGTGAAGGCATTCGCCGCCTCCGTCGAAGTGCCCGCCGCACCGAATGACGAGGGCAAAACGTATGATGACGAGGGCGAGAGGCTCAAGCGCCCGGCGATTCCGTCGGACCGTATGCCCTCGCCCTACGCCAACGACAAGGAAGCCGCGGCGGCGCAGAACGGCGCGGTCCCGCCCGATTTGTCGCTGATCGCCAAGGCGCGCGGTTATACCCGCAACGTGCCGTGGTTCACGGAGCCTTACTACTGGGTCAAGGACATCATCACGGGGTACCAGGAAGCCGGGCCGGACTATATCTACGCGCTCCTGACCGGCTATCACGAGGTCCCGGTCGCGGCCGACGCAACGAAAGAGACCTGCGGCAAGGCCGGAAGCCATAGCGAAGGCTATGCCTGGGACGCCGACGAGAACAAATGCGTGTTCGGCCTCGCCGAGGGCATGAACTATAACGTCGCCTTCCCCGGCAATCAGATCGCGATGGTACCGCCGCTGATGGACGGCATCGTGGACTTCCCCGAGGGCGCCGCTCCGAAGACGAAGGAAGCCTGCGCGGCGATCCCGGATGCCAAGTGGGAAGAGGGCGCGTGCACCATGACGACGGCCACCTACGCCAAGGACGTCGCCGCGTTCCTGATGTGGACGGCCGAGCCCTCGCTGGAGGCGCGCAAGCGGCTGGGCCTCAAGGTGCTGCTCTATCTGATCATTCTGTCCGGCCTGCTTTATCTCTCGAAGCGCGCCCTGTGGCGGAATGTGAAGCACTGAACGCAACCGCGTAAGTGCGAATGAATGCAAGCGATCCCCGGACGGCAAAGGCTGCTCCGGGGATTTTCTTGATTTGCACGCCTGAATGCGTCTCTCGGCTTGCGCGGCTTTATCGGCGCAGTTCCAGCCCTGCCCGCGCCAGCAGTTCCTCGCGGCTGAGCCTGAAGCCCGAGGCGATCCACGCCTCCTCCAGCTCCAGGAGGGTTTCGCCGATGCCCGGGCCTCTTTCCATGCCTGTCTTCAGCAAATCCCGGCCCTTCAGCGGAAAGACCGGCATGTCCCAGCGGTCCGGAAGCGACAGAAGCGCCCGCCAGGGGACGCTCGCCGGATCGTCTCCGCTGCGCGCCCAGGCAATGAGGACGCGGTCGCGCCACGTCTCCGCCCCCACACGGTAAAGCATCTCCTGCGCCCGCGCCTCGTCCAGGTCCGCATGGATGACGGGATGCAGTGCCGCGATGCCCTCCAGCCGCGCCGCCTGGGAATTGGACAGCCGCAGCCGCATGGTCAGGCGCCCGGCGTCCTCCTCGATCATCACCCCCAGCGCTCCGAGCCGGCGCACGGGATCGCGAGGCTGGCCGAGTTGCTCCTCAAGCGCGGCAAGCCGCTCGAAATGCGCCAGACGCACGACCCCGCCGAGGATCGAAGTCAGAAACCCGCCATCGGTCATCGGCTCCAGCGCCAGCATCGGCCTGCGCGCGAGGAGAATGCGCAGCAGCTCCGCATGGACGCGTTCGGCGGACAACCGCGCCAGCCCGCCGCGCTCCATGACCGCCGCGTGAAACCCGACCCGGTCCGGCCCCTCCGCAGAATATTCGGCGATAAAACGGAAAAAGCGCAGGATCCGCAGGTAATCCTCGCGGATGCGCTCATGCGCCAGCCCGATGAAATGGACATGGCGCCCCCGCAGATCGTGGTAGCCGCCGAGCGGATCGTGGATATGCCCGTCCTCGGCGGCGTACAGCGCGTTCATCGTGAAGTCGCGGCGCTTGGCGTCGCCCGCCCAGTCGCGCGTGAAACGCACTGTGGCGCGGCGGCCGTGGGTTTCGACGTCCTGGCGCAGTGTTGTCACCTCGAAGGGGCGCCCATCGACCACCAGCGTGATCGTGCCGTGATGCAGGCCCGTCGCCACCGGTTTCAGCCCGGCCTTGCGCGCGAGCGTCTCGACCTCTTCCGGCGAGGCCGTGGTGGCGAAGTCGATATCGGCCACCGGCAGCCCCATCAGCGTGTTGCGCACCGCGCCGCCGACGACGCGCGCCTCGTGCCCGTCGCGGTTCAATGCCTGGAACACCGCGCGCACGCCCGGGGCCTCGAACCACGCCGTCCCGGCAATGGAAAGCGACAACGGTTCCGCCTCGTTGTGGCCGCCTCTGGTCATCGGTCCATCCGTATCCGGAGCCTACTCGACATGTCCGGGGATCAGAACACCATCCCTGACGACCGGCGGATGATACTTGCCGCCCGGCGCGTGCCCCTCCCACTTGCCGAACATCAGCAGTGACGCCAGCATCAGCACGACGCCGCCAGCCACGAGCCACGCGAGCGGCGGTTCCGCCCTCACCGGCTCATCCGGCTGCAGATTCTGCCGCAGATAGATATAGGAGAAATACAAAATCGACGGCAGAAGCAGAAAGAACACGTTGACGAGGATAACTCTGATCATGCGCAGTAAAGCCTCTCATACATGGCACGCAAAATCCCTGCTGTCGCACCCCAGATATACCGTTCGCCATAGGGCATGGCATGAAAATGCCTGAGCACTCCGTGGATTTCCCTGGCGTGGCGCTGATGATTGGCCTCCGTCATCAGGAATTCCAGCGGAACCTCGAACACATCGGCGACTTCCTGCTCGTCCTTGGCGAGCGTGAAACCCGGCGACACCACCGCCAGCACCGGCACCACGTGAAAGCCGGTCCCTGTCCGGTAGATGTCGAGCATCCCCACCGGCGTGACGAAGCGGGACATGAGACCGATCTCTTCCTCCGCCTCGCGCAGCGCCGTGTCGATGATCGTGGCATCGCCCGGCGCCACCTTGCCGCCGGGAAAAGCGACCTGCCCGGCATGCGAGGCCAGATGCGAAGCGCGCAGCGTCAGGATCACGGTTGCCCCGTCGTCCCGATCCACCACGGGCACGAGAACGGCAGCCGGCCGCAGCGCGCGCCTCGGCATGGTTTCCGTTGGAATGCCGGGGTTCAGCTCATGGTCGCCACGGAAATGGGGAAAACCCTCGACCGCCTCGTCGGCGAGTTCCAACGGCACGGCATGGTGCGCGGCACGCCCGCGAAAGTCCGCCGCCGTAAACGCGCCTTTTTCTGTTTCCATGGTTAAGATCATCATCGAAGGTCTCATAAGCAATAAAGCGATGCCGTGCCACAGAAACCATGGCGGGAGGCACGCCCCGGCCGCATCTCTCCTTTAAGTGGTGTCTGCCGCACGCCAAATCACGCTTGCGCTTAAGGCTACTTTCACCAAATAGTTGATAAAGGGCTGAGTTCCGTCCTTATAGCTTAAAATAACGAATTTGCGCCCCTGCTAGCGAGTGATCATGAATTTTCCGCAGTCCGAAGCCGATATCGTAGAGCGCCTCGAAGCCACGGCAACCAAAATCGGCCGTGTCCGGGACGCAGTCGCCACCATCATTTTTGGCCAGAGCGAGGTCATCGACCTGTCGCTGGTGACGCTGCTGGCTGGCGGTCACGCCCTTTTGATCGGCGTGCCGGGGCTGGCCAAGACGAGCCTCGTCGAGACGCTGGGCCGTGTCCTCGGCCTCGACAACAAGCGCATCCAGTTCACGCCCGACCTCATGCCCTCCGACATCGTCGGCGCCGAGGTGCTGGAGGAGAGCGCGGGCGGTGCGCGTTCCTTCCGCTTCATCAAGGGGCCGATCTTCACGCAGCTCCTCATGGCCGACGAAATCAACCGCGCCAGCCCGAAAACGCAGTCAGCGCTGCTCCAGGCCATGCAGGAACACCATGTCACCGTCGCCGGGCACCGCTACGATACGCCCTCGCCGTTCCATGTGCTGGCGACGCAGAACCCGCTGGAGCAGGAGGGCACCTATCCGCTCCCGGAGGCGCAGCTCGACCGTTTCCTCCTGCAGATCGATGTGAGCTATCCCGACGCCACGGCCGAGCGGCGCATGCTGTTCGCCACCACCGGCACCGAGGAGCGGCACGTCCAGGCGATCCTCTCCGCGCAGGAACTGCTTGCCGCGCAGCGTCTCGTGCGCCAGATTCCGGTCGGCGATCAGGTCGTGGAGGCCATATTGCGGCTGGTGCGCTCCGCACGTCCCGGCACCTCCGACGCCGGTGAGCGCGTCAATGATTACGTCGCCTGGGGACCGGGGCCCCGCGCCAGCCAGGCGCTGATGCTCGCCGTCCGGGCGCGCGCGCTGCTCGATGGCCGCCTCGCCCCGTCCGTGGACGACGTCATCGCGCTGGCCGGGCCGGTTCTGAAACACCGCATGGCGCTGTCCTTTGCGGCGCGCGCCGACGATGTCGCCATCACCGATGTCATTGCGGCGCTGACCCGGCCTTTGGGTTGACGAACGGTTCTGTTGTGTGGCGTTGAGGACGTGTCAGGAAATGCTGGGATCGCAGGGGCACAGCCAGGGCAAGTCGGCCCATGACCTCGAATTGTCGGCGCATGCGCTGGCCAAGCGCCTGCCCGCGCTCCTGGTCGAGGCGAGCCGCGTGGCGCAGACAGTCGCGCACGGCATTCACGGACGGCGCCGCGCGGGGCCGGGCGAAACCTTCTGGCAGTTCCGCCATTATGAGACGAGCGACTCCGTGCAGACGATAGACTGGCGCCGCTCGGCCTCATCCGACCACCTCTTCATCCGCGAGCGCGAATGGGAAGCCGCCCATACGGTGCGCCTCTGGCCGGACCTTTCGCCGTCCATGGCCTTCCGCTCCTCCCTCGCACCCGAGCCCAAGAGCGACCGCGCGCTCGTGCTTGCCTTCGCCATCGCCGAACTCCTCCTCGAAGGCGGGGAGCGTGTGGGCCTCTTCGGCGGCACCACACCGTCGATGAGCCGGGACACCGTGCAGAAGATGGCCGTCGCCCTGGCACGCCAGCAGCGCGACAGGGAGGCCCTCGCCAGCCTGCCGCCGCGCGCCCGCCTCAGCCGCTTCTCCGAATGCCTGCTGTTCAGCGACTTCCTCGATCCGCCGGGGGTGCTCGCCGCCAGCTTCGAGCATATCGCGGCGCAGGGCGTGCGCGGCCATCTCGTCCACATCCTCGACCCGGCGGAGGAAACGCTGCCCTATACGGGCCGCGTCGAGTTCCTGGGCGTGGAGAGCGGCGACCGCATGCTGGCTATGCGCGCCGAGGATCTGCGCAAGGCCTATGCCGAGCGCCTCGCCCGTCACAAGGAAGCCGTAGCGGGGCTCGCGCGGCGTTTTGAGTGGTCCTACCTCATCCATCATACCGACCGGCCCGCCGGTGAGGCGCTTCTGGCGCTTCACACACGCCTTTCCGGACTGGACAGCACTTACCGCGCCAAGGCCGGGCCGTCCGCGAACCGCGATGCCGCGGGGGAGGCGCCATGAGCCTGGCCGGAATTGGATTCCTGCAACCGCTGCTGCTGGTCGCCCTGGCCGCGCTGCCGGTGATCTGGTGGCTTTTGCGCTTCACGCCGCCGCGGCCCGCGCAGGTCGCCTTTCCGCCGATCCGGCTGCTTCTCGGCCTTCGCACCGACGAGGAAACGCCCGCGCGCAGCCCCTGGTGGCTGACGGCGCTGCGCATGGCCATTGCCGCGCTGCTCATTCTCGCGCTGGCCGGGCCGGTGCTTAATCCGCAGGCCAGCACGGGCGCGACGGCGCGCAGTCTCATCATCGTCGTGGACAATGGCTGGGCCGCCGCGAGCCGCTGGACAGAGCGCCAGGAGATGATCGCCTCGCTATTGCAGGAGGCCGAGGGCCGCAGCCAGACCGTCACCATCGTTGCCGCTACCGGGCCGTCCGCCAGCCTGCCGCCGGAGTTGCTGTCTCCGGGCAAGGCGCGCGAGAAGGCGGCGAGTTTGGAGCCGATGCCTTATGCGCCGGACCGCAAGGGCGTGGCCGCTGCGCTGGACAAGGCGCTGCAACCCGGCCAGAGCTATGACGCGGTCTGGCTCGCCGATGGCATCGACAGCCCCGGCGCGGTCGAACTGGCCGCGGTGCTGAAACGCTTGTCGGCGGGACACGGCTTTGCCATCATCACGGACACGCGCGGCGCCGGGCCGCTCGGTCTCGCCGCTCGTTCCGATGGCGAGAAGGGGCTGGTCGCGCGCATCGCCTCCCGAGGCGGTGCACCGCGGACCGGACGGGTAACGGCGCTCAGCGGCCGGGGCGCGCGCCTCGCCGAAGTCCCGTTTGCGCTCGCGGCCGATGCCAAGCCCGCCGATGTGACCATCGACCTCCCGCTGGAACTGCGCAATCAGATCACGCGCCTGGAGATCGACGGCGAAGCCTCGGCAGGCGCCACCTATCTTCTCGACTCCCGTTCGCTGTGGCAGCGTTTCGGTGTGCTCTCGGGCGAGGCGAGCGAGACGGCGCAGCCGCTCCTGTCGCCGACGCATTACATCGAACGCGCGCTCAGCCCGTTCGGCGACGTGGCCGTGTCGCCCACCACCAATCTGGAGCGTGGCAGCGACGCGCTGCTGGCGCGCAATCCGTCGGCCGTCCTCCTCGCCAATATCGGACAGATCACCGGCCACGCCGAAGCGCGCCTGAAGAAATGGGTGCAGAAGGGCGGCATGCTCGTCCGTTTCGCCGGACCGCGGCTGGAGAAAGGCGGCGATGCGCTGCTCCCGGTCCCCTTGCGCGAGGGCGGACGCACGCTGGGCGGCGCGCTGTCGTGGAAGACACCGCAGAGACTGGCCGCATTCGAGGAAAACAGCCCCTTCTACGGCCTGACCGTGCCGCAGGACGTGCTCATCAACCGGCAGGTGCTCGCCGATCCCACCGCACAGCAGCGGCCGGGCACGTTCATATGGGCGCGGCTCGAAGACGGAACGCCGCTGGTAACCGCCGCGCGCATGGGCGAGGGATGGCTGGTGCTGTTCCACGTCAGCGCCAACTCCGACTGGTCGAACCTGCCGATGTCCGGGTTGTTCGTGGAAATGCTGCGCCGCACCGCCGAACTCTCGAACGTGACCGGCGCCCCGTCGGCGGGCGAAGGCGGGACTGGCGCTTCCGCGGACAAGACGGTAAAGTCCGCACGCCGCGCGTTCCTGACGCCGTGGCGGACGCTGGACGGCTTCGGCCGTTTGGGACCGCCGCCGGTGACCACCAACGCGCTGCCCGCGGCGAAGTCCGATATGAAGCCCGGCCCGGCGCATCCGCCCGGCTTCTACGGCCAGCCCGGCCGCACGCGGGCGCTCAACGTGATGCGGCCGGACGCCCGCCTCAAGGCGCTCGACGCCGCCAGCCTGGGGGCAAAGGTCATGACTTACGAGGCGCGCACACCCATCCTGCTGATGCCCTGGCTGCTGATCGCGGCGCTTGGCCTGTTCGTGTTCGACGCGATCCTGACCCTCGCCATGCTGTCGGGCGGATCGCTCTTCGGACGGCGCAGCGCAGGCGTCAGGGCCGCGATGGCGGCGGTCTGCGTGGCCGCCTCCCTGCTCGCCCTCACGGGCACACGCGCCATGGCGGACGATGCCCCCGACGCCGCGGCAACCGCCTTCGCGCTGAAGGCCTCCCTTGCCACGCGTCTTGCCTATGTCATCACCGGCGACGCCGCCATCGACGATATCAGCGCCCGGGGCCTGTCCGGCCTGTCGAAGGTGCTCGCCGCGCGGACGGCGGTCGAGCCCGCCGAGCCGATGGGCGTGGATATCGACAGCGACGAACTGGTCTTCTTCCCGCTCATCTATTGGCCCGTGCGGGCCGATGCCCAGCCGCTCTCGGACGCGACGCTCGCCAAGGTGGATGCCTATATGAAGCAGGGCGGCATGATCATCTTCGACACCCGCGATTACCAGATGCCGCTGGGCGGCGGCTCGGGCGGGACCGGACAGTCGCCGGCACTCGCCAATCTCATCGGCAAGCTGGACACGCCGCGGCTGGAGCCGATCCCCGAGGGGCATGTCTTGACCAAGGCGTTCTATCTGATGCGCGGCTTCCCCGGACGCTGGGACGGCGGCACGCTATGGGTCGAGGCGCAGAGTACGGACGGAAGCGGCGGCAAGAGGCGCGCACTCAAATCGGACGGCGTGAGCTCCATCCTCATCACGTCCAACGATTTCGCCGGAGCCTGGGCGCTGGACGACGATAACCACCCGCTCTTTGCGACAGTACCGGGCGGCGAGGTGCAGCGCGAGATGGCCTTTCGTGCCGGGATCAATATCGTGATGTATGCGCTGACCGGCAATTACAAGGCCGATCAGGTCCATGTGCCGGCGCTTCTGGAGCGGCTGGGTCAATAAAGGCAGCTGATGAACTGGTCAATCGAGTTTCTGCCCTATCTGACATTGCCGTGGCTGGCCGCCGCCGCGCTGGCCGCCGCCACGCTGGCGCTCGTCCTTCTCTGGCGCGGGCGGCGCGGCGCGTTTCTGCGCATCGCCAGCCTTGCGCTCATCATCCTCGCCCTCGCCAACCCCAATCTGAAGGAAGAGGAGCGCGAGCGCCTCTCCAACATCGTCGTGGCCGTGCTCGATGAAAGCGCCAGCCAGCACATCGCGGGACGCGCTGAACGCACCGCCGCCCTGCGCAAGCAGCTCGGGCAGGCCTTCGCCACGGTGCCCAATCTCGAAGTCCGCTGGGTGACCGGCTCACGCGAAAACGGCGCGGGTGTCGAGGAAACCACGCTTTTCGCCGACCTCAACCGTGCGCTGGCCGACGTCCCCGCCGAGCGGCTGGCGGGCGTGGTCATGATCACCGACGGCCAGATCCACGACGTGCCCGCGGAGGTCCGGAAGCTCGGCTTCGACGCGCCGGTGCACGCGCTCATCACCGGGACCCGGCACGAATTCGACAACCGCCTGGAGGTCGTTTCCGCGCCGCGCTTCGGGCTGGTCGACGGTCCGGCGCAGATGGTCGAGGTCAAGGCGTTGACGAGCCGCAAGGACGGCGGCGCCAGACGGCTCGCCGTGCTCAAGATCCGCAGCGAAGCCAAACCGGAGGAGACCGTCACCGTCCCCTACGGCAAGATCGTGCAGCTTCCGTTCGCTTTCACTCATGCCGGGCCGACGCTGATGGAGATCGAGCTTGTCCCCGAGCCGGGCGAACTGACGCTGGCGAACAACCGCGCCGCGCTTCAGGCCGAGGGCGTGCGTGAGAATCTGCGCGTCCTCCTCGTCTCCGGCGAACCGCATGCGGGCGAGCGGACCTGGCGCAACCTCCTGCGCTCCGACGCCTCGGTCGATCTCGTGCATTTCACGATCCTTCGCCCGCCGGAGAAGCAGGACGGCACGCCGATCAACCAGCTGTCGCTCATCGCCTTCCCGACGCGGGAGCTGTTCTCGGAGAAGCTGTCGCAGTTCGATCTGATCATTTTCGACCGCTATCAGCGCCGCGGTGTGCTGCCGCTCATCTATCTCGACAATGTCGCACGCTACGTCGAGGACGGCGGCGCGGTGCTCGTGGCCGCGGGCGGCGATTTCGCTACGCCGATCAGCCTGTTCCGCACACCGCTCGGCGAGGTCCTGCCGGCGCAGCCTACGGGACGCGTCATCGAACAGCCGTTCCGGCCCGCCCTCACGGAGACCGGCAAGAAACATCCCGTCACGGCCGGCCTGCGCGGGAGCAACGCCAAGCCCGGCGTAAAGCCGGACTGGGGCCGCTGGTTCCGCCTCGTCGAAAGCACGACCGACAAAGGCATGGTTCTGATGAACGGGCCTGACGATGCGCCGGTGCTCACGCTGGCGCGGCGCAACAAGGGGCGCGTGGCGACCTTCATGTCCGATCACGTCTGGCTTTGGGCGCGCGGCTATGGAGGCGGCGGCCCGTATTCCGACCTTCTTCGGCGTCTGTCGCACTGGCTGATGAAGGAGCCGGACCTTGAAGAGGAATACCTGCGCGCGAAGGGCGACCGCCAGGGACTGACGATCGAGCGCCGCAGCATGAAGGACGAGATCGGCGAGGCGAAGGCGGTCAGCCCCGGTGGCAAGGAAACGGCCGTCAAGCTGGAAAAGGCCGGTCCCGGCCTGTGGCGCGGACGTCTGGCGGCAACCGAGCCGGGCGTCCACAAGGTCACCATGGACGGGCTCACGGCCGTGGCGCTGGTCGGCGCGGCGAACAGCCGGGAATTTGCCAGGGTCGCGGCGACGAACGAGCCGCTCGGTCCGGTGTCGGACGCGACAGGCGGCGGCCAGTTCTGGATGGGCGGCGCCAATGGCAAACCCGCGGCGTCGCTTCCACGGGTGACGACGCTGCGGGGCGCCTCGAAGTTTCACGGGCAGAACTGGCTGGGCCTCAAGGACCGCGACGCCTATCTCGTGCGCGGTGTGCGTTTCCTGCCGCTGTTGTCGGGGCTGCCGGCGCTCATATTGTTCCTGGGCCTCATCGGGTTGACCTGGTATCGCGAAAGCCGGTAACGCCCGGCTGTCGCCGTTCAGGGCATCGGGATCGCCGCGTCCGTCTTCGGAGCATCGTATCCGCGCTGCACCGCCTCGCACCCCGCGAACTGCTCGTTCTTCGCAATGTTGATGGGGAAAAGCTTTTCGGCGAGGCGCATTTCCTCCAGCCCGATGGAAGCCTCACAGCAATCCGGCGTAGCGCACGGCGAAAACCCAGCCTGTGACCCCAGCCGCGCTGAGAACGGTGGAAAGGAAAACCATCGTCGAGGCAAGCCCCGGCTCGGCTTTATACTCGGTTGCGAAGATCGCCAGCAGCACGCCCACCGGTGCCGCGGCGCTCACCACGAGAAACGCCGTTTGTCCGGACGGAAAGCCGAACCACGCCGCGAAGGCCCAGGCGGCGCCGGGCGCGACGACGAGGCGCAGGATCGTTCCGGCAGCCAACGGCCCGCGCCCCACTTTGCCGTCGATCGTGGCAAGCTGCACGCCGAGCAGCAGAAGCGCCGTTGGCGTCAACGCCTGGCTGAGGAGCTTGAGCGGCACGGCAGCGACCGTCGGCAGCGCGATGCCGAACCCATTCAGGAGGAAGCCGATTGCGACCGCGGGCAGGAGCGGCGAACCGAAAATCGTCCGCCACAGGCTGGCCTTGCCGTGTCCATGACCTCCGAAGATGATGAGCGCCACCGGCGCGATGAGCACGGAGTGCAGGCTCAGCACAACGGTCTGGTAGAGGAGGTAGTCCTCCGGAAACGTCAGCTGGATCAGTGGGATGCCATAATTGCCTGAATTGGAGAAGAAAGCCGCCACGCCCATCAGCCCCCGGCCTTCGCGGCCCATGCCGAGGAACGCTGCCACGCTCCAGCCGAGCGTGAACAAAAAGACATAGAGCACGAGCGAGAACCACAAGACGGGCAGCGCGGCCCCCACGGGCAATTTCGCCGTAGCCAGAAAATAGATCAACGCACCGGGCAGGATGACATGGACCTGCATGCGGGTGAGCGTCGGGATGTCGAATCCTATGTGCCGCTGCGCCAGATAGCCGAGCGCTGCAAGCCCGAGGATCGGAAGCGTGATGCCGGTGAGAATGTCGATGAAAAGCTGCAAGCGGGTACTCGTTTACAAGACTGCCGTGCCGCAACGAATGAACGTTGCGCGCGCGTATCAGACTTAGAGCATCGCTCACGAAAGGGAAAGCGGCCGGGGCCTGCGCCCCGCGCCTTCAAGCTTCCATCGCTTTGATCATGCCGAGCGCATGCATGTAGGTCGCCAGCAGGGCTTCCTGTTCCATGCGCTCGTGATCATCCTGTTTGCGTATGCGGATGATGCTGCGCAGGGCCTTGGTATCAAAGCCCGCGGACTTGGCTTCGGCGTAAACCTCGCGGATGTCCTCGGCGAGCGCCGCCTTTTCTTCCTCCAGCCGCTCGATGCGCTCAATGACGGTACGCAACTGGTCCTTGGCGTTCTGGTGGAGGTTTTCCGCAGGCGCGGACTCTTCGATGACTTCGGCTATGGCCATTGGCTTCTCCCCATAGATGATGCAATGCGCCTGTGCGGCGCCCTGATATCCGGCCATGGAAGTTAGGGAGGATCGCTGATTCGCTCAAGACACAAGACGGCGGTATCCAACAGGCGCACAAGCCTGCGGATAAGTTGGAAAAAGCGCTGGATCGAAGCCCGGCCCTTGCTCACGCCCGCCGTCGCGCGAGTCCTTCGTCAGGACGCGCGGCGCCGTTTCGCCGCGGCGGCCTCGCGAATGCCTTCCGGCCAGAGGTTGCGCATATCCTTGGGAAAGAGGGCGGCGAGCTTGGCGGCCTCAGCAGGGTCGATGCGCGCGGCGAGAACGTCCAGAACCGCGCAGATGCCGAGCCGCACCTCCGCTTCGTCCAGTTCCGGCAGCATGCTGCGGACATGCTCGATGAACTGGAGCGTGTGCCGCTCCTTGGTCGTCTTGCTGAGCCGCCATCCTTCGTAATACAGGCCGCGCAGCAGCATCGGGAGCTGGGCGCCGAGATGCGTGGCGTTCTCAGGCCCGATCCGGTCGCGCAGGGCGTGGAACGTGGCGCGAAGGATCCCCTCGGCCGCATGGCTGTCCTTGGTGTCGAGCCGCGCCATGAGGTCCTTGAGCCAGCGGTTCGTTTCCTGAACCGTCATATCGAAGACGTGGAGACCGGATGCCATCGTAAATCCTCCCTGAAAGCCCGCATTATGCCCCCTTTGGATTTCAAGGCCGTAAAAGCGGAGGTTGAGGGGTTGCTGATTACGGAAAAGAATGGTGCGCCGCCACGACACCGCTTCGCCATGGGAGCGGTCGACATTAGCAAGGATCACGCCGTCTCAGCCGGCGCTGCCCTGAGCCGTGGCACGACCTCCTCCGCCAGAAGCGTGATCCCCTCCAGCACGGCGCCCTCATCCGCGCCAACCATCGCCATGAGCGGCAGATTCACCCCGGCATCGATCAATGTCTGAAGGGTTTCGGCAACCTCCTCCGGCGTTCCGGCGGCAATGCTGAATTTGCGCAGCAGATTGTCGGTAATGAGGTCGGTCAGATCGTTATTGCCGAGGAACACCCGCTCGCACAGGGGCGTAATCTCGGCGTCGGTGACACCGGAGCCGATAAGCAGCGGGCTGCTGTGGATGCTGCGGACCTTGTTGACGAGGAACGCCGCAACATGTGGCCGCGTTGCCGCTCTGGCCGCGTCGGCGTCCCGCGAAATGCTGCACAGGATCGCTGCTCCGACCGGAAAAGCACCGGGCGGGGGACGGCGGGCGCCGGCGAGCCCCTTGCGCAGATTGCCGATGGCGAATTTCACGAATGCCGGCGTGGTCAGGGGAGGCAGGAGAAGGCCGTCGCCGATCTCACCCGCGAGCGATTGCATCCGCGGCCCGCTGGCGCCGATATAGACCGGGATATCGCCGCGGTGAAACTGCTGGTCCCGCCGGATGGACGGTATCGAAGCGGCAAAGGTCTCGCCAACATAGTTGAACGGTTCGCCGCTCACCGTCTGCCTAAAGATGATCACCGCTTCGCGATGGGTCTTGACGGAGTCCCGCCTGCTGAGATCGGCCTCGATCCCGGCCGTTCCCAACCTGCCCGCACCTATTCCCATGACGAAACGCCCGCGGGTCAGCTCATCGAGCGCGCCGGCCTCGGCAGCCATTATGGTGGGGTGGCGCAAAAAGGCGGATACCGTCCCGAAACCGAGAGGGATGGTTTTCGCCGCCGTGGCGGCCACGGCCAGCGTGACCATCGCCCCGCGCGGCTCGTGGCCGTAACCGCGAAACCAATGATAGGCCTCGGCGATCCAGAAACCTCCGCCGAGACCGAGTTCATCCGCCCGCCGGGCATAGGCAGCAATGGCCGGCAGCCGCTCAAAGGATTGAAAAATAATGCCGACCGCTGGCCCAGCCAATTCGGACAAGTCTTTGCTCCCGGAAAATCTCCCCATAGTCTACGTCATGTGCCAACATAATATCTCTACTTGAACGAACAATTGCCTTCCTGATATGTAATGGAAGTCTTACCAAGTGATTGTAGATGACGCATGTATAATCACCTGGGGACAAAATCATGGCGTAGAAACGGAGCTTCGGGTAGCAGGGAAGCGCAGCGGGCGCTGTATTTCCGAGTCTGGGCTCTTGGCCACAAACTAGGGACGCAACATGCCGGATTCCGCGATCGCCGCGATGCCCGCCGATGAGCCAACGACCGATCTCAACCCGCTGGACGCCCTCCCCTATATGCTGGACACCTCCATCGCGCGGTGGAATCAGCGCCTGGAACAGCGCCTCACACCTATCGGGCTGACATTCGAACAGTGGCGCGTGCTGATGGTCACCGCCCGGCGCGGTCCCATGAATATCCGAGAACTGAGCAACGCCACCCTCGTTCCGCATTCCACCATCGGCCGCTGGTTGACGCAGATGGAAACCGAAGGGCTGGTCAAGCGCCGCGCTCTGCCGCGTGACCAGCGGGCTGTTGAGATTTCCATAACCCAGAAGGGCCGCAATCTGTTCCTGCGCGCGCTGCCGGTTGCGCGTCTCGAGTATGAAACGGCGATCCAGGAATTCACGCCGAAGGAACTGGACACGCTGATGACGCTGCTCCATCGCCTACGCGACAACCTGTTTGCCGGAAGAGACGCATGACGGGATCTCCCGCCAGGACGTGAAGATGCCGGGCGCAGGCCGGCTCGCCGGCTTCATGGCGGTGCCAAGCGGAGCGCACCGGCCGGCCGCCGTCCACTATTGAACCCGCCTCGCGCAGGCCTTATAGCTGCAACGCATGGCTGCCGCGATTGCTTCCCGGCCCCGGCAGCCGGTCCAGCAGCGCGAGGCCGCCCCTTGCTTCTCGACGATCTGGCACATATGAAACGCCGCGCGGGCGCGCTCGCGGAAAGCTGGCTCAATCCCGCCATCCGCCTCGGCGTGACCGGTCTTGCGCGCGCGGGCAAAACGGTGTTCATCACAGCGCTGGTCCACAATCTCCTCCACGGCGGCCGCCTGCCGTTCCTGCGTGCCGCGGCCGAGGGCCGCATCCTGCGCGCCTATCTGGAGCCGCAGCCGGACGACGGCGTGCCTCGCTTCGCCTATGAGGACCATATTGCGCGCCTCGCCGCCCCCGCCGCGCCGGGCTGGCCGGAGAGCACGCGCCATATCAGCCAGCTTCGCCTGACGCTGGAATTCGAACCCATGAACCTGCTGCGCCGTCAGTTCGGCACCGCGACGCTGCATATCGATATCGTGGACTATCCCGGTGAGTGGCTCCTCGACCTGCCGCTCCTGAAGCAGAGCTACGAGGCGTGGTCCGCCGAGGCCTTGGCCTTGAGCCGGACGGGAGGGCGCCGGGCGCATGCCGCTGAATGGCAAGGCTTTCTCGCCAGCCTCGATGCTGAGGCCCCTGCGGACGAGAAAAACGCGATCAGGGGCGCGCATCTGTTCGCCGGGTATCTGCGCGCCTGCCGTGACGACCGCAGCCTCCTCTCCACGCTGACCCCGGGACGGATGCTCATGCCCGGCGATCTCGAAGGCTCGCCCGCGCTCACATTCATGCCCCTCGATCCAGCGGGGCACACGCGCGGCAGGCAGGACTCGCTCCGCGCGATGATGGCGCGCCGCTTCGACGCTTACAAAACGCATGTCGTGAAGCCATTCTTTCACGACCATTTCGCCAGACTGGAGCGGCAGATCGTGCTCGTGGACGCGCTCGGCGCGCTGAATGCCGGCCCGGCCGCGCTTGCCGACCTCGAACGCGCGCTATCCTCGATCCTCACCTGCTTCCGGCCCGGAGCGAACAGCTGGCTCAGCCCCATTCTCGGCAAGCGCATCGACCGCCTGCTCTTCGCCGCCACCAAGGCGGACCATGTCCACCACACCAGTCACGACCGCCTGGAAAGCATCCTGCATCTGCTCGTGGAAAAAGCCATTGCCCGCGCGCAGGTCTCCGGGGCGGGCGTGCAGGCCGTGGCGCTGGCCGCCGTGCGCTCGACGCGTGAGGTCGAGGCCGTGGAAAGCGGCGAGGCGCTGGCCTGTATTGCGGGCAGGCCGCTCGCGGGCGAGGATCTCGAAGGGCGGCGTTTCGACGGCACGCAGGAGGTCGCGCTCTTTCCCGGCGATCTGCCGGACCTCCGCGCGGGCGAAATCGCGAGGCGGAGGCCCGACGAGGCGGACGGCGTCCGCTTCCTGCGTTTCGCTCCACCGCCGCTGCAGACGCGCGGCTTCGGCGCCGCGGCCCTGCTGCCTCATATCCGGCTCGACCGGGCCCTGCAGTTTCTGATCGGGGATAAACTGTCATGACCGAAGACGGCACTCCCCGCAAACCGCGGGTTTTCGACCTCGACGACACACGCCTCGGCCCCGCGCATCCGCCACCGGCCGAGGAGCCGTCCGGCGAGACGGCCATCGCCGGGGCGGAGGCGGGCAGGACCGCCGGACCGGCGATATCCCCGCGGGGGGCGCGCTGGGGCAGCCTGTTGCTGGCGGCGCTGGGCGGTCTGGCCTCGCTGGCGCTGACCGTGTGGATCTGGGATTTCGTCGCCGGACTGTTCACGCGCGGCGGGGTTCTCGGGACGCTGGCGCTGGTGCTGGCCGGTCTGGCGGCACTGGCGGCGGTGATGCTGGCGGCGCGTGAAATCACCGGCTTCCTGCGGCCGGGACGTGTGGCGGCGATCCGCGCGCGGGGCGATGTGGCGCTCGCCAGCGGCGACAAGACTGATGCGCTTGCCACCGCGCATGCCATCGAAGCGCTCTTTTCGGCTCGCGAAGACGCGGCCTGGGGACTGCGGCGCCTGCGCGAGCATATGAGCGAAGTCCTGGACGCCCGCGAACTGCTCACCCTCACCGAACGCGAGACGATGACGCCGCTGGACGCCCGCGCGCGCGGCCTGATCACGCTGTCGGTGCGGCGCGTGGCGATGATCACGGCTCTCAGCCCGTCGGCGATCATCGATGTCGGCTTCGTCGCCTTCGAGAACCTGAGGATGCTGCGCCAGATCGCAGCGCTCTATGGCGGGCGGCCGGGATTTCTGGGCGCGCTGAGGCTGGCGCGGCTCGTCGGCGGGCATCTGGCGCTGACGGGCGGCATGGCAGTCGGCGACGATGTCTTGCAGCAACTCGTCGGCCATGGCCTTACGGCGCGCCTGTCGGCGCGGCTTGGCGAGGGGGTAATGAATGGCGCATTCACGGGGCGCGTGGGCATCGCGGCGGTGGAGATGTGCCGGCCCCTGCCGTTCATCGAGGCCGAGCGCCCGCGTCTGCGAGATTTCGTCGCCCAGTTGCGCAGCTTCCGCCGAAACGGCGACGAGCCACCCCCGGCGACCAACGTTTAGAGGTGGCTCCTACAGAACGCCTTCCTCCGCGTCTTCCACGCTGAAGCCGAGCTTGTCCAGCCCTTCTTCCAGGTAGTCTGCGAGAAGCGGCATGCCCATCAGGTAAGCCTCGGTACGATTGATCTGCTCAGACTTAGCGGTGTCGATGGCCTCGCTCAGTTCGTCCGGCGAGAACGAACCGCGGCCGATCCACGCCAAGGCCACGAGGCTCGCCTGTTCATCTTCGTTAAGCCCGGCAATGAACTCCGCCAGTTCGCTCCGCGTTGCATCGTCCGCGAAGCTCTCCAACACCGAATCGGGGGCATTCTCCCGGAAATTGGCATCCATGGAGTCTTCCCAGGAGGCTACCTTGGCGTCCAACTCGCGCGCTCGCACGATCACATGTGCCACTTTTGCGGTCGATATTTCCAACATCTTCTTGGATCTCGGTCTGAGCACTGATGTCATCTTGAATTCTCGCGCGTTCCTTTAGGGCTGGCAAGCTGCAATTGAGCGCATGGCGCCAACTCGGGCCGGGTGGTGTGCGGCATATTCCCGGTGTCCCAAATCGGGCAACAGGCCTGAGAGCAAACGCGCCTGAGCGGGCCGCGTCAACCCTGGCGACACATCCTGTGCGTGCATCTTGTGGGTTAAACGCAATCCTGGGTTGTTGCGTCTGTTAATCTCTCCTAACACCATCGGTGCCGCGCGCCGTCAGCCGCTCAGCGGCCGTTTGCGGTTGCTCACGGAGAAGACCCATGGATCAGGCCGAGTTCGATCGCTTTGCCGATGAGTATTATGCACAACATGCGAGCAATATTGCCGTCTCCGGCGAACAGCCGGAATATTTCGCCGAATACAAGGTGATGGCCGCGGCGGAAATCGCCGCCGCCGCCGGGAGGCCGGTGCCGCGCATCCTGGATTTCGGCTCCGGCACGGGTAACTCGATCCCCTGGTTTCGGAAGCATTTCCCCGCGTCCGCCGTGACCTGCGCCGACGTCTCGGAGCGCAGCATGGCGATCTCGCGCGCACGTTTTCCCGGCCGGGAAGAGTATTTGCGGATCGCGGACGAACAACTGCCCCTGCCACCCGAAGCCGTCGATCTGTGCTTCTCCGCCTGCGTCTTCCATCACATCGAGCAACCGCGGCACCTGCACTGGCTGAAGGAACTGCGCCGGGTGACCAAACCGGAGGGCCTGCTCACCATATTCGAGCACAACCCGTGGAATCCGCTGACGGTTGCCGTCGTCAATTCCTGCCCCTTCGACGAAAACGCCCGCCTCCTTTCGGCGCGAGAACTCCGCACAGCCCTGCGCGCTGCCGGATGGAAGCTCGCGGGAACATCCTACCGGGTCTTCTTCCCTCACGCGCTGGCGGCCCTCCGCCCGCTGGAACGCTCCCTGCGCTGGCTGTGCCTGGGCGCCCAATACTGCGTCACGGCGCGCAAAACATCATGATCCACCGGCAGGCCATACGCTACGGCGCCGTCGGCGTCCTGAACACTGCGGCGGGGCTGCTTCTCATTTTTTCAGCGCTCCATTTCTGGGGCTTTGGGGCCGTCGAAGCCAATGCCTTCGGATATGGCACAGGCTTCCTCATGAGTTTCATGCTCAACCGGCGCTGGACGTTCGATTACCGCGGGCCCGCCGCGAAAAGCCTCTGCAAATTTGCCCTGGTCACCGCCATGGCCTACTGCGCCAACCTCGCCACCACGCTGCTCGCCTGCCGCGTCATCGGTGTGAACGCCTATCTGGCGCAGATGGCCGGTGTGCCCGCCTATGTGGTGTTCGGTTTTCTCGGCAGCCGCTATTTCGCCTTCGCTCCTCCCTCAAAATACATCGGAAACGCGACATGACTGCACAAGTCATCGGACATCCCGGGGGCAAGCCGCCAGTTCTGACCTTTGTCGTCCCCTGCTTCAACGAGGAGGCGGTACTTCCCGAAACGGCGGCGCGCCTGGAAGAGCTGCTCGACGATCTGGCGGGGGAGGGACACGTCGATCACCGGAGCGCGGTCCTGTTCATCGACGATGGCTCGCGTGACCGCACCTGGGGCATTATCGAGGAGCATTGCCGGGGGTCGGCCCGTTTCGCCGGGCTGAAGCTCTCGCGCAACCAGGGGCATCAGAGCGCGCTGCTCTCCGGCCTGCTGACAGCGGAAGGCGACATCCTCATCAGCATCGATGCCGACCTCCAGGACGATCTCGGCGCCGTCCGCCCGATGCTGCTCGCTCATCGCAAAGGCGCCGACATCGTCTGCGGTGTCCGCCGGAACCGGGATGTGGACGGGGCCTTCAAGCGCCTGACCGCCACCGGATACTACCGGCTGATGAAATGGCTCGGCGTGAGCATCGTGTTCAACCACGCGGATTTCAGATTGATGAGCCGCCAGGCCGTCGAAGCCCTGCGAGGCTATGACGAGGTCAACCTGTTTCTGCGCGGACTCGTTCCTCATCTCGGCTTCAAGACCGCGACCGTCGAATATGACCGTCTGAGCCGGTTTGCCGGTGAGACCAAATATCCGCTGCGGCGGATGCTCTCGCTCGCTTTCGAGGGGATCACCTCGTTTTCGACGCGCCCATTGCGATGGATCACCCTGTGCGGCCTCACGATTTCGGTGCTGGCATTCCTTCTGACTGTCTGGGCCATCGGTGCGCGCCTGTTCGGCGTCTATGTGCCGGGCTGGGCATCGACCGCCGTCCCGCTCTACTTCCTCGGGGGCGTACAACTGCTGGCGCTGGGCGCGATCGGTGAATATCTCGGCAAGGTCTATCTGGAAACAAAACGCAGGCCAAGATTCATTATCGAGAGAAGAGCCGGCTCAATTTTCGGCAATCCTCAGCAACAATCCCTGCGCGATACATCGGCGTAATTCGCCGCACTCAAGAGAGTTTCACTCCACATTTGAGGATACGAGAGATTTTTCAACATGAACACGACGCAGAGCGGGCGCCACGCATTGAACTGCGGACATCAACGATACGGAACGATTTACGACTGCCTCATCATCTCCGCTATACCAATATTGTTTGCGGCAACAAATGATACCTGGCTCTATCCGACGATCGGCTGGCTCGACGAGTGGTTTTACGTCGGTTATGGCATAAACTACAGCGATCCCGAGTTTCTTCCAGGCTACTACAAGATTTCCCGTCTGCCGTGGGTTCTCGTCGAAGTCATGGCGCGCAGTCTCTTCTCGCCGGTGACCGCGAGCTGGCTGATGGTCTTGGGCTGTCTGACTGTCGGCAACGTGGCATTTTACGCGGCGATCAGGGAAGCACTCGGACGCCCCCCCGCGCTGCTCGCCGCGGTGTTCCTGGCCGCATTTCCGCCCGTTCACGCCTCGGGCGGCGCCGACTACCACAATACACTGGCCGGTCCGCTCTACTGTGTATCGCTGCTGCTCTCGACGCGTGCTGCGCGAAGTCCGGGGGTGACGTTCGACGCCTTCCTTTCCGGGGTGGCGATCGCCCTGATGCTGCACACCAACATCCTGTTCGTCAATTTTCTCCCCATACTCACTCTGCACTACTCTGTGTCCTACTACGCAAGACACAACGCCATACCGCCGCTTTTCCGCTCGATCGGACTGACCACCGTCGGCGCGATCGCAATTACCGTTGTCCTCGGCGCCATCAACGCCGCAGTCGGCCGGAAGTTCGGTTTTTATGTGCCGATCCTTCGCCTCGTCACGTCGTTCGTCGCCGATAGTTCCCATCAGGCGTCCTGGTGGCATCCGTGGCACACCGGCTGGTACTGGCACATCGCCTATCTCGGGACCTACCTCGCCGGGATGGGGGCGGCGGCGGGCTGCCTCGTCATGGCGCTGCGGAAATGGCGCGCCGGCGGCCAGTATCTCCGAATCGCAGCGTTTTCCGCGGCCTTCCTCTACGCTGCGATTCTCTGGCTCATCTGGCAATGCCTCGGGCATACCGCGCTCGACTGGGCCTATTTCGCCTATCCCTTAGCCTTTCCCTTCGCCGGTCTCGTCGCCGCAGCCATCGCTCTTTTCGCGCCGCCCACCCTGGAGCGCCGGCCCTATCTCGCGGCTGCATCCGCCGCCGCGCTCGCGCTGTGCCTCATCGCGGCGCTGCGCTATGGTCCGACCATGCGGGTCTACGGACAAGTGTTGAGTTCCCAGGCCATGATGCAGGCGACGGCCGGTTTCGCCGTAGCGTTCGGACTGCTTGCGCTGGGGAGGGTCGCGCGGTTCGCCCTCCTGCCGGCAATCCCTGCATTTGCCATAGCCAACGCCTTGGGAACGGACGCCATTTCGCACTATGAGGAGGCGAAATGCCCCGTCCGGCGGCAGGCCTACGAGGTCGCTGTGCACGCCCACAAAGATCTCAGGGCCATCAAAACGGACGTCGGCTACTGGTTCGACAGGATCTACCTGTTCTCGGACGCCAACGAGACGATGCCGTCATGTTCCGGCGCAAAAATGAGAACGGAGCATTTTACCGCCTCGCTGACCTCGACGGGCTTTCGCTTCCTCGCGGCGCCGTGGGACGCAAAGACGCTTGAAACGGTCGACATAGTCCGATGGCGCGAGGTCGCGCGCGCCCATGGCATCATCGGGCTCATAACGCGCAATCCTGCCCGCCTCGGCATTCTGCAGAGCGCGATCAGGGCCACGGGCGGCTCACCGAAGGTCATGCAAAGCCTGACTTACGTCCTCGGTCATACCCCGGTGACCATGCACGTTGTCAGCGTGAATGGCCTGGACCCTGCAGCCGCAAAGCTCGTCCGGCGTCAAAAAAAGCCAAAGCCTTTCAGCTGCTTTCCCAATGTGCAGGGGTGTGCGGGCCAGAAGACCGTCAGAATATGGCCGCTTACCCGGCGCGTTCCACCCCAGGCGCCGCTGTGTCTCGTCCCGGTTCGCTTCGGCACCTGAGACTGTGAACCGGCGCGTCACGCTTCAGCCTGCCCGCAAAACCGAACACATCTACTTCACGAAGGCCCGGACCGCGGCGAAGACACTCTCGAACATCTCGACCGTCAGCGCCCCGGTGCTGGTGTTGTAGCGCGAGCAATGATAGCTGGTGAACAGCTTGGCCCCGCCCGGCAGGTCGTGCACGGCCCCGTGCGCGAATGGATGTGCGGCGAGCTTCAGGTTCAGCGCCCGCAGCGTCGAGTCGTGGGCGACGCGGCCCAGGACGACGATTGCCCGGAGATGCGCGCAGGCCGCAATGCGCTCGGCGAGATAGCTGCGGCAATGCTTGATTTCCTGGGGCTCAGGTTTGTTGGCGGGCGGCACGCAACGCACGGCATTGGTGATCAAGCAGCCGCGGAGCGTCAGCCCGTCATCGGCGCGCTCGTCGTAATCGCCGTGGGCGAAGCCGAACTTGGCGAGCGTGCCATAGAGCAGCCGCCCGGCATAATCGCCGGTAAAGGGCCGCCCGGTGCGGTTGGCGCCGCGCAACCCCGGAGCCAGTCCGACCACGAGAAGTCGCGCGGACTCGTCGCCGAAGGACGGAACCGGCGCATTGAACCAGTCCGGGTAGGCCTCGCAATTGGCGTCGCGGAAGGTCGCGAGCCTCGGGCAGAGTCTGCAGTTGACGGGCGGTTCTGCGCTCATCGCTGGAAAACCTCAACGGCCAGCTCCGGGCCGGGCACCTCGGCATGCACCCGCGCTGGAACCTGGCCGGCAAAGGATTGAACCGGAGAAGGTGAGGCGTATCAAGACTCGGAGTAATCGTCCAGATCCGGGTCATGACGCTGCGCCGCGGACTGGCCGCGGTCGCGGTCGGCGGGAGCGACGCGGCAGACGGCGTCCTCGAGGTCGGCCAGATCGATGAACTGATCGGCCTGACGGCGAAGCTCATCCGACACCATGGGAGGCTGCGTATTCATCGTAGAGACGACGCTCACACGCTTGCCCCGGTGTTGCAGGGCTTCGACGAGGGTTCTGAAATCGCCATCGCCCGAGAAGAGGATGACGTGGTCCAGATGCTCGGACAGTTCCATGGCATCGACGGTCAGCTCGATATCCATGTTGCCCTTGATCTTCCGGCGCCCCGAAGCATCGGTGAATTCCTTGGTGGGCTTCGTCACCATGGTGTAGCCATTGTAGTCGAGCCAGTCGATCAAGGGGCGGATGGAGGAATACTCCTGGTCATCGGCCAGCGCCGTATAATACAACGCCCGCAGCAGGCGGCCTTTCGCGCGGAACAGCGTCAGGAGCCGCTTGTAGTCGATATCGAAGCCGAGCGCTTTCGCCGTCGCGTATAGGTTCGCTCCGTCGATGAAAAGCGCTATTCGTTCCGTGGGATAAAAATTCATTTGTGTATGACCCTTTCCAAGAAGCAACCGGCGGTGTCGCCCATGGCGCCAATCCGCCCCCTCCCAAAGCTGTGCTCCACCCCCGCGGAGCTAAACCAAACCTTTAATATGTAGCGGCTAACGTTTCGAAATGATTGTCATAAGCCTGGGATCGAACGTTGTCACCCGCTGGGGCGACCCTGCTAGCACGATTCGGCGCGCGCTCGATGTGCTGGATAGCAGGGGCGTTACTATATTGCGTAGGTCAGCATTATATTGCACCACTCCCTATGGTATAACAAATCAACCGCTGTTCACGAATGCCGCCGCAGTGATACAGACCGCTCTTTCTCCGGCTGCGCTGCTATCAGTGCTAAAAAAAATAGAGGCAGAATCAGGGCGTCAGCGTTCCCGGCGATGGGGGCCCCGTACACTCGACGTCGACATAATCGATTATAATGCACGCACTCTGAACTGGCCAAAAGGCAATAACCCCTATCGCAGATACAGGGTGCCCGGGCTTATTCTACCTCATCCTGAAATACAGTCACGTCCTTTCGTTGTACGGCCCATGATGGATATTGCACCCTATTGGCACCATCCCGTCAACGGCATGAGCTTAGCGCAAATGGAAGCCCGTTTACGTTTGCGGACAGAGGGGCAAATCCTGCAAATCATCGAATAAATATATTTCGCGCCAACGAGAAGCGCCGCGCAAAAATATCTGTTTCCGCAGCCGGGAATAAATCTGTGGACAACCATTATTTACGCCAGCCGAAATAGCGGCTCCCGAGAAAGGTGCGTATGGCGTAAACTGGCGCCTCCGCCCGGGCTTCGGCCCCCTCCCGTTTCGATTCGGACACAGCTCCCCAGGGAATGTTAACCACCTGTTGTTCACCGTACGCTAGTAGAGCTTGCAGAGTGCGGGAAAAGTCGTTACTTAAAATGGCACGTTTCCCAGACAAGCAGAGGATGCCTCCGCCATGGCCCGCGTGACGGTCGAAGATTGCGTCGATAAGGTTCCCAACCGTTTTGAGCTGGTGCTGCTCGCCGCCCACCGGGCGCGTTCGGTATCGGCGGGCTCGCCGATCACTATTGAACGCGAAAACGACAAAAATCCGGTCGTCGCCCTGCGCGAGATCGCCGAACGCACGATTTCGCCGGAGGACATGAAGGAAGACCTCATCCATACGATGCAGCGTTATGTCGAGGTGGACGAGCCGGAAGCCGAGGCCGTTCCGATGCTCACATCCACGGCCGATCGCCCGGTGTTCGGACGCGACGACGAGGCATCCGATCTGGTTATCGACAGAATGACGGAGGAAGAGCTTCTACGCGGGCTGGAGAGAAGCATCCCTTCGGATCAACAACAGGGTGGCCGCTCGCGCGGCTGAGTAACCGTCAGCGTTTAGGGCGGGTGAGGCTCCCGTCATGATGAGGCAATACGAACTCGTAGAGCGTGTCCTAGGCTATGATCCCGGCGCCGATGAGGCGCTGCTCAATCGGGCTTATGTCTACGCAATGCGGGCGCACGGCAACCAGAAGCGTGCGTCGGGCGACCCCTATTTTTCTCATCCGCTGGAAGTCGCCGCAATCCTTACCGAATTCGAACTGGACGACGCCACCATCGCCACGGCGCTCCTGCACGACACCATCGAAGACACCGAGACCACCAGGACTGAGATCGACGAGCTTTTCGGCGAGGAAATCGGCGCCCTCGTCGAAGGCCTGACCAAGATCGACAAGCTCAATCTCGTTTCCAAACGGGCCGAGCAGGCGGAGAACTTCCGCAAACTCCTCGTCGCCATCTCCTCCGATATCCGCGTCCTGCTCGTCAAGCTGGCGGACCGGCTGCACAACATGCGCACGCTCGAGCACATGAAGCCCGAGTCACGCAAGCGCATCGCCCAGGAAACCATGGATATCTATGCGCCGCTCGCCGGACGCATGGGCATCCAGGAAATGAAGGACGAACTGGAGGAACTCGCCTTCCGCTGGCTGCATCCGCTGGCTTACGAGACACTCGTGACGCAGCTCAATGCCCTGCGGCAACGCAACCGGAACCTCATCCAGACCATCGCCGATGAACTGCAGGCAAAGCTCACCGAACACGGCATCGGCGCCGAGGTCGCAAGCCGCGAGAAAAAGCCTTATTCCGTCTGGAAGAAGATGGAGAACAAGCAGATTTCGCTGGAGCAGCTCTCCGACATCTACGGCTTCCGCGTCATCGTCGAAAAGGTCGAGGAATGCTACGCGGTGCTCGGCGCCGTCCACACCACCTGGCGCTCGGTGCCTGGCCGCTTCAAGGACTACATTTCGACGCCGAAATACAACGACTACCAGTCGATCCACACCACCATCGTCGGCCCCAGCCATCAGCGCGTCGAGCTGCAGATCCGGACCAGAGTGATGCACGAGATCGCGGAGTTCGGTGTCGCCGCCCACGCGCTCTACAAGGACGGGCTCATCAGAGCCAATGGCAGCGTGCCGCGTTTTTCGGGGTCCGAGGATGCTTCGCCCTATCAGTGGCTCCGGCGGCTGGTGGACAACCTGCTCGAAGGCGACAACCCGGAGGAATTCCTGGAGCACACCAAGCTGGAGCTGTTCCAGGACCAGGTGTTCTGCTTCACACCGAAGGGACGGCTCATCGCCCTGCCCCGCGGCTCCACGGCCATCGACTTCGCCTATGCGGTGCATACCAATGTCGGTCACTGCTGTGTGGGCGCCAAGATCAACGGCCGCCACATGCCGCTCATCAGCGAGCTCAAGAACGGCGACGAGGTGGAGGTGATAACCTCCGAAGCCCAGACGCCGCCCGCCGCCTGGGAAACCATCGTCGTCACCGGCAAGGCGCGCTCCGCCATCCGGCGCGCCACGCGCGAGGCCGTCCGCAAGCAATACAGCGACCTCGGACGCAATATCGTCAAGGGCGTGTTCCAGCAGCACGACAAGGCCTATGACGAGGAGGTGATCGTCGCCGCGCTGCCGCGCCTGTCGCAAAAGACGGTGGAAGACGTGCTCGCCGTGGTCGGCCGGGGCGAAATGCCCGCCGCCGATGTGTTCCGCGCCGTCTTCCCCAATGAGAGCCCCGAAGACACCCAGCAGCGCCGAAAGACCATCAAGCGCCAGGAGGAGGGCTGGTTTAATCTGCGCCGTGTCATCGGCCTGAAATTCCGCTGGCCGGGGACCTCACCTTCCCCGCTGGCCGGTGAGGTGAACGGCGGCGTGCCCATTCGCGGGGCCAAAGATCTGCCCATCACCTTCGCGGCCGGCGGCGCCATCCCCGGCGAACGCATCGTCGGCATTCTCCAGCCAGGCGAGGGCATCACGATCTACCCGATCCATTCGCCCGCGCTGAAGGAGTATTTCGACGAAATGGACCGCTGGATCGACGTCGCCTGGGACATCGACGAAGCCTCGACCGAGCGCTTCCCGGCGCAGGTCAAGGTGACTGCCATCAACGAGCCGGGGTCGCTCGCCAGGATCGCGGCGGTCATCGGCGACGCAGACGGCAATATCGACAGGCTGCAAATGATCGGCCGCCGCGCCGATTTCACCGACATGCTCGTCGACCTCGAAGTCTGGGATTTGAAACATCTTCGCGATATTCTTTCCGGGCTTCGCAATCTTTCGGCCGTAAGCTCCGTCGAGCGGGTGATGGTGTAGGCGTGCATGGCGCAGGGCGCCGCTCCCGCGAGCAGCAGCGAGGAGCGCGTGGCCATGAGCCAGCAATTCGAAGACCGGGCCGAAAAGATCTTCCTGATCGCTGTCTTTTCCCTTCTGGCGCTGCTGCAGGCCCTGTCGGTCGCCGCGACCATCCAGGCCCGCGCGTCGCTCGATTTCTGGGCGCTCACCCTGACGTCAAGGGTGTTCAGCCTCATGTTTCTACTGATGATCGTGGTGCTCACCCTGACACGCCTGCCCCCGAAGGACAGCGCGCAGGGCATCGAACCGCGCCTGACGGCGATCGCGGGCACGTTCGCCATGACGCTGCTCGTCGTCCTGCCGACGGCCGAGGTGAGCCACGCCTGGCGCCTCGCGGGGGCCATTCTCATCGTCACGGGAACGGTCCTGTCGGTCTATTGCCTGGCCTGGCTTGGACGATCCTTCGCAATCCTCGCCTCCGCGCGCCGTCTCGTCACCGGCGGGCCATACGGCATCGTGCGCCATCCGCTCTACATCGCCGAGGCGGTCACGGTGACCGGCATGGTCATCGCGAACTGGTCGCTCCCGGCGGCACTGCTGGCCGTGTGCACGTTTCTCCTGCAGGTGCGGCGAATGTTCAACGAAGAGCGCGTGCTGCGCTCGGTCTTCCCGGAATACGAAGAGTATTCCGCCCGCGTGCCGATGATCCTGCCCAGCGCAATTCGCCGCCTTAACTCGCGGCCTTCTGCTCCTCCACCTGCACGCCCAGGCCGCGCGCCTTGAGGGCCTGCGTGATCTCTCCGAGGATGGCCGGGTCGTCGATGGTCGCGGGCATCTTGTAGGACTGGCCGTCGGCGATATGGCGCATGGTGCCGCGCAGGATCTTGCCCGACCGCGTTTTCGGGAGCCGCTGGATGACGAGCGCCAGCTTGAACGCCGCCACCGGTCCGATTTCTTCGCGCACCTTCTGGATGACTTCCTTCTCGATCTCCTCCGAACTCTTTGTCACGCCCGATTTCAGCACCACGAAGCCCGCCGGAACCTGCCCCTTGAGCGCGTCCGCCACCCCGATGACCGCACATTCGGCCACGTCCGGGTGGGAGGCAAGAACCTCTTCCAGCGCGCCGGTGGACAGGCGATGGCCCGCCACGTTGATGATGTCGTCAGTGCGCGCCATGATGAAGGCGTAGCCGTCGGCGTCGATGAAGCCCGCGTCGGCGGTCTTGTAATAGCCCGGGAATTCCGACAGATAGCTTTCGCGGAAACGCTGATCGCCGTTCCACAGCGTCGGCAGGCAGCCCGGCGGCAGCGGCAACCGGATCGACAGCGCGCCGGTCTGACCGCGGGGCACCTCCTTGTTATCGTGGTCGAGCACGCGCAGATCGTAGCCCGGCATCGGCACCGTCGGCGAACCGTGCTTGATCGGGAGAACCCCCAGCCCCACGGGATTGCCCGCGATCGGCCACGCCGTTTCCGTCTGCCACCAGTGGTCGATCACCGGCTTCTTGAGCAGGGTCTCCGCCCATTTCACCGTGTCCGGGTCGGCGCGCTCGCCCGCCAGGAACAGCGTCCGGAAATGGGACATGTCGTATTTGGACAGGAACTCGCCTTTCGGGTCTTCCTTCTTGATAGCGCGGAAGGCGGTCGGCGCGGTGAACAGCGCCACGGCCTTGTGCTCGGAGATCACGCGCCAGAACGCCCCCGCATCCGGCGTGCCGACGGGCTTGCCCTCGTAAAGGATCGTCGTCGCGCCGTGCAGCAGCGGGGCGTAGACGATATAGGAGTGCCCCACCACCCAGCCGACATCGGACGCCGCCCAGAACACCTCGCCCGGCTCGACACCGTAATGGTTCTTCATGGTCCACTTGAGCGCCACCATGTGCCCGCCATTGTCGCGGACGACACCCTTCGGCTGGCCGGTCGTGCCGGAGGTGTAGAGGATGTAGAGCGGGTCGGTGGCGGCGACGATGGCCGCATCGGCGCGCTTGCCGCGGACCTTGGCCTCCTCGAACAGCGCCGCCCAGTCGAAATCGCGGCCTGGAATGAGGATCGCGCGCTCCTCGGGGCGCTGATAGACGATGCAGGCTTGCGGCTTGTGCCAGGCCTGCTCGATGGCCGAATCGAGCAGCGGCTTGTATTTCACCACGCGTCCCGGCTCCAGGCCGCAGGACGCCGAAAGGATGACCTTCGGCTGGGCGTCGTCCAGGCGGGTGGCCAGTTCGTGCGCGGCAAAGCCGCCGAACACCACGGAATGGATGGCGCCGAGCCGCGCGCAGGCCAGCATGCCGATCACCGCTTCGGGGATCATGGGCATGTAGATGATGACGCGGTCGCCCTTCTTCACGCCCTTGTCCCGCAGGACCGCGGCGAACGCCGCCACATCGTCGGTCAGCTCGGCGTAGGTGTAGGTGCGCTTCGTGCCGGTCATGGGACTGTCGTAGATGAGCGCAAGCTGATTCGGCCGCCTGCCCGTGATCACATGCCGGTCGAGACAGTTGACCGCGGTATTGCACTGCGCGCCCGCGAACCAGCGGCCATATTGCCCCTGCCGCGCATCGAAAATCTTCGTCGCGGGCTTGATCCAGTCGATTTCCTCGGCGGCGGCGGCCCAAAAGCCTACGGGATCGCGTTTCCAGCTCTGATAAACCTCGTGATACCCGCTCATGAAGGCCCCTCCTGTATTTCTTTACTCTCCCGGCATACAGCTGCCGGTGATAAGATTACGCCCCGACGGTGAGGAAACGCTGGCGCCATAGTGCGGAGCGCGGGCGAAGCTGACAAGCTGTTCTTTTGGGCAATAAAGTGGCTGCCAATGCCACGCAGAAGAAAGAAGGAAGGACGATGAGCACCCCCTATTCGACCGATCTCGACCGATGCGCAGCCAACTACCAGCCGCTCACGCCTCTGACCTTTCTCGCGCGGACGGCGCTCGTCTTCCCGGACCATCCGGCGGTGGTGCATGGCCGCCAGCGCATGACCTACGGGCAATATTACGCGCGGACGCGGCAACTCGCCTCGGCGCTGAAACGGGCCGGTGTGACCGCGGGCGACACGGTGTCGGTGATGCTTGCCAATACACCGGCGATGCTGGAGGCGCATTTCGGCGTGCCGATGACCGGCGCGGTCCTGCATTCCATCAACACGCGGCTGGATGCGAGCATCATCGCCTTCCAGCTCGATCACGCCGACAGCAAGGTACTGATCACCGACACCGAATATTCGGGCGTGATGACCGAGGCGCTCGGCCTCGCCAAGATCAAGCCGCTGGTCATCGACTATGCTGACCCCGAGTTCGAGACCGCGGGCGGGCGTATCGGAACGGAGGACTACGAGGCATTCCTGGCCACGGGCGAGGCGGATTTCGCCTGGAGCCCGCCCGCCGACGAGTGGGACGCCATTTCGCTGAACTACACCTCGGGCACGACCGGCAATCCGAAAGGTGTCGTCTACCATCACCGCGGCGCCTATCTCCTGGCGCAGGGCAACGTCCTGGCGGCGGGGATCGGCAGGCACCCGGTCTATCTATGGACGCTGCCCATGTTCCACTGCAACGGCTGGTGTTTTCCCTGGACCATGGCGGTGATGGCCGGGACGAATGTCTGTCTGCGCTATGTGCGCTCGGGCGCGATCTGGAACGCGCTGGCCGAGGAAAAGGTGACGCACCTCTGCGGCGCGCCCATCGTCATGTCCACCATCCTCAACGCGCCCGAGGCCGAGAAGCGGGAGCTTGCCACGCGCGTGCAGTTCCTCACAGCCGCCGCCCCGCCGCCGGAGGCCGTGCTGGAGTCGATGGCCGGAGCGGGGTTCGATGTGACGCATCTCTACGGTCTGACCGAGACCTACGGCCCCGCCGTCGTCAACGAATGGAAAACGGCCTGGGACGATCTCGACGGCCCGGGCCGAGCGGCGGTGAAGGCGCGGCAGGGCGTGAAATACCCGTCGCTGGAAGACCTGACGGTTCTCGATCAGGAAACCATGAAGCCCGTCCCCGCCGACGGCCGGGCGATCGGCGAGGTCATGTTCCGCGGCAACGTGGTGATGAAGGGCTATCTCAAGAACCCTGCCGCCACCGCCGAGGCCTTCGCGGGCGGCTGGTTCCATTCCGGCGATTTGGGAGTCCTTCACCCTGACGGCTACATTCAGCTGAAAGACCGCTCCAAAGACATCATCATCTCGGGCGGCGAGAACATCTCGTCGATCGAGGTGGAAGACGTGCTGTACAAGCATCCGGCCATAGCGGCAGTGGCGGTGGTCGCCAAACCGGACGACAAATGGGGCGAGAGCCCTTGCGCCTTCGTGGAACTGCGTCCGGGCGCGGAGATGACCGCGGAGGAGCTGATCGCCTACGCCCGCGAGCATCTCGCTCATTACAAAGCCCCCCGCCACGTCGTCTTCGCGGAGATCCCGAAGACATCGACGGGGAAAATTCAGAAATTCCGCCTTCGCGAGATCGCCCGTGGTATATAAGGAGTTGTGCTCGCCAGACAGGCCAGCCGGGCAGGCGGCCTGTGCCGTGCGACCAGTCCCCTCCGCAAATGAGGACTTCGCGGCTGGCCGCACCTGGACCGGTGAGGCGGGGGAACAAGGACAGTGCTTGGCGTTTACGGCACCGGACGGCTATGGTCCCGCCTGGCAGTGACGTGGTGAATGCGCTGTGAGGGATGCAGTTGGTATGGCGCACCGGCTAGAGGTGTCCGATGAACGATGACCGCGGTCAGCGTCTCCGTGAGGCGCTGGCGCAACTGAAACAGGAACACCGCGATCTGGATGAGGAGATCCTTGCGCTCCAACAGACTGGTGCCGACCAGCTCCAGCTCAAGCGGCTGAAGAAGAAGAAACTCGGCATCAAGGACGAGATCGCCCGCCTCGAGGACGAGCTCTTCCCCGATATAATCGCTTGAGGATATCGCTTCTTCTTGCGCCGGAGCGTCGCCTCCGCTATCCCGCTTTGGAACACAAGCTTGTACATCACGGGTAGAACAGTGACCAGTCCACAGCCATCCGTCGGCGTGATCATGGGAAGCCAGAGCGACTGGCCGGTGATGCGCCGCGCCTGTGATGCGCTCGATGAACTGGGCGTCGCCTACGAAGCCCGCATCGTCTCCGCGCATCGCACGCCCGACCGGCTTTACACCTACGCCAGGACCGCGAAAGAGCGCGGTCTGAAAATCATCATCGCCGGAGCGGGCGGAGCCGCACATCTGCCGGGGATGGCCGCATCGATGACGCCCTTGCCCGTGCTCGGCGTCCCCGTCCTGTCGTCGCAGTCGCTCGCCGGCATCGACAGTCTCCTGTCCATCGTGCAGATGCCATCCGGCGTCCCTGTCGGTACGCTGGCGGTCGGCCAGGGCGGCGCCTTCAATGCCGGCGTGCTGGCGGCACAGATCCTGGCGCTCGGCGATCCCGAACTGGCGGCACGGCTCGACACGTGGCGGGCCGCGCGCACCGCGGCGGTTGCGGAGGCGCCGAGCGATGCCGGATAAGCCGCTCCCGCCTGGGGGCACCGTCGGCATTCTCGGCGGCGGTCAGCTCGGGCGCATGCTGGCCATGGCCGCGGCACGGCTCGGCCTGCGCGTGGCGATTTTCGCTCCCGAAACGGACAGCCCGGCCTTCGACGTGGCGGCGCACCGCCTCTGTGCGCCCTATGACGATGCCGCCGCGCTCGACGCTTTTGCCCATCAGGCGAATGTCGTGACGCTTGAATTCGAAAACGTCCCGGTGAAGACGGTCGAGATGATCGAGCGCCAGACGCGCGTCTTTCCCTCGCGGCGAGCCCTGGCGGTGACGCAGGACCGGATTGCGGAGAAGCGGTTCATCGCGTCGCTCGGGCTACCGCTGGGCGCCTGGGAACCCGTGGAGGGCGCTGGAGCGCTGCGCGAGGCCCTGGCACGGCTGACGGCGGCATCGTCCGCCCGGACATCTCCCTTCTTCCTCAAGCGCGCCCGGCACGGCTATGACGGCAAGGGCCAGATGACGATCACCGGCCCGGAGGACGCCGCTGCAGCAGCGGATTGGCTTGGCGAAGACACCGCCGTGCTGGAAGCCGCCGTACCCTTCGTCATGGAAATATCCATGATCGCCGTGCGCGACCGCCGCGGCGCCATGGCTTTCTACGACGCACCGCAGAACACGCATGAAGACGGCATCCTCCGCGAAAGCGCCGTTCCGGCACCGGTTGCGGATGCCACGCGCCGCTGCGCCGAGGACTGCGCCAGCCGTATCGCGGCAGCGCTCGATTATGTGGGCGTGCTGGCAACGGAGATGTTCGTTGTCCGCGACGCGGATGGCGGCGAGCGTCTTCTCATCAACGAGATCGCACCGCGCGTCCACAATAGCGGCCACTGGACGGCGGATGCCTGCGCCATAAGCCAGTTCGAGAACCACATTCGCGCGGTGGCGGGGTGGCCGCTGGGCGACACGGCGCGGCATTCCGACGCGCGGATGGTCAATCTCCTCGGCGACGAGGCGGACCGGTGGCAGGCGCTCATCGAGGCCGACCCGCGGCGGGCCGTGCACGTCTATGGCAAGGCCGAAGCACGTCCGGGCCGCAAGATGGGGCACTATGTGGAGCTGTCGCCACGGAGCTAGCAGGGGGAATACCGAGAGAGAATTCCCTCCCGCGTCATTCTCGCGTAGCAGCGTCTCCACCCGCGCCGCTCATGGACGGCAGTTGCTCCCGCATCCGCATGAGGAGATCGAGCAGCGTCTGGCGCTCCTCCTCGGAGAAGCCGCGCAGGAGCTGGCGCTCGCGTTCAACGGCAAGACCGACGATCTGATCGTGAAGGCGCAGCCCCCGGCGCGTCAGAGCGACAAGCTGTCTGCGCCCGTGCGAGGCGTCGGCGCGCACTTCGACATACCCCGCTTTCATCAGATCGCGCAGACAGCGGCTAACGGCCCCCTTGTCCATGCCGGTGGAGTCGACGATCCGGCCCGCAGGGCTCCACGGCTCGGCCGCCAGCATCGCCATGATGCGCCAGTCGGCGATCCCGACACCGAAACGCGGGCGGTACAGCCCGGAGGCGCTCGCCGAAACCTTGTTGGCCAGATAGGTCAACTGGGCGGGGACGTAGCGATCCAGATCAAGCGCGTGCGGCGAAGCGCGATCGTCGCCATCCCGAGGCTTGCGGCCCGGACTCTTCGCAGCGTGCGGCTTCGTTTGCGAAATGCTTGCAGGCATCAGTCATCCCTGTCGAACCCCGCTGCCGGCCAGCATAGGGGCGAATTCAGGCGGCAACCGGCATCTCGCGCCAGGCTTCGCCCTTGATTGTATGCCGCACGCGGCGCAAGGCCTCACGGTCGTCGAAGGGCACCCCTTCCAGCACGATCAGGTCGAGCTGGTTGCCCGCCGCGATATTGGCGCTGGGGGCGCCCCACAACCGCCGCGGCCGGGACGTCGCCGACGCAAGCACGGCCTCCATCGGCAGCCCGGCGTCGAGGAAGTGGAACAGTTCGTCGACCAGCGCCGTGCCGTGATCCACGCCCTGGCTCCCGGCATCGGACCCCGCCACGAGTTCGACGCCCAGTTCATGCGCAATTGCGACATGCTCGGCGTGGCTGTCGAGGATGCGGCGCAGGTTATCGACAGTATACTCGTCCCAGCCCACGAATTTCGGCAGGAGCCACTGAAAATGCACCGGCGAGAAAGTCGGGACCCACGCGATCCCTTTCTCCGCCATGCGTGCAAGGATGTCGCGGGTCACGAAGAAACCGTGTTCGATGGAATCCACACCGGCCTCGACCGCCGCTTCGAGCCCGGCCAGGCCGCTGCAATGCGCAAATGTCTTGCGGTCACGGGCGTGCGCCTCCGTGACGATGAGACGCAACTCCTCCGCGTCGAACTGCGGCGCGCCCTTCACCTCGCCGGCCTTGAAATCGATGATCCCGGTCAGCAGGATCTTGATGTCGTCACTCGTACCGGCGAGTTCGTCCACGACCTGCGGTATTTCCGAAGCCTGATCGACGTCGCGGCCCATGAAGGCGCCGTAGCGTTTCGGGCGCTTGAGGGCCAAGCCCGGCGAGCGCAGTCTCACCGGCACCGTCGGATTGCCCTCCAGCCAGTCGCGGATGGCGTGATTGACGCCGTAGCGGTCTCCGGCGTCGCGCACGAGTGTCACACCGGCCTTCGCGCACTTTTCTACATTGGAACGCGCCGTCTTCGTCATGTGCCGAAAATAGGCTCTGAGATATGCTGCGCGTTCGTCGTTCTCAAGCAGGGAGCCGTCGAGAAAAATGTGAGCGTGCGCCTCCACGAGGCCGGGCATGATGAAATCGGCGCGGATATCGGCAACGGCGGTGACGCCGTCTGGGAGCGCTTCCACGGTTTGAATGACGCCACGCTCCGCCGTGATAAGATAGGGCCCGTCGGAACGCACCGCTTCGCCATCGAACATGGTACGGGCCAGGACGCGCAACTCTGACATGGACTGTTTCCTCCGCGGTCCCCGTCAATTCTCCTGCATTATATGACGCATTGTTGACATGTCAACATTTCACCCTTAATGTTGACATCACAACAACGTGCCCCGGCATGGAAACGCAAGAATTTCCGCAAGGGGCGGGAAGCACCAGGGTTGGGAACCTGCTATGGAGGTGTTGCGTCATTGGAGCGTCCGGCACGCGCGCGGCTTGAAGCGCGTCTATGACGCCTGCGCCTGGGTCGCGCCCCTTCTCGCACGTCCCGTCAGCGTCATCGGCGCCTCGCGCGTGGAACGGCTGGTGAAGCCCGTGGAACGCGCCGCCAAGAGCCTTTTCTTCGATTGTCAGATGTGCGGGCATTGCGCGCTGTCGCTCACCGGCATGGCCTGTCCCATGAATTGTCCGAAATCCGTCCGCAACGGCCCCTGCGGCGGCGTGCGGCCCGGCGGCATGTGCGAGGTCGAGCCCGCCATGCGCTGCGTCTGGGTGGAAGCCACGGAGGGGCGGAAGCGCACCAACAGCCGCGTTCCGGCCGCTGGGCAGATGCTGGAGCCGATCGACCAGCGCCAGCGGGACTCCTCGACCTGGATGCAGGTGATCGCCGGCAAGGTGCACAATGTTGCGGTTCTGCCGGAGACCGACCCGGCGCCGCGCCACGCCGGGGAAAAATACTCCTTCGAGCAGGCCTGCGAATCCGGCCGTTTCCTCGTAACCGCCGAAATCGCGCCGCCGGACTCGCCCGATCCGCACCTTCTCCTGGAGCGCGCGGGGCTGTTTGCGCCGCTCGTGGACGCCATCAACATCACCGACGGTGCGGGCGGCAACTGCCACATGTCCTCGGCCGCCGCGGCCGCCGTACTGACCGCGCATGGCCATACCGCTGTTTGCCAGATCGGCTGCCGCGACCGCAACCGCATCGCCGTGCAGGGCGACATTCTCGGCGCAGCCGCGCTCGGCATTCGCAATTTCCTGTGCCTCACGGGCGATGACGTCAGCCAGGGTGACCACCCGCAGGCGAAGCGCGTCTTCGATCTCGACGCCGTTTCGCTGTTGCACGTCGCGCGGGGCATGCGCGACCATGGACAGTTCGCCTCGGGCCGCAAGCTCGACGTGGCGCCCGACCTGTTCCTCGGCGCGACCGCCAATCCGTTCGTCGCGCCTTTCACGGACCGCATCGTCAACCTTGAGCAGAAGATCGAGGCGGGCGCGCAGTTCATCCAGACGCAGTTCTGCTTCGATCTCAAGCTGATGGACGATTTCATGCGCGAGGTACGCCGCCGCGAACTGCACCGGCGCGCAAAAATCATCGTCGGCGTCGGCACGCTGAGTTCGGCCAAGGCATTGCGCTGGATGGCGGAGCATGTGCCGGGCGTTCATGTCCCCGCCAGCGTCCTGGAGCGCATCGGCCGGGTGGCGGACCAGAAAGCGGAAGGACGGACCGTGCTCGTCGAGACCATCCGCGCCCTCCGCGACATGGAGGGCGTCGTCGGCGTGCACGTGATGGGACACAAAAACGAGCGCACGCTTGCCGAGGCGATCGTGGAATCGGGCGTGAGGCGGCAAGAGGATGAAAGCGCGGCGTGAAGGCGCGGCGGCATTATCGAAAAGGGTACGTTGTCAGGGAGTAGCGCATGAGTGACATGACCGATCAGGAAAAGCAGCTTGTGGAATGGCTGGCCGACATGCAGGAGGACGAGGCCGTCGATCTCGCCAAGCGCATGCTGCTTGAGGAGGGCGCCAATCCGCTGCGCGTGCTGGAATTATGCCGCGCGGGCATGGACATCGTCGGCAAGCGCTTCGAGGAAGGCGAGTATTTCCTTCCCGAACTCGTGCTCGCAGGCGAGATGCTGGAGAATATCGGCGCCATCGCCAAGCCGATGATCAAGACCGCGCCGGGCGAGGAGGCGAAGAAACTCGGCAAGGTGCTGATCGGCACCGTCCACGGCGACCTGCACGACATCGGCAAGAACATCGTCAGCTTCATGCTCGATATCAACGGCTTCGAGGTGAAGGATATCGGCGTGGATGTGCCGGTGAAGACCTTCATCGACGAAATCAACGCCTATCAGCCGGATGTGGTGGGGCTGTCCGGCTTCCTGACGCTGGCCTTCGACTCCATGAAGGAGACGATCGAGGCTTTCGAGAACGAGGGAATGCGGCAGAAATTCAAGATCATGATCGGCGGCGGCCAGATCGACGACACGGTGCGGAACTACACTGGCGCCGACGCGTTCGGTGTGAACGCGGTCGAGGCGGTCGCTCTGTGCAAAAACTGGATGGGAGCGGCGGCATGAGCGAGACGCAATCCTCCTTCCTCCCCTTGTCTCTTGTGCCCGAACAGCCCGAGGCCAAGGCCGCGTTCGACGCCCGCTGGAAGCGCTTCATCGACCTTGTGGAACTGCGTACGCCGGACCGTATGCCCGTCGCCTTTTACGCCACCTTCTGGATGGCGAAATATGGCGGCATCTCGTGCAAGCAGCTCATGTACGAGTACGAGATCACGAAGGCGCTGGGCGAAAAGGCCGTGCTCGAATTCGAGCCGGACGTGGTGTCGGGCGCGATGGTTGCGGGCGTGATCTACGGGCCGTCGCTGGAGTTGCTCGACTACAAGCCGCTGCAATGGCCGGGCCACGGTGTGGGCGACTATCAGCCCTACCAGTATCTCGACCGCGAATACATGCTGAAGAACGAGTATGACGAGATCCTGAGCGATCCGACGGACTTCTACTTCCGCAAATATCTGCCGCGCGTGGCGGGTGCGCTGGAGGGACTGGCGGACCTCCCCTCGCTGCCGGGGCATCACTATTTCCGGCTGGTGGCGGGCTTGCGCGCCTTCAATAAGCCCTCGGTTCGCCAGGCATTCGAGAACCTGTTCAAGGCCGCCGCTGAAATCGACGTCATGGCCGGGCACAACGCCGCCTTCGGCAAGCGCCTGACCGAGCTGGGCTATCCCCGCGAGGCGGGTGGTATTTCGGTGTCGCCTTACGACATGGTCGCCGACTATTTCCGCGGCGCCCGCTCGATGATGACCGACCTTTTCCGCAACAAGGACAAGCTGCTGGCCCTTCTGGACAAGGCGCGCGTCTGGCTCACCAAGATGACCATCGACAACGCCAAGGCCATGGGCCACCCGGTGGTGATGATCCCCATTCACTGGGCGCCGGACGCCTTCATGTCGGACAAGCAGTTCAAGGAGTTCTACTGGCCGCCCTTCCGCCAGATGATGGTGGACATGATCGACGCCGGGCTGATCCCGATGCCGCTGTGGGAGGCGGACTGCACCAAACGGCTCGAAGTGATCAAGGATATCCCCGCCGGCAAGGCGATCTACTGGTTCGAGCGTACCGACATGGTGAAGGCGCACGAGGTGCTGGGCGATGTCGTCGCGCTGCGCGGCAATCTTTCGCCGTCGATGATGACCACGGGCAAGCCCGAGGACGTGGACGCTGCCGTCCGCCATCTGGTGGAAAACGTGTTCAACAAGGGCGGCAAGCTGCTGCTGGACTGCGCCTTCGGCATCCCCGACGAGACGCCGGTGGAGAACGTGCGGGCGATGTTCGCCGCGGCGCAGAAATACGCGGGCTGAGGGAGTGGTACGCGATGCGCGGTGTTCCGGCGGCCAGACCGTCCTCAGCTAGCGGAACGGTAGGGCTGCAGAAGCTGTTGCGCGAGGTGGCGATGGCCGAGGGGCCGTCCGGGCCGACGCGGGCGGCCGTGCGGGCGCGTGCCGAGGCGCTGAGACTGGTCGAGGGCGAAAGGCTGGTAGCGACAGCGTATGTGTGGCGGATCGTGGAGCTGGACGCAGTGCGGCAGGGCGTCCTCCATTGCGGCGGCGAGACGATCCCGGCTCCCTGGCTCATCCCCGCTTCGGGCCGGTTGACGGCGCTGGCGGCGGGCGCCTGCACCATCGGGGGGAAGCTGGAGGCACGCGTCAGGTCCCTGTTCGCGGAAAGGCGCGCCTCGGTGGCTCTCGCGCTCGACACGCTGGGCAACGAACTGCTCTCCGCCGCGTCGCGCCGGGTCCAGGACGGTTTGCTCGGCGAGGTGAAACGGCGCGGGTTGACCATGGCAGGCGAATTGCGGGCGGGCGATCCGGGGCTCGATCTCGAAGCGCAAGGCGCGGTGCTGCGGCTGGCGCGGGGCGACGCCATCGGCATCGGCATGACCCGGCTAGCGATGCTGTCGCCGGTGAAGTCGATGTCGGTGATTTACGGCGTCGGCGTCGATCTGCCGCCCGCGCGCTGGTCGCGCTGCGACCGCTGTCCGAGCCGGGCGAAATGCAAGCTGGTGGCGCGGGATCGGGAACCGGCGTTGTGATGGCCCTCCACCTGGCGGCGGGCCCTCTCGCCGCAAGGTACCCGGGGCCCGCGGCTAAGCGGGCAAACACATCGGCGCGGATGCGCCGATGCCAGAATAAACTGCGGCCGGGACGGAGGGATGGGCATCAGGCCGAACAAAGGGATGAAACCTGATGAATGAGATGTGGAGACCGAGGGTGCCCGTCAAACTCACCTTCCCCCAGCTTGAGCGCGAAATCGTCTCGGACGGCGCTCAGTCCATCTTCCATGCCGCACGCAAACACGGGGTGCGCATCGTCGGCGCCTGCGGCGGACGGGGAACCTGCGGGTCGTGCACGGTCCGCGTTCATCATGACAGCGCGGCGGACAGCAGGAAATGGGTGCGCGCCTGCCAGGTGACGCCGGACGCCGACTGCTCCATCGAGATTGCACCGCGCTCGCTGGCGCCCGTCGTGCGCGCCGAGGTCGAGCAGAGCGGGGAGGCGGAGGTGCTGCCGCTCGACGCCGCCGTGATCGGCTTCGACGTCACCGTTCCGGAGGCGGCACTGACCGACACCGCGTCCGATTTCGACCGCGTGCTCCGCGCGCTGCCGGTGGCGCCGACGACGACGCGCGTGGATCTCGCAGCCTTGCGCGAATTGCCCGCCGTCCTGCGCGACAATCGCTGGTCGGCGCGCGTGCTCGTGCGCGGGGCGGAGGTGACGGGCTTCGCCGCACCGGGAACCCGCACGCTCGGCCTTGCCGTCGACCTCGGGACGACCAACGCCGCCGCCTTCCTCATCGATTTGGAAACAGGCGCGCGGCTCGCCCATCTCGGCATCGAGAACCCGCAGGTTGCCTGGGGCGCCGACCTGATCAGCCGCATCAACGCCGCGATCCGTTCGCCCGAGACCGCCGAAGAACTGCGCGGCGCTGCCGTGACCACCATCAACGCGCTGGCACACGATCTCTGCCACGCTATCGGCGCCGGCTCTCACGACATTGCCGATATCGCGGTTTGCGGCAATACCGCCATGCAGCATCTCCTGCTGGGGCTGCCGGTGCGCCAGCTCGGCCGTGCGCCTTTCGTGGGGGCCGTGCGCGATTGCCAGGACGTCAAGGCGCGCGATGCTGGCCTGACAGCGGCGCCGGGCGCTTGCGTGCATGCGGCACCGGGCATCGGCGGCTTCGTCGGCAGCGATCATGTTACGGCGCTGCTGGCCACCGAGGCACGCTGGCGCGGCGCGGAAACGGCGCTGGTCATGGATATCGGCACGAACACCGAGATTTCGCTCGTTCATCGTGGACAGATGATGTCGGCGTCTTGTCCCTCGGGCCCTGCGCTCGAAGGCGGGCATATCTCCTGCGGGATGCGCGCCGCCGACGGCGCCATCGAGCGCGTTTTGCTGGAGGATGGGCGTATCCGCGTCGCGACCATCGGCGGCAAGGAGGCCATCGGCCTGTGCGGTTCGGGCGTGCTGGACACGCTGGCAACGCTGCTCAAGGCCGGACTGATCAACCCGGGCGGGCGGCTGACCGGCGATCATCCCGATATTGCCGTCGCCGACGGCAAGCGGCAGGCGATGCTTGCGCCGAATGTGGCTTTCACACAGGACGACATCCGCGCCGTGCAACTCGCCAAGGCCGCGATCCGCACCGGCACCGAGATGCTCATCCGCGAGGCGGGCATCGAGGAAAGCGCCATCGAGCGGTTCATCGTGGCGGGGGCGTTTGGCGCCTATATCGACATCGCCAGCGGCGTGGCCATCGGCCTTCTGCCCGATCTGCCACCGGCCCGCTTCGAGCAGGTGGGCAACGCGGCGGGCGCGGGCGTGCGGATGATGCTCGCATCCAAGGCCGCCCGGTGCCGCGCACAGCAGATCGCGGCGGAGGCGCGCTACATCGAGCTTTCGACACTGCCCGCGTTCCAGAAACGCTTTCTGCATCACATCGGTTTCAAGGCTTGAATTCAGAGGACAACATGGTGACCACGGCTAACGGCTTCGACATCAAAATCATCGGCGAGCGTATCAATCCCGGTTTCAAGAGCACCAGGGCGCTGTTCGATAACGAGGATATCCCCGGCATCCAGGCGCTGGCGGTGAAGCAGACCGAGGCGGGCGCGCGCTGGCTCAACGTCAATATCGGCGCGCGGGCGCTCACCGACGCACCGTTCATGGCCCGCGTGATCCGCGCCATCCAGGAGGTGGTGGCGGCGCCGCTGTCGTTCGACTTCCCGAGCGCCGCCGTGCAGGACATCTGCCTCAAGACCTATGACCGCGAGCGGGCGGGCGGCGCGCTGCCGATCGTCAATTCCATCACCGAGCACCGCTGGGACCTGATGGACCTTTACAAACCGCTCGGGCCGTTCAAGGTGATCCTGATGGCCTCCGAGCGCGTCGAAAACGGCGTCGCCAAGGGCAACAATACCGCCGAGGAGATCTACACCACGGCACGGCGCGGCGCACTGCGGCTCGTCAACGACTACGGCATGACGATGGACGACATCTTCATCGACATGTCGATCAGCGCCATCATCGCCGACACAACGGGGCTGAACCGCGCCACGCTCGACGCCATCCGCCTCATCGGCGCCGATCCGGAACTGAAAGGCATCCACATGATGGGCGGGCTGTCGAATATCGGCCAGCAGATGCCGCCCAAAGCCGCCGATGGCTCCAGCCTGAAGCATACGCTCGAATGCGCGTTCCTCACGCTCGCCGTGCCGATGGGGTTCGATACGGTGCTGGGCGCCGCGGGCCGGGGATATGCGCCGTTGCCGGAGGACAATTACGTGCTGATGGCGTACAAGAACTTCCTGGAGCAGTCGGGCAGCAATGCCCTGCGCGCCGTGCGGAAGTTCTACAAGGCGTAAGCGCTGTTGCGCCCCCCTCTCCCGGCGAGTCTTTGCTGGACGCCGGGCATCCGCCCGGCTGTTAGCCCACTAGGAGCGACGCTTGCTGGTCGCGACCAGTAAACATCGCTCCGTGGGCCCCGGGTGCCCCGCACATAGGTCTTAGCCCTCTTCCCGCCGCGGGTGAGGGGGCTTCGCCGTAAACACAAACTGATTTTGGATGGATTTCGGAGTTTGCCCATATGGCCGAAGCAAAAATCATCGACGGAAAGCAGATCGCCGCGCAGTTGCGCGCCCGCATAAAAGATGCCGTGGCGGGGATCAAGGCGCAGCACGGCTTCACGCCCGGCCTCGCGGTGGTGCTGGTGGGCGAGGATCCGGCGAGCCAGGTCTATGTGCGCTCCAAGGGCAAGCAGACCGAGGAGGCGGGCATGCGCTCCATCGAGCACCGCCTGCCCGAGGAGACATCCGAGGCCGAACTGCTGGCCCTCGTCGCGCGCCTCAACGCCGACAGCGCCGTGGACGGCATCCTGGTGCAACTGCCGCTTCCCAAGCACATAGACGCCGCCAAGGTGCTGGAGGCCATCGACCCGGCCAAGGACGTGGACGGTTTCCATCCCATGAATGCCGGGCGTCTGGCGACGGGCGAGCGCGCGCTCACGCCCTGCACGCCGCTCGGCTGCATCATCCTGGCGAAATCCGTTGCGCCGTCGCTCTCCGGCATGGAGGCGCTCGTCGTCGGGCGCTCGAACATCGTCGGCAAGCCGGTGGCGCAGCTCCTTTTGCGCGAGAACTGCACGGTGACCATCGCTCATTCGCGCACCAGCGATCTGCCGGGCGTGGTGCGCCGCGCCGATCTGGTGATTGCCGCCGTGGGCCGCCCGCAGATGGTGAAGGGAGACTGGATCAAGCCGGGCGCGACCGTCATCGACGTCGGCATGAACCGCGTGCCCGCCGAGGGAGGCAAGACGCGGCTCGTCGGCGATGTGGATTTCGCGGAGGCGAAGGCCGTGGCGGGTGCGATCACGCCGGTGCCGGGCGGCGTCGGACCGATGACGGTAGCCTGCCTGCTGCGCAACACCGTCGAGGCGGCCTGCGCGGCGCGCGGCTTGCCCGTGCCGGAGATGTAAACCGCTATTCCTCGGTTGTCGTGCCCGTGAAAACGGGCACCCAGTCCCGCGACCGCGCGTCCTGCCGCGCCGGTGGATCCCCGCATTCGCGGGAGTGACGAGGGGCGGATGGCGTCGGAGGCAGAACAGCCCCCTACCCCAAACCGTCACCGCCCAGAACGAAGAAAGCCGCCCCCGAGGGAGCGGCTTCCGGTATCTGCTTCGAGATACAGAGTGGTCAGAACTTGATGCGCGAGCCGATCATGATGCCGGTCCAGTCTTCGAGGTCGGCCTTTTTTGTGCCTGCTGCCGCGTCGATCGTTGAGCCGTTCATATCACCAACCGTGATATCGGCGGAATTGCGCTCAGCCATGGCGAAGATGTCCAGCCCGGCGGAGTCGAAGCTCTGTACGATGCCGATGCCGTAGCGGGTCACCTCGGCATTCGCGACATAATCGTCGCCGCTGAGGCCATTGACCGCCTGACCGAGCCCCGCGGCAGAAAGCCCAGTGCCCGCCATATTCACGAAGCGGCCGTAATGACCGTAAACGGTCGTCTTGCCGTAAGGCAGGAGCTTCTTCTCGACACCGACCATGCCGTACAGAGAGTGGCCGCTGTCGTCGAAGCTGACGCCGTTGGCGGTCTTCGATAACGGAGCACCGCCAGGAGTGAAGTTGGTGCGGGTATAGTCACGCTGCGTGGCCCACACGGTGGCGAAAAGGCCGGTCGGGAGGTGCTTCGCGGCAAAGACGCCGCTCGTGTCGTCGAACTTGGACAGGAAACCCGCGGCCCCCAGAGCCGTGTCATCATAGCTGTAGTAGTCCGCGGCGCCGGACACCAGGAAGTTGCCCACTTTGCCGACATAGCTCACGCCCACGTTCCACACGTCGTTTTCGCCGGCAAGAGCGGTCAGGCGGAAGCCTCCGATGGACGGGCTGTCATAACGGACATAGTCGCCGCGGCGCGGACCAAACCCCACAAGCTGGCCCCACGCGATCCCGCTGCTCGTTCCGGTCGTGTTCATGATCCTGAAGTTGTCGGAGTAGGGCGTACCGTCGGTCTGATAGGTCCAGGCAACCGGGAAAAGCGCCGATACGTGCGTCTTGTCGTTGAGAGAGTAACCGTGGCCGAGGGTGATCGTGCCGAGGCGCTTGCTCTCAATGTAGAGATTGTTGTTGCGCAGCGTGATGTCGCCCACGGAAGCGGGATTCTCGCTGCTGCCTTGGTGCACGAAGTTCGAGCCCCCGTTGGCAACGTTGACCTGCAGCAGATAACCGGCGGTCAGGCCCGGCGCGATCCTTGCCTTGCCATTCAGCGAGAACTGCGAGTTGAGGATGGAGTTGTCGGTGATGTAGACGTCGGAATCCACGCCATCGTCCCAGATCAGCAACTGCTTGGTCACCTGCCCCGAGATCGTCAGCGACACGGCGCGGTTGCCCTTGCGAGCCGTCGTGGCTTCCAGTTCGGCCACGCGCTCTTCGAGATCGGCGCAGCAGCCACCCCCCAGATCAGCGGCCTTCGCACCGCCGAGCGACGCAAAGAGACCGAGGCTCGCAGCCACGGCTAGCGCCGATATTGCACTTTTCTTCATCGTCTCCCCCATCGAGAACACAAAACTTGCCCAAGCTGTCTGCCTGACGAACGCCAACTCGCCCCTCGGAGTTGCGCAGAATTCCGTGCCCAGGACTCTGCTATTGGCGGCGGTCGGCGGCATGACAGCGCAGTCCCCCTAAGAAACGGGGGTGCGGCAAAAGTGTCAATGTCACCACTTGGGGATTTGTGCGCTATACGCACTCGGAGGGCGAGACTGCGTAAGATGCAGCTTCTTTCGTGCGGAATGCGCACGAATGCAGTTTCTTGCAAATTATCGAAGGGGTGAGTGGCTGTTATGCCACATACCTATCTGGCGTCCGGAGCGCCCTGCCCCCTCACCGGAAGGGCGGCTCGTCGAACGAGCGCAGCTTGCGCGAATGCAGCGTGTCGCGCCGCTCCTTGAGGAAGTCGAGCGCCGTCAGGCCGATCTGCAGATGCTGCGCCACAGCGGTTTCGTAGAACGCGTTCGCCGCCCCCGGCATCTTGATCTCGCCATGCAGCGGCTTGTCCGAAACACAGAGCAGCGCGCCGTAGGGAACCCGCAGCCGGAACCCCTGCGCGGCGATGGTGCCGCTCTCCATGTCGGTGGCGATAGCCCGCGAGATGTTGATGCGCCGCCGCTCCTGCGTGAAACGCATTTCCCAGTTCCGGTCGTCATAGGTGACGACGGTCCCGGTGCGCAGCCGCTGCTTCAGCGCTTCGCCATCCTGGCCCGTGACATGGGCCGCCGCGTCCTGCAGCGCCACCTGCACCTCGGCCAGCGCCGGGATGGGGACTTCCGGCGGCACCAGCTTGTCGAGAATATGGTCCTGCCGCAGATAGGCGTGGGCCAGCACATAGTCGCCGATGGCCTGGGACTCGCGCAGGCCCGCGCAATGACCGACCATCAGCCAGCAATTGGGGCGCAGCACGGCAAGATGATCGGCAATGTTCTTCGCATTCGCCGGGCCGACGCCGATATTGACGAGCGTCACGCCGCAATCGCCGCTGGCAGTCAGGTGATAAGCGGGCATCTGGTAGCGATGCCACTGGGAGGAGGCGATGAGCGCCTCGGTGTCCTGGGCGGAATGCTTGCGGCCAATGACGACATTGCCGGGCAGGATGAGTTCCTCGAAACAGTTCCGCTGTGAAAGCTGGCCGAGCCCCCAGCGCACGAACTGATCGACGTAGCGGTGGTAGTTGGTGAGCAGAATCCAGCGCTGCACGTGCCGCCAGTCGCTGCCGGTGTAGTGGACGATGCGGCGAAGCGAGAAATCCGTGCGGGCGGCATCGAAAAGAGCGAGCGGCCTGGGCGCCTCGGGCCGGCATTCCCACAATCCGTCCGCGATTTCATCGCCGAGGTCCGCAAGATGTTGCGTCGGGAAATGGCGGGCGAGGTCTCTGGCCGTCACTGCTGATCCCGCCACCTCTTCGGCGCGCTCAAGGACGTAAGGGTAGGGAATTTCCTGAGCGCTGACGCCCGTCTCGATTTCCGCGCCGTATTCCGCGACCAGCGGTTCGAGCTGCTCCAGCAGGTAGCTGCGAAACGGGCCCGGATGGGTTATCGTCGTCTCATACACGCCCATCGTCTGCAGCTTGGCGAAAGCGCGGAAGTGAGCCGGACGGAGCCGCGCCCCATCGCGATGGATGATGCGCAGGTAAGGGTAGCGGAACGTGGCGCGCTCAGTGGCCGAGGGCGGCTTGCCCGTCGCGAGATAGCGGTCGAAAGCCGCAGCCAGCGCCGCGGTCGCCTTGGTGTACAGCGTTTCAAGCTGCGCGATGGCAGCGGCGGGTGAGACGCTCTTCGTACCTTGCGATTTTGCCATGTCCGTGAGTTCTGTTGCAGCCCCGGGCCGCGATACCGCCGCATATCGCACAATGCTTGGAGGATTTCGGCGGAAAACTCAACCCTGCCGCTCTTCATCTCCCCCGCGAACACACCTGCCCGCGCATCCGCCGCAAGCACGATAGGCAAGCGCACTGCTTGCTGCTATGCGTTTTCCGATTCAGAAGCTTGGAGATACGAACACACATGCGCATCGACGCCATTCCCGCCGGCAAGAATCCGCCGGAAGACATCAACGTGATCATCGAAGTGCCGATCGGCGGCGAGCCTATCAAATACGAGATGGACAAGGCTGCGGGCACGCTGTTCGTCGATCGCTTCCTGTACACACCGATGCGCTACCCCGGCAATTACGGCTTCGTACCGCACACGCTGTCGGACGACGGCGACCCCATCGACGTGCTGGTGGCCAACAGCCGGCCCATCGTGCCGGGCGCGGTGATCAACGCGCGCCCCATCGGCGTGCTCAAAATGCAGGACGACGCGGGCCACGACGAGAAGATCATCGCGGTGCCGTCACCGAAGCTGACGAAACGGTATGAGAACGTGCAGTGTTACACCGACCTGCCGCGCATCACCATCGAGCAGATCCAGCATTTCTTCGAACATTACAAAGACCTGGAACCCGGCAAATGGGTGAAGGTCCTCGGCTGGGGCAACGGGACGGAGGCGAAGCGGCTGATCGTCGAGGCGATCGAGCGGCAGAAAGAAGCGTAAAGCGGGCCGCCGGCGTCAAGTGGAGGGCGCGGCCAGAGGCTCGCGCCAAGCTCAGCAGAACGTCACGGCCAGAATCTCGTAGGCCTTGTGGCCGCGCGGCGTGCTGACCTCGACGCTGTCGCCCTGCTTCTTGCCGATCAGGGCGCGGGCGATGGGGGAGTTGATGGCCAGCTTGCCGCCCTTCACGTCGGCCTCGAAATCGCCGACAATCTGATAGGTCAGCTCATCGTCGGTGTCCTCATCTACGATCTTCACCGTGGCGCCGAATTTCACCGTGTCCCCGGAAAGCTTGCCGACGTCGATCACCTCGGCACGCGAAAGCTTGTCCTCCAGATCGGCGACGCGCGCCTCGTTCATCCCCTGCGCTTCTTTGGCCGCGTGGTATTCGGCATTCTCAGAAAGGTCTCCGTGCGCACGGGCTTCGGCGATAGCCTTGATGATGCGCGGACGCTCTACGCTCTTTAGATGCTTGATTTCAGCTTCCAGCGCGGCATGGCCCGCAGCGGTCATCGGAACTTTTTCTAAAGACATCCCAAATTCTCCCTTGGCCCCAGAACCTCCCTAGGCCGATATCACACGCGATTGTAAGAGGAACGAAAACACTGGCTTGACAGGCGGCCGTCACGACCGCCCGGATTGAGCACCCTGGCCGATATATTTCTGCAAGGGAGCAACTTCAAGTATCCCTGCTCTCATTGCCGCAATTGCCTTCGTTACTGCCAACGCACCGGACACAGTGGTGTAATACGGCAAATGGTAGAGCAGAGCGGTCCGACGTATCTCGGAACTGTCGGCCAGCGCCTTTGCTCCCTCGGTCGTATTGAATACCAGCGCCACCTCGCCATTCTTCATGGCATCTACGATGTTGGGCCGTCCTTCGAGCACTTTATTGATACGTTCGCACGGAATGCCGCTCGCTTCAAGATGCCGCTTGGTGCCGCGGGTGGCAAGCACTTTGAAGCCCATGGAGATAAGTTCACGCACAGGAGGAATGATACGGTCCTTGTCGGCATCCTTCACCGATACGAACACCATGCCCGAGCTGGGAAGCTTGCTCCCCGTGGCGATCTGGCTCTTGGCAAAGGCGACGGCGAAATGCGTATCGACGCCCATCACTTCGCCGGTCGAACGCATTTCCGGACCGAGCACCGGATCGACCTCGGGGAAACGCGCGAAGGGGAAAACCGCCTCCTTGACCGCGATATGGTGGAAAACCCGCTCGCTGAGGGCGAAATCCTTCAACTTGGCGCCCGCCATCACCTGCGCGGCGATTCCCGCGACGGGCAGCCCGATGGTCTTGGCGACGAACGGCACGGTGCGGGATGCGCGCGGATTGACCTCCAGCACGTAGATTTCGCCGTCCTTGATGGCGTATTGAACATTCATCAGGCCGACCACTTTCAGCGCCAAAGCGAGTTTTTCGGTCTCGCGTTTCAGGTCGGCGATGGTCTCCGCGGAAAGGGAATAGGGCGGCAGCGTGCAGGCAGAATCACCGGAATGCACCCCCGCTTCCTCAATATGCTCCATGATCCCCGCGACGAAGACGTCCTCGCCGTCGGCGATGGCGTCCACGTCCACCTCGATGGCGTCGCGCAGATAGGAGTCGAGCAGGAGCGCGTTCTGGGCCAGCACGGCGTTGATCTGCGCGGTCCGCCCCGTGTAGCGGCTGCGGATGTCGGGCGGCACGAAGGACAGAAGCGTCGTTTCGATATACTCCTTCAGCGCCTCGGCATCATGGATGATGGCCATGGCGCGCCCGCCGAGCACATAGGACGGCCGCACCACCAGCGGGTAGCCGATCTGCGCGGCAACGACATGCGCCCGCTCGACGCTGTAGGCGATGCCGTTCAGCGGCTGGCGAAGACCGAGCATGTCGATCAGCACCTTGAAGCGGTCGCGGTCCTCGGCAAGGTCGATGGCGTCCGGCGACGTCCCCAGAATGGGCACCTGCGCGTCCTCCAGCGCCTCGGCGAGCTTCAGGGGCGTCTGGCCGCCGAACTGCACGATGACGCCTTTCACACGGCCGCGCGCGCTTTCGCTCCGCACGATCTCCTGCACGTCTTCGGTGGTCAGTGGCTCGAAATAGAGGCGATCAGACGTATCGTAGTCGGTGGAGACGGTTTCAGGGTTGCAGTTGACCATGATCGTCTCGTAGCCCGCCTTCGACAGCGAGAAAGCCGCATGGCAGCAGCAATAATCGAATTCGATACCCTGGCCGATGCGGTTGGGACCGCCGCCGAGAATGATGACCTTTTCCCTGTCCGTCGGGGCCGCTTCGCACACGGGCGCACCGTCCAGCCCGCTCTCATAGGTGGAGTACATATAAGGGGTCGGCGACTCGAACTCGGCGGCGCAGGTGTCGATGCGCTTGTACACGGGCAGCACACCCAGACCGCGGCGGTGCGCGGCGACTTCAGCTTCCTCCTGGCCGGTGAGTTGGGCAAGACGCACATCCGAGAAGCCCATGGCTTTCAGCGCGCGCATGGACCGCTCGGTCTGCGGCAGACCATGGGCGCGAACGCGCGCCTCCACGTCCACGATGTCCTTGATCTGCGCGATGTACCACGGATCGATCCGGCAGGAGGTGTGGATCTGCTCCGCGTCGAAGCCGAGGCGCAGCGCCTGCGCGACCTTCAGAATGCGGTCCGGCGCCGGACGGCCCAGGGCCTCGCGGATGACATTCTTGTCGTCGCCCTTGCCGAGCCCTTCCAACTCGATATCGTTGAGCCCGGTCAGCTCCGTTTCCATGGAGCGCAGCGCTTTCTGCAGCGACTCCGGGAAAGTGCGCCCGATGCCGAGCACTTCGCCGACCGATTTCATCGACGTCGTCAGCGTGGAGATCGCGCCCGGGAATTTCTCGAAGGCGAAGCGCGGGATCTTGGTGACGACATAGTCGATGGTAGGTTCGAATGAGGCGGGTGTCGCCCCCCGCGTGATATCGTTCTCCAATTCGTCGAGCGTGTAGCCGACGGCGAGACGCGCCGCGACTTTGGCGATGGGAAAGCCCGTCGCCTTGGAGGCCAGCGCCGAGGACCGCGACACGCGCGGGTTCATCTCGATGACGACGAGCTTGCCGGTCTCGGGATTGACGGCGAACTGCACATTCGACCCGCCCGTATCCACGCCGATTTCGCGCAAGACCGCGATCGAGGCGTTGCGCATCACCTGATATTCCTTGTCGGTGAGCGTCAGCGCCGGAGCCACCGTGATGGAATCGCCGGTGTGCACGCCCATCGGGTCCACATTTTCAATGGAACAGATGATGATGCAGTTGTCGGCGCAGTCGCGCACGACCTCCATTTCATATTCTTTCCAGCCGAGAACCGACTCCTCGACAAGGATTTCCCGCGTCGGCGAAGCGTCCAGCCCGCGGTCGACGATGCGGAGATATTCTTCGCGGTTGTAGGCCACGCCGCCGCCGGTGCCGCCGAGCGTGAATGACGGACGGATGATTGCCGGAAGCCCGACGGTTTCCAGCGCCTGGAGCGCCTCGGAAAGGTCATGCGCAAGCATGGAGCGCGGCGTGGCGAGGCCGATCCTCGCCATGGCCTCCCGGAAGCGGTCACGGTTCTCCGCCTTGTCGATGGCGTCGGCGCTGGCGCCGATCATTTCGACGCCGAGCCGGGTGAGCGTGCCGTCGCGGTACAACGCAAGAGAGGTGTTCAGCGCCGTCTGGCCGCCCATGGTGGGAAGCAGCGCCATGCGCTCGCCCGGATGCTCCCGAAGCTCCCGCTCGATGACCTTGGCAACGATCTCCGGTGTAATCGGCTCGATATAGGTGGCATGGGCCAGGTCCGGATCGGTCATGATCGTCGCCGGGTTCGAATTCACCAGAACGATGCGATAACCGTCAGCACGCAGCGCCTTGCAGGCCTGGGTGCCGGAATAGTCGAATTCGCAAGCCTGGCCGATGACGATTGGCCCGGCTCCAATGATGACAATGGAGTCGATATCTGTGCGCTTGGGCATAGCGATCTGCTGTTGGTTCGCTGCGCTTATATAGGAAACGGGCGGATGTGCAACATCCGTCAATCGGCATCCAATCCGCGGAAATCCCGGCGACCATGCCCGAAGTCCGCTCCCGAAGGAGACCGGGGGATCACGGGCCGCAGAAGCGCCGCGCATCGGGGGTCCATTCGCCGAACCCCGTCGCCACCATATTCGTAATCACGCGGCAGACATACTTCTTCTGCGCCGGATTGTTATCAGGCCCGGCATTATAGCGCGCCACCGCCAGCGTCCAGCTCCCCTCGCGGGCACGCAGGGCTTTCAGGAACCGCGCCGCGTAGTCCACATTTTTCGCCGGGTCGAATATCTCCTTTGCCGATGCGAATTTGCGGCCGTGGAAATGATAGTTGATCTGCATGCACCCCATGTCGATGAGCTTCGCGCCCGCGGCCCTGGCGCTCTCGAAACGGCGAAGCGCCTCCTCGATGCTCGCCGCATAGGCGGCTTTGCCCTCGATATTCAGAGCGTAGGGCTGAAGCGATCCCGCGCGGCCGGTTTCCGTGAGCCCGACCGCATAGAGCATACCGAGCGGCACGCCGTGCCTGCCCGCCGCGCGGGCCATCTCGTTCTCGCAGGGCCCGTCCGCCGCCGCCGCGCCGCCGCTGACGGCGCTACAGATAAAGAGCGCCGCCAGTGCGCTGCGCGCCACCGTCCTCGCCTGTCTCATCCCCGGTCCCCGCCAATGTCTCCTGCCCGCCGCCACCGCGCTGCCACGGCTGGCCGGGATTGTCCCCGCCGGACTGCTGCCAGCCCTGCGCGGTCTGTCCCTGCTGCTGTTGCTGCGCCCCCGCGCTGGAATCGCCAAACAGGGAGGATGCTTCCGGCCGGGTCGCGATGGCGGTCTGCACGCTGACACCATCGACCATATAGCCTGCGACACGCAGAACGCCGGAGATAGCCTCGCGATCTCCGGTGAGGAGGCGCGCCGTCTCGGGGCTTTCAACGACCATGCGCAGGTCGAGCGCACCGTTTCTCATCGCCATGCGGACCGTCAGCGGACCAAGTTCAGGCGGGTTGAGCTGGATATGCAGGACTTTGACCGGCTGAGATTGCGTCTCTGCGGCAGCACTGCTTCGTCCGGCGGCGGGAGGCGGATCGGCGGTCAGCTCGGCGGTGATCCGCTCGGCAATCTGCTGCGCCGGGGATTGCGGTGTCATGACGGGCGCGAAATGGTTTTCCTGCCGCACGGCGGTGACATGCCCCATGGCCAGGATCGAGGGATCGCGCGCAGTCTCGCGGGCATCGGCTGTGACGGCGGCGGTCGGCGTACCTTGCAGCCCGATGGCGGGCGCCGTATCGGGACGCGGGCCGCGCTCGCCGGCCCGGTCCACCGGCATCTGCGGATCGCGGCGAACCGGAGGCGGCGTGTTCTTTCCCGCGCCGGGCGGACTGCCTTCCTTCGCGGAACCGGAGGAACCCGGCGCGACGGCGGCGTCGGTAGCATGGCGCGGTTGTGGCATGACCGGGTTCTCGGCGTCGCCGTCCCCGCTGCTGGCGGAAAGCGGCTCGACCACGGCGTCATCCATTGTTTCGCCGTCCGTCCCGGCCAATGGGGCCATGTGGCGCGGCGCCACCGGCGCGACGGATCGCCCCGGAGGCACGCCTTTCCGTGTTGCAGCGGGTTCGACGGAGGGAGGCTGCGGCGTCTGTGCGGCTGTCACTGGCGGTGCATGCGTATATCCATTTTGGGGCGCGGCGACCTCGCTCATGACCGGCTCGGCGGGCGGCGGTGGGGCCTCCGTGTCGCCAGCATTTGATTGCGGTGGCATGGAGCCGGACTGCTTCGTCGCTTTCGCCGCCGAGAGCAACTCGGCAAGCAGGTCGTGAACCGGTTCCTCCGTGCTATCGGCCTCGGATGCCACAACTGCCGTGTGCGGCGGTTGCGGCGCGGGGTCTTTCGGGAGGACCTCCACCGCGACAGCTCCGGTCGCCGGCTCGGTCCCAGTGCGGGTGGACGGAGGCGGGTTGCCATCCCCCGTCTCGCGAGCCGGCTTCTCGACAGCCCGAGGCTCGTCCGTCTCCTGACGAGCGGTGTCGGTGGCGCCTCCATCCGGTTCGAGATCAGCGGGAACGGGGGCGATCGTGTCGCCCGCCAAAGGCCAGAGGCCGCTTGCCTGAATCCGTGGCGCAGGTTTATCCGCCGCAAGCCCGGCGACGACGGCCTCCGTCACGATATGCACAGGCCACCCACCGGTTCCCGGTGTCTCCGTCGCCTCGCCAGCGGGCCCTTGCTGCCCGGCTCTTGCGGACGCCGAACCACCGCCGCCCTCCTCGGCGAACTGAGCGAAACATGCGGGGAAATCCGCGCCGTTCTCCCGCCCCTCCGGATCGGCATCCATGGCCATATCGCTGCGCGGGCCGGGCTTCCCCGTCCCCGGAATCCGCGGCACGGCAGTCTGCGCCGGAACCGCTTCCATTCCTGTCATTTCGTGCTTCCCTTCAGCAATTTGTCCGCAGCGGCGATGGCTTTCCGGCCCGCGAGGACCGCGGAACTTTCCGGCATATCACCATCTTTGCCTTGCGCCGCGCTTGCTGGGGGCGTTTCGGCCGGCGTCACCGTAACGGGCTCACGCACCCGCTCAGCAAGAGCGAGTGCGGCAATCAGCACGGCGCGGTCACGGGAACCGAGTTTGGCCTTGTCGATGCCCTTGAGCATGGCGACGGCCTTGTCATACTCGTCCGTCACGACGAGCGCTGCAGCTTCATAGAGATGGGCGCGGGCCGTCAGCACCGGATCGCCTTTCACCAGTTCGGCAAGCTTCCGCGCCGCGACTGTGGTCAGATCGACGAGACCCGACTGGATGGCCTCCTCGGCCAACACCAAATAGGCAGTCTTGCGCTGTTCGGACGGCAACGTGTCCAGCATCCCGATCAGCCGCTCCGCCTGCTTCGGATCACGCCCGAACTGCGCCGTGGCCAGGGCGCTGCCGAAACTGATCAGGAAATTGGACGCATAGACCGATTTAGGGAAGCGGCGCAGATATTGTGACGACGCGAGCAGGAACTTGTCGAAATCCCCCATCCGCGCCGCAAGGATGACCGCGCGGCGGAGCGCGGCTTCCTCCACCAGCGAACCGGGCGCCACGAGCCGCGCCTGATCGAGATACCCGATGGATTTCGCCGGGTCAGCCGCCGTCAGCGTCGCCTGGGCCAGCGCGAGATGGCCGCCCGCTGCGGGCCCGAGCGCCTCCGGCCGGACCTTTTCGAGCCGCTCGAGGGCGTCTTTGCTGCGGCCGCGGCTGTAATCGAGCAGCCCTTTCAGCAGATCCTTGGTGACGCCGCCCGACAGTTCCTTGGCTTCCATCAGTCTGTGGAGGATGCGCGGGTCGCCGCCGCTGAGAACATAGGTGACCGCCGCCCGTGCATTGCGCGGCTCGCGCCAGACGCCGAGCGGCGCGCTGGCGAGTTGCGCGGCAATCTCACGGATGATCTCCCGCTGCCGGGCGTGCGCGTGGCGGTCGCCGAAGGGGATGCGGTTTTGGACGAGTTCAAGCGCGCGGACCAGTTCGTAAGGGTGCTTGAGCGGGAGAGGAGGACTCTCCTGGCTGCCAGGCGCGGGCTCGGCGGCCTTCGGCGTATCCTCGGCCTTCTGCGGGGCAGGTTCGGCAGCCTTCGGCGTGTCCTCAGCCTTATGCGGAGCAGGCTCGGCAGCCTTCGGCGTGTCCTCGGCCTTTTGCGGAGCGGGTTCGGCAGCCTTCGGCGTGTCCTCAGCCTTATGCGGAGCAGGCTCGGCAGCCTTCGGCGTGTCCTCGGCCTTTTGCGGAGCGGGCTCGGCAGCCTTCGGCGTGCCCTCAGCCTTCTGGGGCGCGGGCTCGGCGGCCTTCGGCGTATCCTCAGCCTTATGCGGCGCGGGCTCGGCAGCCTTCGGCGTATCCTCAGCCTTCTGCGGAGCCGGCTTGGCGGCCTTTGGCGTGTCCTCGGCCTTTTGCGGAGCGGGCTCGGCAGCCTTCGGCGTGCCCTCCGCACGCGGCGGCACCGCCCCGCGCTCCGCGGCGTCCTTGTCCCCGGCCTCCGCCGCCTTGCGCGCCTCCTCAGCCTTCCTCGCTGCGGCTTCAGCTTCCTCCTGGCGGCGGCGGTCCAGCGCCTCGGCCTCCGGCGGCGCGATATCCACCAGTTCGGTGTCAGCCGGGTCCAGGCTCCGGGCTCTCTTTTTCTTCGCCGCGGCCGCAATCCCCCCCTCGCCTGCGGCAAACACCATGGCCACGCAGGCGATGAGGAGGAGCCGGCCGGCCCGGCGCATCACGTTTTGGCCGGACGCAGCAATATCTCGATGCGCCGGTTCTCTGCAGCTCTGGGGTTACTCGGCACTTTCAGGCTGCGGTCGGCATGGCCTTCGATACGCTCGACACGCAACTTGGACACACCTGCGCGAACCAGCATGTAGTAGCTGATATGCGCCCGCGCGGTGGAAAGACGCCAGTTGTCATATGTCTTCGACCGGAACGGTCTGCCATCGGTGTGGCCGCGAATAACGATCGAGCCCTTCTGTCCGGCGAGCACCTTGGCGAGTTTTTCCATCACCACGACCATCTCGGGGCGCGGCCTGGCCGAGGAAATCGCGAACATCTCGAAATTCGCCTTGTCGGTCAGACTGATGAGCACGCCCTCCGGTGTTCCTTTTACGGTGATATCGGGCAGCGATATCAGACCGGCGGCGTTGACGTTCTTCATCACCTCGCCTTCGAGGGTCGCAGCCTTCGCGGCCCATTTCCCGGCCTTTTCAACCCCCTCCGGCGAAAGCCCGGCGTCCTCAGCGCGCGTCTCGCCCTCGCCCGCCATGGCCGCCTGCGCATCCCCGGTCTTCCCGTCCTCCTTGCCGGAAGCCTTCCCTTCCGCGTCCCCGGCCTTTGCCGCGCCGGCTTGTCCGCCGACCGCATTCTCCGGCTTCAGCGCGGGATCGGCGCCCTCGACGGAACCGCTCCCGACAGCCCGCTCCCGCCGGAAATCCGGATCGAAAGGATCGCGAAACGCGTCGCCGCCAGCGTTGCCTTCCTTCTGCAGGCCGCCGCCGCCGCGCGTCGGAATGCGCGCCGCCCGCACGGCAAGCTTGGCCAGCACGTCATAGGGATCGGAAAACAGCTGCTCCTCGGCGAAACGCCGGTCGCCCGGCTCGGACTTCGGCTCGAAATAGGCCTGCCCTTCCCGCTTCTTCGCCTCACGTTTTATGGTCTCCTTGCCCGTGCCTCCCTTCTCGGGATCGGCCACGCCGCGCGTCGTCACCGTGCGGTCGGTCAGCCGGATCGGGCTGAAATAGGCGGCCACCTGCGCCAGCGTCTGCTCGTCGGTGGAATTGATGAGCCACATAACCAGAAAGAACGCCATCATGGCGGTCATGAAATCCGCGAACGCGATCTTCCATGCGCCTCCGTGGTGGCCGTCTTCATGACCGCCATGGCCGTGGCGAACGATTATGACTTCGTGGTGTCCTTCGCCTCCCCCACCGGCTTCAATCATTTCGAGATCTCCTCCAGCTTGGCCACCCACGCGGCGAGCCGCGTTTGCAGGATGGTCTGCCCGACGCTCACACGGACATCCGCGCCTTCGGCAGGCGAATACTCTACGGTTATGGGTCTTCCTGAAAGTTTTTCACGCAAAAGTTGCAAAAGATCTTCCGGCCCCGAGACCTCCAGTTTCAATCCCTGATCGGCACCGAGCACCTCACCGAGGGCGGCGCAAAGCTCATCGACCGCCTGACGCTGGACCTGCTCGATGAGAAACGGTTTGAGCAGGCTGGCCGTCAGCCCGGCGATGTCCGTTTTGAGCTTTTCCAGGCCATCATCGAGCCGGGCAGCCAGACGGTCCGCCTCCCTGGCGGCCCAGGTGCAGCGCTCCAGCTCGAGCTGCTGCTCATAGAACCGCTTCTGCTCTTCGAACCGGACATCCGCCTCAGCCTGCGCCGCGGCCTGCCCCTCCGCGACACCGCGCGCACGCGCCTCTTCCAGAAGCGAGGGCATACCACCCGCGGCGCTCGTCTCCGCCTTCGTCTTCGGCCGCCAGGTTTCCACCTCCTCGGCATCGGGACGGGGTGCGCCGAACTCCTTGATGACCTTGGCCGCCGGGATCGTCTTCCTGACATCCGATCCGCCCCCGGAAGCACTATGCGCGGGCTTCGAAGCCTTGGAAACTCTGACCGGCAGAACGGGTTTCATTCACCATGCATCCACTGCTTCAGGAGCGCGACCGCGATCTTCTCGTTCGTGTCCAGGGCCTGCTCGAGCCGCTGTAACGGCGTCTCGCGCGCCTCGATAATCTTCTCCAGTTCGGCCGCCTCGGCGGGCAGCGCTTCCCCGGCAAGCGCTGACGGCACTTCCGGCGCACCGCCTTCCAGGGCCAGCGGCGCCCCCGCCCCTGCCGCTGCCAATTCTTCGATCACCGTCGGCTTCAGCGCGCGCACCGCCGGCCGCACGCCGAACCACAACAGCAGAAGGGTGGCGATGATGACGGCCCCGGCATTGACGAAATTGCCCGACAGGCGCAGCAATTGCTCAACGATACTCATGGGAGGAACAGGCTCCAGTCGTTCCACCTCCGAAATGAAGTCTACCGCCGCCACGGTCACCCGGTCGCCGCGAGCCGTATCGAGCCCCGCCGCCGTGGAGACCACGCCCTCCAGTTCCTTGAGCCGGTTCTCCACCGCTTCCGGCGTCGCTCCCGAGCCGAGGGAGGCGAGGAGCTGCTTGCGGTTGACCACCACCGCGATGGTCAGGTTCTCTATCTTGTAGCCGGTACTGACAGTGTTGACCGTCTTGGTGCTCAGCTCGAAATTCGAAAGCTCCTCGCGCTTCTCGCTGTTGCGTTTCGAACGGTCGCTGCCCGCCGCTCCCGTCCGCTGTTCGGCCGGGATGTTCTGTCCGACCGTGACGTTGGACTGGCCGCCCGCATTTTCCGAACTCGACGTTTCCTTCACACTCTTCGTCGAGCGCTCGACGCGGGAGTCGGGATCGTACAGCGTTTCGTTGGTCTGCCTCTTGTCCGTGTTGAGCCGCGCCGCGACGCTGATCTCGAAATTGCGCAGCCCGAGATAGGGAACGAGCGTCTTGCTCACATTCTCCTGCAGTTCCCGGGAGATCGCTTTTTCCAGTTCCACCATCTTCTGCGGCGCGGCATCGATGGTGTCGCCTCCCGCCGCCAGGATCGCACCCGAGGTGTCGAGGACCGTCACCTGATCGGGCGTCAGGCCGGGGACCGCCGCGGCAACGAGATGGCGGACAGCCTGCGCTCCCGTGAACGAGCCCCGCCCCTCGGTCCGCACGATGACCGACGCCGAAGACTTCTGCCGTGAGCGGCGGAACGATCCGCTGTCCTGCAGCACGATATGCACCCGCGCCGCCTTCACGCCCTTCATGGTCTGGATGGTCCGCGCCAGTTCGCCCTCCAGCGCCCGGATACGCGTGATATCCTGCATGAACGACGTCAGGCCGACCGGCCCCAGCTTGTCGAACAGTTCGTAACCGGCGGTGGCGCTGGCCGGCAGCCCCTTCTCGGCAAGCAGCATGCGCGCCTGCGTCGTCTTGCCATGGGGCACCAGGACCGTCGTGCCGTCGGTGGTGAGGTCGAACCTGATGCCCGCCTCGCCCAGCGCCGCGCCGATCCGGCCCGCATCGAGCTGGCTCAAACCGGAATACAGCACCGCCATATCCGGACGGCTGAGATAGTAACTGCCTCCGGCAACGACACCGAACACCACGCCCCCGATGATCCCCAAGGCGATCAGGCGGCGCGTTCCGAGCTGGCGCAAGCTGTTCCATAGCCGCTCAAGCTGTTCCCACCAGTTCATGCTGTCCCTCAGACCCGAGCGATAGAATCGAACAGATGGTCGGGGCATTACCTTGCGCGGGAATTGCGTGCTCCTTCTTAGCGGTAGAGCAAAATGACAAAAAGCAATGTTCGGGGGCAGCGAAAGGACGGGGAAGATCCCCGTCCTTGGCTTGAGCGGCGGCTGGCGAAGCGTCCCCCAAGTGGCGCCCGCCAGCCCGTCCCGCTACACCAGGCTTACCTGAACAGCGACAGGATGTTCTGGCTGGAGGTGTTGGCAATGCTCAGCGCCTGAATGCCGAGCTGTGCCTGG
>JBNKIW010000011.1:0-103438 GCA_050290865.1 Rhodomicrobiaceae bacterium | reverse complement strand
ACGAACAATTAACCGCTGGGGTCATGCCCGGCGGCGCCGGCCGCATTCGGCGCACCCCACCTGCGGTTGCATTACCTGCCTTAGCTGGATAGGGAATCAACTGCGAGAAGAAGGAGCCGTCGATGATAGTCAGCGACAAAGCTTTAACCGAAGTTTTGGGTAACAGATTTGGGCTATGGCCGACAAGGGCAGAAACGCTCGCGTGGTTGGTGAGGCTAACCGCCGAAAAGGGATCCGTATGCATGCATCGTCTGGCGGCCAGCGTGGCGACGGACGCGATGTTGGCTTCGGTGAGGCAACGGATACGCCGGTTTTTCGAGCAGGTGACGTTGGAGGAAGCCGCCGAAGCGCGGCTCCTGGCCGATCAACTTGGCCTCTGCGGCAAGCGCGGCTGGGACTTGCAGATTTCCTCCGCCTTCACATGTGTCAGGCCCATGCCGTCGAGGACGTGGCGCGCGAATTCGCCGCCGGTGCCGGGGAAATCCCGCCGTTCGGTGCTGTGGCGCGCCAGGATAGCTTTCACCCACAGCGACGGCAGCACGGCCAGCCCCACGAACAGGACTATGATGAAGATGACAATCATCGTCCGTCCTACGCTCGGAATACGCCTGCACACGCCGCCTCAGGCGAAATGCGTGCCCCTCGCCAGCGGAAAGCCGCGCAGAAACTCCGCGCCCAGCATCGGCTTCTTGCCCGCCCGCTGCACGCGCGTCAGCCGCACCGCCTGCTGCGCGCAGGCCACCGTCAACTGGCTGTCCAGCAGCCGGCCCGGTTCGCCGCGTCCGGGCACGATGATCGAGCGCAGCACTTTGATCCGCTCGGTCCGCCCCGACAGGAGCGCCTCGAACCACGCCCCCGGATGCGGCGACAATGCGCGGATGCGGTTGTGCACCTCGACCGCCGGACGGCGCCAGTCGATGTGCATTTCGTCCTTGGCGACCTTGTTGGCGTAGGTGACGCCGTCCTGCCGCTGGGCGCGGAAGCGGAGCTGTCCCTCGGGAAGGAGGTCGAGCGTCTGACCGATCAGCCTCGCACCTTTGAGCGACAGTTCGTCGTGCAATTCGCCTGCGGTCATATCCGGACCGATGGGCATGCGCTCCCACAGGCTCACGGAGCCGGTGTCCAGCCCCTCCTCCATGCGCATGATGACGACGCCCGTCTCGGTGTCGCCCGCCATGATAGCGCGCTGGATGGGCGCCGCTCCCCGCCAGCGCGGCAGAAGAGAGGCATGGATGTTCAGACAGCCGTAGTAGGGCGCTTCGAGAATCGCCTTCGGCAGGATCAGCCCGTAGGCGGCGACCACGCAGACATCGGCGTCGAGTGCGCAGAACTGGTTCTGCGCCTCCGCACTGCGCAGGCGGGGCGGCGTGAAGACCGGGATCCCGGCTTCTTCCGCGAAATGATGCACCGGCGATTTCCGCGCAGCCATCCCCCGCCCCGCCGGGCGCGGCGGCTGGGTGTAGACGGCCAGGACGTCGTGCCCCGCAGCCACGATCTCGCTCAGTGCGGGCACCGCGAAATCGGGCGTGCCCATGAATACGACGCGCAGACGAGCCATGCCCTCTTAACCTCCCCGCTAGTGTCCCGTCTCCGAATTGCCTTTATCCTTGCCGCACGCTCGCACAAGGCAATTCGGAGACAATAGGGACACTAGCAAACCTCAGAGCGTCTAGTGTGGCTTATGTCTCGCAATTGCCTTGACGAGTTCGTGGTAAGGGAGAAGGCAATTGCGAGACGCGACACTAGCGGAGAACCATCCTGACGATCATAAATAGCCCCGCACCTGGATAGCGGGGAACGCGGCAGGATTACAAGTGCCGTTCGCAGCTTTTGACGGGGGCCGTCAAAGGGCCGCTTCACGCCGTCCCTTGCGGAACTTGCGGATCAGGCGGTCCCGCCTGAGGCGTGAAAGATGGTCGATAAAAAGAACACCGCTCAGATGGTCCATCTCGTGCTGCACCACCGTGGCCGCGTGTTCTTCGAAAAGCCGTTCCTGCACTGTGCCGTTGCGGTCGATATAGCGTACGCGCACTGATGCGGGCCTCTCGACCTCCGCGTACATTTCCGGGATCGACAGGCACCCCTCTTCGTAAGCGCGTGACGTTTCGCCCACGCTCAGGATCTCGGGGTTGATCAGCATATAGGGGTCCGCCGGCCCGTCGGCCTTCCTGAAGCCGGGGTCCATCACCAGGATGCGGCGCAAAACCCCCACCTGCGGCGCCGCGAGGCCCACGCCCGGCGCCTCGTACATGGTTTCCATCATGTTATCGAGGAAGCGGCGCATCTCGTCGTCCACGTGATCGACGGGCGCGCAAGGCTCACGCAGGACAGGATCGGGAAAGATGATAATCGGAAGCTTGGCCATAGTTTTCAGATAAGCGGAATACCGGACTTGGTCAACAAGGGGGCCGGTGGTTTATTGCCTGTCGGTTGTTCTCTTTTCGTTCATGAGAGAATCGCGTTACTGTCCAGCGGAGCGCCTCCAGGCAGAATATGGGGGCACTGACCGCGGTGGCGCAACCGCCCTGCTCGTGAACGGGGGAGTTTGGTATGGAAAACGTTTCGGCGATGCATGCGGCGCTTGCCGCGCTCGATCCGCTCATGATGGTCGTGGGGGCAACCGGCTTGCTCATTCTGGTGTGTCTTGGCGTGCTCATCGTCCTGATCTGGCGCAACGGTCAGGATCGCCTGCGGGAGGCCGCCGAGCGCCAGACCCACACCCGCGCCTTCGAAACCGAGATCGCCGAACTCAAGGGCCGGCTCCTGGCGATGGCCGAAACATCATCCACGCGGCAGGCAGAACTTACGAGCGCCATTCACGAGCGCCTGGATCGCGTCAGTCACAATCTCGGGACCAACATGGAGGAAACCGCGCGGCGCACCTCGGAAAATCTCGCCCGGCTCAACGAACGGCTGTCGGTCATCGACACCGCGCAGCGCAACATCACCGAGCTGTCCTCGCGCGTCGTTTCCCTGCAGGACGTTCTCGCCAACAAGCAGCAGCGCGGCGCCTTCGGGCAATTGCGCATGGAAGCCATCATCCAGGACGGCCTGCCGCGAGACGCCTACGACTTCCAGGCCACGCTCTCGAATGGCAAACGGCCGGACTGCATCATCCGCATGCCGGGTGCACAGGGGGGCGTTGTGGTCGATGCGAAATTCCCGCTGGAAGGCTTCGAGGCTTTGCGAACCGCGCATGAGGACGGCGCGCGCAAGGAGGCGAGGAAGCTCATCCAGACCCATGTGGGCAAGCATATCGACGACATCGCTACGAAATATTCGATCCCCGGCGAGACGCAGGATACGATGCTGATGTTCGTGCCGTCGGAGTCGATCTATGCCGAACTGCACGAGACCTTTCCCGACATCCTGCAGAAGGCGCATCGCGCTCGTGTGGTGATCGTTTCGCCCAACATGCTGATGCTGGCGGTGCAGACCATGCAGGCGATCATGAAGGACGTGCGGATGCGCGAACAGGCGGGGATCATTCAGCGGGAGGTCGGCGTCCTCATGGTGGACGTGAACCGGCTGAAGGAGCGCGTGCTCGATTTTCAGCGCCATTTCGGGCTGTTGGGCGGCGACGTCGAGAAGATCATCACTTCCATGGACAAGATCGCGAGCCGCGGCCGCAAGATCGAGAACCTGGAATTCGACGGTGGACAGCCGGAGGACGCGGTGATCGCCAATGGCAGCGGCGAGGCGCTGCCCGCATAGACTTTATCCGCGTCGTCGCGCTTGTGACCACGATTGCGTGGCGCACATCGAGGCTGACGCTGCGCGCCGAACCTGTTCTGCCTCTTTTATTTCGAGTGGGTATACTGCCTGCGTCTCCTGCCCGCAGACAAAGTGACATTCCATTGTTCGGCCGACAGCAGACTTCGACGTAGCAGGGCGGCGCGGCCATGCGGCTACCCGCCCGAAATTCAAGAGCAGCCCTTATTCCTCGCCGCCAGCATCCCCACTGCGGCCGTTGGCGCCATTGCCATCGGTGCCATTGCCCTCATCGGTAATCAACTCCACCGATACCACGCGCTCGCCCTCGCCGGTATTGAACACGCGCACGCCCTGCGTGGAGCGCCCGACGATCGAAATCCCCTCCACCGGGCAACGGATCATCTGGCCGCTATCGGTCACCAGCATGATCTGGTCGCTTTCTTCGACGGGGAAGGATGCCACCAGCTTGCCGTTGCGCTGGTTCACGATCATACCGATGATGCCTTTGCCGCCGCGGCCCGACACGCGGTATTCATAGGCGCTGGTCCGCTTGCCGAAACCGCGCTCCGACAGCGTGAGGACGAACTGCTCGGCGGCGCCCAACTCGGCATAGCGTTCCGGCGAAAGCTCTGCGGCGCCATCGGTCGGCTCGCCGGGCTCCTCCGGTGCGGTCTCAAGTTCCTCCGGGCGCTCGCCCGTGGCTGCGCGGCGGATGATGGCCGCCTGCTTCACATAGGCGCCGCGTTCGGCGGGCGAGGCTTCGACATGGCGCAGGATGGCCATGGAGATCACGCGGTCGTCGTGGTCCAGCCTGATGCCGCGCACGCCGGTGGAGCCGCGCCCCTTGAACACGCGCACATCGCCCACGGGGAAGCGGATCGCTTGACCGTTTGCTGTTGTCAGGAGGACGTTGTCCTCTTCCTTGCAGACATCGACGCCAACGATGGCCGTACCCTCGTCGAGTTTCATCGCGATCTTGCCGTTCTGGCGCACCTCGACGAAGTCGGACAGGTCGTTCCGGCGCACGTCGCCCGCCGAGGTGGCGAACATGACGTTGAGGTTCGCCCAGGTGGATTCATCCTCGGGCAGCGGCAGGATGCTGGTGATCCATTCGTTCTGCTGCAGCGGCAGGAGGTTGATGAGCGCCTTGCCCCGTGCCTGCGGCGCGGCCAGCGGCAGGCGCCAGACCTTCATCTTGTAGGCCATGCCGCGGGAGGAGAAGAACAGGACCGGTGTGTGCGTGTTGGCGATGAACAGACGGGTGACGAAGTCCTCGTCGCGCGTGCTCATGCCGGAGCGGCCTTTGCCGCCGCGCCGCTGCGCCCGGTAGGTCGAGAGCGGCACGCGCTTGATGTAGCCCGCGTGGCTGACCGTGACGACCATGTCCTCGCGTTGGATCAGGTCTTCGTCATCGACATCCGCCTCGATGTCGACGATCTCGGTCCGCCTGGGCGTCGCGAAAGCGGCGCGGACCGCGCCCAGTTCCTCCTTGACGATGTCGATGACGCGCGACCGCGAACGCAGGATATCGAGGTAATCCTTGATGCTCTCGCCAAGTCCGCGCATCTCCTCGCCGATTTCATCGCGCCCGAGAGCCGTCAGCCGCTGCAGGCGCAGATCGAGAATGGCGCGTGCCTGCGTCTCTGAGAGCCGGTAGGTTCCGTCCGGGTTCACGCGGTGGCGCGGGTCGTCGATGAGCGCGATGTAGTGCGCCACGTCCTCGGCGGGCCAATCGCGGCTCATGAGCTGCTCGCGGGCGACGGCCGGGTCGGGCGCACTGCGGATCAGCTTGATGACCTCGTCGATATTGGCGACCGCGATAACGAGACCGGCCAGGACATGTGCCCGCTCGCGCGCCTTGTTGAGCAGGAACTTCGTCCGCCGCGAGACGACCTCCTCGCGGAACTGCACGAAGGCCTGGATCATGTCCTTGAGGTTCAGGAGTTCGGGGCGGCCGCCGTTGAGCGCCACCATGTTGGCGCCGAACGACGTCTGCAGCGCCGTGAAGCGGTAGAGCTGGTTGAGCACCACATCCGCCACCGCGTCGCGGCGCAGCTCGATGACGACGCGGTAGCCCTGGCGGTCGGACTCGTCGCGGACGTCGGCGATACCCTCGATCCTCTTTTCCCGCACCAGTTCGGCGATGCGTTCGATCATGGTGGCCTTGTTCACCTGATACGGGATCTCGGTGACGATCAGCGCCTCGCGCTCCTTGCGGATGGTCTCGACGCCGACGCGCCCGCGCATGACGATCGAGCCGCGTCCTTTATGATAGGCCGAGCGCATGCCCGAGCGCCCGAGAATCAGGCCGCCGGTCGGGAAATCCGGGCCGGGCACGATGTCGATCAGTTCGTCGATGGTGATCGACGGATTGTCGAGATAGGCAGTGCAGGCGTCGATCACCTCGCCGAGATTGTGCGGCGGGATGTTGGTCGCCATGCCGACGGCGATGCCTCCCGCTCCGTTGACGAGCAGATTCGGAAAGCGCGCGGGCATGACGCTCGGCTCGTGCTCCGAATTGTCGTAGTTGTCCTGGAAATTGACCGTGTCCTTGTCGAGGTCTTCCAGGATGGCGTTGGCCACCTTCTGCAGCCGCACCTCGGTGTAGCGCATGGCCGCGGGCGGGTCGCCGTCGATGGAGCCAAAATTGCCCTGGCCGTCCACCAGGAGGAGGCGCATGGAGAAATCCTGCGCCATGCGGACGAGCGCGTCATAGACCGACTGGTCACCATGCGGGTGATATTTACCGATGACGTCGCCGACGACGCGGGCGGATTTGCGGTAGGGCTTGTTCCATTCATAGCCGTTTTCGTGCATCGAGTAGAGGATGCGCCGGTGCACGGGCTTGAGGCCGTCGCGGACGTCGGGGAGCGCGCGGGAAACGATCACGCTCATGGCGTAATCGAGATAGGAGCGCTTCATTTCCTGGGTGATGGAGACAGGCCGGATATCCGAGCCGCCTTCGTCGCCGCTGCTATTTTCGGGTGTGTCAGCCAATCTAGGTGCCGCTAAATCGACGCGGGCAGGCGAACCGGACCTGCCATGCGATCATTCAGGAATTAGGGACTTGATGCCCGCCAGGACCATAGCCGGGAAAGCCCTGCCACGGCAACTGCAGGATGGTGGCGGCGCCGTTATACAAACAACTGTTTCGGCCAGGAAGGGCGCCGCCGGAGCACTCGCCGCAATTCCTGCCTCAGAACGGGATCTCGTCGTCCAGCCCACGGTCGAAACTGCCGCCGCTCTTGTCGCCGCCGGAGGGGGCGGATGAGCGTGACGGTCCCCGATCGTAAGACGGCGCGCTGTCTTCCTGGAAAGCGGGGGCGCCACTGCCTGCGCGGCTGTCGAGCAGAGTCATCACGGCATTGAAGCCCTGGAGCACGACCTCGGTGGTATACCGCGTCTGGCCTTCCTTATCCTCCCATTTGCGCGTCTGCAGCCCGCCTTCGAGATAGACCTTGGAGCCCTTGCGCAAGTATTGCTCCGCGATCCTGCACAATCCTTCATTGAAGATCACGACATTGTGCCATTCGGTCTTCTCGCGGCGCTCGCCGGTGGCTTTGTCGCGCCAGCTGTCGGACGTGGCGACGCTGAAATTGCAGATCGGACGCCCGTCCTGCGTGCGGCGGATCTCCGGATCCCGGCCCAGATTGCCCACCAGAATAACCTTGTTCACAGAACCGGCCATGACATGCCTCTCCTCGTGCCTAACGATTCGGCGCCATTCTAACGCGTGCCGCACATATCTGTGCGCCGCCGCTGCGCTTTTCCACATCTGCGCCGCGTATCTCCGCGTATGCGGCTTGACAGGAGGCTGCGTCTTCGCAGATGTTCCTTTAATGTTCTAGATATGGCAGACGCCCGTGTCAAGCGGCCCGTTCATCTGCTGGCAAGTCCCGTTGTGAATATCGCGAGAGCGGAGACGGCGGAGCAAAACTGGTTTCAGCGGCGTCCGTGGGCGGAACGACGAGCGGAAAACGTGTTCATGTGTCGTCCTTATCACTACGCGGGCGTGGATTCAGGTGCTAAAGTCTGGAAGCATTTGGTGACGTCACCAACGAACGTCCCCTGAGGAAACGCTATGAAAGCACTCACCGTAACGATCATGGCCCTGGCATTGGCCGTCGGTTTCACACATGCCGAAGCGAAAGCCCGCAAGCATCACAAGCGCTACAAACACCACGCGGCAAAGCGGATGCGTGCTCCGGCTTACCGGGTGGGCGGCCATCAGATGGGGTATGAAGCGGAACCGTTTCTGCATTGGAACGGCCCCTATGGCAATTACCCTTTCCTCGATACGCGCAATTTCTGGGAGCGTGTTCAGAGCGGGCCTTTCAGCGAATCCACCAGCCCATCGGCCTTTTGAGACGACGTTGACTGGCGGAACAGCGATCGTACAGATCGGGCAGGTCCCTGCCCTGTGACCACGGACTATTCTCTCGGGGGAACCGGCATGAAATCACAACTTCGCACCGCGCTGCTCATGGCGTTCCTCATCGGGGGCGTACCAGCTGCCCAGGCACAGGATGCGCTCGGCATCGCCGGCAATGTCCCGACGGAGGTGTCGGAGGTCGTCAGCGGCGGCAACTGGTCGCGGGGTGATGCAAGCGGCTTCTTCCGCGCCGTCGCGATAACGAAGCAGACTGGCGACACCACGCAGGCCGCCGTCGTCGTTCAACTGCTGGCTGTCGACAAATCCGGCGCCGCGCCGAAGGTGACGAAGACGGTTCTTATCAAGGAGGTCGCCGAGAAGAAGCTCTCCAGCGCTTTCCTGGCCATGAATGCCGAGACTGACAACGAGTTGACGCTGATCATCACCTCCTATGACCAGGAGAAGGATCATGAGACGGCACTGCAGTTGAACCTCGACAGCAGCGGCAAATATGAAATTATAACGTCGGCCACGGAAGAACCCGCTCTGACGGATGGCGGCGCTGCTGAAGAGAAGTGAGGCGTTCGCGCACGCGATTCCGCGGTCATAAACGCCACGTGAGTGGCGCGGGGCGCCAATAAATGCTTGCAAGCCTTCTCTTACGTCATATATGTTGCTCACGCGCGGCCCCGTTGTCGAAAATCCTCATGGCGCCGCCAAATTCACCTCATGGCCGCGTCAGGGTTTGACACCGGAGTGATGCGCTTTATTGTCCCCGCAGCAGATCGCGGCCATGCATTAAGCAGCATGATGTCTTAATCAACGATGAATGTTCGGCGGCACAAAGGCCGCGAACGGGCAAAAATGACCTTCAGCAATCTCGGTCTCAGCGCAAAAGCTCTCGACGCCATAACAGCTGCTGGCTTCCAGCAGCCAACGCCAATCCAGTCACAGGCCATACCGGCGGTCGTCAGAGGCCGCGACGTGGTCGGCATCGCACAGACGGGCACAGGCAAGACGGCCAGCTTCGTCCTGCCGATGTTGACTCGCCTGGAGAAGGGCCGGGCGCGGGCGCGCATGCCGCGGTCGCTAATCATGGAGCCGACGCGCGAACTCGCCGCGCAGGTGGCGCAGGCCTTCGAGCAACTCGGTGCCAATCACAAGCTCACAGTGGCGCTGCTGATCGGTGGCGTGTCGTTCGACGAGCAGGACCGCAAGCTGGACCGCGGCGCCGACGTCCTGATCGCCACGCCGGGGCGTCTGCTCGACCATTTCGGCCGCGGCAAGCTCCTGTTGTCGGCAGTGGAGATCGTCGTCATCGACGAGGGCGACCGTATGCTCGACATGGGCTTCATCCCCGATATCGAGCGCATCTGCAAGTTGCTGCCCCTGTCGCGGCAGACGCTGTTCTTCTCGGCCACCATGCCGTCCGAAATTCAGAAGCTCGCCGACAAATTCCTTTCCAATCCCGAGCGGATCGCGGTTGCTCCACAGGCATCGACCGCCAACACCATTACGCAAAAGCTGAAATTCGCTCCCACCGATGCGAAGCTGAAACGCGAGGTTCTGCGGGATCTCATCCGCGGCGGCGACGTCAAGAACGCCATCATCTTCTGCAATCGCAAGCGCGACGTCGGCATTCTCCTGAAATCCCTTCGCAAACACGGTTTCAACGCTGGCGGGCTCCACGGCGACATGGAGCAGCGCGAGCGCATGGCGACGCTGGATGCCTTCCGGCGCGGGGATATCGCCTTTCTGGCCGCCAGCGACGTCGCGGCGCGCGGCTTGGACATTCCAGATGTGAGCCACGTCTACAATTTCGACGTGCCCGTCAGTCCCGAGGACTACGTCCATCGCGTTGGCCGCACCGGACGGGCGGGCCGCGAGGGATACGCTGCGACCCTGGTGACGGCCTCCGATCTGGACCAGGTCAAGGCCATCGAAAAGCTGTGCAAGCAGAAGATCGAATGGCTCGATGGCGAGCCTTCGGCGGAGACCATAGAAGAAGAACGCAAGGCAGCGCGGTCCGCTCGTCGCGGACGGGCCCAGGGCCGCCCGGCACGCGAGGAGGCGCCCCGTGGACGGAGCCGCCGGGCTCCCCGCGAGGAAACACCGCAGGCCGAAAAGAAGCCGGCCCGGACGAGGAGCAGGCGCGCCAAGGAGCCGGCGCCCGCTGAAGTGGCGGAGCAGGCGGCCATACCCGCGGAGGACACGCGCCCCGCGACGAAGGAGGCTGCCGGCGAACGCCGCCCGCGCCGCGAGCGCCGCAAGGAAGAGGCGGCGGTCATTGGTCTCGGCGACCACGTCCCGGCCTTTCTGATGACGCCGATCCGGCGAAGCAAGCCGTCGGCATAGCGCCCTCCCCGCTCAGCTCGCAAGCGACGGGTTGTAGGTGGCGGCGGCGGCGCTGTAAAGGAAGGTGCGCATTGATTTCAGCACATCTTCGCCCCTGATCACGATGGCCGGTCTGCCATCGGTCGGTGGATTGTAGGCGAGCATGGCCAGGATATCCTTCCGGCCGCGCTTGAGCGCCGAACTGCAGGCCTGCCACTCGTACCAGCTCAGTCCGTCATTCTGCAGTTTTTTGACCGTGTCAGCGTCCGGCAATGTCACCGGAAGGCCGAAAAACGTCTTCAATTCAGGAAAATTCGGCGCGCCCTTGGTGTCGACTTGTTTCTTCATGTGCTCGGTAAGGTGAATGAAGGCGCTCTGAATGTTGTCATGCGTCATGAGCATGAGAAACACCTGCAGTCCTAAGCGCAGATTGGAGTTGGTGCCGCCGAACGAAACCATGTCGTCCTGGCGATGCTGGCGCAACTCGTCGGCAAATTTTATGAAGTCAGGCAAGGTGATCTGATGGGAAGATGAATACCCCGCCGCACTCGCCGGAGTGGACGCAGCCCCTTGCGCGGACATTCCCGTCGTTTTCGTGCCGCAGCAGAATGCTTCGGCAACCTTCGTTGCCCCGTCGATGGCGAATTTTTCGGCGATGGCGTTGAGTTTCTCGTGTTTCTTATCGTTTCCGTCGATGGTCGTTTCCATCATGCGGACGAGGTCGAATGCTGCGCCTTTCAGCGCGTCGATTTTGCCGCCGACTTTGTCATTGTATGCGTGGACATAGTACAGAGCCGGTGCGGCAATGAGGATCACCGGCACGCTCAGCCACGGGTTGAACAGCAGGGACGTCACCGGATTGTCCGGGTCGAGCATGTCGATCCCGAGATTGCGCCAGAACATGACGAAGAACAGGAAGCCGGCCGCGAGCAGGACAGCCTTGCCGACAAGCTTCAGATAAAGGACATAGGTTCCCATTGGCAGCGACGCGAAAGTTGTTGAACATGGACCTCGGCACGCGCTCGCCTCAAAGCGCGCACCCCAAGCTACTTCCGCATCTCAGCGTGTTTCCCCAAACACGCCCCCGTTAAGGAATAAACGGGCTCACCGCCCGTTGTGCCGTAGGCGACAAGATGCCTCGTTTCGGGACGCTTGGAAAGCAAAACAACGATCTCGCCTTGCCAAAATGGCGCCTGGAGTGCAAATAATCGTAGACATGATTAACATCGCGAAGCTTGCCAACCCATCCTTCTTCATGACCCTGAGCGGGCGGATTCTGCCGTGGCTCGCGGGCGTGGCCGCCGTGCTGTTCGCCGTCGGGTCGTATCTGAGCCTCACCGTTCCGGGCGACTACCAGCAGAGCGAGACCGTGCGCATCATGTTCGTGCACGTGCCAGCGGCGTGGTTGGCGATGGCCTGCTACATGATGATCACCGTCTCCTCGATCGGCTCGCTGGTCTGGCGGCATCCGCTGGCCGACGTCTCGGCTCGGGCGGCCGTACCCATCGGCGCCGCGTTTACCTTTGTGGCCCTCGTCACGGGCGCCCTGTGGGGCAAGCCGATGTGGGGCACCTATTGGGCGTGGGACGCGCGTCTGACCTCGATGCTGATCCTTTTCTTTCTCTATCTCGGCCTTCTGGCGATGTGGCATTCCATCGAGGAGCCAGGGCGCGCGGGGCGTGCCGCGGCCATTCTGGCTATCGTCGGCAGCGTTAACATTCCGATTATCAAGTTCTCGGTAGATTGGTGGAACACATTGCACCAGCCGTCGAGCGTGCTCAAAATGAGCGGGCCGGCGCTGCCCAACGTCTATCTGGTGCCGCTTCTGATCATGGCCGCCGCGTTTACGGTTCTGATGCTCTGGCTGCACATGAAGGGAATGCGCGCGGAGATCCTTCGACGCCGCGTGGAAACGATGATGATAACCCGTGTGAGCCGCGCGGCCGAGTTCAAGGCCGCGGAGTAGCGGAGTAAAAGCAGGAGCGTTATGGATTTCGGACCCTATGCAACGTTCATCTGGATGGCGTATATCGTGACCTTCGTCGCGATCAGTGCGCTCATCGCTCATGCCATCGCCGCCGAGCAGCGCCAGCAGCGGGCCTTGGCGGCGCTTGAAGCCCAAGGGATTCGGCGGCGTTCGGACGCCGCGGCGAGTCCTGCGGACGGCCAATGAGCGAGACAAGCCCGAAAGAAGGCGGGTCCAGCCTCAGCTACCTGCTGCCGCTGGGCATATTCGGCGTGCTCGCCGTCTTCTTCCTCATCGCGCTTTATTCCGGCGATCCGTCGCGCCTGCCTTCGGCACTGATCGGCAAGCCGGTGCCGCAGTTCCAACTGCCTCCGGTCGAGGGGGTGGCGCGTGACGGCAAGGCGGTGCCCGGCTTCAGCAGCGCCGATCTGGCCACCGGCGAGCCGACGGTGGTCGTCGTCTGGGCGTCGTGGTGCCCCCCTTGCGTGCAGGAACAGCCGACGCTGGTGGCTTTCAAAGCGCAGCACAAGGTGCGCCTCTTCGGCCTGAACTATAAGGACAAGCCGGAAGCCGCCCAGGGTTTCCTGACCAAGCTGGGCAATCCGTTCGACGCCATCGGCGCCGACCGCAGCGGGCGCGTGGCCATCGACTGGGGGGTGTACGGCGCGCCGGAATCCTACGTCGTCGATGGACGCGGGCAGATCACCTACAAACATGTCGGGCCGCTGACCGATACCGTTCTCAAGACCGAGCTTCTGCCGGCCATAGCCAAGGCCAAGACTTCCGGCTGACCGCGCACTTTCATCCATGGGAGGCTCATATGTGCAATAGCTGCCATCCACAGCGGCGCGGCCTCACACGCCGCAATGTCATCCTCTGTGCATTGCCTGCCGCCCTGGCGGCCTCGGGCATGTTGCCGCGTCTCGCCCACGCTGGCGCGGCCACCGTCAAGGTCCCGGCGCCGAAACCGGAGGACACCTGCCCGGTCTGCGGCATGTTCGTGGCCAAGTACCCCTATTGGATCGCTACCGTCCTGTTCGAGGACGGCCATGCCGACCATTTCGACGGCGCCAAGGATTTCTTCAAGTACCTGCTGGACATGAAGAAATATGCGCGCGGCCGCACGCGCGAACAGATTGCCGTGATGGGCGTTACCGGCTATTACGACACGCGGCGCATCAACGCGAAGGAGGCGGTCTACGTGATCGGCTCGGACGTGCTCGGACCGATGGGGCATGAACTGGTGCCGCTCGCGGACGACGCGGAGGCGAAGGAGTTTCTCGGCGATCACAAGGGCCGCCGCAGTCTGCGCTTCGGGGAGGTGACCATGGCGCTCCTCGACGGGCTGGATCAGGGGACGTTCGAGTAGGGACCTGCGTCCCGTTCTTGACATGGATACGAAAGAGTGACGATGCGCGGATCGACGTTGGCGGCCTGGGTGACGGGAGGGCTCGCACTTCTCGCCTGCTCTCTCATGCTCCACGGCGTCATCGCCGCGCACATTGCGAAAGACCGCCGCGCCGCCACGCGGGAAACGGCCGCGGCACTCGGCCTCACCGATCTCGCGCTGATGACCGAAGCGCGCTATATCCGCCACCTGTCGCTCGCCGACCTGCATTCCGCCTTCCAGGACGCCCCGATGGCCCTCGAACATTTTCCGACCGGATCGCTCGTCCCGCCGCCGCGCCATTTCCGCGCTTCCCTGCTTGAAGCGGCGAAGGACGGCACGTGATGCGCGAGGTCTTCGAGCGCCACCGCTCGCTTCTCGATTTCGCCGTCGCCTCGCTCATGCGGCGCAAGGCCAAGAATGGCGGGCTGATCGCGGTCTACACACTCGTCATCTTCGTGCTGGGCTCGATGATGCTGTTCGGCGCCGCGATCCGGAAGGAGGCTGCGGCCACCCTCGACGGCGCACCGGAAGTTCTGGCGCAGGCGATGCGGATGGGCCGCCACGAACTCGTCATCGGCGCCGATATCGAAAAGCTGGGAAAGCTGCGCGGTGTTGCGCGCACGGAGGGGCGGCTGTGGGGCTATCTGTACGACACGGCGTCGGCCGCCAATTACACGCTGCAGGTGCCGCCCGCCGCGGACGCCGCCCATGCGGTGGCGCAGGGCGAGGCGATCGTGGGCGAAGGCGTGGCGCGGATGCGCAAGCTGAAGCCGGGGGGCTATCTCTTCCTCGTCTCGCCCACGGGTAAGTTCCTGAAAGCGAAGGTGAAGGCGGTGCTGGCAAGCGGCTCCGCGCTGGTCACCAGCGATCTCGTGCTGCTGTCTGAGCCCGATTTCCGCGCCTTTTTCGAATTGCCGCCCGAGGTTTTCACGGACATCGCGATCCGTGTGCGGAACCCCGCCGAGATCGCCAAGGTGGTGGAAAAGGCCTCGCTCAGGCTGCCCGGCTTCCGTTTCGTCACCCGCTCGGACGTGCTGCGCACCTATGAAGCCGTGTTTTCCTGGCGCGAGGGGCTGCTTCTGGCCATGATCGCGGGGGCGATCCTCGCCTTCATCATTTTCGCCTGGGACAAGGCGTCGGGCCTGTCCGCCGAGGAGCGCCGCGAAATCGGCATCCTGAAGGCGGTGGGCTGGGAGACCGGCGACGTCATCGCGATGAAGCTGTGGGAAGGGGCGGCGGTGTCGCTGACGGCGTTTCTCGCCGGCGCGATCCTCGCTTATGCGCACGTGTTTCTGTTTTCTGCCCCGCTCATCGAGCCGGTGCTGAAGGGCTGGGCGGTACTCTATCCGCGCTTTTCCCTGACGCCGACCGTCGATGTGCTGCAGATGGTGACGCTGGCGTTCTTCACCGTGGTCCCCTACATGGCGGCCATCCTGGTGCCGGTGTGGCGCACGGCGTCGAGCGATCCGGACATGGTGATGCGGTAGCGGCGCATCCGCCGCCTCACGCGATTTTCGCCGCCTGCTCCGCAGCGAGCCGCTCCTTCGTGACGGCGCGTTTAAGCGACAGCGTCACCGCCGTGCCGCCGACGGGACGGTTCTCGATGCCAAGCTTCCCGCCCTGCGCCGTTGCGAACAGAGCCGCCAGTGTCAGGCCGAGGCCGATGCCGCCGGTTATGTTGATGTCCGTGCTGCCGTCCTCGGAGAAGGCACTGAGCGCCCGCTTCGCGTCCTCCCCCGCGATGCCCGCACCGGTGTCGGTAATGCGGATGGTCACGCTGTCCGCCGTGGAGCCGAGCGCGACGCCGGTGTGGCCGCCCGGCTTGTTGAACTTGATCGCGTTATCCAGAAGTTCGGCGAGCGCCAGCCGGAATTCATACTCGCTGGCCTCGATGTGCAGCGGCTGCGCCCCGGCGTGGAAAGACAGCGATATACCGCGCCGGGCGGCTTCGGGCCGCGCCCTGGCGATTTCGTCGCCGATGATCTCCGTCGTCTCCAGAAGCTCGCGCTTGCGCTGCTCGGTGTCCGAACTCATGCGCGCGATTTCCAGGACGCGGCGCACCATGCGCAAAAGCGTCTCACCGCCCTCGCGGATATGGTCGAGATATTCCAGTTCCTCATCCTCGCCGCGCTCACGCATGCGCTGGTCGAGCACGGCCGCGAAGCCGAGCACATGGTTGAGCGGGGTCAGCAATTCGTGGCTCATGGTGGACAGGAATGCCCGCCGCGCCCGTTCGCCCGCTTCGGCCTTGACCTCCAGCATATGCCGGTCTTTCTGTTCCTGCGTCGCGGCGCGGTATTCCTCGATGGCGTCGGCGATCGCCTCGCCGAGTTGATCGGTGTCGCAGGGCTTGGTGAAGAAGCGGAAGACCTTGCCCTCGTTCGCGGCGGCGATGGCGGTGGCCTGATCGGTATTGCCGGTCAGCATCAGCCTGCGGATCTCGGGCCGTTGCCGCGTCATCTCCTGCAAAAGCTCGATGCCGCTCATGCCCGGCATACGCATGTCGGCGACGACGGCGGCGACGTTGGTCTCGCGCGCCAGCATGTCGAGCGCCTCCTGCCCGCTTCCGGCGGTGAGGAGGTCGAAACGCTCGCCGAGACGGCGCTGCAGCCCGGCCAGGACGCGCGGTTCGTCATCGACAAGCAGAACTCTTTCCTCAGGCCGGGACATGAACGTGCTCCCGCCGCATCATCTTGGCCTCCGGGGCATCGAGAGGCAGTTCGATGACGAAAGTTGTGGCGAAGCCGGGCCTTTCGCCGAGATACAGGCGGCCGCCATGCTGCGCGACGATGATCTCCTTGGCCAGCGCGAGGCCCTGGCCGGTGCCTTTGCCCGCCTTCTTGGTGGTGAAGAACGGGTCGAAGACATGGTCGCGCACGCCTCGCGTTATGCCGGGGCCGTTGTCGCTGATCTCGATGCGAAGATAGGGGGGCACGACGCGGGTGGCGACATGGATCCGTCCGTCCGAGCACCCCTCTTCCTCGATGGCCTCCACCGCATTGACGACGATGTTGATGATCACCTGCTGGATCTGGCTCGGATGACACTTCAGCGGCGGCGGCTCGTCCATGAGCGCGGTCTCCACCGCGTTCAGGCCCTGGCAGCGGAAGCGGCAGATCGCCAGAGCGTGGCTGAGGACGGTATTGATGTTCACGGTCTCGGGCGCGCCGGTGCCGGGATGCGAGAACTCCTTGACCAGACCGACGATGGTGCCCACATGGTCGATCCCTTCGCGCGTGTCCTTCAGGGCCTGCAGAACCTCGCCGATCAGCTTTCCCGTATCGGCTTGCTGGGCATGGGCCACGATCTCATGGCTCAGATCGCACGTCGCCACGTGGGCGGCGCACTTTTCCTGCATTCCCTTATACTCGGCGCATACGGCCTGGATCTTCTTCAACGCCTCGTCGATGAAGGCGATGTTGTCGCTGATGAACTGGATCGGCGTGTTCAGTTCGTGCGCAATGCCGCCGGACAAGGCTCCGATGGCTTCCAGGCGCCGCGCCTCCTGGAGCTGCCAGTAGATGTCCTCCTTCATCTTTTCCGCCGCTTTCCGCGCGGCGATGTCGAGGACGAGCAGCGCCAGGAAATTGCGCCCCTGCGCCTCGACGACGTTGCCGTGGACCTCCGTGTCGATCAGGCTGCCATCCGCTTTGCGCAGCTTGATATCGGGGATGACGAAGGATGGCGGGCTCATCATCTCCGGCGCGATGCCGGGGAACAGCTTGCAGATAGGGGCGCCGACCAGCTCCAACTGCTGGTATCCGAGAATGCCGAGAGAGGATTCGTTCACCATCTCGATAATATGCTCGTCGTTGCAGGTGATCAGGATGTCGGGCACCACGCCGAGGAGCGAGTTTAAAAGCTCGAAAGCCTGTTCGAGCTGCTGGCTGGATGCCTGCAACTGCGCATTCTTCTCGTAGAGTTCCTCGCTCTTGGCTTCCAGAAGCCGCTCGGCTTCCTTGCGCGCCTTAACCTCACGGGCGATCCGGCGTTCCATGGTACGGGCGTCGGCCATGATTACTGCCCGCTTCTGATGATGTCGAAGCGCGTGCAAGTGATAGGGCCCGTTTCCAGATCGGTGCGGTGCACCTCCGCGGTCTCGCCGTAATGGTGCAGCGCGGCGTGGATCAGGCCTTCGCACAGGTCGGCGAAGGGACGCGGCGAACGGTAGACCATGGTGAATCGCTGCGCCGTGTGGCACTCGATGTCGAAATGCGGCGGCTTGGCATCCGGATAGAGTTTCTTCACTTCCTTGTGGATGTAGTTTTCCACATGGGCGAAGAGGTCGAACGCATTGGTAATGTTGTGAAAAAATCTGTGATGCGAGCGAAGGTAACTGCGGAACATGACCTCGCCGAACGCGTGGAGAAGCGTGGCGGGTTTCTCGCCCGTTTTCGATGAAAGCACGCGAAGCAGGATCAGGAGTTCGCGATGCGGGTAGGTCCCGACCGCGGTATAGGCGCCGCCGGACGGCAGATCCGCCGCCTCGATGATCTCCTCGACCATGGCTGGCGAGTAACTCGCCTCGACCATTTCGAGGAACTCGGTGAAAACCACGCCCTTCACGATTGTGATTTCCTGTTCCTGAATGTCGCGCCGGTGAAATGGCACGGCTGCCTTCAGGCATATCAAAGCGAGCTTTCGGATTTCTGAATCAGTGCTTGCCGGTGCGAGGGCATGGACGGCGGCGGGGACCGCCGGTATGGTTCGCCGAAGCGTTCGAGCGCGATGGTTTTGGCCACCCCATTCCCAGAATACTCGTGTCACCGCCGGGGGCGATCCGGTGATCCAGGCCGGAAGCGGAAGCTTTCCGTGCGCTGTCCTGGGTGGCCGGGTTCACCCGGTCATGATGCGAGCGAAGGCAAAGCGTTGCAGAACGTCACAGGAACGTACCGGTCCCAACAGATTCCAGTCTATGATGACACAGCACCCAGCCCACGCCGCCACGCTTGCCGACCTTCCCCGTCTGATCCACTCTCCCTTCGCCCGGCTGCGGGAACTGCTCGGCACCATACCGCCCGGCATGCCGCCCATCGACATGACCCTCGGCGAGCCGCGCCACGGTGTCCCGGCGCTGCTGCCGCCCGCGCTGCAGGTCGATTTTTCAAGTTATGGTAAATATCCACCTGTCAAAGGGACCGCGGCGTTGCTCGGCGCGATTGGCGGCTGGTTGGAACGCCGGTATCCGGGGCTGGCTGGGGCAGTCGAGCCGCAACGTCATATCCTGCCGCTGAATGGTTCGCGCGAGGGGCTGTTCTCGGCGATCTTTCCGGCGCTGGCGCGTGCGAAGACACCGGCAGGGGAACGGCCCGCCGTGCTCATGCCCAATCCGTTCTATCAGGCCTATCTGGCGGCGGCGCTCGCGGGCGGTGCCGAGCCGGTGTTTCTGGCCGCGGAGGCGGACACCGGTTTTCTGCCCGATCTCGACCGCATCGCCCCGGACGTGCTGGCGCGGACCGCCGTCCTCTATCTGGCCTCGCCCGCCAATCCGCAAGGCGCCGTCGCCAGCCCGGCCTATCTCGCCCGTGCCGTGAACCTCGCCCGCGAACACGGTTTCATGCTGTTCATGGATGAGTGCTACTCCGAGATATACACCGCCGCGCCACCGCCGGGCGCGCTCGAGGCCGCGAATGCGCTGTCGGGCGATTTCGCGCAGGTGGCGGTCTTCAACTCGCTGTCGAAACGCTCGAACGTGCCCGGCCTGCGCTCCGGCTTCATTGCCGGAGATGAGCAATTTCTCTCCGAATATTTACGCTTTCGTAACGTTGCCTGCCCGCAAATACCGTTACCCGTGCAGCACGCCTCGGCGGTGCTGTGGGGGGACGAGGCCCATGTGAAGGCTTCCCGCACGCTTTACGCAGAAAAATTCAAAGCGGCGCGCGCCATTCTCGGCGGCAGGGCGGACTATGCCGAGCCCGCCGGCGCGTTTTTTCTGTGGCTCAAAACGGAACATTTCGGAGGCAGCGAGGCCGCGGCAACAACCTTTTGGAAAGAATGCGGTGTCAAAGTGTTACCGGGCGCTTACCTCGCGCAGGCAGATGCTCAGGGCCGCAATCCAGGAGCGGCCTTTGTCCGGATCGCACTGGTTGACCCTCTGACACTGACCGAGGAGGCACTGAACCGATTGGCCAGACGACTGAATTGATTCCGAGTCTATCGAGTTGATCCTATGTCCGATTACCGCATCACCGGCCCGTCCAATCGCATCCTTCCCGGTGGAATGGAGTTCGATCTGCACCGCCTGCCCCTGCGCGTAACCGGGCTTGCCCTCATCGCCATGGGGGCTGTTGGCTGGCTGAGCCTCCTGACCTGGTCCATCGGCGACCCGAGCATCAACCGCGCGACGAATGGCACGGCGAACAATCTGCTCGGATCGGCGGGCGCGTCGCTGGCCGACATGCTGTTTCAGACGGTGGGCCTCGCCGCCATCGCGCTTTTCCTGCCGCCCGTCGTGTGGGGCGTGACCATGGCGCGCGGCGACTATGTTTCCCGGCTGCGGCACCGGCTGGCCATGTGGACCTTGGCGATGGTGTTTCTCGCCAGCACGCTCAGCATGATTCCCAAGCCGGAAGGGTGGATGCTCGCGCACGGCCTCGGCGGCGTGATCGGCGATGGCGGCCGGGCCTTCTTCTTCCGCATCGGCGGTTTCATGGAGCCGAATTTCGCCGCGCTTCTCGGCGGCGGCATTGCCGGGTTTCTCGGCATCTGGACGCTGATGCGCGCCTGCGACGTGACGGCCGCCGATCTCCGGCTCCTCTGGCAGTTGTCGCGGGGTGACGGCCGGGCGGCGGGCGCGGGCGGCCTTGGGCTTGCGTCTCTGTTCGAGTGGAGCCGCAACATCCGGCACAAGATCGTCGCCCAGGCTGGAGGTTCCACCATGCCTCCGGCACGCAAGGCCGCCAACCCGCGCGAATACTGGCTCGCCGAGGACCCCGACCGTTTCGCCCCGCCCCGCCGCCGCGCGGAAAGCGCGTTCGATGCGCGTTTCAGCGGCCACGATGACGAAAGCGACCGGCAGATGCTGCCGCGTGCGCGCCGGCGCATGGCGCCTGCCCAGCCGGCAGCGTCGAAGGCGGCGCGTCCCGGCCCGGCCGATCTGCCGGATGGGCGCGTCGAGCCCTATTTCAGTACGCCGCGCCCGGCCCCGCAGCCCGAGCAGCGCGTTGCCGTGGCTCCCTTCGCTCCTGAGGAGCACGCGCCGCAACAGGCCGTGCGGCAGGCGCCGCCGCCGCCGCGCGATGACCATGTGGAGCCGAGGCCCGCTTATGACGTCCCCTCCGCCAACGGGCGTCTCCACGATCCGCTGGCTTTCGAAGAGGATGAGGATGAAGACGACGGCTTCGACGAGCCGCCTTTCGAAATGCCGGTCAGCGAACCCGCGCGCCCGCGTCCCGAAATCCGCCGCGAGCACCGCTCCCGCGAGGCCCAGCACTGCAATCCGCTGCCGAGCCGTGAACAGCGCACGCACCGCGACGTCGCCGGCGTCTTTCCGGGCCAGACGAACGAAGCCGAGTTCATTCTGCCACAATTGAAGCTCCTCAATCCCGCGCCGCCTCGCCACAACAATCCCGAATTGTCGGATGTCGCGCTTGGCCGCCGCGCCGAGATGCTTCAGGGCGTGTTGGAGGATTTCGGCGTCAAGGGCTCGATCACCAACGTCCATCCCGGCCCGGTGATCACGCTGTACGAACTGGAGCCGGCGCGCGGCACGAAATCATCCCGCGTGATCGGCCTCGCCGACGATATCGCCCGCTCGATGAGCGCGGTTTCCGCCCGCGTCGCCGTCATTCCGGGCCGCGATGCCATCGGCATCGAGCTGCCGAATGAAAACCGCGAGGTCGTCTATCTGCGCGAGTTGCTTGAGGCGCCCGATTTCAAATCCGGCAAGGCGCGGCTGGCGCTGGCGCTTGGCAAGACCATCGGCGGCGATCCCGTGACGGTCGATCTGGCGCGCATGCCGCATCTGCTGATTGCGGGCACGACCGGCTCGGGCAAATCGGTGGCCATCAACACCATGATTCTGTCGCTCCTTTTCCGCCTGAAGCCGGAGGAGTGCCGTTTCATCATGATCGACCCGAAAATGCTTGAGCTTTCCGTCTATGACGGCATTCCGCACCTGCTGACGCCCGTCGTCACCGACCCCAAAAAGGCGATCACGGCACTGAAATGGACGGTCGCCGAGATGACCGACCGCTATGAGCGCATGTGCAAGCTTGGCGTCCGCAACGTTCAGGGCTTCAATCAGAAAGTAACGCGCGCCAAGCAGCAGGGCCGCCCCCTGACGCGCACGGTGCAGACCGGCTTCGATGAGGACACCGGCAGCGCCATCTATGAGCGCGAGGACGTCGATTGCTCGCCCATGCCCTATATCGTGGTGGTTATTGACGAAATGGCCGACCTGATGATGGTGGCGGGCAAGGAGATCGAATTCGCGGTGCAGCGCCTGTCGCAGATGGCGCGCGCGGCGGGCATCCACCTGATCATGGCCACGCAGCGGCCCAGCGTCGATGTGATCACCGGCACGATCAAGGCCAATTTCCCGAGCCGCATCAGCTTTCAGGTGGCCTCGAAGATCGACAGCCGCACCATTCTCGGCGAGCACGGCGCGGAACAGCTTCTCGGCGCGGGCGACATGCTGACCATGGCGGCGGGCGGGCGGATCATGCGCGCGCACGGGCCGTTCGTGTCGGACGAGGAGGTGGAGAACATCGTCACCTTCCTGCGCGCCCAGGGCGAGCCGGAATATCTCGAAGGCATTTTCGACGATGACAGTCCGAGCGAGAAGGAGAGTGCGCGGAGCCCCGACGGCCCGCCGCGGACGGGCGATGATCTTTACGATCAGGCGGTGGACGTGGTGTTGCGTGAGCGGCGCGCAACCACCAGCTATTTGCAACGGCGCCTGGGCGTGGGCTATAACCGCGCTGCCTCGCTGATCGAGCAGATGGAAAACGAGGGGCTGATCAGCGCCCCCAACCGCACCGGCAAGCGTGATATCCTGGCTGGCAGCGAAGGCTGATACGTTCATCAAATTCCACCGGTTGTCTAGATTTCGTGCGAATTTGGAGCGAGAGTAGGCCAGATTTTGCCAAACGCTATGAGAGAGCCATCGAGATGAGTCTGAATACGTCACGTACCGCGATCCTGGCCTTGTCGATCCTCGCAGCGCCAGCCGCCTGGGCGCAAGGGACCGGCGTCTCGGTGCACGCGAAAACACCGCCGTCCAGCCCGCCGCCCGTCGAGGAGCAAAAAAAGCCTGCCCAGGTTCAACAGGCGGCGGAACAGCCCGTGCAGAACGAGCAGCCCGCGGAAGCGCAGCAGGCGGCCCCCGCGCAGCAGCAGCCGGAGACCCAGCAGGCCACCGGCGCCGCGGCCGAGCCCAATGCCGCCGAGGCGGGATGGAGCCCGAAATTCGGCACGCAGCCGCCGCAGGTCAGCGCGTTTACCGGTGCGCCCGAGCAGTTGGAAATCATCCAGAAGATCAACGACTATTTCAACAATGCGAAGAATCTGGAAGGCAACTTCCTGCAGACCGACGCGGACAATGAGCGCAAGAAGGGCAAGTTCTACATTCAACGGCCCGGCAAGGTGCGTTTCGATTATTCGCCGCCGTCCAAGCAGAAGATCATCTCCGATGGCCGCTATCTCGCGGTGGAGAATCACGACCTCAACACCACGGACCGTTATCCGATCGAGTCCACGCCGTTCCGGCTGCTGCTTGCACCCGACGTGGACCTGATGCGCGACGCGCGGATCGTGGCGCTCGACGTGGGGCCGACGGTCGTGGTGGTGACGCTGGAGGAAAAGGCCGCCGATGCAGCGGGCCAGATCCGGCTGTTTTTCGACTGGCCGGAGTTGCAGCTCAAGGAATGGATCGTGTCCGATCCGCAGGGGCTGAACACCCGGATCGAGCTGGCGAACCTCGAACTGAACAAGCCGGCCGACCCGGCGCTGTTCAAATTCTCGCCGGATCTGGGCATGCCGAGTTTCAAAGGTGGGTCGAACTGACGCAGATGCAGAATGTGAACAAATGGCGGCAACTTCATGAAGGCTCTGCGAAAAGGCGTGATTCGCGCAGCTTTGAGGTAACAGTCAAGCGTTTGTTCACATTTTTTTGTATTCACGGTTGAATTCATGGTATAGTACATTACGTACTGTGAGAACGGCGAAGCCAGTCACCATCGGTAGTGCCCCCCGTCTAGCCGAAGGTTTCGCCGTTTGCGCCGGCATCCCTCCCGGCGCATCGCGTAGTACGCACGCATGAAGCGCCCAACCATCGCCGGGGTTGGGCGCTTTTTGCGTTGATGGCGCAGTGCGGGAATGCTTACCCTTCAGCCGCGCACCCTGCGGTCTTTGCGAGCCCGGAGACGTCGAAGCAAGATGCACGCCCCGCTTGACGCTGCCGCCTCGCCCGGCTATTGGCCGGACCATGAAATTCCGACTAGCGACATGGAATATCAATTCGGTTCGGCTGCGCATCGGGCTGGTGGAGCGCTTCGTAACGGCGCACCGGCCCGATGTGCTCTGCCTGCAGGAAATCAAGTGCATCGCGGATGCCTTCCCCTATGAGCCGCTCCAGGCGCTTGGCTTCACGCATATCGAGGTGAACGGGCAGGCCGGATATCACGGCGTGGCCACGCTGTCGCGCATCCCCGTCGAGGCGCGGGGCGTGGAGCGGTTCGGCGGAAACGGAGAGGCGCGGCACGTGGCCCTGGCCATCGGCGGACGCGCGGTGATCCATAATGTCTATGTCCCCGCGGGCGGCGATATCCCGGACGCCGGGGTCAATCCGAAATTCGGGCAGAAGCTGGACTTCCTCAGGAACATGGCGGACTGGTTCGAAGGCCGGGACTTCGGCGGGGAGGGGCAGATTTTGACCGGCGACTTCAATGTTGCACCGCTGCCGAACGATGTCTGGTCGCACAGGCAGCTCCTGAAAGTGGTCAGCCACACGCCCATCGAGGTGGAGCATCTCGCCCGGGTGCAGGCATCCGGCGATTGGGCCGATATCGTCCGGCGCCACGTCCCCGAGGATCAGAAGCTCTTCACATGGTGGAGCTATCGCGCCAGGGACTGGCGGGCCTCCAATCGTGGGCGGCGTCTCGACCACATCTGGACGACACCGGATCTGGCGGACGCCGCAAAGGCCGTCAGCGTGCTGGAGGAGGCGCGCGGCTGGGAGCAGCCCTCCGACCACGTGCCCGTGATCGCCGATTTCGATGTGGCTTGAGCCGCTGCCTACTTTTCGCTGATCCAGTCCTCGATGATCTCGGTCAGCAATTCCTCCGGCTCAGTGAAAATGCCGCCGGTCAGGGGCTCCGCCACCCCCGTCGTCGTGGGAAAGGTGAGCGGCAGCCCCTCCAGCGCGCAGACGGCGAGGAAGGCGAACGCCTGTGCCTCGAGCGCGTCACCCGGCCAGCCGAGTTCGTCGGCGGCGTAGAGCTGGCCCGGCAGCAGCTTCTTCAGCGCCGCGCGCAGCGCGCCGTTCCGCGCCCCGCCGCCCGCCAGAACATAGAGCTGGGGCGGCTGCGGGAAATGGGCGATGGCGCAGACGAGTGCCGCCGCGGTAAAGGCGGTGAGCGTGGCGGCGCCGTCCTCGGGCGACAGCCCCGCCACCGCTTCGAGCGAGAACGCGTTGCGGTCGAGAGACTTCGGCGGCTTGCGCAGGAAGAAGGGATGGTTCAGCAGGATTTCGAGCCGCTTGCTGTCGGGTTTGCCCCGATTGGCAAGGCGGCCGTCTTCGTCGCAACTCTCGCCCGTCTGCCGCTGCACCCAGTCATCGATCAGCGCATTGCCCGGCCCGGTGTCGAAAGCCTGGACGCTGCCGTCGGCGCCGAGCCATGTCACATTGGCGACGCCGCCGATATTGACGATCGCCGCCGGCAGGAGCAGCCCCGTTGCCTGCGCCAGCGCCCGGTGATAGGCGGGTACGAGCGGCGCCCCCTGGCCGCCCGCGGCCATGTCGGCAGCGCGGAAATCGTAGACGACGCCGATGCCCAGGCGGCTGGCGAGCGCCTGACCATCGCCGAGCTGGATCGAGAGCCCTGCCTCCGGGCGATGCAGCACGGTCTGGCCGTGAAAGCCGATGACATCGACCTCTTCGCGGCTCAACCCCTGTTCTTCCAGGAAGACCTCGACGGTTTCGGCGTGGGCCTCGGTGATCAGATGTTCGGCGTCGCGTAGAATGTCCGTACGGCGATTGCGGTCGGTGAGCGCGGCGGCCTCCTCCACCGCGTCCCGCAGCAATTGCCGTTCGGCGACCGAGTACGCCCTGCCGCCCGTCGCTCCGAACCCCGCAATATCGACGCCGTCAGTCTCAATCAGCGCCACATCGACCCCATCCATCGACGTACCGCTCATCAATCCGATTGCTTTTCTCATCATGCCCTGTGCAACCCCACCCCGAAGCTGGTATAGCCGTGCATAATGTAGACCGTATCCACTGTCATACGCAAAGGGACTGAGGGCAATTCCCCCCGGGCGGGAGCAGTGCGCGCAAGGCGGGGGGCGGCCGTTGCCATTTGACGACAGTCGCGGGGAAGTGATCATGAGCAAAGCGAAATCCGATTTTATCAAGGTTCTGGCCGAGCGCGGCTATATCCACCAGTGCACCGACCAGGCGGCGCTCGACGCGGCCGCCGCGAAAGGCACGATCACCGCCTATATCGGCTTCGACTGCACCGCGCCGAGCCTGCATGTCGGCAATCTCATCGGCATCATGATGCTGCGCCGGCTGCAGCAGACCGGCCACAAGCCCATAGTGTTGCTGGGCGGGGGCACAACCAAGGTCGGCGATCCGTCGGGCAAGGACGAGAGCCGCAAGCTGCTCACCCAGGAGCAGATCGACGCCAACAAGGCGGGCATCCGCAGCGTGTTCGAGAAGTTTCTGACCTTCGGCAGCGGGCCCAAGGACGCCATCCTGGTGGACAATGACGAGTGGCTGAGCGCGCTCCGCTATATCGACTTCCTGCGCGAATACGGTATGCATTTCACCATCAACCGGATGCTGACCTTCGAGTCCGTGAAGCTGCGCCTCGACCGCGAACAGCCGCTGACCTTCCTTGAATTCAACTACATGCTCTTGCAGGCCTATGATTTCGTCGAGCTGTTCCGGCGGCATGGCTGCACCCTCCAGATGGGCGGGTCGGACCAGTGGGGCAATATCGTCAATGGCGTCGACCTCGGGCGGCGTGTGGCCGAGGCCGAGCTGTTCGGCCTGACGACGCCGCTTCTGACGACCTCCTCCGGCGCGAAGATGGGCAAGACGGCGCAGGGCGCGGTGTGGCTGAACGCGGAGATGCTCAGTTCGTATGATTACTGGCAGTTCTGGCGCAACACCGAGGACGGTGACGTGGGCCGCTTCCTGAAGCTGTGCACCGACCTGCCGCTCAAGGAAATCAGGCGGTTGGAAAAGCTCGAAGGCGCGGAGATCAACGAGGCGAAGAAGGTGCTGGCCACCGAGGCCACGGCGCTGGCGCACGGTCGCGCGGCGGCGGACGAAGCGGCCGAGACGGCGCGGCGGACGTTCGTCGAGGGGCAGGCCGCGGAAGGGTTGCCCACGATCGAGGTGGCACTGGCCGAACTGCAGGCCGGGATCGGCATGCTTACGGGCATGGTTCGCGCGGGGCTGGCCACATCCAATGGCGAGGCGCGGCGCGCGGTGCAGGGCGGAGCGTTGCGCCTCAATGATGAAGTGGAGAAGAACGACCGTGCATCGCTGTCGCTGTCGTCGCTGAACCCCGATGGCGTGATCAAACTGTCGATGGGCAAGAAGCGCCATGTGCTCATCAAGCCCGTGTGAGCGCGGGGCGGCGGAGGCGTTTGCCCCGGTGGGGTGCCTTTCCCATGCCGCGCTATAAGCTCACTATCGAATATGACGGCACGCCGTTTGCCGGCTGGCAGATGCAGGCCAACGGCCCCTCCGTGCAGGCTGCGCTGGCCGAAGCCATCTACGCCTTCTCCGCGGAGCATTTCATCCCACGCGGGGCCGGGCGCACCGATTCCGGCGTCCACGCCATGGGACAGGTGGCGCATATCGACCTCGCGAAAGACTGGCCGCCCGACACGGTGCGCGACGCGGTCAACCACCATCTGAAGCCCGCGCCTGTCGCCGTGCTCGCCTGCGAAAAAGCGGCGGACGATTTCGACGCCCGCTTCTCCGCCCGCGCCCGCCATTATCTTTACCGGATCCTGAACCGCCGCGCGCCTCTGGCCCTCGACCACAACCGCGCCTGGCTCGTTCGCCGGTCCCTGGATGCTGCCGCCATGCAGGAGGCCGGGCGCGCGCTGGTGGGCCGCCACGACTTCACGACCTTCCGCGCCAGCGAGTGCCAGGCGAAATCGCCGCTGAAGACGCTGGACGTGTTCACCGTCGAGCGTGAGGGGGAGGCGATCGCCATCCGCGCCACCGCGCGTTCGTTCCTGCATCACCAGGTGCGCTCAATGGTGGGCAGCCTGAAGCTCGTGGGCGAGGGCAAATGGACGCCTGCCGACATGCGTGCCGCACTCGATGCCCGGGACCGCAGACGCTGCGGAGCGCTCGCGCCATCGCGCGGCCTGTATCTGGTGCAGGTCGATTACTGATACGGAGCGATGAACCGGCGCGCTACCGCTGCGGCCGCCGCAACACGGTGATCAGTTCGGCCACCTTGGTGCGCTGATCCTCGGCATTGCCGCTGGCGATGGCATTCTCGATGCAGTGGCTGACGCGGTCCTGCAGCAACAGTTCTTCAACCTTGCGCAGCGCAGATTGGATTGCCGCAATCTGGTTGATGATATCGATGCAAGAACGGTCGCCATCGACCATCGCCGCGACGCCCCGGACCTGACCTTCGATCCGGCTCAGACCCCTCAAACAGGCGTGCTTTGTTTCTTCGTTCATGGGTTTTGTACACTCATACCGGGTATATGTATCAAGTTTCACTCATGGGAGAGCGCGATGGCGGAGAGCTGCTGTTCAGGAAAGGGACAACAGGCGGCAGCCGGGACCATGGGCGAACTAGCGCGCGATCCCGTCTGCGGAATGACAGTGGATCCGGCGACGGCGTCCTACCGCGCCATGCACGACGGACAGACCTACTACTTCTGCGCGAAAGGCTGTCAGACCAAATTCGAGGGTGATCCCGCCTACTACCTGATCCCGCCGGAGGAGCGCGTCACCGCGCCGGTGCCCGAGGGCACGATCTTCATCTGCCCCATGGACCCGGAAATCCGGCAGGTCGGGCCGGGCACTTGCCCCATCTGCGGCATGGCATTGGAGCCGGAGATGGTCACCGCGGAGGCCGGCCCCAATCCGGAGCTGGTGGACATGACGTGGCGGTTCTGGATCGCGCTGGCGCTGACGGTGCCCGTCTTCCTTTTGGAGATGGGCGGGCATGTCTTCGATTTCGCCCATGGGTTTGGCGGCGTTTCCAATTGGGTGCAATTCGCGTTGGCCACGCCGGTGGTGCTTTGGGCGGGCTGGCCGTTCTTTGAGCGCGGCTGGCAGTCGGTCAGGACGCGCAATCTCAACATGTTCACCCTGATCGCCATCGGCACGGGCATTGCCTGGAGCTACAGCGTCGTGGCGACGCTCGCGCCCGGCCTCTTTCCTGACGTGTTCCGAGAGGCTGACGGCAGCGTGCCGGTCTATTTCGAAGCGGCAGCGGTCATCACCACGCTGGTGCTCGTTGGCCAGGTTCTGGAACTGCGGGCGCGCGAGCGCACATCGGACTCGCTGCGCGCGCTCATCGATCTGGCGCCGAAGGTCGCGCTGCGCGTCGAAGACGGCGGCGCGGACGAGGAAATCGAACTCGGCGATGCCATGCCCGGCGACCGCCTTCGCGTGCGCCCCGGAGAAAAGGTGCCACTGGACGGCGTGATCGTCGAGGGGCGGTCCTCGGTGGACGAGTCCATGGTGACCGGTGAATCGCTGCCTGTCGCCAAGGAGCCGGGCGATGAGGCGATCGGCGGTACGCTCAATCAGAGCGGCAGTTTCATCATGCGCGCGGAGAAGGTCGGGCGCGACACGCTGCTCGCGCATATCGTGCAGATGGTGGCGGCGGCGCAGCGCAGCCGCGCGCCGATCCAGCGCGTGGCCGACATCGTCGCGGGCTGGTTCGTGCCTTCGGTGGTGGCTGTGTCGGTGCTGGCGTTCGCGGCCTGGGCGGTATGGGGACCGGAGCCGCGCTTCACATTCGCGCTTGTCGCGGCCGTGTCGGTGCTGATCATTGCCTGCCCCTGCGCGCTGGGCCTTGCCACGCCGATGTCGATCATGGTCGGCGTCGGTCGCGGCGCGGGCGAGGGCATCCTCATCCGCGATGCGGAGGGGCTGGAGCGGATGGAGAAGGTCGATACGCTCGTCGTCGATAAGACCGGGACGCTGACAGCGGGAAAACCCGAGGTCACGGCGCTCATTGCCGCGAGCGGGCATGAGGAACAGGACGTCCTGCGTCTCGCTGCCAGCCTCGAAGCGGGAAGCGAACACCCGCTCGCTGCGGCCATTCTCCGCGCCGCCAGGGAGCGGAACCTGAAGCTCAGTCCGGCGGAAGGCTTCGATGCGCCAGCGGGACGGGGGGTGACCGGCCGCGTCGATGACCGCGCCATCCTCCTTGGCAGCCGCGCGTTTCTCGACGAGCAGGGTATCGCCGCGGTGCTCGACGGGGAGGCCGAGGGCCTGCGCCGCAACGGGCAGACCGCCATTTTCGTGGCCATCGACGGCAAGGAAGCCGGCGTCATCGGCGTCGCCGATCCCATCAAGCAGACCACGCCGCATGCGCTGGAAATCCTCCGCGCCAGCGGTATCCGCGTGATCATGGCGACGGGCGACAACCGCACGACGGCGGAGGCAGTGGCGCGGCAGCTTGGTATCACCGACATTCGCGCGGGTGCGTTGCACGCGGAGAAAGCCGAATTCGTCGCGGCGCTCCGGGGGCAGGGCCGTGTCGTGGCGGTGGCGGGCGACGGCGTCAACGATGCACCTGCGCTGGCGTCGGCGGATGTCGGCATCGCCATGGGCACAGGAACCGATGTCGCCATCGAAAGCGCCGCGGTGACACTGGTCAAGGGCGACCTCAACGGTATCGCCAGGGCGCTCACCCTCTCGCGCACCGTCATGCGCAATATCCGGCAGAACCTGGTTTTCGCGTTTGTGTACAACGTGGCGGGCGTGCCGATTGCTGCCGGGGTGCTTTATCCCGCGTTCGGACTGCTGCTGTCACCGATGATCGCGGCGGCGGCCATGTCGATGTCGTCGGTGAGTGTGATCGGCAATGCGTTGCGATTGCGCGCGGCCAAGCTGGATTCAGGGGCTGCGTCAGAAAAACATGGCCGCACCTGATCCAGCCATGACGGCAACGGGGGACTGCGCTCCGCTCAGAAGACGAGCTCTCAGCTCGCGGCGCCGTTGGTCTTGCCACCGCGCTTCAGAAACGTGCCGTTTTCGGCGACCTCCTCCCGAAGCGCCTTTTCCACCAGCCGCGGCAGGTTGTTGTCCAGCCACTTGACGATCAGCGGCTTGAGCATTTCGACAACGGCGGTCTCCAACCCCTCGGGCAGACCCGCCGGAGCGGTATCCTCCTCCTCGGGGACGCTGCTGTCGGGGGGAACCCCTTCCGCCTTCGCGGTCGCGGGAGCCGCGCTCGGCGTCGCGGCGTCGGACGCGGCCTGCATGTCGCGCGCATGGTCTCGCGACAGTTCCGCCGTGGTGGTGTCCTGCGCCGGTGCGTCGGCAGCGGGGGTGGCGGCGAGCTCGGCCGCGAGCGCACCTTCCGGCAGCTCGACCTCCGCAGGCTCGCTCTCACCCTTTTGCGCGGCCTTGCGTGCGAGGGCGCCGGCCACCGAGTTGGTGATCTCGGCCATGAACGGTTTGTCGGCGCGCAGAGCGTGGGCCACGGGCGGTGCACTGAGCTTCTCCGTGGCGAAGTCCGATACGGCCGTCTTGGCCAATTCGGCGGCTTTGGCCTGCAGATCGCGGGCGTCGCCGGGATGGTCCGTCTCGTCCGGTTCCGCGGCCCCGGCAAAAGCGCGGCTGAGCGTGTCCCCGACCGCGCGGCGCTCATCGTTAAGATCGACCGGCGGAGCCTCGGCGGCCCCTTGCGCAGCTTGTGCGTCCGTGTGGCGCGCCTCCTCGATCGCCGTGCTCCTTGCAGCAGTGACCGGCTCCGGCATTGCGCCCGGCGGTTCGAAGAACGGCGCGCCAAGACCGGCGTCGGGCATCGCCGCAGCCAAATCCTCCAGAGTGTCGGCAGCCTGTCGCGGCAACGGATCCCGGCTTACGGGCTCGGGGGCTTGAGCGCTTCGTCCGGAGGTGTCCTCATCGGCGAGGCGGCGGGCTGACCACACCGGTCGTTGCTGGGGGCCGGTCTGCGCAGGCCGGGATGGCGGGTGCCAAGCGGCGGGCTCCGCCTCGGGCTCGAAGTCGGGTTCCGGCTCCGGCGCCTCCTCCATTTCGTCATAGGGATCGAAGCCCTTCGCAGCGTCGAGCCCCTGCCCCTCGGAAAGCCGGTGCATCTCGGCGACGACGTTGGACAGAACGCTGTCCAGCCCTTCACTGGTTAGCGGGGCCTCCATGGCAACCATACCGGGTGCATCCAGATCCTCGCCCGCCGGACGGGGAAACGAGGCATGCTCGTCTTCGGCGTAGTCCTGATATCCGCTGCCATATTCCGCCGCACGCATCGCGAAGGCGCCGTGCACGTCAGCCCGCTCCTCTGCCAGCTGGTCCGCGGTCTGCCGCGCCGCGGCGGCAGCGGCCTCCCTGACCATGTAATCCTCGGTCAATTCAAGGATTTCATCCTCGACAGGTGCGGAGTGCAGCGGGTGATGGCCGTCGAATTCCTCTTCCTGCCAGAAATCATCCTGCTGGACGCCGGCATAACGGGCTTCGGCCTGCTCGCGTCCCGTCTCGGGCCCACCCGACTCGAAGGCCGAGCCGGAAGCAGCCGCGCCGTCATCAGCGATAATCCTTCGGATGGACGCAAGAATTTCTTCGATTGATGGCTCGGTCGTCTGTTCTGGCTTTCGCATCAAGACCTCCGCCGCACCAAGGCGGCATCCCGCGTCTCGTTCTTCCGGACGCTTATTCTACTGACGCGAACACATAATAAGCCGGGCCCTCTCTCGCAATTGGCTGATCGGACTATGTGTGACTCGGTCGTCCTGCTCAACCTTAGAGCGAACTTATCACCAATGCCCCTTCCCGTAGGCCGGGCCGTCCCCAGGCTCCTGCTCAGGTGTCCACCCGCGAGCCGTGACCGGAGCCACTGTCGGGCCGGTTTCCGACGGTTCCACCGCCGTATCCCAACCGATCCACTTGCCCTTGACTTCGCGGTAATGCTGCGTCGGATCGTATTGCTCGACGCTAAGACGGAGGTTGACGGCCGCAATCCGCCCCATCGCCGCCAGGAGCGAATAGGATGCCACGACCAGATTGCGCTTCGATGTCGTCAGCGCGACCTGCGAATTCAGCAGCTCCTGCTCTGCGTTCAGGACGTCGAGAACGGTGCGTTGTCCAACCTTTTCCTCTTCCTTGACGCCAGCGAGCGCCACGGTGTTCGCTTGCACCTGCGCCTTGTCGGATACGATCTGCGCCTTGGCGGAGTCGTACGTGCCCCAGGCCGAGGTGATATTGGCGCGAACCTGCTCGCGCGCGACGTCGATCTGGTGGCGCAACTGGCCCTGCGTCTCAATGGCCTGGCGGATGCGCGCATAAACCTCACCCGCCTGGTAAATCGGAACGGTCAGCCGGCCCGTAACGGTGGCGACATCCGCGCGGCCGGGAACGAGGTCCTCATAGGACCGTGTGTAATTGGCCTGCAGGTTCACCGACGGCAGCAGCTCGCCCTTGGTCTGCTTGACGACATGCTCCTGAGCGCGCTCGCGGAAGATGGCGGCCAGGATGCTCGGATTTTCGCCTTCACCGACCTGCAGCGACTGGGTGAGCGAGCCAGGCATGTAGCGCCACGGACCGGGATCGCGCAGCGTGCCGGGCGCATGGCCGATCAGTTGCGCATAGACCGCGCGGCTGGCCTGGAGCGCGGCCCTCGCCGCCGCGACCGCTGAAATGGCACCGCTGGTGCGTGCGCGGGCCTGGGCGACGTCGGTCTTGGTGACCTCGCCGACATCGAAACGATCCTGTGCGGCCTTCAGCTGTTCGTTCAAGACCTTGACGTTGTTTTGCTGCAGCCTCAGCAGCGCCTCGTCGCGGACGACGTTGACATAGGCCGTCACCGTGTCGAGCAGAACGGTATGCTCGGAGGTGCGCAGATCCTCGCGGCCCGCCTCGACTGCCGCCTGGGCGCCCTTGACGGCGTTGATGGTCTGGAAACCGCGAAAAATTGGCTGGTTGAGCGTCACCGAGTAGCTTCGGGGATAACTGTCGCCCTCCAGGGTCGACGGCGGACTGGTGTCGATGTGCTGATAGGTGTGGTCGGCTTCCCCCGTGATCGTGGGACGAAACCCGGACTTCGCACGCGCCACCCCCTCATCGGTTGCGCGGAGTTGCGCACGCGCCGATTTCAGCGTCGGATTGTACAAATAGGCCGCTGCAAGCGCTTCGCGAAGAGACTCCGCGTGTGCTTGCCCCGCCATCAGCGCAAAGAACGCAACTGAAAGACCCAACATCCTCAGCGCAGGCCGCCCTTTGATGGCGCCACACACATCCGCTCCAGGTCTGCTTTGCATCCCCGCCAATCCCTTCTCGACATCAAATGCCTGAGGGGGCATACCCGAACCTAGCCCACCCTATCTTCATTTCATTAGGCATGTCCGGGAGGCAACGTGAAGTCAAACCCGACCTGGGATGTGCTCTTTTTCGCGCTTCGTTGCCTTTTTGCCTCTGGTGTTCCATAAACTCGTTTGTTCCGCCTGCGTTGACGCGCGGACAAGCAGAATCCGTCGTCTTACGGCCATATGTCTATTGAACATCGGGGCACAATATCGACCGCCTACGGGAGTATTCGTCCCGGTCATCAGGCGACTGCATTGCAAAGCGCCGAAACTCTACATACGGATGTTCTGTTCGGGAAAACGCTCTGCACAGAAATGCAACGACGCCCGCCAGAGAAAGAACACGGGTCCGGCGAAACTCAGAATACGAAGGCGGGTCTGGCCTCGAATCCGGGCAGAGTAGGACATCCGGCACTGAACGCCACGACCTCGCGGATGCTTCCGCCGATCTTCTGGAACAGCCGGGCCTTCGCCCCGATATCGGCCCCCATCACCGCGACCAGCCGCCCGCCGGGTGCGAGCTGGGCCAGAAGCGCATCCGGCCTGGCAGCCAGACGACCATTGACGAAAATGACGTTGAACGGTCCCCTATCCGGGGCCCCGCCGTCAAGCGGGCCTCCGACGATTCCAACGTTTTCAACATGCTGAGCGGCCAGCGCGTCCCTGGCCACGGCAGCAAGGCCGGCGTCGCATTCGAGCGCGACCACCGAGGCCGCGAGCCTGGCCAGCACCGCCGAGGAGTATCCGGTTGCGGCGCCGACATCGAGCAGCTTGTCTTCCGGTCCGATCTCCGCGAGCTGCGCGAGTTGGGCAAACACCATGGGCGCCAGCAGATGTCGGGCGGCATGGGCGTCGCGTGCCGCCTCCACCTGCAGCGGAGCGTCGATATAGGCCAGACTGCGCATGGACGGCGGCACGAACGCTTCGCGCGGCACTTCGCGCAGAGCCGTCAGAAGCCGCGGGTTCGTGACCGCGCAGGTGCGGATCTGCGATTCGACCATGTTGTGGCGCTCGACCGTGTAATTGCTCATGCGGAACCCCGAAAATTCAAGATGTGACAGCCGCCCTCTGATGTGGCGTCTCGTGGCTTGCCTTCTCCATTACCACGAGGGCGCAAAGGCAACCCGCGAGACACAAGCCACACCAGCTCCTTAGTTTGCTCGTGTCCCTTTTGTCTGCGAATTGCCTTGAATGACCGTGCGGCAAAGGTAAAGGCAATTCGGAGACGGGACACTAGCGCGGTGGACAGACATTAAGGCAATCGGCGCAAAACTGCTACGCCGAGATGGCGGCGGCGTGGCAGACCGCCGCCCGCACGCCGGAAAACGCCCGCCCGTCACCCCCGTTGTCGCGGGAATGGCGGGAGGGCGCGAGATGTTGCATTCGACGGTCCGTGTGGGGCTGCCCTACTGTCCCACCGTCTCCGCCGCGACCATCTTCAGGAAAGCCGCGCCCACGGCCCGCTTGCCCTTCTCGTTCAGGTGCCCGCCGTCGCTCGTCAGCTCGGTGCGCAGGGTTTCGACCTCCTTGCCGTCCGGCCCCTTCACCGTTTCCGCCTCCAGCTTCGCGATGTCGAACAGGTGGTTGGCGTCAAAATTCGCGCGGATATATTCGTTGAATTCCTTGCGCTTGGCGTTGTCGGCCCAATCCGGCGGCACCTTGCCTACCATTTTCTTCATCCAGGCTTTCGGGCCGCTCGGGATGGCCGTCAGCGGCGCGGTCACGGCGACGAACCGGATCTCGGGGTGCGCTGTCCGGAGTTTCTGGAGTGCCTCGGTGTAAGCTTTGGCAATGGCCACAGCGTCGCTCTTCTGGTTGAAATCGACATAGCAGAGCTTGACGAGCGCCACGTCCACCTTGGGGAACGAGCCATTGCCCACGGTCCGCTCGAAATCCGCGATCTTGCCCATGGGATCGCCATTGCCGCCCACATAGAAATGGAAGATCCCCGCGCCGGTTGCGGGTGGCTCGCGCGTCTCGACGATATTCATTTTGACGTCGTTCTCGCCCGCCAGCATGCGGACGCCGCCGAGAATGTTCTCGCCGACCGACTGATGTGCGAAGACGACGCGGCGTTTCGCCGCATTCTCGATTTCGGGCTTCGATACGGTGGGCATCTTCGCCTCCTGACTGCGGACGGCGCCGCCCGGAAGGATAAAAACGACCGCGGCAAGCAGCAGGGCGCCGAGCCCGGCCCGGCCTTCTGAAATGCGGTGTGCCCCCGACAGGCTGGGAAATGTCATAGCTGGTCTCCTCATTGTTGTTTCAACGGCTGGTTACTGAGAAAGAAAGTATTGGGCGGCATGGGCGGCCAGGAGCGCGATGGCAAAGGCCGGCAGGACCGTCAGCCAGCCCAGGCTCACGCCTGCCAGCGCCGCGATCATCAGCGCGGGCAGCGCCAGCACGAGCAGCACATATCGCATCGGACCGCGCGCATAAGCCGCCACGCCGTCCCACAGCGTGAGCGGCGAATTATGCTTGGCGGCGCGGGCCGGGCCGGGCGGTGCGATGCGGATATGGTAGCGGCGTGAAGGGGGCGCGGCGGGTGGCGTGTCGCCGTCGCTGGCAAGGTGGGGGCGCGAATTCGCCCAGCGGAGGACGTCGTCGCGCGGCCACAGGATCAGCGTCTGCCGCGGACAGAACTTGCCCTCCTCATAGAGCTGGCGGCGTCTGGCGCTGTTGTAACCGATGTCGGCGGGCCGGCCCGGCTCCATGTCCACCGCATAGGCGCCGCCATTCACAAAGACGTCGCGCATCCATCCCAGACGCGGGAAGGTTTCCGCCACGCGCGGCGAGTGAAACCAGGAGTTGCTGATCAGCGCCTTGATGTCCGGTTGAAGCTCCATCGCCTTGGCGACGCGCCAGAGTGAACGCTCGAACTCGATCTGCGGCGCGACGAGCGTGTTCGGCCGGGCATAATGGAAATGCAGCGACATGAATGGCCGCGTCCCGCCCACGGCAAAAGCGAGTTCGGTGAGAAAGCCCGGCAGATCCAGGGGATGAATGCACAGTGCGTGATAGGCCGGAAGCCGCACGCCGGCCTCGAAATTGATCTCGCCGGCGGGGAAGCGGCGCAGCGAGGCCAGATGCGCCAGATCGTTGAAGCGCCAGTTCGCCACATCGAAATGGCTTTCCCAGTGTCCGGCGCGCGCGGCGATTTCGCTGGCGAAAGCGGCGTAGAGGCGTTTCACGGAATTGGGTACGCGTTCAGCGTTCACGCGGGGGACCGCCACGGTCAGCGCGGCGATGGCCGCATAGTGCTCGACCCGCACGCCCGCGGCGGCGGCATCGGCGGGCAGCGCCACGGCAAGGCGGCGGAATTCGTCCTCTGTTTCGTGGGGATAGCCATGGAGGAGGCGGAACCACTCCTGGGCATCGCTCGGGGCACCCGGCAGGCGCGCCTCAAGCCCGGCGAATTCCGGTTGTTCGAGCGCCTTGCGGCACTTCGCTGCCGCGGCAGTCAGCTCCAACTCGACATTGCCGGGCAGTGCGGTCATCTTGCCTCTTCCAGGACCATCGCCTCGGCCAGACCGCGCTCGGCGGCCCGGCGCTTGCCATTGAAATCACGGCAGACCGCCTCGGCCTGCTCGGCGGTGATGCCGAGTTCTGGCGCGATGTCGCGGGCGGGCACGCCGCTGAGCAGCGCATGAAGCGCGATATCCGCCTTGTCGTAGGGGAGGGCGTAGTAGAATTCCTCCTGGGTCTGCGGCAGGCTGTAGGTGTTCGTGCTCGGGAGCTGGCGGCGGATTTCCTCGGGCACGCCCAGATACTCCGCCAGCGCATAGACCTGCGTCTTGTAGAGATGTGCGATCGGCTTGATGTCGGCCAGCCCGTCGCCGCCGCGCACGAAAAAGCCGAGGTCGTATTCGAGCTTGTTCGGCGTGCCGAGGACGGCGTAATTCAGCCGGTCGGCGTGGTAATACTCCATGTTCTTGCGGATGCGCTGCTTGAAATTCGTCGCCGCCACCACCTGGAGATAGGCGTCGACCGGCAGCCTCGTCGACGTTTGTTCGCCCGCCGGGTTCTCCACCACGATGTTGAAGTGCGCGATCATCGATTCGGTTGCCGGGCTGATCACGATCTTGTGCCGCCAGCCGGGTGCGTAGCCCGGTACGACGCGGGCGATCGCTTCGTCGCGGCGGCGGTAGCAGCCGACGGCGTCCAGCGCGGGCCCGATGTCCTCCACCGCGTAAGGCACATGCAGATGCTGGCACAGGCGCCAGCCCCGGTCATGCGCGTCGTCAACCATGTCGCGCTCGGGCATGAGCAGGCAGAAGACGCGCCCCGGTCCCACCGCCTGTGCGGCCAGCGCCGCGCAAACGGCGGAGTCGATGCCGCCGCTCACGCCGACGACGAGGCCGCGGCGATTCAGCTTGCGGACGGAATGAGCCAGGAAATCGCAGATGCGCGCCTCCTCCGCGGCAAGGTCCAGTTCCAGGGCCTTGGCCCCCCTTTTCGGCATGTCGGCGACGAGGCTCATGTCCGGTCTCCTTCGGCGAGAGCGAGTTGGCTCTGTTGCGGCGCGATCTGATCGGCGTCGATATGGAGGGGCAGGTGGCGGAAACGCGCGGTCGCGTCCTGGACGTGAGCGGCAAAGCCGGGGCCGAAATGCCGCGCCAGCATGACCAGCGTGAGCACGCCCGCCAGGCCCATCTCTTCGCGCTCGCCCAGGCCCTGGCCTCCGAGGCGTTCAGCGCGGGCGAGAAGCGCGGCCACCGCCTTCGGGTCGAGAAGTCCGAATTCGGCGGTTGCTTCCGGTGCGAGCTGCCCTGCGAACCGCGCCGCGCCTTCCGGTCCGAAGAGCACGGCGCCGATGGGGGCGCGGAACGGCTGTTTCGTCCTGTTCCAGATCTCTTCGGGCAGGCGCTTGGCCGCGACACGCCGCAGAAGCACCTTGTCGCGAAGACCCAAAAGCTTCATGCGCTTCGGCAGCGCCAGGGAGAAGTCCACGAATTCCGGGTCGAGGAACGGATAGCGCGCCTCAACGCCATGCGCCATGGCCACCCGGTCGCCCTGGCAGGACAGGAGATAGGACGACATGAAGCTGTGCATCTCGATGGCCTGCGCGCGCGTCAGCGTGTCCCATTTCTGCCAGCCATCGGGCATCGTGGCGGCGAGGTCGGCCATGATGCCTTCGAGCGAGACGGCGCCGCGCAGATGTGGCGCGAGAAGGCGCAGTGTCCAGGCCGTGTTCTGCCAGCGGATCAGATGCGAGTAGAACGGGTTGGCCGTGTCGGTCAGGCTCTGCCGGAAGAAGCTCTGCCACAGCGCCGTGGCGCGTGCGTCCTCCGAGCCGACATAGTGGTGGATGCGTGTGAGCAGCGCGGGCCGCATTTTCGACTCCGGCTGGCGCGCCCAGAAGCGGCGGATCTGGTCCTCCTTGAAGATGTTGTAGCCGGCGAGCATTTCGTCGGCGCCTTCGCCGGTGAGCACCGTCTTCACGCCCGCTTCCTGCACCAGCCGCGACAGGAGGAACAGCGGCACGGGCGCGGTACGCAGGAGCGGCGTTTCACAGCGCCACACCACCTCGTCGAGGGCGTCGCGGATATCGGCGGCACCGATGAGGATTTCGTGGTGATGGCTGCCGATCGCCTGGGCCATGAGCCGCTGACCGGAGGTTTCGTCGAAACGCGGGTCTTCGAAGCGGATGCCGAATGTGTTGAGGGTGCCGCCTTTGAGCTGTGCGGCGGCCATGGCGCTGACGAGCGAGGAGTCCAGCCCGCCGCTGACATAGGAGCCGACCGGCACATCGGCGCGCAGGCGCAGCGTGATCGAGCGTGCGAGATGCTCTTCCAGCGCGGCCTCGGCATCTTCATCCGCGATGCGGGACAGGCTGGGCCGCGCGGGATCGGGCTGCCAATAGCGGACCGCCTCGGCTTTCAGCGTCTCATCGAAACACAGCGCGGTCGCGGGCGGTACCTGGGAGACACCTTCGAACACCGTGCGCGGCGGCGAGGCCGACCAGCGCATGAAGACCTCGGCGAGCCCCGTGGCGGAGAAGCGCGGCGCGATCCGCCCGCCTGCGAACAGCGCCTTGGCCTCGGACGCGAACAGGAGATGCCCCTCCGCCAGGGTATAGTGGAGCGGCAGGATGCCGAGCCGGTCACGTACCAGCCACATCCTGCGCTTGCGGCGGTCCCACAATGCGAAGGCGAACTGGCCGTTGAGCATCCGCCAAGCTTCGGGACCGTAGCGCTCGTAGCACTGAACGATCACTTCGCTGTCGCCCTCGGTGTAGAAGCGGCTGCCGAGCGATTTCAGATGGGCGCGCAGTTCGACATAGTTGAAGATCTCGCCGTTGAAGACGAGCCACAACGAGCCGTCGTCGTTGCGGATCGGCTGGTGGCCGCCTTCGAGGTCGATGAGGCTGAGGCGCGTGTGGCTCAGCCCGGCCCGTTCGTCGCGGTAAAGGCCCCAGCCGTCCGGTCCGCGATGGACGAGCATTGCCGCCATGCGTGTGAGTTCCTCGCGCGAGACGGGGGGTGCCGACGGTCCTCCGAGGATGCCTGCTATGCCGCACATGGCATTGTCCTTTGCGCTGTCATGTCGCTTCCACCTCCGGCTCCCGCAACGCGCGGCGCTTGACCTTGCCGCTGTCCGTTTTCGGCAGTTCGTCGCGGAATTCGATGAATTTCGGCACCAGCCAGGTTTCGAGCCGCGTCATGCAATAGCGGCGCAGGGCCTCCGCGGTCATCTCGCGGCCCTCGCGCAGCACCACGACCGCCTTGACGGCCATGCCGTCCACCGGATCGGGCACGCCGACGACCACGGCTTCGGCGATGTCGTCGCATTCATGGAGCGCGTTCTCGACGGCTCTGGGACTGACCTTCTCGCCACGGCATTTGAAGACATCGTCGCGGCGTCCGGCGAAGAACAGATCGCCGTCGGCGTCGGTGTAGAACAGGTCGCCGGTGTGAAGGAGCTTCCCGCCGTCGGGGCCGTCGCGCAGCACGCGGGCCGTGTCCTCCGGCCGCCGCCAGTAGCCGCGCATGAGGTTCGAGCCGCGCACCACGAGTTCGCCGACTTCGCCCGGCGGAAGCCGCTGCCCGTCCTCATCCACGACGAAGATCTCGCTGTTGGGGATCGCCCGTCCGACGGAAGCGGGCTTGACCGTGAGCTTTGTCGGGTCAAGATAGGCCGCGCGCGTGCACTCGGTCAGCCCGTACATGGAATAGAAGGCGGCCTGCGGCAGCGCCGCGCGCAGGCGCTCGATATGGGTCGGCGGCATCGGCGCGGCGGCGTTGGTCAGGATGCGCAGGGCGGACAGGTCGAAATCCGTGAAGGGCGCGAAATCGAGGAAGCGCGCGAACAGGCTGGGCACACCGGGGATGGCGGTCACGCGGTGGTGGGCCGCCTGCCGCAGCACTTCGCGCGGGAAAGCGAAAGACCGCTCCAGCACCACGGCGAAGCCGGTCTGGGCGGCGGTCAGCACCTGGAACAGCCCGTAACCGAACGACATCGGCAGCACGCACAGCACGACGTCGCCGGGCACCATGCCGAGATAGGTGGCGATGGCCCAGGCGTTGTTGCAGACGGTGTGATGGGTAAGCATGACGCCCTTCGGGCCGCCGGTGGTGCCCGAGGTGTAGATGAGGAGCGCGAGATCCTGGTCGATAACGCGCGGCGCGGTGAACGGCTCCTGGCGCGCCGCCAGAATGTCCTCGAACCGCTCGCCGCTTTCCGCCGCGCCCGTCCAGATCACCGCCATCCGTTCCGGAGCCCGGTCCACAGCCTCGGTGAAGCGCTGCCGGTATTGCGGCTGGATGACGAGGCACTTCACCTCCGCGTCCTGGAGGATCAGGCCCAGCGTGCCCCCGCGCGCCGCGTGGTTGACGGGCACGAAGACCGCGCCCGCCTTCAGCGCCGCCCACAGGGTGATGACGAATTCGACGGAGTTCTCCAGCATTGCCGCGACGCGGTCGCCGCGCGCCACGCCCAGCCGCTGCAACGCCGCCGCGAGCCGGTCGCTCAGATCATCGACCTCGCGGAATGTCAACCGCCGGTTGCCGGCGATCAGCGCCGTTCCTTCGGGCTGCCTGGCAGTGCTATGGCGCAAAAGCTCATGGACAAGCATGGACAACCATCATTATCCGGCAGGCTGAAGCGCGGCCTTGCGCTCGACGAATGCGCAGATGCGGTTGACGGTTTCGAGGTTTTCCGGCGCGATTTCGTCATCGGCCACCTGGATGCCGAAGGCTTTTTCCAGGAATGCGACCAGTTCCATGGCCGCCGTGGAATCGAGCGCGCCCGCTTCCAGAAGGGAGTCCCCGTCGCCGAAACCCGCATCCGAGCCCAGAAACAGGTTCTCCACGATGAAGCCGCGCACGGCCTGTCGGGGATCGCCGGATGCGCCGGAGGCTGCCGGCGGCGAAGCATGCTCGTTCATGTCGCTCCCCTTTTCGATGTCGTCCGATTTGCGCAGCGGTTCCGCGCAAGGAGGTGAAGACCGTGGCGGCCTGTTTGACACAACTTTGTTGACAAAATATTTCGGGGAGATTGCATCGGCCACACACGCTCTACCTGAGGTCGTGCGGCGTTTACTGTGCATTATAAGGTTTAATGTTAGAGCAACTGGAGATTGTCTGATTTCAGGGACGCAACCAGAGCCAGCGCGCGCTCCCGCTGGCGCGAGAGAGCACCACCATGCAAGACGGCCTCATGTCATATTTCAACAACCTCCGGATCGCCACCAAGATCGCCATCGGCTTCGCCGCGGTTCTCGTCATCTTCGCGATCTCCTCGGTGATGAACTATCGCTCGCTCATGGGGCTAGGGGAGGGCGTGGACCAATATGTGACGCATGTTACCGAGGTCAACACCCTTGAGGGCTTCCAGAAAGGCTTCCTGGACAGTCAGCGCCATCTGCGCGCTTTCTCGCTGACCGGCGAGGAGGAAGCTGCCGCGGCGTTCGAAAAGTCGCGTGAAGAAACGGTCAAGCGGTTTCAGGATGTGAAGTCCAAGATTCAGGAAGAGGAAGAGGTCGTCGTCCTGAAGGAAATCGACAAGAATTTGTCCACCTTTCTGAAGGATGGACAGGAGGTCATCAAAGATCGGCGGGAACTCGACCAACTTACCCGCGAAACGCTCGATCCTTCAGGCAAGGCGGCGCGCGCCAGTTTTGAGAGTCTGAAGGTGGACGCCGCCCGCGTCGGCAATACGAGCGTCGTCACACTGGCTGGCGTGGCCGAGCTGCTGGTGATGCAGGCACGCCTCAACGTGAACAAGATGCTTGCCCGGCACGACCAAGCGCTGCGCGCGGAAATCGAGACGCAGTTCGGCGAGCTTCAGACCGTCCTCAAACAGCTCGCAAACATTACCGTCGGCATGCCTATCGCGGATACGGTCGCCGAGGTGCAAGCTTCGATGGAAAAGTATCACACCGCCGCGCTTGCGGCTGGCGAGGATTCGCACAAGATCGACGAAGCTATCCGCGAGGCTAACACTGCGGCAGCCAGCGTTGCCAAAGAGATCACGAGCCTCGTCGAAAAGGCGAGCGGTGAACAACAAAATCTTCGCGGCGAAATGATTTCCTCCAGCCACGCGGCTGAATGGCTCACCATCATTCTCGCCCTCGGCGGCCTTGGTCTCGGCGTTGTGCTCGCCTGGGTGATCGGCCGCGGCATTGCCAATCCGGTCATCGGCATAACCGGCGCCATGCGTGAGATCGCCGGCGGCAATCTCGCCACCATCATTCCGGGCGCGGGCCGCAAGGACGAAGTGGGCCAGATGGCGGATACGCTCCAGGTCTTCAAGGATAATCTGGAGGAAACCGAGCGTATGCGCGAAGAGCAGGCCATGGCCGAGAAACGCGCCGAGGAGCAGCGCAAGACGGAGCTTCAGGAACTCGCCTCGCAGTTCGAGCAGGCTGTCGGCTCGATCATCGCCATCGTCGCCGCCGCCTCGACCGAGCTGTCGACCACGGCGGAGTCGCTCACCGGGTCCGCCAGGGACACCAGCGACCGCTCGACTTCGGTGGCCGCGGCCTCCGAGCAGGCTTCCGCCAACGTCCAGACCGTCGCCAGCGCGGCGGAGGAGCTTGCTGCTTCGGTCCGCGAAATCTCCGGTCAGGTGCAGCAGTCGAGCAACATGACGACCCAGGCGTCGGACGAGGCGCAGCGGTCGGCCGAGCAGGTTCGCGATCTGGCCAAGGCCGCGGAGAAGATCGGCGGCATCATCGACCTGATCAACAACATCGCGTCGCAGACCAATCTGCTCGCGCTCAACGCCACCATCGAGGCGGCGCGCGCGGGCGAGGCGGGACGCGGCTTCGCGGTCGTCGCTCAGGAAGTGAAGGCGCTGGCCGAGCAGACAGCCAAGGCCACGGCCGAGATTGCCGACCAGATCACCGGTATCCAGGCCTCGACCCAGCAGTCCATCGAGCGCATCGAGGCCATCGCCAAGACCATCGGCGAGGTGGATACCATCGCGGGTTCCATCGCCTCGTCGGTGGAGGAACAGGGCTCGGCGACGCAGGAGATCGCGCGCAACGTCCATCAGGCCAGCCTCGGCACGGCGGACGTGGCCAAGAACATCACCGGCGTGCGCGAAGCCGCGGAGCATTCGAACGCGTCCGCTGGCGAGGTGCTGACCGCCGCCCGCGACCTGTCGCGGCAGTCCGAAGCGCTGCAGCATGAGATGGAGAAGTTCCTGCAGAAGGTGCGCGCGGCCTGACCGCCGCAGCCGATCTGGGCTTCTTTCGTGGCCGGGTCTCGCGCCCGGCCACAATGCTGTCCGGGTACACCGATCCCGGACGGGCCGTCCCCGCCGTGCCCCCCCCCACTGACCTCCCCCCCCGGCCTTTTGCTAAGCTTGGCTCGTTTCGAAGCAACATTGTCTCAGAACAAAGCAACGCTAATTACTCATCCCGTTTGTGCGCCGCAGTGAGACAGTAGTCGTCGCGTTGTGGTCGCGAACGCTCATCCGCATTGAAAATATTACTCTGCGTCGCCCTGGACTAATATTAACCAGACGTTGATTTATGCCGCCAGGAATGGCGTGCTGCACCGCGCAATCTCTTGCGCCGAACGCGGTGACGATGTAATTACAGGTACATTCAGAGTTTCTTCACCAATGCGCTTCCGGGGATGCCGGGGTGCGGAGTTGCGAATGCGTGTCATAAGCAGCGAGATCGGAGTAGAACGCCGCGGCCCGACGACGGGCGACGGCAAGCGCCAAGCCGCTCCGGCAGGCCGCGAAGCCGTAGCCGTGATCGAGCGCCGCGATCTGATCCGCGAATGCCTCATGAGCGCGCTTCTTGCCGCCGGCTATGAAGCCGTCGCCTTCCCGGCGCTTGACGACTGGCTCGCCGTTGCCGACGCCTCACCCGTCTCCGCGGTCCTGCTGAGCTGTCCTGAGCGCAGCGGTCCTGATCAGATCCGGCAGGCGATGCGCCGCCTTTCCGGCGTCAGACGACCGGCTCCGGTGATCATCCTGGCCGACGGTGAGGAACCCGGCCGGATCGCCGCCACGCTGAACTGGGGCGTGCGGGGCTACATCCCGACCAACCTCTCGCTCGACGTTGCGGTCGAAGCTATACGGCTGGTGAGTGCAGGCGGCATCTTCGTGCCTGCGAGCTGCCTCGCCGGTTTCAATCCGGACACACGCGCTGCGCCGCCCGGCGCTGACCGGCATGGCCGCCTGTTCACGGCACGCCAGGCCGCCGTCATCGAAGGTATCCGCAAAGGCAAGGCGAACAAGACAATCGCATATGAACTCAACCTGTGCGAAAGCACGATCAAAGTTCATGTCCGGAACATCATGAAAAAGATCAAAGCAAAGAACCGGACTGAAGTCGCGTATATCACAAACAACTTGGTCAACAGCGGTCATATTTGAACCTAACGGCACCGTTTAGCCGCAGGGCGGTGTCGGTACATAATGCGGCTCACACTTTTGGGCACTAAACATCTTTGGGGCAACCTGCGTAATGAAGTTTTCCGTTCATCCGGTCACATCTGTCACGGCCAGAAATCATGGTGAAGCCATCGTAAACCGCACGGCTGCAGCCGCGGCCTGCGGCGGACGGCGTGGCCTGCGGCTCGTGGCATCACAGAGCACCGGAACGTTTGCCCCGGCCCATGCGGAACGCGCCGCGCTGCGCACCGTCGAGGCCATGCCCGCGGAGCCCGTCGGCGGCAGCCTCAAGCGCGCCCTCGATATCGCCATCGCACTGAGCGCGCTGATCCTGCTCGCCCCCGTCATGGCGGCCATCGCGGCCGTGATCTGGCTGACCCAGGGCGGTCCGGTCCTCTTCGCCCATGAGCGCGTCGGTTTCGGTGGCCGGACGTTCCGCTGCCTCAAATTCCGGACCATGGTGCCGGATGCCGCCGAGCGCCTCGCCCGCTATCTCGCCACCAACAGCGAAGCCGCGCGCGTCTGGGCGGAGACGCAGAAGTTGCGCGACGATCCGCGCGTGACCTGGTTCGGCCATATCCTGCGGAAATCCAGCCTCGACGAACTGCCGCAGCTCTTCAACGTGCTGCGCGGCGAGATGAGCTGTGTCGGCCCGCGCCCGGTCGTGGCGGACGAATTGCGGCGCTACGGCGTGCATGCTCACGAGTACATCAAGGCGCGCCCCGGTCTGACCGGCCTGTGGCAGGTGAGCGGGCGCAGCAACACGACCTATGATCATCGCGTCAGGCTGGACCGCGTCTATGTCCGCCGCTGGTCGCTGGCGCTGGAACTCGGCATTCTGCTCCGGACCGTCCCGGCGGTCTTGAATTTCGACGAGACGGCGTAGCCGGAAGGGGTCAGCGGTTGGGCCGGGACACCCCGGCTTCCTCCTTTGCTTTCTGGCGCGCTTCGGCGGTTTCCAGCATCTTCTGCCGTACGCGCTCCCGTCCATGGGCCAGAGCGGCGCCGGCCAGAAAGGCGAACTGCACCGTCGCCGTCAGCGCCATGGCGAACCAGGCGATGGTCAAGCCCCCCCATCCGGCCAGGAGGCCCCCCACGCACGCCCCGAGCGCCGTGAGCGCGGACATGAGCACGAGCATGGATGCGCGGAAAAAGCATCCCGCTGCCAATCCAGCCAGCACTGCCGCGATAAAGGCCCAAATCATCTGACCCGCTTCCGTTGTCCCGCCTCCTGGTCAGGGTCCGGTAAACTATTTTACCGCTAATGTCCTGGCGCGGGAAAGCTCCGTTCCGGCGTGTTCAGGGGCATGGTGCAGGGCCATGGAATTATCGATCATCGGATTTGGCGTCGCGCTGGCGCTTCTCCTCGCCGGAGCCGCCGCAGGAGCGCCGCTTATCGTCGGCCTGTTCGCCGCTATCCCCTTCGGGGCGACGGCGTTTGCGACCATCGGTGGTTCCTCGCCGCTCATTTACACTCTGTTTGCCCTGCTCATTCTTGCCTCCGCCGCCCTGCGCGTTTCGGTTCTGCGCGATCTCGGCATTGTGCTCGCCCGCATGCCGCTGGCCTGGCTGTTGATGGCCCTGGCCATATACGCCGTAGCTGGCGCGATGCTGATGCCGCGCCTCTTCGCGGGCAAGACCACGGCATTCGTTCCCATCGAAGGCATTGTCACCGAGGTCATGCTCGGGCCGACGTCGGGGAACTATACGCAGACGGCCTATTTCCTGCTCGGCATTCTCGTGTTTTTCGCGTTTGCCATTCTGACGCTCCGGCGCAGGATGCTGGAAAAGATGACGGTGGGGCTCTTCGCATTCGCCATTTCTGAAACGGTGCTCGGCTGGGTGGACCTGGCCGGGAAACTGGCCGGGGTCGGCGATATCCTCGAACCCATCCGCACGGCGAGTTACGCGCTCCTGACCGACGTCGAGCAATCGGGCTTCTGGCGCATCGCGGGCGGCTGCTCCGAGGCGGCCGCCTTTGCCGCCTTCGGCCTGTCGGCGCTCGCCTTCACCTACGCCTACTGGCGCGCGGCGAATTCGTGGCTGGCGCTTGTACTGTGCGTGCAACTCTTGCTCCTGTTGATCCTGTCCACCTCGTCCACGGCCTATGGTGGCCTGGGCGTACTGGGGCTTGCCGCGATACTGCCGCTTCTTTGGGGGGCGCTGCATGGCCGGCTCAGGCCGCTGGACTGGTTTCTGCTCGCCGCGGGGGGCGGCGCGGTCGCGGCGCTCATGGGCGTTGTTCTTTATGATGAGGCGCTCTTCCGGCCCTTCACGGAGCTGTTCCGCACCATGGTCCTGGAGAAGGCCAGTTCGGTCTCGGGCCAGGAGCGCGCCTATTGGAACGCGCGGAGCCTGAAGTCCTTCTTCGACACTTACGGGCTGGGTGTCGGGCTCGGCAGCTCGCGCTCGTCGAGTTGGATCGTCTCGGCGCTGGCGCAGTTCGGGCTGATCGGCAGCGCCATGATCTGCGCGGCGATCACGGTGATGGCGCGGGGCATGATCGGGCTGACGCCCACGCCGGCCAATGCGCGCCTCTTCGCACTCGCGTCCGGCGCGCGCGCCCTCGGCCTCGGCTCGCTCGTCGGGCCAAGCATCGCCGGAAGCGGCGCCGACCCGGGCATCCTGTTTTTCGCCTGCCTGGCCATCGTCGCGACTTGCCGCGCCACCGTGAAGGAGGATCAGCGCCGGGAGCACGCCAGCCACGCGCCGCTGACCGCGGCCATTGCCGCCAGTCCCCAGGCTGTATAACCGAGGTTTACCAAGACATGGCACGCTGTGAACGGGCAAGGGCTGCTTTTCCGGCGATCGAGGACCAATGACCGGCATCCGCAAAGCGCTGCTTTTTACCTCGCTGGAGCGCTACACCAATCTCACGGTCAATTTCCTCGTTATCGCCGCGGTCTCGCGCATTCTCAGCCCGGCGGACATCGGCGTGTCGGCATTCGGGGTGGCGGTGCTCACCGCAGTCGAGGTTTGCCGCGACATTCCCTCCAGCTATCTCGTGCAGCAGAAGGACCTGACCCGCGAGGATATCCGCACCGCGTTCACGGTCATGGCGCTGATCACGCTCACCGTGACCGCCATTCTCATCGCCACGTCGGCGGCAATCGCCCGTCTTTACAATGACCCCGGCCTCGCCGCCTATCTGCACGTCCTGGCGCTGGCCTTCATCCCCGGCACATTCGAGCGGCCCCTCATGGCGCTGTTCCGCCGCGACATGGCCTTCGGGCGCTATTCCGCGGTCAACGTCGTCACCGTCCTGACGAACGCCACGGTGACCGTCGGTCTTGCCCTCCTGGGTTTCGGCTATATGAGCTTCGCCTGGGCGGCGCTCGCCGCGAGCACGGCTTGCGCCAGCCTCGCGATCTGGTTCCGGCCGGATTTCCAGCTCTTCCGCCCCCATCTCGCCCACTGGCGCCGCGCGCTCCATTTCGGCGGCACGACCTCGGCCTGCGCGGTGCTGATGCAGGCGGTGGAACTCGTGCCCTACGCCGTCCTCAGCCGCGCCTTCACGTTCGATGCCGTCGGCTTCTATAACCGCGCGCTGCTCGTCGCGCAGGCCCCGAACAAGCTGGTGCTTTCCGGCCTCTCGCCCGTGATCCTGCCCGCGCTCGCCGGCCACGCCCGCGAGGGACACGATCTCAAACCGCCATTTCTGCTCGCCACTGCGCATATCAGTGCCGTCTACTGGCCCGCCTTTCTGCTGCTGGCGCTGCTGGCGCACCCGGCAGTGGCCATTCTCGTCGGCTCGCAGTGGTTTTCCATTGTGCCGCTGGTGCAGACCGTGGCGCTGGCAATGCTGGCGTCCTTCGCCTCCATCCTCATATTTCCTGCCCTGATGGCCGTGGCGGCGCTGCGCCACCTGCTCCTCTGGCATCTCGTTGCCATGCCCGCCTGCTTCGTCATCAACGGTACGGCCGCGCTGTTCGGGCCCCAGGCCCTGGCGGCGTCGCTGCTGGTGTCCCTGCCGCTGCAAAATGTGGTGGGCTTGTATTTCGTGCGTCAGCACGCGGCCTTCACCTGGAGTGAATTCGCGGGCGCCACGGCGAAGAGCGCCGTCATCGCGGGGATAAGCGTCGTCATCCCAGGCGCATACATCGCCGCGCACGGGTTCGAATTCGCCATGCCCATCGGGACCGGAATTCTGCTCGGTTTCGGCGGTGTGGCGGGTTGGTTTGCGGGTGTCTGGCTGACACGGCACCCGCTGCACAGCGAAATCCTCATGGTCCTGGATGCCCTGCGCCGCCGTCTGCGCCCCGAAAAAGTCGCCGGAACGGGACCATGATGCGTCAGCGCGGCCCACCTCCGGTGTCGATGCGCTGCATCAGGGCCAGATAGACCTCCGCCACGCCGCGCCATGTGTAGCGCCCGGCGCGCTCCTTGCCTTTCGCGGCCTGCTTGCGCCGGAAATGCTCATCGCCGCACAGGCGCCGCACGGCGTCGATCCACGCCTCCGTGTCGTCCGGCGCGGCGTAGAGCGTGCCTTCGCCGCAGATTTCCGGCAGGCACGGCGACGATGAGGCCACCACCGGACAGCCGCGCGCCATCGCCTCCACGGCGGGCAGACCGAAGCCTTCGCTTCGCGACGGGAACAGGAAACATACGGCGCCGTCCAGCGCCTTGGCCAGATCGCCATCAGCGACGCGCCCGAGGAGACGCATATTGCGTGGCAAACCTCCCGGCGGCAGCGGCAGATCTTCCAGCCGGATGTCCCCCGCGACGTAGATGTCCAGTCCGATGGCGTCGAGGGCGGCGGCGATTTTCAGCGCGAGCTCGACATTCTTGTATTTCTGCCGCTGTCCGAGGAAGAGGGCGAACGGCCGGAAGCCGAATTCGAACTTTGACTGCGATGCATCCCAGCGGGTGGCGTGATCGGCGCCGTTATAGGCCACGACGATCTTCTCGGGCCGCGCGATACGATATTGGATCAACTGTCCGCGCGAGTGCTCGGAGATCGTGGTGATGAAGCGCGCGCGCCGCCCCAGAAGCGGCAGGATGACCTTGTGCGCCAGCCGGAAGCCGCGGTCGTAGGCCTCCGGCGCCGTATAGGTGTGCAGATCGTGAATGCAGGCGATATGGCGGCCGATGGCAACCGGCGCGAGATTGCACAGGCTGACGAGACCGCCGCGCACATGCCAGGGGAGTTGCATCTGCACCCAGAACTGCGGCATGCGGGGCGAGCTGTATTCCGGGACGATCTTTATGCCCACGCTGCGTAGGCCCAGCCCCCTCGGCTCGCGCGGCGCCACCAGCGTCATGTTGAGGCCGCGCGTCAGCGGGTGCCCCTCCGCGGCGAGCGTGTCGAGGGCTTGCACCACCTCCACGGCATAGCGGGCCACGCCCGTGGGATTGAGAGTGGTGAAGTCACCGTTGATTGTCCAGAAGCGCTCGCTCATGTCTCCGGTCTAGCGGGCAGAGTGAATCGCGGGAAGGGGGATAAGGAATAATGCTGAGGATAAACGGGATCTTACGGATCGTAGTGGCCGATGCCCGCTTCTATGCGGCAGCCCCGTGAACGCCCAGGATTCTGAATGCAGCCAAGAAGCCATCTCACATCGGTCTACAATTTTATGTTTTTTGGAGCGATAATATTGCCAAATTCGCGTATAGTCTCAAAGGTCGCCATTGATTAGTCTGTGAGAAGCGAGATATATCTGACGGGGTGTCTTTGCCTTCGATGGCGAAATCGTTGGAAGGACTGTCTTTTCGCGCTGGCGTCGCCTCCATTTCACGCGGTATCCCTTTTACATGGCACGGCAATGGACCATTAACGGCAGATTTCTGACGCAGCCGCGGTCCGGTGTGCAGCGCTACGCGGCGGAGATCGTGCTAGCCCTCGACGCCCTCATCGCGGACGGGCATCCTCTTGCGCGCGATCTGAACGTGGAGGTGCTGACGCCTGCACGCAACGAGCGCACGCTGCCGCTTCGGGCCGTGACGCAGCGCATGGCCGGTCGTTTGAGCGGTCACGCCTGGGAACAGCTCAGTCTGCCCCGGCACTGCCGCGGCGGCCTCATCAGCCTCGGCAATACCGGGCCCGTGCTTGCCCGCCATCACGTCGTCTGCATTCACGACGTCAACACGCGCGTCTTTCCGGCCAGCTACTCGCGCCCTTTCCGTCTCCTCTACCGGACGCTCATCCCGCTCCTGGCGCATACCGCGACACGCGTCGTGACCGTGTCGGAATACTCGGCGGACGAACTCATACGGTTGGGTATCGCGAGAGCGGCAAAGATCACCGTCATCCCCAACGGCTACGAGCACGCGCTGCGCTGGCGGGCTGAACATTCGGAGGCGACGCGCGCGGCTGCGGGGCGCAATACCATTCTCGTTATCGGCAGCCCCGCGCCGCATAAGAATGTCGGGCTTCTGCTCGGCATGGCGAACCGGCTTGCCACGTCCGGCTTTCGCCTCGCCATCGCGGGCGCGAGCGATGCGCGGGTTTTCGCCCGGAAAGGCGGTGAGCGGCTGGCTGCCAGCAACATTTCGTGGCTCGGCCGGATCAGCGACAATGAACTCGCCGCGCTGTTCACGGACTGCCTGTGCCTTGCCTTCCCGTCATTCGTGGAGGGGTTCGGCCTGCCTGCCATCGAGGCCATGGCCTGGGGATGCCCGGTTGTCGCCTCGGATTGCGCCAGCCTGCCGGAAGTCTGCGGCGAAGCGGCGCTTTATGCCCCGCCCACCGATCCCGACGCCTGGCTCGCGCAGTTCACCAAGCTGCGCAAGGCCGACGGTCTTCGCGCCTCGCTTGTCGCGAGGGGGCGCGCGCAGGCGGCGCGTTTCAGTTGGCGGAGTTCCGCGGTGGCTTATCTGCAACTCATGGCCGAACTCGACGGTGCGGCGGGGTGAGGCTCAAAGGCCGTGCATCGCCAGCACTTCGGCGAAGGCTTCCCGCACCTCGCTACGGAAGCGCTCCTCGGAGAAGCGCTGTGCGTTGGCCCAGCACCTCTCCGGCTCGATCACCGGGCGCCTGGATTCGAACTGTTCCACGGCTTCCTTGACGGCGTCGGCCGTTTGGCGGTGAAACAGGATGCCGGTCGGCCCGCCATCGTCACTTGCTTCCCGCACGATATCGCGCGCGCCACCCCGGCCAAAGGCGATGAGCGGCGTTCCACAGGCCTGCGCTTCCGCCAGGGCGATGCCGAAATCCTCGCATCCGGCAAACACCAGCGCCCGCGCATTGGCCACGGTCTTGACATAGGCGGCTCGCGGCAGGTAGCCGGCAAACTCGACATTCGACCGCGCCAGCGACCTGAGCCGGGCCGACTGCTGGCCCTCGCCGACCACCAGCAGACGCCGCGAGGGCATATTGTTGAAAGCCTGGATTACCAGATCCGTGCGCTTGTAGGGGGCCAGGAACGATGCCGTGATGTAGTAGTCATCCTTCTCCGCCGAAAACCGCATCTCCTCCAGCGCCACTGGCGGGAAAACCACGCGCGCGTCCCGCCCGTAGATCCGCCGGATGCGTTCGCGCACATAGCTGGAATTCGCCAGCATCAGGTCGGGGCCGTGGGCCGTGCGCACATCCCAGATGCGCAGGCGGTGCAGCATGCGCCGGAACATGAGCCCGCGCGGGCCGAAGCCCATTTTGGCCTGTTCGAGATAGGAGAACTGTTCGTCCCAGGCATAGCGGATCGGGCTGTGCACATAGCACAGATGCGGCTGATCGGGCCGCGTGATCACGCCGCGTGCGAACGCTGCCGACGAGGATATCACGGCGTCGAAACCGGTGACGTCGAACTGTTCGATGAGGAACGGGCAGAAGGAGAACAGCCCGCGGTAATATTTTCTTATCCTTGGCAGGCGGTTGGCGATGGAGGTATGGAAGGCGACGCCGGGGAAGTACTGTTCCTTCACCTCGGGGCTGAGGAAATCGAACAGCGTGAAGACCTCGGCGCCCTCCTGCATCCGGCACAATTCCGCCAGCACCCGTTCGCCGCCGCGGAAGGACGGGCACCAGTCGTGCACCAGCGCCAGCGTCATGCCCTCGGGGCCGAGCGTCCGCGCCTCCCGTTCCGCAAGCTCGACCGCGTCGCCGCCGCCATCCTTGCGCGATTCCGGCACCACCTTATCGCCGCTCGAGTTGGTCATCCGCTGCGCCCCGCCCGCGCGTCTTCTCTCGCGTTTGCCTCGATTTTGCGTGTGATTACCGTGGTGCGCGCCGGTACGCCAGCGTTTTCGTAACCAGAAGCGCAAATGCGTGGACGAATAAACCGAAAATAGGGGGTTTTATCGTAGCGTGCGCGACAGTGGCCCGCCGCGCGGCCAGACGGGACTGACGGAAGGGAGCAAACCTGCTCAGCACGCCAGAGGCTCGATCCGGAGAATGAGACTCGCTGTCATCATACCGACTTTCGGCCGCAAGGCCCTGCTCGACCGCGTGCTCACCTTCCTCGAAGGCCAGGAACGGCTGCCGGACGAGGTGATCGTTTCGGCGCCGGACGAAAGCCACACGATGATTCGGAAGTCTCCTGCCTTCCAGCTCTCCTGGGTCTTCGGCGCCCGCGGCCTGTGCGCCCAGCGCAACCGCGCGCTCGCCGAGGCGCTTTCCCGCTCGGACATCATTACCTTTTTCGACGACGATTTCCTCCCCGCGCCGGACTACCTGAGGCGCGTCGAGGAGGCGTTCGTGCGCAACCCCGATTGGGCCGTCATACGCGGCGACGTAATCCTGGACGGCGCCAATACGCCCGGGGTGCCTTTCGAGGACGGCATCGCAGCGCTTGAGACAGCCGCCAGCGCCCGCCTCGCCTCTCCCGTCGTTCCCCACGCCCAGGACACGACCGGCGGCTATGGATGCAACATGTCCATCCGCGCGGGCGTGGTCGGCGACCTGCGCTTCGATGAGCGCCTGCCGCTCTATGGCTGGCAGGAGGACATCGACTTCACCAGCCAGTTGCGGAAAGCGGGCCGCGTGGTGATGCTGAACACGCTTTACGGCGTGCATCTCGGCGCCAAGGGCGGGCGGGTCAGCGGCGTGCGCTTCGGCTATTCACAGATCGTCAACCCCGTCTATCTCGTGCGCAAGGGGACCGTTCCCTTGCGTTTCGCGCTCAACCTCATCTGGCGCAACATCGCGGCCAATCTGGTGAAAAGCTTCAGGCCCGAACCGCATATCGACCGCCGTGGACGCCTGAAGGGCAACATGATCGCCGCCGCGCATCTCGTCCGCGGCAGGGTCGAGCCGGAATACATCCTTCAACTTCAATGAAATTCAGCCTTGGAGCGGCCTTGTCATGAACCGAGACCCACTCAGCTTCCGCCATACGGCAAGATGCGTGTCCGAACCGTTGCATGTCCGGCTTCAGCAATGGGTGGCTCTGAGGCTCGTACCCACCCTGCTTACCGCACTTCTGTTCGCGGCGCTCCTGGCGCTGCTCCACGCCAATTCCGCTGCCGCCGCCACCGCGAAGGGCGGTGACTACAAGCTCGGGCCGCAGGACCAGGTCCGGCTGCTCGTCTTCGAATGGCGCGCCAATGTGGACACGGTTTTCGCCTGGTCTTCGCTCAATGATGAGTTCACCGTGGGCGCCTCGGGTATGATCTCCCTGCCGATCCTCGGCGAGGTGGAGGCAGCGGGCAAGACCACGGTCGAGTTGGCGCAGGCCGTCGGTGAGCGGTTGAAGGGCACCATCGGCCTTGCCGTCGCGCCCAAAGTCGGCGTCGAGGTTGTGAAATACCGGCCGTTCTACATCATGGGCGGCGTCAACAAGCCGGGCGCCTATCCCTACCGTCCCGGCCTGACCGTGCTGCAGGCGGTGAGCGTGGCACACGGATTACTGGGGTCGGGCGAGAGCGGCCTGAACGCGGGCCGCGAGGCCATCCAGGCCCGCGGTAAATTGCAGTTGAGCGCCGCGCAGATCGTCGCGCTCCTTGCCCGGAAGGCGCGGCTCAGCGCCGAACTGAAGAACGAGGACAAGATCCGGTTCCCGGACCAGCTTGAGAAACGCAAGAAGGAGCCCGCCGTGGCGGTCGCCATAAAGCAGGAGCAGACCATTTTCAACACGCGGCGTTCGGCGCTGAAGACCGAGATCAACGCGCTCGAACAACTGAAATCTTTCCTCGAAAAGGAGGTCGTCTCCATCGAGGCTCAGATCCAGACGCAAGTCGAGGAGCAGAACATCCTGAAGAAGGAACTCGCGAGCATCACCGCGCTCGTTGGCCGCGGGCTCGCTCCCGCCACGCGCCAGCTCGAAATGCAGCGCACCGTCTCGCGCCTGGAGGGTGACCGCCTGCGTCTCGAGTCGACGCTCCTGACGGCGAAGCAGGGCATCAGCCGCGCGGAGGTCTCGATCATTGAGGCTCGCAACAAACGGGCAAACGCGGTGGCAGCCGACCTGCGCACGACGCAGGACGATCTCGACACCGCCACCAGCCGCTATGCGACATCGGAGCGGCTGCTCTATGAGTCCGCGCTCATCATGCCTCAGGCGGCCGGGAAGAGTAAAGGGGCAGTGACCTACGCCATCCTCCGCGACGCCGAGGAAATCCCCGCTACCGAAACGACCGCCGTCCAGCCTGGCGACACGGTGAAGGTGCAGCTTCCGTTGCCGAAAGGGCTGGGGCTGACGGAGAAAGGTGAGCCCGCAACGCAATGACCGGACGCCCCGGCGGCGCTACATGAAGGCCAGATGGTGCAGGGCGATGCCGCTGGCGGTGGCTACGTTGAGCGAGTCGAAGCCGGGTGCCATGGGGATGGTGACGGTACGCGTGCGCGCCAGCACATCGGCGGGCAGGCCCGGCCCTTCGGTCCCCAGGAGCACGGCGGCGCGTGGGCGGCGGGTGAACTGCGCCAGGGGTGTCGCGCCGGACGGGCTGAGGGCGATGCATTCGAAGCCGTGGCGGGCCAGCAGGTCCACGGCGTCCTCGTCCGGCGCCAGACGCGCGTAAGGCATGGTCAGGCTCGCGCCGACCGAGACGCGGATCGCCTTGCGGTAGAGCGGATCGCAGCAGCCCGCATCGAGGATCACGGCGTCGGCACCGAAAGCCGCCGCATTGCGGAAGATGCCGCCGATATTGTCATGGTTCGCGATGCTGAACAGGGCAACCGCCAGCGCGCGCGAAGGTAACCGGCCGAGCAGCTCCGCCGCCGCCGGCAGCGCTGACCGGCGTCCGAGCGCCAGGATGCCACGATGCAGGTGAAAGCCGGCGATGGCGTCGATTACCGCTTGCGCTGCTGAATAGACCGGGACCGTCTCCGGCAGGCCAGCCAGTAGCGGCGCCAGCTTGCCGAGCCGCTTTTCCGCGATCAGGACCGAGGCCACGTCATACCGTTCGCTGCTCAGCAGCAGGCGGAGCACCACCTCGCCCTCGGCGATGAAATGACCTGCGCGCCCCGCAAGATCACGTTCGCGGACGTCGCGATACGCCTCGATACGCGGGTCGGCCGGATCGGCAATGGGGATAATGTGCGGCACGGCGCAGGCTCCGGGATTCCTGCCCCGCATTTACACCCGCGGGCGACGGTCCGCCAGTTTCACCGCCCGCGCTTACGACGTGAATTTGCGCATGCTGCCGATGACCGCGATGGGCGGGAGCGTCGCCAGCGTCTCCGGGGCCACGTCACGCACGTCGAGATGATCCCGGCGTTCGCGGAGCAGCACCTGCCGGACTGCCTCGATGACCTCCGCGATCTTCACGCCCTTCGGACAGCGGCTGTTGCAGGTCAGACAGGACACGCACAGCCAGATCGCTTCCGAAGACAGCAACTCGTCCCTGAGGCCGAGCTGGGCGTAGCGGATCATCTGATTGGGCAGAATGTCCATATACTGGGCCATCGGGCAGCCTGCCGAGCACTTTCCGCACTGGTAGCACGCCAGCAGATCCTGGCCGCTCAGCGCCTCGACCTTGGCGATGAAGTCTTCCGCGGCGCGCCCGTTTCTGATTCGTACACTCATGAGCTACCCCCGCGCCCGCGCTGACAGGTGGGTCTTCTGCTCGCCCGGCGCGAAGCGGCTGCGCAGCATGGAATGCCGTGCCGGAATGTTGCCGAGGCGGGCGAGTTGCTGGATCTTGACGTCCTCCGGCGTGTAGGACGGCAGGATCAGCGGCGAAATGAGGTCGGTTTCGATGCTCTCGGCCTGCAACTCCTGCGCGTGAGCGGCAACGTGCTCCAGGCTGAGCGCGCCGGTCTTCGCCGTGCGGGTATATTCGCTGGCATACTGCCCGGCGCGGCGGCCGAAGACATTGTAATCCAGCACCGAATTGCCCATCAGGCGGTTGCGGCCGTGGACGCCGCCCGACGCCTCACCGGCGACATAGAGGCCGGGGATGTTCGTCTCGCAGCGCTCGTTGATGCCCACGCCGCCGTTCTGGTAGTGCAGCGACGGATAGACCAGCATCGGCTGCGTGACGATGTCGATGCCGAAGCGGTCGAACTGGCGGCACATGCCGGGGAACTGGTAGCGGGTGTAGCCCTCGCCGTGGATCTGGTCGATCAGCGGTGAGTCCAGCCAGACGCCGGTGCGGCCCGCATAGGTTTCGATGCCGTTGTCGCGGTCGGGGCTGCATTCGCGGATGATGGCGGCGCTTTCGATGTCGCGCGGCTCGCGCGGGTAGACGAACAGTTCGCCGAATTTATTGAGCGGCTGGCCGCCCGCGCCACGGATCTTCTCGGTGATCAGGAAGCCCGCGATCTGTTCTGGGAACACGGCGCCGGTCGGGTGATACTGCACCGAGTCCATGAATTGGAGCTTGGCACCGGCGCGATAGGCCATGACGAGACCGTCGCCGGTGGCGCCGTAATGGTTCGTCGTGGCGAAGCCGCGGATGTGCAGCCGCCCGAAACCGCCGCTGGTAATCACCGTCGCCTTGGCCCTGACGGTGAGGAACTGCTCGGTGTCGAGACTGTAGAGCACCGCGCCCGCGCAGTGCCCCTTGTCGTCGAGGAGCAGCTCCACGGCCGGCTCGAATTCGCGGATCGCGATCATGTCCGGGTGGTTTCTGACCTCGTCCATGAGCGTGCGCATGATGGTCGCGCCGATCAGGTCGCGGCAGGAGACCATGCGCTTGCGCGACGTGCCGCCGCCATGCAGCACCTGCATGCTGCCGTCGGGCATCTTGTCCCAGATGACGCCGAGGTTTTCCAACTCGCGCACGATCTCGGGGGCGTCCTCGGTGAGGGTGCGCACCAGCTCGGGCGTGTTCTCGAAATGGCCGCCGCCGATGGCGTCGAGGTAGTGGCGCGTCGGCGAGTCGGTGCGCGAGACCGCCGCCTGCATGCCGCCCTCGGACATCATGGTGTTGGCGTCGCCCATGCGCAGCTTGGTGGCGATCAGCGATTTCACGCCGTTGCGCGCCGCGGTGATGGCCGCCCAGCAGCCCGCGCCGCCGCCGCCGATGATCAGGAGGTCGGTCTCATAATCGGGCTCGCGCAGATGCATATCCATCAGCTTCGGCTCGATCATCGAATGCGCTTCGAGAAGTTCGGCGATCTCGGTGGTGAGTTCCTCGCCGCGGTTCGGACCGACGCGCACGGGCCGCTTGGCGCCCGCCGAGAAGTCCGGATGGTACTTCGACAGCACGTCCTTGCGCTCGTCGGCGGTCATCGGCGGATAGACCGGCTGGCCGGAAAGCGCGAGTTCAAGCCGCTTCGGGCGCGTGCGTTCGACCTCTTTCAGTAAACCGGCAAGATAATCTGGATACATGTGTTACTCCAATCGAGAAGCAGAAGCCGAGACGCCAAGCTCTTGTCATTCCCGCGAAGGCGAGAATCCAGTTTTCGCCATCGCTATTCTGGATGCCCGCTTGCGCGGACATGACAATAAAGGGTCATGGTTCGATGTCGCGGTCGTAATAGAGTTTGCTGAGAACGTTCTTGTCCATCGCCATCAGCTCGGAATATTCCGCGTCGAACTTGCGGGCGCGCACTTCGGCGATACGGTCGTCGAGTTCCGGGCTCTCCTTGCGCAGATAACGGCCGGTGAGGCGCTTCGACAGGATGCCGACCTCGTGCTGGATGATCTCCGCCGGACAGCGCAGCGCGCACAGGCCGCAGGCGACGCAGTCGAAGGCAATGTCCGCCACCGTCGCAAGGTCGCCGCGCATCGCTGCCTGGATGTAGTCCATGACGGGCAGCTTCTGCGGACAGGCTTTCGAGCAGGTGCCGCAGGCGACGCAGCGGAAGGTCACGGGGTAGACCTCCAGAACGGCGCTGACGTTGGGCTTCAGCTTCTCCAGATCGTAGGGCTTCTTCTCCATCGGCACCGACGGGATCTGCGTCAGCGACATGCCCTCTTTGACGAGGGTGGTGCACGCCAGCCCGGTGTGCAGCCGGTAGTCGCCCGGCAGCCGGTAGATGGTGCCGCAGGCGCCGCAGAAGCCTTCACGGCAACCGGCGCCGCGGATGATCTGGTGGCCGGCATATTCGATGGCGCGCATGATCGTGGCATGCTCGGGCACAACGTGGCGTTTGCCCATGATGTACACATTCACCATGTTCGCCTGGACGCGCTGGCGTTTGCCGCCTTTCCCGTCCTGGGTGTTCTCCTTCTGCATGTCCACTCCTCACTCGTGGTTCGAATAGTTCCGGCCACCCTTTGGCGTTAAGCGGCGGTTTTCGCGCCCTCGCCGCTGAACTCCGTGATCTGGTCGAAGTTCATGTAACGGTAGATTTCTCCGGCCTTTTCGCTGACCGCCTTCATGTGTTCGGCGTACTCTGCGGCCGTTGGCATACGTCCCAGCAGCGCGCAGATTGCCGCCAGTTCCGCCGAGCCCAGATAGACGCGGGTGTCGATGCCGAGACGGTTGGGGAAGTTGCGCGTCGAGGTCGAAATCGCCGTGGCGCCCTTGCGCGTCTGCGCCTGGTTGCCCATGCACAGCGAACAGCCTGGCGTCTCCACGCGGGCGCCGGATGTGCCGAGCACGCTGTAGACGCCCTCCTCGCGAAGCACCATCTCGTCCATTTTCGTCGGCGGTGCGATCCACAGGCGCGTGGGCAGATCCTTCTTGCCTGCCAGCAGCTTGCCCGCGGCCCGGAAGTGACCGATATTGGTCATGCAACTGCCGATGAACACCTCGTCGATCTTCTCGCCCGCGACCTCGGACAGGAGCTTCACGTCGTCCGGATCGTTGGGGCAGGCGACGATCGGCTCCTTTATCTCGCTCATGTCGATCTCGACGACGGCCGCATACTCCGCATCCGGATCGGCCTGCAGAAGCTGCGGATCGGCGAGCCACGCCTCCATGGCCGCGATGCGGCGTTCGATCGTGGCGCGGTCCTGGTAGCCATGGGCCACCAACCATTTGAGAAGCGCGACGTTCGAGCGCGTGTACTCGATCACCGGCTCCTTATCGAGGCGCACGGCCGCCGCCGCCGCTGAGCGTTCCGCCGAGGCATTGGCCAGTTCGAACGCCTGTTCCACCTTCAGGTGCTCCAGCCCCTCGATTTCCAGGATGGCGCCGGAGAACACGTTCTTCTTGCCCTTCTTCTCGACCGTCAGCAGGCCCTGCTGGATGGCGACGTGGGGTATGGCGTTCACCAGATCGCGCAGCGTAATGCCGGGCTGCATCGTGCCCTTGAAGCGCACCAGCACCGACTGCGGCATGTCGAGCGGCATCATCCCCGTGGCCGCCGCGAAGGCGACGAGGCCGGAACCCGCGGGGAAGGAAATGCCGAGCGGGAAGCGCGTGTGCGAGTCGCCGCCGGTGCCGACCGTGTCGGGCAGGATCATGCGGTTGATCCAGGAGTGAATGACGCCATCGCCCGGACGCAGGGCGATGCCGCCGCGGCTGGAGATGAAATCGGGGAGCGTCGCGTGCGTCTTGACGTCCACCGGCTTGGGGTACGCCGACGTGTGGCAGAAGGACTGCATCACCAGATCGGCGGAAAACGCCATGCAGGCGAGGTCTTTCATCTCGTCGCGGGTCATCGGCCCGGTGGTGTCCTGCGAACCGACGGTGCTCATCTTCGGCTCGCAATAGGTGCCGGGACGCACGCCCTTGCCCTCGGACAGGCCGCAGGCGCGTCCGACCATCTTCTGGGCCAGCGTGTAGCCTTTGCCGGTGTCGGCGGGCTGGACGGGCTGGCGGAACAGCGTCGAAGGTTCGAGGCCGAGCGCGGCGCGGGCTTTCGAGGTCAGGTCGCGGCCGATGATCAGCGGAATGCGGCCACCGGCGCGCACCTCGTCGAAGATGACGTCCGACTTGAGCTTGAACTCGGCGATGACCTGGCCGTTCTTCAGCGCCTTGCCTTCATGGGGGCGCAACTCGACCACGTCACCCATATCCATCTGCGACACGTCGAGTTCGATCGGCAGCGCGCCGGCGTCCTCCATGGTGTTGAAGAAGATCGGCGCGATCTTGGCGCCCAGGCACACGCCGCCGAAGCGCTTGTTCGGCACGTGGGGGATATCCTCCCCGGTGAACCACAGCACGGAGTTGGTCGCCGATTTGCGCGACGAGCCGGTGCCGACGACATCGCCGACATAGGCCACGAGGTGCCCCTTTGCCCGCAGGGATTCGAGCAGCTTCAGCGGGCCGATCTTGCCGGGCTCGTCCGGTTCGATACCGGGGCGCGGGTTCTTCAGCATGGCGAGCGCGTGCAGCGGGATGTCGGGACGGCTCCAGGCGTCCGGCGCGGGCGAGAGATCGTCGGTGTTGGTCTCGCCCGTGACCTTGAAGACGGTGATGGTCAGGCTCTCGGGCACTGAGGGGCGCGCGGTGAACCACTCGGCATCCGCCCAGGACTGCATGACCGCCTTGGCGTTCTCGCTCCCTGGACCGCCGGACCCGGCCAGCGCCTTGACGTCGTTGAAATAGTCGAACATCAGAAGCGTGTGCTTCAGGGCGTGCGTCGCCGCGGCGGCGCATTCGGCGTCAGCCAGCAGGCCGATGAGCGGCTTGATGTTGAAACCGCCCAGCATGGTGCCGAGCAGTTCGGTGGCGCGGATCTTGGAAATCAGCGGGCAGGTCTCTTCGCCCTTGGCCACCTTGGCCAGGAACCCGGCCTTCACCTTTGCCGCGTCGTCCACGCCGGCGGGGACGCGATTGCTGAGGAGGTCGAGAAGGAAAGCCTCTTCGCCCGCGGGCGGGTTCTTGAGGAGTTCGACGAGTCCGCCGGTCTGCTCAGCGGTCAGCGGCAGGGCCGGAATGCCGAGCGCCGCGCGTTCGGCGGCATGGGCACGATAGGCTTCAAGCATGGTCATATCCTTTGTAATCGGCGGGAATGGCTCTTGCTTCTTCTGTTAACCATTCCCCGCTCGTCAACAATTTATGCAAGCATGGCCAGCGCCGCGTTCAGCGTCGGGCTCGGACGCATGGCCTGGGACGCCTTCTCGAAATCCGGCCGGAAATAGCCGCCGATATCCTGAGGCTGCCGCTGGGCGCCGGTCAGCTCGGCGAGGATCTTCTCCTCGTTTTCGCTCAGCACTTTGGCAACGGGGCCAAAGCGCGCCGCCAGCTCCGGATCCTTGGTCTGCGCCGCCAGGGCCTGCGCCCAATATTGGGCGAGGTAGAAATGGCTGCCGCGGTTGTCCAACTCGCCGACTTTGCGGGCCGGTGAGCGGTTGTTCTCGAGGATCTTGGCGTTGGCCTCGTCGAGCGTCTCCGACAGGATCTTGGCCCTCGCATTGTTGAAGACATGCGCCAGATGTTCGAGCGACACGCCGAGAGCCAGATATTCGCCGAGCGAGTCCCAGCGCAGATAGCCTTCCTCCAGGAACTGCTGCACGTGCTTCGGCGCCGATCCGCCCGCGCCGGTCTCGAACAGTCCGCCGCCGTTCATCAGCGGCACGATGGATAGCATCTTGGCGCTGGTGCCCAGTTCCAGGATCGGGAACAGGTCGGTGAGGTAGTCGCGCAGCACGTTGCCGGTGGCGGAAATCGTATCCTGCCCCTGGCGAATGCGGTCGAGCGAGAACTGCGTGGCCTCCTCGGGCGGCATGATGCGGATGTCGAGCCCGGTCGTGTCATGCTCCTTCAGATAGTGCAGGACCTTCTGAATGATCTGCACGTCATGGGCACGGTGTTTGTCCAGCCAGAACACGACGGGAGTGTCGCTGAAGCGCGCGCGGGTGACCGCAAGCTTGACCCAGTCCTGAATGGCGGCGTCCTTCACCTGGCACATGCGGAAGATGTCGCCCGCCTCGACCCGCTGTTCGAGCAGCACGTTGCCCGCTTCATCCACGGCACGGACCGAGCCGTCGCCTGCGATTTCGAAGGTCTTGTCGTGCGAGCCGTATTCCTCGGCCTTCTGCGCCATGAGACCGACATTCGGCACGCTGCCCATGGTCGTGGGGTCGTAGGCGCCGTGCTTCTTGCAGTCGTCGATGACCGTCTGGTAGACGCGGGCGTAACAGCGATCGGGGATCGTCGCCGTGGTGTCGTGCAGGCAGCCGTCCGGCCCCCACATCTTGCCGCTTTCGCGGATCATCGCGGGCATTGAGGCATCGACGATCACGTCGCTCGGCACGTGCAGGTTGGTGATGCCTTTGTCGGAATTCACCATCGCCAGTTCGGGCTCCGCCGCATACACGGCCTTGATATCCGCCTCGATTTCCGCGCGCTTGGCTTCCGGCAGGGTGGCGATCTTGGCGTAGAGGTCGCCGAGGCCGTTGTTTGGGTTGACGCCGAGTTCCTTGAAAGTAGCGGCGTGCTTCTCGAACACGTCCTTGAAATAGACCGCGACCGCGTGGCCGAACATGATCGGGTCGGAAACCTTCATCATGGTGGCCTTGAGATGCAGCGACAGCAGCACGCCCAGCGCTTTGGCGTCCTCCATCTGCGCCTCGAAGAATTCGCGAAGCGCGCGGCGGCTCATCACCGCGGCGTCGATGACTTCGCCCGGCTTGTAAGGCGTCTTTTCCTTCAGCACCGCGGTCGTGCCGTCGTCGCCGACGAACTCGATGCGGAACGAACCCGCCTCCTCGACGGTGACGGATTTCTCGCTGCCATAGAAATCGCCGTCGCTCATATGGGCGACATGCGTCCTCGAGTCAGGCGACCACGCTCCCATTTTGTGCGGGTGCTTGCGGGCGTACGCTTTCACCGACGGCGCCGCGCGGCGGTCGGAATTGCCTTCGCGCAGGACGGGGTTGACGGCGCTGCCGAGCACCTTGGCGTAACGCGCCTTGATTTCCTTCTCGGCGTCCGTTTTCGGGTCTTCCGGGTAGTCCGGAATGTTGTAGCCCTTCGACTGCAACTCCTTGATGGCTGCGTTCAACTGCGGGAGCGAGGCGCTGATATTGGGCAGCTTGATGATGTTGGCCTCGGGCGTCTTCGCCATTTCGCCAAGCTGTGCCAGATCGTCGGCCTGCCGCTGATCAGCGCTCAGATTCTCCGGGAAATTGGCCAGGATGCGCCCGGCCAGCGAGATGTCCCGCGTTTCCACGCCGATACCGGCAACGCCGGTAAAGGCCTGGACGATGGGCAGCAGCGAGTAGGTCGCCAGTGCCGGTGCTTCGTCGACTTTCGTCCAATATATCGTCGGTTGCTGCGTCATGCCGTCATCCCTGGGTCAATGTTTGTGTCTCGCCGCTCCGGCGCAACGTCCTCATGTCACGAAACGAAAGTACATTGGGAAGCCGGCGTGCGGGTATCCATGTTGCGACCGCGGCTGGTGTGGTCGACGATCTCGCCGGCGCAACCAACCATTCGCCCGAACAGGAAGGCCGTGAACGCAGCGTTCTCCAGGGCTTCTTCGGAAAAGGCGCCCGAGCGGTACCGGGGCCAGAGGAGTTTGAGGAGCAGCGCCGCAATCACTGCGTCGATGTTAACGCAGAACACGTTGGCGGTGACCCCGGAATCGTAGAGCGCCTGCACCACGGCGCTATAAAAGTCGTGGAAAACATTGGCTTCTCCGCGCTCCTTGAAGAGCTCGGAGAGGTAGACTTCGCGCGGGTCCTTGTTGACCACCTGGTTCCTGAAGACGGGGTGATTGATGCCAGGGATGTTCCGCGCACTCTCTCCGACGCCTTTCTTCGCCTTCTTCTCCTTGCCGAAAGCGACTGCAAACTTCGTGGCCATCTCCTTCAGATCTAGGCCGTGATTCGGGGTGCCCGGATCTTCGAGATTCGTGCCGCCGAACTGGTCGATGAGGAACTTGATACCCTCGAAGCCGTTGCCGCCATGGGCAAAACCGGTGTGGGTCAGGAAGCCAATCATCGCCTTGTTGATCTGCACACGTTCCGGCGTCTCAGGACCGTCGGCCGAGACGGCGCCTTTGCACCCTTGCGCGGAGATCGTGCCGGGACCGTTGGAGATGATGAGACCCAGGAGGACCTGGAACGGGAACAGTTTTTCCGTCGTCGGCGTCTCGCCGAGAAGCGCCAGATAGGCGACCTCGGTGGCCGACCATTTGTTGATGAGATCCTTGACGGAGACGCCGCAGAAGCTGTCCGGCTCGTGTTTTGCGCCTTCGACGGATGCCCCGATGATCGTGGCGAAGAGACGCGCGTACCACGGCAGATTGCGTGCGGTGTTGCGTGTGATCTTCTTCTTCGTCAGCGCGCTCCACGAGATCGTCGTGGTGATCGCCGCCAGGACCGCGTCTGCCGTCGGGTGGCGATCCAGGGAGCGCAGATAGTCGATGAACACCGAACGCGCGCCGCGCGCTTCCAGGCCCGCCAGCATGGCCGTGGCCTTGGGGTCGGCGGTTTCGCCCGTGAGCACCGCCAGTTGCGCCGCGTCGGCCCTGATCGCGGAGAGATCGAAGCCTTCCTCGTCGCCGGCCTGAAGGCCGGAAGGCGCGAACAGGCCGATGAGCGTGGCCGCCGCTTCGCACGCGCCGATGGTACGCTGCGGCCCGACTGCCGCACAGGCCGCCGCCAGCACGGTATTGGGCGCGTTGCCGCCGTCACGGACCGTGTCGACGATCTTCATCACGTCTTCGCCGAGCGTGACTTCGGCCGCGATGGCGGTATTGAACAGTGCGTTGTCGTTGTCGTCGTTGTGCTCGCGCACCAGCGCCAAGCAGTAATTGGACTCGAGCGGGAAGTTCGCGGTGTCGAGAATGGACACGCCGCTGACCTTCGTGACCTGCGTCTTGGCGTCCATCATCGATGACCCGGAGCGGTCCTTCATGACCTCGCGCGGGAACACGGCGCCGACCTGCTGGGACAGCTCGGCAAGCTGGCTCCTGTAGGGCTGGATCGCTTCGACGGGCGGCATGTCGAGTTCGGGAGGCAGTTCCAGGCCCTGATTGCTGCCGAGCCACGGCTTGAGCGTGAGATCGCCTTCTGGCTCGAAGTCGGGCTCGACGCCGTTGAGCTTCATCACCGCGCTGAGCGCCGCGGGGATATGGGAGATGTTAGTCACCACCGCCCCGGCCTGCGAGACGATCGGGGTTTCCGGCGTGAAAATGCCGTTGACCTTCAGCGCATTCAGGAACCACTTTTCCTTGGCCTCGGCGGAGTCGCCGGTCCCCGCCATGGCGCCCGCGTGACCGACCGCGCGCGTCAGCTTCGCCTTCCAGCGCCCGACGACGCAGGCGACGATCGGCTTTTTGAACTCCAGGTTCTGCTCGTAATATCCGCCGGGCTCGACATACAGGACCGCCGCCCGGGAGCGCGCATCGTTGTCGAAGGCGTGGGCGAACTCGGCGGGGCCGAAGCAGATATAGAGGTCCTTGCCGCTGGAAATACTGGTCGTCGTGCCCCAGCCCCCCGCTTTCAGATAGGCGGCAATGGTGGTGGTGAAATTGCCGGAGTTCGAGTAGATCGCCACCGAGCCTTTGCGCAGTGTCTCCTCGGGCTTGTCGCCGCCGAGCGCGCCGCCAATACGGATATGGTTCCAGGCATCGGCCACGCCGAGGCAGTTCGGTCCGAACACATCGACGCTGCGCTGCTGCGCCAGGGCGCGGATTTCGCGGACGTCATGGACCGGCACCTTTTCGGTGAGAATGATGATCTTCTCGATATCGCGGTTGACGCGGATCAGTTCGAAAACGCCGTCGCGCACGGCGGCCGGCGGCAGGTGGACGACGCCGACATTGAACTTGTGCCCGTCTTCCAGGCCCTCGCGAACGTTGTTGTAGACCGGGATCGGCCCCGCGGGCGTCTCCAGCACTTCGCCGCGCCGACCGGGCGAGGTGCCGAACACGATGTTGCCGCCCGAATAGGCGTGGCTGACCGGCGCGACCGTGCGCGACTCGTTGCCGAGTACGTTCAGCACACAAACCCGGTCCTTGCAGGTGACGATTTCGGCAAGCGAATTGATGCCGACGAAATATTTGAACTTCTCAGATGCCTGAATGCTCATTCCAGCCCCCAACGGCCGTGTCCTGGTGCCCGAACTCTTGGCCTGCGGCTCGCTGCCTCCGGCCAGTGCGCTGCTTGTTCCCTGGGTCATTCGGCGATCCCCATCTGACGTGCCAGTGCCTCGCGCCCGCCCGCCTTCATCCAGCGGTCGGCGGCCTGGGCGTAGCGCACGACGTCGGTCATCGCCGAGTCGAAACCGAAGATGCGGTAGGGCAGGCCCAGCGCATCGCAAACATCCTTGAAGGCCATGAGGCCGCGCGCCAGATTGGGGCCGCCGCGTCCGATGACGACATAGATCGGCGTCGGCCCGTGCTCGCTGAAATAATCGCGCAGCGCGTCGGCCATGGCGCGGAAGGTGACGAAGATGTCGGTGTTGTTGGCCTTGCCGCCGATGACGAACAGGACATTGGTCTGTTTCAGCCAGTGCTTGAGGCAGATGCGCATGACTTCGCGCATCTTCTCGTAGGGCGGGTTGCCGCCGAAATCGGAGGAAATGATCGCGTCGTCGCCGAGGAATTCGGTTACGAGCGAGTTGGCGCCGCCGCCAAATGTGGGCGCCAGGATCGTGCCGTGCCGGTTGATGACCGAGACGTCCGACTGCCCCTGATAGGTGCGCAACTGGTTGATTTCCTGCTCGAAATCGGAGTAGTCCACGGCGAACAGGTCGTTGGGCAGATTGAGCCGCTTCATGCGGGGGTCGTCGCGGTCGAAGCCGCATTTGAAGTCGCAGGCGACCGGCGCCAGGCCGCCGCGACCCGTCGGCGTCATGCGGATCGGGTTCAGTTCAAGCGTCGTCATGCCGTGGTGATGGAACAGATCCCACAGTTTCGGCAGGTTCTGCGCGAGCGGCGAGATGATTTCCTTCGGCGCCTTGATGTCGGATAATGCGTTCGTGATGACGAAGGATTTGAGGCCGGTCAGCGGGTCGAATGGAATCTCTGCAATCTGATCTTTGGTGAGTTCCTCGATGTCCATGCCGCCGCAATGCGTAAGCGTCAGGGTCGGCGCGCGGTAGCGGGTCGAGTCGGCGATGGAGACATAGACCTCGTGCTGCGCGGGGACCGCACCCTCGAAAGTGACGCCTTCGGCCTTGGCGACGGCGTTGCCGTGCTGGTGCTTGGCGAAATAGAGGCGCTCTTTCTCCTTCAGTGCCGTCCTCAGATCCCTGGCGCGGCCCACCAGCCCCGCCTTGCCCTTCTTGCCGATCCCGCCGCGGAAGATCGGCTTGACGAAGACCTCGCCGCATTTATCGATCAGCGTCTTGATCCTGTGCTCGCAAGCCTCTGGTCCCAGCACCTCGGAGGTGGGGAACTCCACGATCTTCAGAAGCTTTGCCCCATAGAGCATGCCTGTGATTTGCATATCAGTTCCTCTGCCGGTTAGGCATAAACAGTAATAATCATGCAAGGATTAGCGTTCGTTCATGATGGTGGCTCCGCCGGCGGCCCCCTCGCCGCCCGGAACCATCATCATTTTTTAGTACTCTTGCGGCAGGTGCTTGAGCTCCGCCCATGAATACACTGGACCGCTCACGCAGACGTAATCCTTGCCGACATTGCAGCGTCCGCATTTGCCGATGCCGCACTTCATCTTGTTTTCTATTGTGGTGTAGATCTGGTCGTCCGTGAACCCCATTTCGCTCAGATTCTGGATGACGAATTTGATCATGATCGGCGGGCCGCAGGTGATGGCGACGGTGTTGTCCGGCGACTGCGGCTTGTCCTTCAGATTGGCGGGCACGAAGCCGACATATTCCTTCCAGCCTTCCTCCGGCCCATCGACCGAGAGGTGAAGCGTGGCCGCGCCGCGCAAAGCTTCCAACTCCCCGGCGTACATCAGGTCACGCGAAGTCCGGCCGCCGTAGAAAATCGTGATGCTGCCGAAATCGGCGCTGTTCGCCACCGCGGTCTGGATGACGGGCCAGATCGGCGCCAGCCCCACGCCGCCGCCGATGAAGACGAGGTTGCGGCCCTTCCACTGGTCGAGCGGAAAGGTGTTGCCGTAGGGCCCGCGCACGCCGATGACGTCGCCCACCCTCATGCTGTGAATCGCGGAGGTCACGCGCCCCGTGCGCATGATCGAAAACTGCTTGTATTCCTTGATCATCGGTGCCGAGGCAATGGAGATCATCGACTCGCCCTTGCCGAAGACCGAGATCATGGCGCACTGCCCGCAATCGTGCTCGAAACCGTCGCCGTCAAGGAACTCGACGCGGTACGTCTTGATCGCGCGCGCGCCCGGCACTTCATCCTTGATTTCCGCGATGCGGGCCAGCTTCGGCAGATAAGGATTGTCGCTTGCGCTTGCGCTCGCGCTCGTGTGCGGCTTGGCGCTCATTGTCCGGCCTCTTCCATGATGTTGGCGACGTTGACGATGTCGATCCCCACGGGGCAGTGGGTGATGCATCGGCCGCAACCCGTGCATTGCTGCATGTTGTGGCTTTCGACGAAATACAAGAGCTTGTGGTTGATGCGCTGACGAAGCCGCGATCCCGTGTCCTCGCGCGGATTATGGCCCGAGGTGTGCATGGTGAAATCGGGGAACTGGCAGTTGTCCCACGTCCGCACGCGCTCGCCCGTGACCGGCAACTGGCCGGTGATTTCGTCGTTGATATCGAAACAGTGGCAGGTCGGGCAGAGATAGGTGCACGCGCCGCAGCCCAGACAGGCCTGGGCAAGCCGCTGCCACTCCGGCGATTCGAAATTGCGGGTCAGTCCGGCGACCACTTGTTCCATGGCCGCGATGGAGCGCTGCGGATATTCGCGCGAGGCGGCATGAGCCTCTTTCGCGTCGCTCGTGTCGAGCGGAGCCGCCTTTTCGAACAGATCCCCGGCGCTGTCGATGATTTCCCCGCCTTTCGGCGTCACCACCTTGACATGGTAGCGGCCGTCCAACTCGGTCATCAGGAGGTCTAGGCCCTCCTCGGCATGCGGCGAACCGCCGACCGACAGGCAGAAGCAGTTCGCCGACGGTGGCGCTGCGCAGGCCAGCCCGATGAACACCGCACGGTCGCGCCGCGCCTGGTAGTACGGGTCGGCGTAGCCGCAGGTGAAGACCTTGTCGTTGCGCACCATGGCGCGGCCGTCGCAGGGGCGAACGCCGAAGACGACCGTCAGCTCCGGGTCGGGCACGGCGGGCGTGATTTGCGGCACCTCGCCCGGCTCCAGGCGGAAGCGGTAGAGCACCTCGCGCTGCGGGAAGACGAAACCCTTGGCGGGACGCACCGTGTTGCCGTGTTCGAAGGAGAACTCGGCACCCGGCTTCACCTCGGCGAAGTTCCAGACGTCGTCGGCGAAAGCGGGGGCGAAAACCCGTGCGCTCTCTCCTAGTCTGGCGATCCACTCGCCGAGCTTTTCTTTCCTGAGTATCGTTTCCATCGGTCTACCTGATGAAATCGTTGGGATCGCCGTCCTTGAATGACGAGATCAGTGAAGGCTGTGCAGGGTCCATTCCCGGCACGTAGTCGAACATCTCCAGCGCTTCGCGTTCGAGGATGTTGTTCAAGAGCCGCACGGGAATGTTGACCGGGCAGACGCGCTCGCACTCGCCGCAATCGATGCAGCGGCCTGCGAGGTGCATGGCGCGCACCATGTGGAACATCGCGTTTTCCGACGGGCTGCACGAACGCTGGATCCAGCGGACGCGGTCAGCCTTCTCGTCGGCGCTCGTCTGCGGTCCGACGACGAAGCTGGTGCTGTCGACCACGCATTCGTCGCAGTAGCACATCGGGCAGACCGACCGGCACGCGTAACAGCGGATGCAGCGCTCGAAATGCCCCGCCCAATACGCCGCGCGCTCCTCGTCGGCCATGTCGGCGATGGCGGCGAGCGCGGAGAAGCGCGGCGCGTAGGACCGCTCGTCCACTTTCTCGCCGAAGAAGGAGTCGCTCACCACCGGATAGGCCTGCGCGCATTCGAGGCAGCGGTCGGCGAGCGCATCGGGCGCCGGCACCGAGACCTCGCCGTCCACCAAGGCGGCAACGATGTTGCCGGCGCCGTCATAGTCGGCGCTCCTGGCCTCCTTGCCGCCGAGCGCTCCGCTCAGCTTGCGCGGGTCGATCACACCGCCGGTCCCGCAGGACACGCCGAGGATCACCACCTCTTCGCGCTTGATGCGGTTTTCCTGCAGGAGCACGTTGAGCGCGCGGGCGTCGCAGCCCTTGGCGACGATGGCCAGAGGGCGCGTGTCGGGCTCGCGCTCATGCGCCTGGCGCTTTTGTTCGTTCACCACATAGAGCGCCAGGTTGGCCACGCAGGTTGCGTCCATGATCAGCTCACCCGCGTCGCTGGCCGTGGTCACGAACACCGGCTCCGCCGGAATGCCCGCGGTCGAGCGCCGGTAGCCGAGGACCGCGCGGACATCCCCGCTCTCCAGGAGTTCCGCGGCGCGCGCCCTGATGTCTTCGATGACGCCCATCAGAATTTTGCCCTAAGCTTGCGTTGAGGTCCCAGCACCTTGAGATCCTTGACGAAATCCGAGATGATTTCGGCGTATTTCACGCCTTCCGCCGCCGATACCCAGGACATGCGGAAACGTTCCGGTTCGAGCCCCGCGAAGGCCAGCAGTTTGTGCAGCAGATAGATCCGCCGCCGCGCGTAGAAATTGCCCTTGAGGTAGTGGCAGTCGCCGGGATGGCAGCCCGAGACCAGTACGCCGTCCGCCCCCTTGTTGAATGCCGAGAGCACGTAGATCGGCGACACCGAGCCCGAGCACATCACCTGTATGGGCACCGCGTTCGGCGGATATTGCAGCCGCGACACGCCCGCCAGATCGCTGCCCGCCGATGAGCACCATTTGCACAGGAACGCCACGACCTTCGGCTCGAATTCCTGCGTTTCTTCCGTTGCGATTGCCGGCTCAGCCACCTTGTTTCATCCTTCTAGGCCACAACTTCTTACCATGCCGCAGTAGAGGCTCACCCCATTGCCGCGCTGATCATGTCGAAGATCTGCGCCTGCGTGATGTTTTTCACGTCGATTGCCGCGCGCACGCAGGTGCCGACGCATGTCCCGCAGCCCTCGCACAGCACTTCGTTGACGACCGCCTTCCCGTTCAGCAGCGTGATGGCCTCATACGGGCAGGCATCGACACACATCTCGCAGCCGGTGCAATGCGAGTCGCGCACCTTGGCCACGACCGGGCTGTGCTCCAGTTCGGGCTTCGAAAGCAGCCCGATGACTTTCGCCGCCGCCGCGCTCGCCTGAGAGACCGTTTCGGGGATGTCTTTCGGCCCCTGCGCCGTGCCGGAGAGGTAAATGCCGCCGGTCACGCTTTCCACGGGCCTGAGTTTGGGATGCGCCTCGGCGAGGAAGCCGTCCTTGTCGCGGCCGATCTTCAGCGTCTTGGCGGCCTCGGCGGTTCCCTTCGACGGCACCATGGCCTGCGCCAGCACCACCATGTCGGCGTCGATCTCGACATTCTTGCCCGAGAGCGTATCGACGCCCATGACCTTCAGCTTGCCCTTCTGCCGATAGACCTTGGAAACGCGGCCGCGCAGGTAGACCACCCCGTCGCGTTCCATGGCGCGCTGGACGAACTCCTCATAGGCCTTACCGCCGGAGCGGATGTCGATATAGAAGACATAGGCCTGCCCGTCGGGAACGTGGTGCTTGTACAGCGTGGCGTGCTTGGCCGTGTACATGCAGCAGATCTTCGAGCAGTAGGCGCAGTGCTGATCGGGGTCGCGCGAGCCGGAACACTGGATGAAGACGACGTTCTTCGGTTCCTTGTGGTCGGACGGGCGCAGCACGTGGCCGCCGGTCGGTCCCGACGCCGAGCACATGCGCTCGAACTGGATGCCGTCGAGCACGTCCGGGTAGCGGCCCTTGCCGTATTCGGCCATCAGCTCCTTGTCGTAGAGGTCGAAGCCGGTGGCGACGACGACAGCACCCACCTCGATTTCGGTGGTCTTGGGCTTCACGTCGTAGTCGATGGCGCCCGCCTCGCAGACGTCCTGGCATTTTCCGCAGACGACGGGGTTGAGGCCGAGGCAGGCATTCTCATCGAGATTGAAGCTCGCCGGAATGGCCTGCGCGAAGGGGATATGGATCGCGCGGCGCCCGGTCAGGCCGAGATCGTACTCATTGGGCACCACCACGGGGCAGACATTGGCGCAGTCATCGCAGATCTTGCAAAGCTCGGGATCGACATATTGCGCCTTGGTGTGCACCTTCACCTTGAAGTTGCCGACGAAGCCGGAGATCGACTTGACCTCGCTCGACGTCATCAGCGTGATGTTGGGGTGCCTGGAGACCTCCACCATCTTCGGCGACAGGATGCACTGCGAACAGTCCAGTGTCGGGAAGGTCTCCGATAGCTGGATCATGTGCCCGCCGACCGTCGGCAGCTTCTCGACGAGCGTCACGTGAATGCCGGCATTCGCCATGTCGAGCGCGCTCTGGATGCCCGCGATGCCGCCGCCGATGACCAGCGCCTTGCGCGTCACGGGCAGGCCGATGGGCGTCAGTGGCTGGTTGCCGCGCGCGCGCTGGACCGCCGAGCGCGTGATCTTCAGCGCCTTGTCGGTGGCTTTGTCCTTGTCCTTGTGCACCCAGGCGCATTGCTCGCGGATATTCGCGATTTCGCATTGGAACGGGTTCAAGCCGCCGGCGCCGGAAGCCTCGCGGAAAGTCTTCTCATGCAGGTTCGGCGAACAACAGGAAATCACCACGCTGTCGAGCGAGTTTTCCCTGATGGCCTCGATGATCGACTGCTGGCCCGGATCGGAACACATGTAGACGTAGTCGTTCGAAAAGACGACGCCTTCATCCTTGCCCATCTCGGCCGCCAGTTTCTTGACGTCGACGGTGGCGGCGATGTTGTTTCCGCAATGACAGACGAATACTCCGGCACGGCGTGTCATTGGGCCGCTCCATTGGTTATTGCCTGTCCGGCCGCTTCGCTGCCTGAGGACTCTTTTGCTAGTCCTACCGCTTCGCTACTTGAGGACTGTTTTGTCAGTCCTACCGCTTCGCTACTCGAGGACAATCTGGCAGTCGCGGCGAGGCCTTGCTCATAGCCCTTGTCGAATGCTTTCAGGTTGGCCTTGAGGAAACGGTCGGGCACGAGGCCGGGCAGCGCGTTCTTCATGGCGTCGGGCGAGACGGCTCCGGTGATGGCCGAGAAGAAGCCGAGCACGACGAGATTGGCGAACAGGCGGTTGCCGAGTTCCTCGGCGAAACGGGTCGCGGTGATGGGGAACATCTTCAGCCGCGAGGTGTCGCCGCCCGGGGTCACCAGATCCTCCTCGAAGATGAGGATGCCGCCGTCGGCCAGGCCCGGCGCGTACTTGTCGTAGGCCTCCTGAGACAGCGCGACCAGCACGTCCGCCGTCGTGCAATAGGGGTAGGCCACGCGGTCGCCGGAGATGATGAGCTGCGACTGGCAGGCGCCACCGCGGGCCTCGGGGCCGAAGCTCTGCGTCATGGTGGCGAACTTGTCGTCATAGAGCGCGACCGCCTTGCCGGTGATCAACGCACAGCGGACAATACCCTGGCCGCCAAAACCTGAGAATTTGATTTCCCACATCAGTCGTCATCCCCGCCATGGTCTACCGGGTCGTCGGCGGCGCCGGTCGCGGTCTTGCGTGCCTCTTCCTCGGCCTTCTTCTCCATCGGCGTCTTGCCGTAGAGTTCGTAGTCGTCGCCGATCACGTTGACGTAATGAGCCTTCATCGCATCGAGATAGGTCGGCTTCTCCCGGTCCACGAACTTGCCCATGGCGATGTTGCCCTGGTAGCCGATGTCCGCCATACGGGTGTCCAGGCCATGTTCGATGCCCGCGTCATCGCGGTAGTAATGCAGCGCGTCCAGGCCGTCGCCGAGGCGGTTGCGGCGCTGGTAAAGCGTCGTGCAGGGCGCAATGACTTCGATGAAGGAGAAGCCCTTGTGCTGCAGTGCCTCTCCGATGGATTTCGTAATGTTGCGGGCATGAAGCGACGTCCAGCGCGCGACAAAGGTCGCACCGGACGCATCGACCAGGAACGGCAGGCTGAACGGCGCCTCGTAGTTGCCGTAAGGCGTCGTGGAGGCGTTGGCCGTGGTCGGCGTCGTCGGCGTCACCTGCCCGCCCGTCATGCCATAGGTGAAGTTGTTCACACAGATGACGGTCAAGTCCATGTTGCGCCGCGCGGCGTGGATGAGATGGTTGCCGCCGATGCTGGTCAGATCGCCGTCGCCCGAGATCACCACCACTTTCAGCTCGGGATTGGCGAGCTTCAGGCCGGTCGCGAACGGGATGGCGCGGCCATGCGTGGTATGGAACGAGTCGAACTTGACATAACCCGCGACGCGCCCCGTGCAGCCGATACCGGACACCACGGCGATCTTGTCCATGTCCATGCCGCTGGCCTTGACGGCCTCGGCGAAGGACGTCACCACCGTGCCGATGCCGCAGCCCGGACACCAGATATGCGGCATCCGCTCCATGCGGAGGAACTCGGCCATCGGGTTTTCTTTGCGGAAGGTCGCGTCGTCTACCGCTTGTTCAGGAGCATTCATTCCGCGCCCTCCTTGATGGCAGCAAGAATATCCTCGGCGTCGTGCACCTCGCCGCCGCAGGAGTTCACGCTGATGACTTTGCATTGGCCGCTAGCGCAGCGTTCGACTTCGAGCACGATCTGCCCGTAATTGAGTTCGGGCACGATCATGGCCTTGACCCGCCCCGCCAGCTCGCGGATTCTCTTCTCAGCGAAGGGCCACACGGTGATGAGCCGCAGCACGCCCACCTTCAGACCCGACTCGCGGGCCAGTTGCACGGCGCGGCTGGCGACGCGCGAGGTGATGCCGTAGGAGACCACTATGACCTCGGCGTCCTCCAGGCCGTTCTCCTCCAGGCGGATGATCTTGTCGGCGTTGCCCTCGATTTTCTCGATGATGTGCGTGACGGCCTTCTTGTTGTCCGCGGGCGTGAGCGCCGGATAGCCGCGCTCGTCGTGTGTCAGGCCGGTCGAGTGGACGCGGTAGCCGTCGCCCGCCTTGACCAGCGGTGCGATCGTCTTGCCGCCGTCGTAATGGTAGGGGCGGTAGTCCTCTTTCGGTCCCTGGTACCAGTTGCGCTCGACGACCTCGATCTCTTCGGCGGGCGGAATGACCACTTTTTCATGCATGTGGCCGACCGTCTCGTCGGTCATGATGAGGACGGGGACGCGGTAGGTTTCGGACAGGTTGAACGCCTCGACGGCGAGATCGAAGCATTCCTGCGGCGAGTCCGGCACCAGCGCGATGATGCGGTAGTCGCCGTGCGAACCCCAGCGTGCCTGCATCATGTCCTGCTGCGCGGTGAGTGTCGGCAGGCCGGTGGAGGGGCCGCCGCGCTGCACGTCGGCGAGCACCATCGGCGTCTCCATCATCGCCGCCAGACCCATCGTCTCCATCATCAGCGAGAAACCCGGACCGGAAGTGACGGTCATCACCTTCTGGCCGCCCCAGACGGCGCCGACATTGGCGGTAATCGAGGCGATCTCGTCTTCCATCTGGATGAAGACGCCGCCGACTTCCGGGCAGCGCTCGGCGAAGCGCTCGGCGGTCTCGGTCGAAGGCGTGATCGGATAGCCGGCGAAGAAGCGGCATCCCGCGGCAAGCGCGCCTTCGGCCAGGGCATGGTCCCCATCCATGAAGTGTGGCCCGGTAAGAACACCTTTCGGATCCGCCTGAACTTTATTTGGAGTTTGCGCCACTAGTCTCAACCTCATCATTGACGGACGTCACAAAGATTGCAAATTCCGGACAAACCCTCTCGCAGAATTTGCAATCGCGGCAGTCATTCGCTGATTTCACCAACGGCGGATGGTAGCCTTTGGCGTTGTAACCCTTGGACATTTCGAGTGCGCCCGTCGGGCAGTAGGCGACGCAAAAGCCGCAGCCCTTGCACCAGTTCGGGTTGATGATGACCCTGCCGTAGGCCGGTTTCAGATTGCCGAACATCATTTTCTGGTCCCCCTCATAGCAGCCCTTTCTCCGCCAGCACCGTGCGCGGAGAAATGTAATGGAGGTCCAGCTTCAGCACGCTCTCCTCGCAGCCGAAGGCAATGGCCATAAGTTGTGTGAAGTAGACGACGGGCAGCCCTTCGAAATCCGGATGAAGGCGACGTGTGATCTGCTGGCGCTGATCGAGGTTGAACGCGCACAAGGGACAGCTCACCACCACCATCTCCGCACCCTCCTCGCGCGCGTCGGTGAGGATCTGATAGGTGCGTCCAGCGATGATCTCGGGCTTGTCCACCGTCTGGTACGCGCCGCAGCATTCGGTCTTGTGCGAGAAATCGACCGGCTGGCCGCCGAGCGCGAGCACCAGTTCGTCCAGAAGCTGCGGGTCTTCGACATTGTCGAAAGCGATGGAGCGCGGGCGCACCAGGAGGCAGCCGTAATAGGAAGCGACGCGCAGGCCGCCCAACGGCTTGACGACGCGTGACGCCACGGAACGCGCGTCGGCCTTCAACTCGTTCAGCACTTCCAGCGTGTGAAGGACGCCGACGTCGCCCTCGTAAGCAACCGGCTCATCGCTCATGAAGCCGTTCATGCGCTCAAGAAGCGCCGGCTCGGCCTTCACTCGCGCATTGGCGCGTTTCAGCACGTTGGAACACATCGCGCAGGCCGTCATGACGCGCGAAGCGTTGGCTTCCCGGACGCGGATCAGATTGCGGATTGGCGCGAGCTGCCGCATGGCGTCGTCCTCGGCCAGTGAGGAGACGGTGCCACAGCAGTTCCAGCGGTCGATTTCCTCGACGTCGACCCCGAGTTGTTTCATCGAATAAAGCAGCGACGATTCGAAGTTCGCCGCATGGGCTTTCATCGTGCAGCCGGGGTAATAGCTCAACTTCATCTGCCACCGGTTTTTCGTAAAAGTGCTGCGAAATAATCTGCTTAAGCACGGCAGGACTGTGGGTACCCGGCGGTGAAGGCGGCCAAGTATCTCTTGAGTGCTGGCGTCTTGTTCTTAAGGATTAAGCAAATGTGAACGCAAGTGCGTGCGATCACCATTTATTTTTTTTGTGGGTTCTGATTATTTTTTTTAACTACCGGAATGAGTTGGACTTATTTTACAGCGCCGCTCGGGATCGCTTTGCGAGGCATTTGCGTAATATGCAATTTAAATCCTACATTCATCTTCGTATCTAGGTGAAAAACGGTAGCATCACCGCAGTTGCAGCAATTTTTGCGCTGCAAAATATGCATCATGATGCATTGTCGCCCATTTTCTTTGCAGCAAAATGACGCATGACGATGCGTGTGTGGGAGGCTATTAGCTGGTTACTTGGCTGCGGGGGGCGGGTTAAATTTGGCAACAAGCTTGACAGTTTTGCGCCCGCGCCGGACCGTCAGGGGCAGCCATGTGCCGGGTGCCTGCCGGGAAACGACCTCGCTGAGATCGGCGGCGCTGCGGATCGCGACACCTGCCGCGCGGACGATCTTGTCGCGTTTGCGTAGCCCCGTGGCCGCGGCGACGCTGTCCGGCAGGACACCGGTGATGAGCGCCGCGCCGTCTCGCGTGTTGAGCATGACGCCCAGCCTGGGACGCCTTTCCGCCTCGGCCTCGAGCGGTTTTACCGTGAAAACGGCAAGGGCGTAGTCCGCCGGAAGCTTGCCGCAATCCTCGCCAGCCTCCACCGGGATCAGCGTGGCGCTGTCTTTTATACCGAGTGCCGCCAGTTGATGCGGGACGCCGTGTCTGTGTTCGGCATGCCCTGCCCCCATCACGCCCACGATCAGCGCGCCGGGGGTCCGCGCCTTCGCCGCCGCAAGCCCCTCTGCCATCGCACGGTCCCACAGGAGCTGCGCTTCGACGAAGCGCTGGAACTCGGGCTTCGCGTCGATTTCCGCCAGCTTCTTCTCGTCCGCCTGCGGCTCAGGGCTGTGATCAGCGGGCAGGGACGCTGGCTTGCCGTGGCGCACCTCTGGCTGCTTGGCCTTGAACGCCTCCTTCTGAGCGTAGACCTTGGCGAGACGGCGCCGATAAGCGGCGGACGCGGGGGCGGGGTCTGTCACCTCTTCGCGCTCGTTCTCGGGTATGGCCGCCCAGCCCTCCGCCGCAACACGCGATACCAGAGCACGCTCGACATTCAGCGCCACCAGGGGCACGCGGTTCATGCGGGCGAAATGCAGCAGCGGCAGGTAGAGCGCTGCATCGTATCCCCAGACGCGCCGCCACTCGACAGCATCCAGAAACGCTTTCTCCGTCAGTTCGCCTTTGACCCAGCGGTCCAGCGCGGGCTGCAGACGGCGCGGGACCATCTCCAGTCCGATCACCAGTTTTGCCCCGCGGCCGTAAAGCGCGGCAAGGGTCTGCAACTGCCAGCGATGATGTTCCGCGGAATCGTGGTGTTCGCCGAGGAGCATGACCGGCTTGCTCTTGAGGTAGGCGAAGAATGTGCCGGGGGCCATGACCGCGCCCCTCTTCACGCTGATCCAGGCGCCCGGTGCGCGGCAGCTTCTGGCTAGAATCTCGGTGCGGCTGGGCTTGGCGGGCGCAGCCGAAACAGGCATGACGCCCGGTAACGCGGCGAGCGCCGCCAGAGCGATGGGGAGCGTTTTGCGAAAGGTCATCGGCGGCATGATAGCAGCGGCCGGCGGCGCTTCATAGCGATCTGAAACAGTGCCCGGCCTCTTTCCTCCCCTCTCCTTTCACTCAAGATTCAGAATGACATGCTACTGATGAATGCGCGCGCGATCCTGTGGAGGGCGCTTGCGTGGATGCGAACGGCGTGAAGCTCCAAAGGAGTGATTGGTTATGGAAGAAAGCTGGCTGAGTTCGGCGCTGCCTTATCTCTTCTTTTTCGGGCTCCTGTTGATCATTGCCGTAATGACGCTGTTTACGGTGCAGCAGCAGACCGCTGCTGTCGTCCAGCGCTTCGGGCGTTTCGTCCGGGTGGCAAAATCGGGGCTGAACGCGAAGATCCCCTTCATCGAGGTCGTGGCCGGGCAACTCAGCCTGCGGGTCCAGCAGCTCGATGTGAAGGTCGAGACCAAGACCGAGGACAATGTTTTCGTCCATCTGACCGTTGCGGTTCAATATTTTGTCAAACCGGCCAAGGTTTACGAGGCATTCTACAAGCTCGACAATTCGGATATGCAGATAACGTCCTTCGTTTTCGACGTCGTGCGTGCACGCGTTCCACGCATGAAACTCGATGACGTCTTTGAGAAGAAGGATGAAATCGCCGACGCGATCAAGAGCGAGTTGTCCCATACGATGGACGAATTCGGCTATGACTTCGTGAAGGCGCTGGTCACCGATATCGAGCCCGACACGACGGTCAAGGTGGCGATGAACGAGATCAATGCCGCGCAGCGCCTGCGCGTCGCCGCCAATGAGAGGGGCGAGGCGGACCGCATTCTGAAGGTCAAGGCCGCCGAGGCCGAGGCACAGAGCAAGGCGCTGCAGGGCAAGGGTATCGCCGATCAGCGCAAGGCTATCGTGGAGGGGTTGCGGGAATCGGTCACGGTCTTCAGCGACAGCGTGCCCGGCGCCACCCCGCACGACGTGATGAACCTTGTGCTGATGACGCAGTATTTCGACACGCTGAAGGAAATCGGGGCCACGGCGAAATCGAACACCGTTCTGGTGCCGCATTCGCCGGGCGTGCTGAACGATCTCGCGGGGCAAATCCGCGATGCGCTTCTCACGGTGCAGCAGGTTCAGGCCGGCCGGCCGGACAACGATGAGCAGAACGCCTGATCATGGTCGCGGGCCGTGACAACACCCGGGCGTGGTCCTGCCACGGGCGCCGCCGCGCGATTAGAACAGCTTCACCTTCTTGTCCAGCTTTTTCAGGAGGTCCGGCAGCATTCCGGCCATGTCTTCAGCGATCATCCCCGGCCCGTAGGTGCGCGCAAGCTCGGCATGCATCCATACCGCCGCCACGGCCGCGTCGAGCGCCGCCATGCCCTGCGCGGACAGTCCGGTGATGAGCCCGGCCAGCACGTCGCCCGTGCCCGCCGTCGCCAACCATGGCGGAGCGCTCTCATTGATTGCGGCGAGGCCGTCGGGGGCGGCGATGACGGTGTCCGGCCCCTTGAAGAGGATGACGCCACCCGAAATCTCTGCCGCGCGCTTGGTCTGAAGGAGCTTCGACTCGGCATTGTCGAGTTCGGGGAAGATGCGTGCGAATTCGCCCGCATGCGGGGTCAGAATGGTCGGCGCCGGACGGTTGCGGACCAGATCGAACAGTTCCTGCGGGTTCTCCTTGAAGGAGGTCAGGGCGTCGGCATCGAGCACGGCGGTTGCGTCGGTGGACAGGACGGCCGCGACAAGATCGCGCGTCTCGGCGGAGACACCCGCGCCCGGTCCTATGAGGACGGCGTTGAGGCGTGGATCGGCGAGATACGCTGCAAGCCCCGCAGGGCCATCGAATGCTCCCACCATGATCGACAGCAGCTGTGCGGCATTGATATAGAACGCGGATTTCGACGTTGCCACCGTGCACAGCCCTGCGCCCACCCGCAGCGCTGACTGGGCCGCCATCCGGGCCGCGCCGGTGCTTTCCATGGGCCCGGATACGACCACGGCATGTCCGCGGTCGTATTTGTGCCCTTCCGGCTTGAGGCGCGGGAAATAGCGCAGCCAGAAATCCGGCTCGTTGAGAAAGGTCTGCGGCTGAACTTCCGACAACACTGAGGCGGGAATGCCGATATCGACGGTACGGACCTGGCCGCAATAGCGTCGTCCGGGCAGCAGCACATGGCCCGTCTTGCGGCGGAAGAACGTGACGGTCGCCACCGCCTTGAACGCGACGCCGTGGACAATGCCGTGGGTCATGTCGAGGCCGGTGGGCACGTCAATGGCGACGACCGGGAGATCGCGCGCGGTGGCGTCTTCGATGAGCTGCGCGGGGACGCCGTTCACCGGACCGCGCAGGCCGGAGCCCCAGATCGCATCGACAATGACCTCCGCGCCATTGATCGAGTTCTCGGTCATCGGTTCGATCGACTCGTCCCAGCGGCGCGCCATTTCCTTAGCGTCGCGCGTGAGATCTTCCGGTTTGCCGAGCAGCGCCAGACGCACCTGGTAGCCGCGCTCGCGCAGGGATCGCGCCGAGACAAAGCCGTCGCCGCCGTTGTTGCCCGGTCCGCAAAGCACGACGACTTTGCTGCCGCGTGGGAACCGCCGGACAACCTCCTCGGTGACGCTCTTGCCCGCATTTTCCATCAAAGTGAGGGCGGGAACACCGCCCTCAATCGTGAGCCGTTCGGCGCGGCCCATCTCTTCCGCTGTGAGAAGTTCGAGCAATGGATTGCCTACTGAATTTGTAATGCGAATGGACCCCTAGTGGATCCTAGGGTGAGACAGGGACGCACTGTAACCGAAATTTATGGCGAGGTGGAGAAAATGGTAGAGAAAAAGGTATTTCCTTTTGGGTGTTGAGTTGCCGCACCGCGGCCGCTGGAGCGCGGGTGAGGACGGTCCCTTTTGCACAAGGAATGTGCAGATGGTCATCATTTAGGCAAAAATATGCACATACATGGAGCGTGAAATCTCCTGCTCATGACTAATGTATTGATATTTATATATAATTTTTTAGTCGGCATTTGGCATAGGGAATGCTACTGCGGTGCAGTGGATCGGTATTTCGGCGTGGGAGAGCCTGCATGAAGAAGATTGAAGCCATCATCAAGCCTTTCAAGCTCGATGAGGTGAAGGAAGCCCTCCAGGAAATAGGCTTGCAGGGCATTACTGTTACGGAAGCAAAAGGTTTTGGCAGGCAGAAGGGGCACACCGAGCTTTATCGCGGTGCGGAATATGTTGTCGATTTCCTGCCTAAGGTAAAAATTGAGATTGTTCTCGCTGATGAGATGGTGGAAAAGGCCATCGAGACCATCCAGAACTCCGCGAAAACGGGTCGCATCGGCGACGGCAAGATTTTCGTGTATACGATCGAAGACGCGATCCGTATTCGTACCGGCGAAACGGGGGTGAACGCGATCTGATCCTGTTCAACCGTAGCAGTTGCGGAAGCCGTGCGGTCTGTTGTCTCGCCGACGGCTCAATTTTTACTGCTTATTCCAACGCATGGGCGGAAAGCCCGATCCCGTGACATCAGGTAGTCATAACGAAAACTCAGCACGAGGGAGTATAATGACGACAGCGACCGAAATCATCAAGAAGATCAAGGACGAGGACATCAAGTTCGTCGATCTGCGCTTCACCGACCCGCGCGGCAAAATGCAGCACGTGACGATGGAAGCCAAGCTGATGGACGAAGGGGCCTTCGCCGAGGGCATCATGTTCGACGGCTCCTCCATCGCCGGATGGAAGGTCATCAACGAATCCGACATGACCTTGATGCCGGACACCGAGACCGCGCATTTGGATCCGTTCTTCGCACAGTCCACCCTGGCGGTCTTCTGCGACGTCCTGGAGCCGCTGACCGGTGAACGCTACGAGCGCGACCCGCGCGGCATTGCCCGCAAGGCCGAAGCCTATCTGAAAGAGACCGGCGTCGGCGACAAGGTCTTTTTCGGTCCCGAGGCCGAGTTCTTCATTTTCGACGATGTGCGCTTCGCGTCCGACCCCTACAACTGCGGCTTCAAGCTCGATTCATCGGAACTGCCGAGCAACATGGGCACCGATTATGAGATGGGCAATCTCGGCCATCGTCCGCGCACCAAGGGCGGCTATTTCCCCGTCCCGCCGGTCGACAGCGCCCAGGACATCCGCTCCGAAATGCTCACCGTCATGTCGGAAATGGGTGTCGTAACCGAGAAGCATCACCACGAGGTCGCCGCCGCCCAGCACGAACTCGGCGTGAAGTTCGGTCCGCTGACGCGCATGGCCGACCATCTGCAGGTCTACAAATACGTCGTCCATATGGTGGCGCATAATTACGGGAAGACCGCGACCTTCATGCCCAAGCCGGTTTTCGGTGACAACGGGTCGGGCATGCACTGCCACCAGTCGATCTGGAAGGGCGACACGCCGGTTTTCGCCGGCAATCTCTATGCCGACCTGTCGGAGACCTGCCTGTTCTACATCGGCGGCATTTTGAAGCATGCCAAGGCCCTCAACGCCTTCACCAATCCGTCCACCAACTCCTACAAGCGTCTGGTGCCGGGTTACGAGGCTCCGGTGCTGCGCGCCTATTCGTCGCGGAACCGCTCGGCGTCCTGCCGTATCCCGATCGTGTCCGGCCCGAAGGCCAAGCGTATCGAGGTGCGCTTCCCCGATGCGACCGCTAACCCCTATCTGGGCTTTGCCGCCATGCTGATGGCCGGTGTGGACGGCATCATGAACCGCATCCATCCGGGCGATCCGATCGACAAGAACCTCTACGACCTGCCGCCTGAGGAACTGAAGAACATCCCGACGGTGTGCGGCTCATTGTCCGAGGCCCTTGAAAGTCTCGACCAAGATCGTGAATTCTTGAAGAAAGGTGGAGTCTTTACCGACGATGCGATCGACGCTTACATCGAGTTGAAGACGGAGGAGGTGGACCGCCTCCGTTTGATGCCGCATCCGGTAGAGTTCGACCTGTATTACAGTGCCTAATTCCACTCTCCTCAAGAAGACCTGCAGGGGCAGCCGCCGTTTGGCTGCCCTTTTTCTTTTCTGGTGGCGGCTGCTGAAGACGGGCTCGCGGCCCGCGTGCCGATTGATCCGCAGCGCGGAGGGTTTCCATGGACAGCGGCGGCCCCCCGCGTTCGCCGTTGCGTTTGGGCAACAAGAGGGTGGAGAAATGCGACCTGTTCCCCGGCAATGGCGGCATCATGGGGGGGCGGGCGTAGCTTCGTCGAATTTCGTAAACTTACGTAGTTTCAATTACTTATAGGACTATTCCGTAGAGTGTCTGCAGCTTATGCGTGATCATTATTCTCCAGGCAAAACCAGAGCTTGTGGCCTGCGCTGCCGCTTGACGCTTGCGTAAAGTCCGCCGCTGGGTATCACTGGTGCGAAGGGGTACTTGTGCGTCAAGCCGCCACGACAGAGGGGCGGTTTCAAGATAGGGGAGCTGGATTATGAGTTTGGTTCGGGGGATGAGCCTGCGTTTCGGTGTGAGCATGGCGGCGCTGGTGGGAGCGCTGGCCGTTAGCACCACGGATGCGGAGGCGGGTGCGTTCGGCATTCGCGAGCAGTCCACGTATTATCAGGGGATGTCGTTCGCAGGCGCGGCCGTCGGCAATGACCTCAGCTCGATGTTCTGGAACCCGGCGGCGACCGGCATGTTCACGGGCATGAACTCGTCGTCGAATATCACGGCGGTGATGGTCGATACGAATATGCATGCGACGGGCGGGGCTTTCGCAGACTCACCGCCGTTCGGTTTTGGAATGCCCGCAGACTCCGGTAGCATCTCGGATCCCGGATTCGTGCCCGCGAGTTACTTCAATTACCAAGTTAATGACCGCCTGTTCCTGGGGATGGCGATCAACTCACCGTTTTCGTTCACGACCAAGCCCGACAATGTCAATTGGGCCGGTTCACCTTTCGCCACAACCTCGAAGGTTATCTCGTTCAACTTCAACCCGACCGTGGCTTACAAGGTTTCCGACACTCTGACAGTTGGTGCCGGTCTTCAGATCGAATACTTCGATGTGACGCTTAAGAGTGGCCGCACGCCCACGCTGCAAGGCGTGTTGCCGGGACGGACCGTCGAAGGCGACGACTGGGGCATTGGCGCTACCGCAGGCGTTATTTGGAAGCCCGTCGCGGGGACGCAGATCGGCCTCGGCTATCGCTCGGCAGTAGACATCGGGCTTAGCGGAACGTGTAGCGGTTACGGTTTATCCAACGTTAACGTCGGCAGCCACTGTTTGACCAACCCCAACGTTGAAGCCGACCTTACCTTACCCGATATTGTTTCGTTCGGTGTCCGGCAGCAGTTGTCTCAGAGTGTGGCGCTCCTTGGCACGATCGAATGGACCCGCTGGAGCAGCCTCGGCACGGTCAAAATCAACAACGAGGCGGGTGCGACGGTTGATGCCCTGCCGCTGAATTACGATGACGGCTGGTTCTTCTCCGGCGGTCTCGAATATGCTTACAATCCGTACAATACGTTCCGGCTAGGTGTCGCCTGGGAGAAGTCGCCTATCAGCGATGCGGAGAGGCGCGTGCTGCTGCCCGACGCTGACCGCGTGTGGCTGAGCGTCGGTTCCAGCCACAAGTTGACGGAGAAAGCCAGCATCGACCTCGCTTACACGCACATCATCATCGACGACACGACGGTCTGCGAAACCGAGGCAACTGGCTGCGCCTACCTCAAAGTGGACGCCGAGAGCAAGGCCAACATCGTTTCCGCCGCGTTCAAATACAAGTGGGGCGGCGCCGAGCGCGATCTTGAACCTCTGAAGTAAGCTTCCGCGGAACAGCCGCGCGCGTTTAGAAGCAAAAAGCAGTGTTCTACGAACTCTTAAAGCCGGCCGCCGCGCCGGCTTTATTCTTTTCTGCGTCTTGTTTCACCTGTGCCTCACCGCGTCCGGCCCCCCCTCATTGAGAGCGGATCTGGATCTTCCGGGGAGGCTGCTGCGCCTCAGCGGTCTTCGGCAGGATGACGGTCAGCACGCCGTTTGCGAAGATTGCCTCGATCCTTTCGGTATCAACGCTGTCCTGCAGGGGAATGGACCGCTTGAAGGCGCCGTAGCGGCGTTCGGATACGACGCCCTTCCTTTCCTCGGCCTCGGCCTTCATCTTCTTCTCGCCGGTGATCGTCAGAAGGCGATGCGAAACCGCGACGTCGATGTCGCCCGACTCCATACCCGGCAGTTCGGCGGTCAATTCGAACTTCGTGTCATGCTCGACGATGTCAATCGGCAACTCGCAACGCCTTTCGCTTCCGACCAGGCCGCGAACACCGTCATAGAGCCGATTGGCCTCCCGATTAACAGTCCATAAGATTTCCCAGTCCCAGAATGAGCCCGATGGCGAGGATTTCTTACCGTTCGGGCGTATTACCGCGTCTCCTTCGGCCATTTCCGGTCCTCCGCATGCTGTGATATGCCCAAACACCTGACACAAAAGACCTAAGATACGTTTAGTCGCATGTGAGAAACGCAATGAGTTCATGAAGAAGTCTCATGGAAACTTGAAGCCTCTCGATCAACGCGGAAGGCGCTGTCCGCCCGCTCAGCGTTTGGTAATGGCAATGCCGTATCCCTGGCTGATGGTTCACAATGGTGGCGAGACGCCGTGTGAAGGGATCGGGACCAAGGGAGCGCAGGCGCGAAGAGGCACCCTGGGCGGCGCATCTTGCCCGGGCCGGCATCGCGCACTGCATCATTGTTCATGACAAGGTGGCCGGGCGTCTGCGTGTGCGCTCGAACCGCCTCGCGCGGCACCCCGGGGCATGTGATGCCGTCGTGCGGATGCTGCTGGACGTGCCCGGCATACGCGGCGTGAGGGCAAATTCGCTGACGGGCGGCCTGCTGGTGGCCTTCGATCCCTCGAAACTGCACCGCGAGATTTTGCGCGAGGTGATGGCCGCCATTGCCGGGACGCGCAAGGCGCGGCATCCGGCTGCCGCGGAGGGGCAGGAGAAGACGTCTCGTTTGGGCAAGCCGCTCGCGCCCCTGCCGCATGCTTTCCTGCCGCCGCCGGGCGCTCCGGCCTGGCACACGCTTTCAGCCGCCGAGGTCCTGGGCCGCGTTGGAAGCGATGCCGCCAAGGGTCTGACGTCCGCAGAGGCGGCCGACCGTTTGACGAAGACCGGCCCGAACAAGCTCGCCGAGCGCAAAGCAGCCAACGCTGCTGCCGTGTTTCTCAAGCAATTCAACAGCCTGCCGGTCCTGCTCCTTCTCGGCGCCGCCGCTTTCTCGGTGGCGACCGGGGGGCTGGCCGATGCCGCAGTCACGCTCGCCGTCGTTCTCGCCAATGCCGGGATCGGTTTTGGCGTGGAGAGCGGCTCGGAGCGGGTCATCGTCGCCATGACGAAACAGGAGGGGCACCCGGTTCCCGTCCTGCGGGAGGGAGCCGAAGCCACCGTCAACAGCCATGCCGTCGTGCCGGGCGACATCCTCATCCTCAGGCCCAATGTCGTCATCGCCGCCGACGCCCGCGTCCTTGGCGCCGACGGGCTCCAACTCAACGAAGCGCTGTTGACAGGTGAAAGCCACGGTGTCGTGAAGTCTTCCGAAGCGCTGACGGGTTTGAACGGACCTCTCGGCGAACGCGCGAACATGGTGTATCGCGGCGCATTCGTTGCCGCGGGGAGCGGGCGCGCCGTCGTCGTCGCGACAGGCGGCGAGACCGAGGTGGGGCGTCTTGCGCTGGCCGGGCAGGCGGTGGCGACACCCCCGACGCCCCTCGAACGCGATCTCGAAAAACTCGGGACGCAGCTTGCGCTGGTCTCGCTGGCGATTTGCGGCAGTTTCGCCGGCCTCGGCGTCATGCGCGGACGGCCGCTCGCCAGCGTCCTGAAGAGCGCCATTGCGCTTGCGGTGGCCGCCATTCCCGAGGGCCTGACCGTGACCTCGACCGCCACGCTGGCGCTCGGGCTCCGGCAGTTGAAACGTCAGGGCATCGTCGTCCGGCGCCTGGAAAGCGTCGAAACGCTGGGGGCGATGCAGGTCATGTGCTTCGACAAGACGGGCACGCTCACGCTCAACGAGATGGATGTGGCCGCGCTCTGCCTCGGTGGCGGCCCGGACATCGTGCGTCCCGGTTGCAGGGGCGCCATCCCCTGCCACGCGCGGCGTCTCGCCGAGATATCCGTCCTCTGCTCGGAAGCTTTGATCGAGCGGACGGAGGGAGGAGAGCGCACGAGCGGTTCGGCGACGGAGGTCGCGCTTCTGCGGCAGGCCCGCAGCGTGGGTATCGATCCGCTGGCGCTTCGCCGCCGGTGGCGCCGCTCCCGGCTTGAATACCGCTCGCCCCCGCGGCGCTTCATGGTGTCGCATCACCAGTGCCGTACTGACAAGGAAACGCTGGTTGCGGTCAAGGGCGATCCGCTGCAACTCCTGGAGATGTGCTCGACCGTCATGCACGCCGACGGCAGCTCCCGGCCTTTCGACGCCGCCATCCGCAATAGCGTGCTTCGCGCCAATGACGAAATGGCGGGACAAGGTCTGCGGGTGCTCGGCTTTGCCTATTGCAGCGCCGTGCGGCCGAAGCTGAAGGATCTGACCTGGGTTGGAATGGCGGGGCTGAAAGCGCCCGTATTCGCGGGGGCGCGCACGCTTCTGTCGCGGCTGCACGCGGCGAGTGTGCGTCCCGTCATAATTACCGGCGATCAGGCAGCCACCGCCGAGGCGATCGCCCGCGATATCGGGCTGACGGCGGGGCGCCCGGTGCGTCTGCTCGATGCTGCGGCTTTGTCGGGGTTGCCTCCCGACATTCGCGACGCCGTGGTCCAGCGCACCGATGTCTTCGCCCGTGTCCCGCCCTCGGAGAAGCTCGAGATCGTGCGCGCGCTGCAGCGTTCCGGCAAAATCGTCGCGATGGCCGGCGACGGTTTCAACGACGCCCTGGCGCTCAAGGCCGCCGATATCGCGATCGCGGTGGGCGGGGGCCAGACCGGCGCCGCGGGGGACGCCGCCGACATCATCGTCACGGGCCAGGACCTCAATGTCATCGGCGACGGCGTTGCGCAGGGCCGCACGATTCTGTCCAACATCCGCAAGTCCGTCCATTACATGCTGGCCACCAATCTCAGCGAACTCGTGGTCGTCCTCGCGGAATCGTTCGGGGCGCCCGAGGAACTGGAGACGCCGATGGAGCTTCTGTGGCTGAACCTCGTCTCCGACATCCTGCCCGGCCTCGGGCTGGCCCTGGAGCCGCGGGAACTCAACGTCATGAAGAGGCCGCCGCGCGATGCCGCGGAGCCGCTGCTGCGACTTCGCGATCTGCATCATGCCGTGACCGAGTCCCTCCTTCTTGGCGGCAGCGTCCTCGGCGCGCACAGCCATGCCCGCAGACGCTACGGGCCGGGCAGCCGGACCCGCACGGTGACGTTTCTCAGTCTCGTGGCGGCCCAGCTGCTGCACGCGCTCAGCTGCCGTCACGACCGGTTCGTCGCTCTCGGCGGGCGGACACTCTTCGGCAACAACGCACTCAACATCGCGCTGGCCGGCGCGGTCGCTTTGCAGGCCGTGCCGATTCTCTGGCCCGGTTTTGGCCGTCTTCTCGGCATCGGGCCGGTTCGCCCGGCCGATCTGGGTACGGCGACGCTGAGTGCGCTGGCATCTTTTGGACTCAATGAGGCCGCGCTTGCCCTCCGCTCACGAAGGCGCCAGGGCCCCGGCATGGAGGAGGAAACCGCTGATGCGTAATTTCGTTCTGACATCGACCTCCGTGACCGACGGCCATCCCGACAAGCTGTGCGACCGCATGAGCGATGCCATTGTGGATGCGTTTCTGAGCCGCGATCCATCATCCCGGATCATCGCCGAATGCGCCATCACCGCCGGGATCGTCTTCGTCGCGGCGCAGATGCTTTCGAGCGCCCATGTCGATCTGACGGCGATCATCCGCGCCCTGGTGGCGGAGACGGGGTACCGGGATCCTGATTTCAACGCGGAAGACATTGCGATTCTGACGCGCGTGACGCCCAAGAACGCCCTGTACGGCGCGGCTGAGAACGGCACGGTGGAAATCGTCAGCACGACGGTGTTCGGCTTCGCCTGTACCCAGACGCCGGAGATGATGCCGCTGCCGATCGCCCTGGCCCACCGCCTTGCGCGGCAGTTGAGCGAGCGCCGCGCCTCGTCCGGTTTTGAGTGGCTTCACCCGGACGGTCTCGTGCAGGTGGCGGTCGCTTACGAAAACCGCGTTCCGGTCTCCATCGAAGGCATCACCCTGTTTTCCGCGCTGCTGCCGGGTGCGCCCGCGGCGCCGGAGGTTGCCTCCCGGTTGCGCAGCGGCGCGATCGATCCCATCGTGCAGGCGAGCGGCGTTCCCGTTGGTCCGCGATGCCGGATCAACATCAATCCCGCCACTTCCCAGGGGCCGGGCGGGCCCGGACAGCATGCCGGTCTGACGGGCCGCAAGAACGATATCGACTGTTACGGCGGCTATTCCCGTCACGGCGGCGCCGCTCTGAGCGGCAAGGCCCCCTCCCGGATCGACCGTTCGGCAGCCTATGCGGCGCGCTATGCGGCGAAGAATGTCGTCGCGTCGGGTCTGGCGGCGGAATGCGAGGTGCAGCTCAGCTACGCCATCGGCACATCCGCCCCTGTGAGCGTGGCGCTCGATTGTTTCGGAACCGCGCGCGTGCCGGAGGAGCGGATTCTGGCGGCGCTCAACGATACGGTCGATTTCGATGCCGAGGCGATCGTGAAGAACTTCGCATTGAACGACCTCCCGAGACGGTGCGCGGGCAGCTTCTTCCAGCGTCTTGCCGCATTCGGGCATTTCGGCCGCACGGAGCTGGACAGTCCCTGGGAGGTCACCGACAAAGCGGGCGAGATTGCCGGCCGGGCGGGATGAATGCGACGCGGAAACGCCGGGTGCCGCGCTTTTTGCTTCCCCCCGGGGGCCCTTCAATCGGCGGGTGGCTTCCTCACACTGCCGAGCGCGCCCAAGCCCCTTTCCGCGAGAAGCAGCAGTACCGAGCTCCACAGAGACGCGGAGGCCGACGGCGCGACCCTGCCTGCGGCGATCTGGCGGATCGTCATGGCGGCGAAAACCAGTGCGGCGAGCGAGCGGACATTCAGTTCCTTGCTGAAGAGTTTGCCGATGGTCGACTCCACCGAAACGGCGATCGCCTCGGCACGGCCTTCGGCGCTCGAAGCCTTGCTCGTCTCCTCGATGACAAAGGCGCCGCCTGATCTTGCATCCTCGATCAGGTCGCCGGTCATGCCCCAGTGAGCTACGATAAGGCTCCCGGTCATGGCCCTGAATTCAACGTCCACGACGCCCGGAAGCTGCGCCACCCGCTCACGCAATGCCGCAAGCGCGCTGTCATCCCCCTTCAGCGCGGGAAAAGACACGCGGGTCCGCCCGAAACAGGCGTGCGCAAGTTCGCCGGAGGGCGGCGCGATGCTGGTCTCGCCGTCAGCCACGGCCGCCTTTCTGAGCGTCGCCCGCCGGGGGGGCATCTTCTCCCTCGGCAGCCATGGCTTGCTCCATCATGTCGCTCGTGGCTTCGGCGTAGGCGTCCTCGGCGGTCTCGGAAATATGCGCCAGCGTTTCGCGTCCCTGGGCATACGCGACGATGGCCCCCTTGATCGCCTGTCGGAGAAGCGGACGTGCAGCCCGCAGCAATGGCGGGCCGAAAATCAGGAGCGCCGCACCCGCTACGATGCCGACACCGGCGGTACGCAACACCCTGCCCATCATGTCTTCGTTCATGTCTCTCGATCCCAGGATCAAGCGCCGAGGCGTTCGCGCCCGCCTGGAGGGGTTGTCCGCTCATTCATGGGGCTTCCGCGGCTCGAGGCAGGTTGCGCGCGCCAGGACACGCTGCGTCTCACGCGCGGATGCCGCGGAGGTCTCCGGATCGCGGTGAGAAGCCAAGTATGGTTTCCGGTCTCTTATAGGATCCAACCCCATACCAGCGGGTTAAGTCCGTGGCATTTCGCGCCGCCACGCTGGATCAGAACAGATGCTCGTTCAGCATAACGAGCGCGACCGGCGCCAGAGCACCATCGCGCGGTCTTGATGCGCGTTGATTCGGCGCGTACATAGCCTGCATGTTTCAGAATTATGAAGATATCGGCGGTCCGGTGCATGGGGCGGAGCGCGTTACGGCGCTCAGGGAGGAACTCGCGCGGCGCTCGCTCAGCGGTTTCCTCGTGCCGCGCGCCGACGAGTATCAGAACGAATATGTGCCGCCCTCGGCCGAGCGCCTTCTGTGGCTCACGGGCTTTTCCGGATCATGGGGGCTGGCGGCCGTGCTGCCGCAGATGGCGGCGCTGTTCGTCGATGGCCGCTACACGCTTCAGGCTGCGTCGCAGACCGACCCGGACGTGTTCACGATCATCAAGACGCCCGACGTGGCCCCTGAGGACTGGCTCGCCGATAACCTGACGGCTGACACGAAACTCGGCTTCGATCCGCGGCTCCACACGGTTGACGAGATCAAGCGGCTGACACGCGCCGCCACGCGAGCGGAGGCTGTGCTGGTGCCGGTGGACGCCAATCCGCTCGACGCCGTCTGGACCGATCGCCCGGCTCCACCCATGCGGTCCGTCGCGTTGCAGCCGGTCGAGCTTGCGGGCAAGGCGGAAGGGGAAAAAGTTGCGGAAATCCAGGAAGCGCTGCGCAAGGACAAGCAGCACGCCGTTGTCCTGACCGCACTCGATTCCATCGCCTGGCTGTTCAACATCCGCGGCAGCGACCTGCCACATACGCCATTCGTCCTCAGCCATGCCATCGTGCCCGCGAGCGGCAAGGCGTGGTTCTTCATAGAGGGCGCCAGACTACCGCTTGCCGCGCATGAGCGCCTTTCCGAGGTCGCCGAGATTTTTGAACCGCGCGCGCTGCCCGAGGCGCTGAACAGGCTGGGCCGCGAAAAGGCGAAGGTACGGCTCGATCCCCTGCGCGCCGCCCAGTGGTTCGCGGACCGTCTTGCTGGGAGCGGGGCGGTGATCGTGGAAGGGCGGGATCCCTGCCTCCTGCCGAAGGCGCGCAAGACAGCCGCCGAAATCGAAGGCGCCCGCGCCGCGCACCGCCGCGACGGGCTGGCGATGTGCCGGTTTCTGGCGTGGTTCGATGCTGAAGCGGCCAAGGGTTCGCTGGACGAAATCGCCGCCGCCGAGCGCCTGGAGAGCTTTCGCCGCGAAAGCCCGGATTTGCGCGAAATCAGTTTCGACACCATCGCCGGGGCGGGGCCCAATGGCGCCATCGTGCATTACCGAGTCACGTGCTCGACCAACCGCCGCATTGAGCCGGGCAGCCTGTTTCTCATCGATTCCGGCGGGCAGTACCGCGACGGCACCACCGATATCACGCGCACGCTGGCCGTTGGTCAGCCGTCGGCGGAGATGCGGCGCCATTTCACGCTCGTGCTGAAGGGGCATATCGCCATCGCCACGGCGCGTTTTCCCAAGGGGACGCGCGGCTGCGATCTCGACGCCTTTGCGCGCCGTGCGCTGTGGGCGGCGGGTTTCGATTACGACCACGGCACCGGGCACGGCGTTGGCAGCTACCTGTCGGTGCATGAAGGGCCGCAAGGGTTGTCGAAGCGCTCGGCGGCGGTGCTGGAGCCGGGCATGATCCTGTCGAACGAGCCGGGCTATTATCGTGAGGGCCGGTACGGCATCCGCCTCGAGAATCTGATCCTGGTGAAGGAGCCGGAGGATATCCCCGGCGGCGAGCGCCCGATGATGGTGTTCGAGACGCTGACGCTTGTCCCCCTCGACCGCCGCCTCATCGATCCCGGCCTGCTGACTGCGGAAGAGGTGGCGTGGATCGACGCGTATCACGCGCGCGTCGCCGCTGCGCTGGCGCCGGACCTGGACGAGGCGGCACGTGGCTGGCTGGCCGCGGCCACGGCACCGCTGCGAACGCCATAGTGTCCGCAGCTTGGCGCCAGACGCTTCGCCGCATCCCTATTGAGACAGCGGCACTTTTGGCACGAGACTCTTGCGGTTGCCGCCGCCGCCCGGCGGCGTCTTCTTCGAACGTTTCGAGCTCGACCGCCGTTTTGACCCTTCGGTCTTGGCGGTGGCGTCACCCTCTTCGTCGTCCGGCTCGGACCCGCCGTCATTTTCGGGCGGCTTGGGTTTCTCAGCCTCGATAATCTCGAAGCCGAGCCCCCTCCTGCCGCCGTCCTTTTCCTCGACCGTCACGCGGACCGTGCCGCCATGCTCCAGCCGTCCGAACAGCAGCTCTTCGGCAAGCGGCTGCTTGATGTGCTCCTGGATGACACGGGCGAGCGGCCGTGCGCCGAACTGCTCGTCGTAGCCGTTCTCGATCAGCCAGCTGCTCGCCTCATCGCTCAGTTCGATGGTGACGTTGCGGTCGGCCAGCTGCGCTTCGAGCTGGAAGACGAACTTCTCGACGACCTTGGCGATCACTTCCTTCGGCAGGTTCTGGAAGCTGATCACGGCATCGAGGCGGTTACGGAACTCGGGTGTGAACAGCCGCCGGATCGCCTCGTCGTCGTCGCCTTCGCGCTTGCTGCGGTTGAAGCCGAGCGCTGCCTTGGCGAGGTCGGTGGCGCCCGCATTCGTGGTCATGATCAAGACGACGTTGCGGAAATCCACCTGCTTGCCGTTGTGGTCGGTCAGCTTGCCGTGATCCATCACCTGCAGGAGCACGTTGAAGAGATCCTGGTGGGCCTTCTCGACCTCATCGAGCAGCAGGACGCAGTGGGGATGCTGGTCGACGCCGTCGGTCAGAAGGCCGCCCTGGTCGAAGCCGACATAGCCCGGAGGCGCGCCGATGAGCCGCGAGACGGTGTGCCGCTCCATATATTCGGACATGTCGAAGCGGAGAAGCTCGACGCCCAGCGATTTCGCGAGCTGCCGCGCCACCTCCGTCTTGCCGACGCCGGTCGGCCCCGAGAAGAGATAGCAGCCGATCGGCTTTTCCGGTTCACGAAGTCCGGCGCGCGCCAGCTTGATCGCCGAGGACAGCGCGGTGATGGCCTTGTCCTGCCCGAACACTGCGCGTCTCAGTTCGGCTTCGAGGTTGCGCAGCAGCTCGGCGTCGGACTTCGACACCGTCTTCGGCGGAATGCGCGCCATGGTCGCGACGGTGTTCTCCACCTCGTGCAGGCCGATGACCTCCTTGCGTTCGTCGGCGGCCAGCAGCATCTGCGATGCACCGGTCTCGTCGATGACGTCGATGGCCTTGTCCGGCAGCTTGCGGTCGTGGATGTATTTCGACGAAAGCTCGACGGCGGCGTTGATGGCTTCATCGGTGAAGCGCACCTTGTGGAAATCCTCGAAATAGGGCTTCAGCCCCCTGAGGATGTCGACGGCGTCGGTGACGGTCGGCTCGGCCACGTCGATCTTCTGGAAACGGCGGACGAGCGCGCGGTCCTTCTCGAAATGCTGGCGGTATTCCTTGTAGGTCGTCGAGCCGATGCAGCGCAGCGTGCCCGATTGCAGGGCAGGCTTGAGCAGGTTCGAGGCGTCCATCGCCCCGCCGGAGGTCGCCCCCGCGCCGATGACCGTGTGGATTTCGTCGATGAACATGATCGCGCCCGGATAGGCTTCGATCTCGCGCATGACGGCCTTCAGCCGCTCCTCGAAATCGCCGCGATAGCGCGTGCCCGCCAGCAGGGCGCCCATGTCGAGCTGAAAGATTGTGGCGTTGGTGAGCACATCGGGCACCTCGCTGCGCACGATCATACGCGCCAGCCCCTCGGCGATGGCTGTCTTGCCGACGCCGGGATCGCCGACGAAGAGCGGATTGTTCTTCTGGCGGCGGCAAAGCACCTGGATGGTGCGGCCGATTTCCTTGCCCCGGCCGATCAGCGGGTCGATACGGCCGTTCCGCGCCTTGTCGTTGAGATTGACGCAATAGACGTCGAGCGCGTCGCCCGCACGCTTCTTGTCGTCGCCGGTCTCCACGGTTGCCTGGTCGTCGTCCACGCCCCGCACGGCGCGCGGTTCCGACATGCCGGGACGCTTGGCGATGCCGTGCGAGATATAATTCACGGCGTCGAATCGCGTCATCTCCTGTTCCTGCAGGAAGAAGGCGGCGTGGCTCTCGCGCTCGGCAAATATGGCGACGAGCACGTTGGCGCCGGTCACCTCCTCGCGGCCCGAGGACTGCACATGCACGACGGCGCGATGAATGACGCGCTGGAAGCCCGCCGTGGGCTGGGCCTCCGTTTCCTGGTCGACAATGAGATTGTCGAGGTCATTGTCGAGATAGTCGATGAGCTTGCCGCGCAGGAGGTCGAGATCGACGTTGCAGGCGCGCATAACCGCTCCTGCATCACGGTCGTCCACCAGCGACAGGAGCAGGTGCTCCAGCGTGGCATATTCGTGGCTGCGCTCGTTCGCATATTCGAGGGCGCGGTGGAGGGATTCTTCAAGATTGGACGAAAACGAGGGCACGGGCGTCCTATTCCTTCTCCATGGTACACTGCAACGGATGTTGATGCTGGCGCGAGAAGTTGGTCACCTGTGCAACCTTCGTCTCTGCCACCTCATAGGTGTATACCCCGCAGATGCCGACCCCTTTTTGATGCACATGCCACATGATGCGGTTCGCTTCCTCGGTCGGCTTATTGAAGAAGCGCTCCAGAATGTACACGACGAAATCCATCGGAGTGTAATCGTCGTTGAGAAGCAGCACCTTGTAAAGGCTGGGCCGTTTCGTCTTCGGCTCAGTCTTGGTGACGATCCCGCCGCGTACATCTCCGTCATCATCGCGGCGGTCCTTCTTTGACATCGTGATTGCCCCCCCGACACCAATTCCGCGCCCGCCTGCGCCAGCCGTTGCCCCCTCGCTTATGTCCGCCATGAAATGCATGCAATTCTGCTGCCAAACCCCGGAATGCGCCTCTTGCCCCACAAGAGTAGGCCGGCTCTTGCCGCCTTTCAATGCGTAGACTGCCAGTCTCCCCTGGTCGCGAACATAACACCGCCGGAAGGGCAGTAAAAAGGGCAATCTGCACGTCTTTCCCCTGGTCGTGGATAGTCTGCGGTACCCGGTGCGCAACTCCTTATAGTAGGGCATTTTTGTCAAAAAAAAACAGTGTTCGCGGGCCAGGAAACGGAAATCGAAGCGCGCGCGTCTCCGGCCCGGCGGTATGCGTCGGAGGGGAGGGCTGCCGGCCCGGACTGAGCGCCTCCCATCCATAGTTTCCCCAAGTTATTGCGGTCAATACGCATCTTCCGTCGAAGAAACTTCACATTGATTATGCATACCAGGGCGCTAACGTTGTGTCCCGCTGCCGTCGCGCCCGGCATGCCGCGGCCACTTAACGAGATTGTGAGTTTCCCTGAGACGATGCCGTGGCGGTTGCGATAAGGTGCCGGAACGCGTTGCCGGGTATGTCTGCCTAGATGGGCCAGGGGGCAGCCGCGTTCAAGGGATTGGTCAGATCGGCGTTAACAGCTTGGTAAGCCTGCGCAAATAAGCTCATGCGCGTGGCTTGACTTATGCGGCAACGCCGGAACGGGAGGGTCTTGATGGTCATTTCTGCGGCGATGTGCCGGGCAAAGACGGTCACCCGCGCACAGGCGTTTGCTCTGCGGGCGGGCGGGCTTGCGCTGACGGTTGCGCTTGCTCTCAGCCTCGCCGTGGTGCCCGCCGATGCCAAGAAACGCCGCCACCGCAAAGCCTATTCGCCGCCGCATGCGGCAATGGTGCTGGATGCGCATACGGGCCGTACCCTCTATTCCAGCAATATCGACGCGCCGCGCTATCCGGCCTCGATCACCAAGGTCATGACGCTTTTTCTGGCGTTCGAACGGATCAAGCAGGGACGCCTCACGCCGAAGGCACAGCTCAAGGTGAGCGCCTTCGCCGCCAAGCAGTCTCCCTCCAAGCTTGGATTGAAGGCGGGGAGTACGATCACCTTGCGCCAGGCGATGTACGCGCTCGTCACCAAGTCTGCGAATGACGCCGCGGTGGTCATTGCCGAAAACTTAGCCGGTTCGGAGGCCGAATTTGCTCGCTTGATGACCAGGAAGGCGCGGGCGCTGGGCATGATGGACACAACCTTCCATAACGCCTCCGGCCTGCCCAATTCGAAGCAGCGGACGACCGCGCGCGATCTCGTCATCCTCGGCCATCGCGTGCTGAGGGACTTTCCGAAACAGTCGAAGATCTTCAAGACCAAGGTTTTCTCCTATGCGGGTGCGAGGCATCGCAATCACAACGGCCTGCTGTTCACCTATAAGGGCACGGAGGGGCTGAAGACCGGCTTCACGCGGGCATCGGGTTTCAATCTGCTGGCGTCCGTGCGGCGTGGTGACAAGCACCTGCTCGCGGTCGTGCTGGGCGGACGCTCGGCGCGCGCCCGCAACGCCCGCATGCGCAAGCTTCTGAATGCGGCGTGGAAGAAGGCCGCCACGCTCGCGTCGGTGAAAAAGCGTGGGGCCACGCCGCCTGCCAGGGTGGCTCTCAAGGGCGGCGGTCCGCTTGCCAAAGTCTTGAAAACGGCCAAGGCTGAGGCGCAGGACGGCCAGCGGAGTGCGATTGCGCTGCAGTCGGGTCCGGTTGCGCGGCCCATGACGATAGCCGCCGATGATCTGCCGGAACGAAATCCTGCCTTCCATCCCGGCGCGGCCGAACGCACATTGGCCGTGGCGCTGGCGTCGATCAAGAAGGGGGAAAGCGGTCAGGCAGCGCAGTTGCAAGAGATGCAGATGGCCGGCGCTTCCATGGCAATCGCCACATCGGGGGACGCAGATACGCGCGCGGCAGCCAGCAGCGAGCAGGCATCACCGGAACAGGGAGATACCGAGGCCGCCACGGACGCCGCTCCGGCGGACACGCTCGGGCCGTATCACGTCCAGGTCGGTTCCTATCTCAGTATCGGAGGCGCGAAGGGCCGTCTTCAAACCGTCGCTGCCAAGGCGGGAACGGTGGTGCGCGGACATGGCGAACTGACCGTCGCCGGGACGGTTCATGGAAAATCCTATTACCGCGCCCGCTTCGGCCGTTTTTCCAGGACGGAGGCCAGGACGGCCTGCACCAAGCTGAAGAGGTTGTCCATCGACTGTCTGGTCGTGCGCGCGGAATAGGGCAGGCCGGGTATCGTCCCTGCGGATGCTCAGACCGACACCGCGGCCTTGATGTGCGGAAGCGGGTCGTAGCCTTCCAGGCGGAAATCGCGATAGGAGAAATCGAACAGCGAGGGTACGTCCGGGCTGATCGTCATGCGCGGCAGGGCGCGTGGCTCGCGGGCAAGCTGTTCGTCCGCCTGTGCGACGTGGTTCAGATAGAGATGCGCATCGCCGAAAGTGTGGACGAAATCGCCAGGCGTATAGCCCGTCACCTGCGCCACCATCATCGTCAGAAGCGCATAAGACGCGATGTTGAACGGTACCCCCAGGAAGATGTCCGCGGAGCGCTGATAGAGCTGGCACGACAGCCGCCCTTCGGCGACATGGAACTGGAACAGGCAGTGGCAGGGCGGCAGCGCCATGGTGTCGATGTCGGCGGGGTTCCAGGCGCTGACGATGTGGCGGCGGGAATAGGGATCGGCCTTGAGCCGCTCGACGAGCGCCGCCATCTGGTCGATGCTGCGCCCGTCCGGCGCCGCCCAGGAGCGCCATTGGCGGCCATAGACCGGGCCGAGTTCGCCCTTGTCGTCCGCCCATTCGTCCCAGATGCGCACGCCGTGTTCCTTGAGATAGCCGATGTTGGTGGAACCCGACAGGAACCAGAGCAGTTCGTGGATGATGGATTTCAGATGCAGCTTCTTGGTCGTGAGCAGCGGGAAACCGTCGTCCAGATCGAAGCGCATCTGATAGCCGAACACGCCGAGCGTGCCGGTGCCCGTCCGGTCCATGCGCCGCACGCCGTTTTCGCGGACATGGCGGAGGAGATCGAGATATTGCTGCATGCCCTCACCGTTGCCTCGGGCGTACTAACACCCCAGACATGCTTTACCGCGAGTCGCGGGTCTACAGCCAGCCTTTGCGCTTGAAATAGATGTAGGGCAATATTGCGGAAATGATCATCAGTATTAGTGATATTGGATAGCCGGCAAACCATTTCAATTCTGGCATGATCTCGAAGTTCATCCCATAAATACTGGCGATCAACGTCGGCGGCAGGAAGACAACAGCGGCAACGGAGAAAGTCTTGATGATGTCGGTCTGTTCGATGCTCGACATGCCGAGCACGGTATTGAGCATGAAGGTGATGTTGTTGGCCAGAAACGTCGAGTGATCCGAAAGCGCCAGCACGTCGCGGTGCAGCGTCTTCAGCGCCCGTGCCAGGGCCTTCGACGGTTTGAGCTCCGACGGGCGGCTGAGGAACGACAGCACGCGCCCGATACTCACAAGGCTTTCGCGGGCGCGCGAGGTCAGCGCCTCGGCCAGGCCGATCTTGCGCAGGATTTCCTCGTAATCCGTTTTGTCGCGCGAGAAGACGCTGCGCGACACCTGGTTCATTTCATGCTGCACGCGTTCGAGAATGTCGGCGATGCGGTCGATGATCGCGTCGAGAAGCCCCGTCAGCAGCGTTTCACCCGACTGGCCCACCTCCGGCAGACGCTGGACCTGCGCCGTGAACACCTGAAAGGGCTGCGGATCGGCGAAACGGATGGTGATGAGCCGGTGGCCGACGAGGATGAACGTCACCGGCTCGGTCTCCGGCAGGGCGGTGTCGCCCTGGGTCAGCACCGTCGCCGTCATGAACATCGCGCCGTTTTCCTGGTAGAGGCGGCTGGAGACCTCGATCTCGCGCATGTCCTCGCGGCTGGGAAGGTGAATGCCGAGTTGGCGTTCCAGGATGATCTCCTCCTGCCGGGTCGGCGTGAGCATATCGATCCACACGGCCTCGAGCGGCACGTCCTGGCCCGGCGTGACCTCGCTCGACGCCAGCGCGCCGTTCCTGCGCATGTAAGCCGTGATCATTGCTTCACCTCCTCGCAAGAGAGGCTGCAACCTTGGTTGCGGCTTCGTTGGTCCGGTATCGCCTGCCAGCAGGCGGGGGATGCGAAGGCTCTCAGGCTCCGCGATCCTTTGTGACGGCGTGGCCGCCCTGTCCTCGGGAGCGGCTGGCCGTCAGGGGCAGCATGCGACGCTTCCCTTCACTTGCAGCACTATCTGTCGCGAGTGTTACCAATTTGCAAGCACCCTCACGGTGGCTAGTACAGCCCGAGGCAAGTTCGCACCCCATTCTTCGCGAGTGCGTAAGCGAACTTGCCTCGGAAAAGCTGTACTAGAGTCAATAACTTGCTAGTACGCTTAACCCGCAGGAAATCCCGTGAGAGCGTGCGGCAAGTGGGTCAGGATTTCCTGCGGGGCGTACTAGTGGCCCGATTCATTCAAACTGGGGATAGAGGCGCTTCAGCTTGATGCGGGCATCGTCGGTGGTGAAGCGCCAGTTGGCCTTAGTGTGGCTGGCGTTGCGTTCCTCCTCCCACGCAGCAACCTCCTTGGTCAGAGTTTCTTTGTCAGGAATAC